>CAYMVA010000019.1:0-9852 GCA_964393745.1 uncultured Enterobacteriaceae bacterium | reverse complement strand
AAGCCGTCGCGGAAGACCTGCGTGAAGAACAGCGTCACGCCGTCGCGCGCCAACTTCTTGAAGTCGATACCGGCCGCACGCAGCCGCTCGCGCTGGCTGATCGGCACGCCGCTCATGCGCTCCATCACGATGACGTTCGGGCGGCATAAATCCCACACCATCTCGGGCACGAGCACGAGGTTCAAGCCCTCGGTATTGCGCTTGAGCTGCGCCGCATTGGCCGCCTCGCGCACGAGGTCGAGCTCGTCGTGCAGGTAGGTGTCGAATTCGGCCACCACGTCGCGCGGGCGCAGCCGCCGGCCATCGGCCGACAGGCGCTCGACCCAGGCGGCCAGTTGGTACAGCAGCGCCAAGTCTTGTTCAATGACGGCCAGCATGCCCGGGCGCAGGACCTTCACCGCCACTTCACGCAGCGCCGGCGCGGCGCCGGGCCCCGCGGATGCACCACGCAGCGTGGCGAAATGCACCTGCGCGATGGAGGCGCTGGCCACCGGCTCGGCCTCGAACGTCTCGAAGATCTCCTCGATGCGGCGCCCGAAGGCCTTCTCCACCAGCGTACGCGACAACGCGGCTGGGAAGGGCGGCACGCGGTCCTGCAGCTTGGCCAGTTCTTCGGCCACATCGGGCGGCAGCAGGTCGCGCCGCGTCGAGAGCACCTGGCCGAACTTGACGAAGATCGGCCCCAGCGTTTCGAGCGCGCGCCGCAGGCGCACTGCGCGCGGCTCGCCGGCGCCGCCGGCAAACAGCGCCAGCAGCCGGTTGCTGGCAAGCCCGGGAATGAATTCGTGCAGCCCGAAGCGCAGCCCGATGGCGAGGATGCGGGCCAGCCGCAGCAAGCTAGACACCGCGAGCTCCCCGCTCCGCGAGTTGCAGGCGCTTTTCCAGCCGTTCCAGGCCATCGCGCAACCGCGCCGCGCCTTGCGCCAGCGCCTCTAACTCGGCGCGCGGCACCAGCAGGCGCTTTTCCTCAATCGCGTACTCCATCAGCCCTTCGGCGATGCGGCGCGCCGCGTCCTTCTGCCACGTGGCGAGCTCGCGCGCAACGCGCACCGCGCGATGCGCCGCTGCGTCCCCGACCAATCGGGAGAGGTCTTCCTCGTAGTCCCAGCGCAGGTTCCTGAACAGGTACATCACCTCGGAGGCTAAGCGCGCGTTGCCCGAGACGTCGATGGCGCGCAGGAAATGGTCCTCGCCGCGCGCCAGTGCCGGCAGCGCCTGCGGGCCGATGGTGAGGGTGAGCGACGGCGCCGCGCCCTCGGCGCCCGCGGCGAGACGGCCGTCTGCAGCGACCGTGAGGCGCAGCGCGGGCAGGGGCGGCGCGCGCAATTCGAGCGCCTCGCCGGCAAAGGGTGCCAGTCGCTCGCGAGCCCAGCTTTCACCCTCGAGCAGGTGGTTGAGTGCGGCGGCGATGGGGGATTCGAAAATCATGCCCGATGGGAAAGGGGGGCTCCCGCAGAACGCGTCTACCCCCCTTCAGATCCCCCCGCAACAAAAGGCCACCATGAGGTGGCCTTTCGATGGTACCGGAAGCCGCTCAGAGCATCGCGCGGCAACTCGATCAATGCATCTGCTGGATGCCGGCGAGCAGCCAGCCGCTAGAGCCGTCCACCGGCTTGGCGAGGTTCCACACTTCCTCGAAGCTCTCGGGAGTGCTTGCCGGGGTTTCGCGGATCTGGCCGGAGAAGCGCACGCTCGCCCAGTGCCGCTCGCCCTCGGTGGCCACCTCGAGCAGGTCGGCGTGCAGCGCCATGACGTCGGTCTGCTGCCTCTGGCCGCCGCGCTCGCGCACGTCGCCGCTCAGTTCCTCGAACAACTCCGGCGTGGTGAACTCGCGCAACTCGTCCAGGTTGCCCGAGTCGTTCGCCAACTGCAGCTTCATGAAGTTGAGCTTGGCGCCGCGCAGGAAACCGGCGACGTCGAAGCCCGCCGGCACGCTCGCCGCGGGCGCAGCGCCCGCCTGGCGCGGCTCCGGCTGCGTGTCGAAGCCCGCGGCTTGCGAGGGCGGCGGCGCGGCCACGGTTTCGTTGCCCAGGCCCGCCAGCTGCATCGGGCGCGGCGCCTCGCCGCGCCTGGCGGCGAGCATGCGGAACACGAGCAGCGCGCCGAAGGCAAGCAACGCCACCAACAATATGCCGCCGAGCATGCCGCCGAAGCCGCTGCCAGCGAACATCGAACCGAGCAGTCCGCCGAGTGCGAGGCCGCCGAGCATCGGCATCCAGCGGCTCAAGCCGCTGGCCGGCGCGGGCTGGGCCGCAGCGGACGCGGCGCCGGGTTGCGCGGCAGGCTGCTGCGACGGCGCCATTTGTTGCGTCTGCTGCGCCGGCTTGGCAGGCGTCTGCGCCGGTGGCGTGTTGGTGATGCTGCGCTGGGTGCCTGTGGTCCGGCCACCGCCCACGCGCTTCGCTTCCACGTCGGTGATGACGAGCGTCGCGCCGAGCACCGCGGCCGCCATCCCGAGAACGATCTTGTTCATGGTTTCAGTCTCCGTCCTTCCTCTGTAGAGCCGTCAATGTTACCCCAGTTTGTAGCCGCGATGAACCGCCACCGCGCCGGCGGCGAGATTAAACCATTCGACCCGCTCCAGCCCGGCGCGTTCCAGCATCGCGCCCAGCGCCGGCTGGTTCGGATGCATGCGGATCGACTCGGCGAGATAGCGATAGGCGGCGGCGCTGCCGGCGACCCGCTCCCCGAGCCACGGCAGCAGGTGAAAAGAGTACAGGTCGTAGGGCTTTTGCAGCGCCTGCCGGATTTTGGAGAACTCGAGCACCAGCAGCCGGCCGCCGGGCTTGAGCACGCGCGTCATTTCGGCGAGCGCCGCCTCCTTGCGCGTCATGTTGCGCAGGCCGAAGCCCACAGTGACGCAATCGAAGCTGCAATCCGGGAACGGCAGACGCTCGGCATCGCACTGGATCGCAGGAGCGAGAATACCGGCGTCCGCGAGCCGGTCGCGGCCGCGCGCGAGCATCCTGCCGTTGATGTCGCTCATCCAGACATCGGCCTTGCGCTCGGCGAACGCGCGCGCCAGGTCGCCCGAGCCCGAGGCGACATCGAGCACCCGCTCCCCCGGCCGCACGCGCGCCAGCGCCACCGTGAACGCCTTCCACGCGCGGTGCAGGCCGAGCGACATCAGGTCGTTCATCAGGTCGTAGCGATCGGCGACGCGGTCGAACACTTCGCCGACGCGCTCGGCCTTCGCGCCTTCCGGCACGCGCTCGTAGCCGAAGTCCGTCTCTCTCATGAGCTAAGCCAAGTCACACGATCTCGTAGGTAACGCGCTCGAAGTCGATGCCGCGCTCGAGCACCTCGAGGAGCTGCACGCGCACCGCCGTCTCGACGTACACCTCGATCAGGCGCTGCGGCTTGTACCAACCAGCGGGCAGGACCAGCGCCGGCGGCGAGTTGAGCGCGGCGACCGCGGTGAGCGAAAGCGCCTGCACGTATTGGTCATCGCGCACGTTGATGCCGGTGGCGCGCACCGCGGTCGCGGCCGGGAGCCCGGGGAGAAAGCGCACGCCCGCATACAGGTCCCCATCCTCCGACTGCGACAGCCATCTCACCTGTCCGAGCATGAATCCCTTGGCGTCGGCAGGCCGCACCGCGACCAGCTGTCCGTGCGCATAGCGCTTGCCCGGCGTGCCCGCGCGCCGCACCATTTTCAGCCCCTGCGCGCTTTCGTCCACCAGCTGCCAGTGCTCGAGCTGGAAGCCTTGCGCCGCGCGCTCGGCTTCCTCGTCGCGCGTGCTGACGCGGCCGAAGGTGGCGATTTCCTCGCGCTCCTTGGCGGTGAGCTCCCGGTGAGCGCCCGGCTGGCGGAACAACTTCCCGGAGATGCAGTAATGCACCGCCGCCATTTCGTTGCAGGCCTGCGCCACTTCGCTCACGCGCTTCCTGTCCGAGACCCGCGGCTGCCTGGGTTGGCACCACTGGCGATAAAGGAACACCAGCAGCTGCTCGCACGAGGGTTGCACGCAGTCCTCTCCGAGCGCGAGGCGCGCCGGGGATTCCCCCTTGCGCAGCAGGCCGATGCGGTTGCGCAGACTCTTCGAGAGCCGCTCCACGTCGATGTAGCGCGGCGCCGCGACCTCGGGCCCGCCGCGCTCCGGGCAGGCGTCACCGTCCAGGTCGGCGATCAGCGGCAGCACGCCCGCCTCCTCCGCCACCGGGCGGCGCTCGACCCCGACCTTTTCCGCCCAGCGCTCGAGCAGGAAGGCGACGAAGGTGAGCTGGCGCTGCGAAAGCTCGTTCGGGTTGGCCATGCCCATCAGCAGCGCGCGCGCGTAGGCGATGCGCGGCGAGGTGTCCTGCACGTCGCGGTTGAGGTAATCCTTGACCGGCGTCTCGGCCACCTTGAGCGCCTCGGCGCGGGCGTAGGCCTGGTGCAGCGCGCGCCACTCTGCCTTGGGCACCTGCCAGTAGGCGCGGAAGTAGTGGAACATCTTCAGCCCGCCGAGCGCGAGCGCGCGCTGGCACACGAGCGCCCCCTGACCGCGCATGCCGGCCTCGCCCGCCTCGATCCCCTCGAGGCAGCGCAGGTAGCCCAGGCGCATCTGCTCCCACAGCTCGAGCGTGTCCTTGAACACCGTGCCCTCGGACCCGGCCATCGGCAGCGCGCGGTTGGTGAAGCGGCGCGCCTGCTCGATCTGCACGAAATGCACCGCCTCGCGCAGCGCTTCGAGCGTCGCGAGCCGGATGGGCGCCTTGATCGGGTAGCGGTTGAATTCCTCGCTCTGCCAAAGCAGCTGGCGCTGCGCCGCGGCGACGTTGGCGAGCGGCACGTTCTCCAGCCATGCCTTGGCGGTCACGGCGTCGATGAACTCGGGCGCCGCGCCGGCGGCAGGCTTTGGCAACGCGGATTGCATCGTCAGGTCTCGGTCACGAAGAATATAGTCGGCTTCGGGGCCAGTGTCACCCGCGATCCGTCGCCTGGCCGGGGCGCAGGGCAGGCGCGAAGTGAGAAATTTTTCCGCTCCGAGGGCGCCGGCGTCGGGCCGACACGACGCGCCGCCTCAGGATTGTTGCTCGCCGTCGGCGAAGATGTCGCGATAGCTCGCATACACGCTCGCCACCACGGCGCAGAAGAACATCGCGAACACCGGCACCCATACGATCACCGCGGCGTTCAGGCCGGCGCGGCCGCCGGCGAACAGCATCGCGGTGATCATCGAGGCGAGCGCGATCAGCACGCCGAGCACGGCGCCGACCACCGCACTGTAGGCGAGGAACGCGCGCCAGTTGAGGGTGCAGGCGGCGAAGCTGAAAAACAGCGCCTTGACGGCGCCGAAGCGGTGCCACGCCGAAAGCACCGGGGCGTAGAAATAGGCCAGCAGCACCGGGCTGTAGAACAGCATCGAGAGTGCAAGCTCGAACAGGAGCTCGCCTGAGGCGAGCGCTTCGCGCTCCGGCGCCTCGCCGCGGAATACCCAACGCCCCAGGTGGCCGTCGCTGAACGGGACGGTGGCCGCGATCGCGAGCACGTTGCCGGCGAGGTAGATCAGCCCCAGCGCGAGCATGGCGCGCGCGCTTTGCGCCACGCTGCCGAAGAACGTGGCCAGCGACTCGCGCCGACCGCTGGCGGCACCGCGCGCCACCGCCATGAACGCCACCCAGAGCGCCGGCGTGAGCAGCGAGAACAGCGACGCGCCGACCGCGGGCACGCGGCTCGCCAGGATCAGCACCAGGTAGAACAGGAACGCCACCGTGAGCCAGACGAAGGGTGCGGCGCGAAACAGGCGCCAGCCTTCGCCGAGCCAGCGCGCGCCTCGCCCCGCGGGGACCACGCGTGCGTTCACGCCGGCCTCATTCGAGCCACGGCGCGGCGCCCGGCGCGGCGCGCAGCTCGAGCAGCGCGCGGAAGTGCGCGGGATCGTGCACGCTCACCAGCTCGCCCGTGCGCGGCAGGTGGTAATCGTGCAGCCGCGACAGCCAGAAGCGCAGCGCCGCCGCGCGCAGCATCGCCGGCCAGGCCGCGGCTTCTGCGGGCCCGAGCGGGCGCAGCGCGTGATACGCAGCCAGCAGGGCGCGCGTGCGGCCCGCGTCCAGGCGCCGGTCGCGCAGCGGCTCCATCAGGCACCAGTCGTTGGCGCACACCGCGAGGTCGTACAGCAGGCAGTCGATGCCGGCGAAATAGAAGTCGATCACGCCGCTCACGCGGCCGCCCTCGAACAGCGCGTTGTCGCGGAACAGGTCGGCGTGCACCGGCCCGCGCGGCAGCTCGGCAAAGCGGTGCTGCGACTGGAAAACGAGCTCGGCCTCGAGCAGCGCGGCGTCTTCCGGCGCCAGCTGTCCCTGCAGGTCGCGCGCCGCCAGGCGCCACCACTTCGCGCCGCGTGGGTTCTCGAGATAGCCCGCATAAGAGCGCCCGGCAAGGTGCAGTCGCGCGAGCAACGCCCCCAGCTCGGCGCATTCCGCCTCGCCCGGGCGCCCGATCGAGGCGCCGGGCAGGCGCGTGACCAGCGCCGCAGGCTTGCCGTTCAACTGCGACAGGTAGCGGTCCGCGAGGTCGGCGATCGGCGCCGGGCACGGAATGCCGTGGCGCGCCAGGTGCGCCATCAGCTCGAGGTAGAACGGCAGCTCCGCCGCCGGCAGGCGCTCGAACAGCGTCAGCACGTAGCGGCCCTGCGAAGTGGTGACGAAATAGTTGGTGTTCTCGATGCCGGCGGCGATCGGCTCGAGCGTCGCCAGCGCGCCGACCGAAAAGCCCTTCAGCCACGCGCCGAGCTGGCTTTCGGATACTGGGGTGAAGACCGACAAATCAGTCGAAGGTGAAGATCGACCACATCGGCACGCGCACGCCGTCGTCGAGCGGGTCGCGGCGCATCCAGTTGCCGCTGCCGGTGGTGTCGACCAGGTAATAGGGCGCGCCCCCGGGCGGCGTCACCTTGAGCATGATGATGCGGCCGCCGTCGCGGATCTCCTCGACCTTGTCGCCTTCCTGCGGCGCGATGCGCACGCGCGGCTCGTCGGCGCCGATGTCGCGCACGCCGGGCGGCGGCGGCGGTGGCTCGAGCAGCGGCTCGAGCTTCGGCGGCTGCTGCGCGAACGCCGCCGCGGCTGCGCCGAGGACACAGCAGAGGAAGAAGCGACGCATGGAATCAAATTCTACAGGATCAAAGGTTGAGCAGAACCTCGCGCTCCGCGGGCGAAGGCTCGAAGCCGCGCTTCTCGTAGAAGGCGAAGATCGCGTCCACCACCTTCTGCGGCTCGTCGATCACCTGCACCAGGTCCATGTCGTCGGCATCGATCATGCCCTCGGTGACCAGGCTGCCGCGGAACCAGTCGAGCAGGCCGCGCCAGTACGGCGCGTGCATCAGGATGATCGGCATCCTGCGGATCTTGCTGGTCTGCACCAGCGTCAGCGCCTCGAACAGCTCGTCCAGCGTGCCGTAGCCGCCGGGCAGCACCACGTAGGCGGTGGCGAACTTGACGAACATCACCTTGCGCGCGAAGAAATGCTCGAAGCGCAGGCTGATGTCCTGGTACTCGCTGGCGTGCTGCTCGCGCGGCAGCTCGATGTTCAGGCCGACCGCCGGCGAGCGCCCGGCGAACGCGCCCTTGTTGGCGGCGCGCATGACGCCCGGGCCGCCGCCCGAGATCACCGCAAAGCCCGCGTCCGAGAGCAGGCGCGAAGTCTGCTCGGCGAGCGCGAAGTAGTGCGAACCCTCCAGCGCGCGCGCGCTGCCGAACACCGACACCGCGGGGCGGATGCCGGCGAGGCGCTCGGTGCCCTCTACGAACTCTGCCATAATGCCGAACACTCGCCAGGCTTCGCGCGCGGAAGTCCCCGCGCCGGGAAAAGCGGGTTTCGGCAGCTTCTCGTGTCTCACAAAACACTCCTGCTGGTTGACGGCTCGTCGTACCTGTACCGTGCGTTCCATGCGCTGCCGGAGCTGAAGAATGCGCGCGGCGAGCCGACCGGCGCGATCTACGGTGTGGTCAGCATGCTACGGCGGCTCGCCGCCGATCACAAGGCCGAGGCGCGCGCCTGCGTGTTCGACGCGCCCGGCAAGACTTTCCGCGACGAGGAGTACCCGCAATACAAGGCCAACCGGCCGCCGATGCCGGAGGATCTCGCGGCGCAGATCCCGCCGCTGAAGGAAATCGTGCAGGCGCTCGGCTGGCCGGTGCTCGCGATCGAGGGCGTGGAGGCCGACGACGTCATCGCCACGCTCGCCGAGCAGGCGAAGCGCGCAGGCTGGCGCTGCGTCATCTCCACCGGCGACAAGGACCTGGCGCAGCTGGTGGACGAGCGCGTGACGCTGGTCAACACCATGAGCAACGAAGTGCTCGACCGCGACGCGGTGCAGGCGAAGTTCGGCGTGCCGCCTGAGCGCATGGTGGATTACCTGGCGCTGGTGGGCGACAGCGTGGACAACGTTCCGGGCGTTCCCAAGGTCGGGCCCAAAACCGCCGCCAAGTGGATCGGGCAGTACGGCTCGCTCGACGAGGTGATCGCGCACGCCGCCGAGATCCCCGGCGCGGTGGGTGACAGCCTGCGCGAGACGCTCGACTGGCTGCCGACGGGCCGCAGGCTGCTGACTGTAAAGCGTGACTTTACACTTCCGCTCGGCCTGGCCCAGCTCGAGGACGGCGGCGCGGACAGCGCCCGGCTGCGCGAGTTGTTCGAGCGCTACGGCTTCAAGAGCTGGCTGCGCGAGCTGGACGGCGCTTCGCCGCCAGACGAAAAGGAGCGTCACCGCGCCGCCGCCGTCGCTGCCGCGGCTAAGCCGGCAGATGCGCCAGCGCCGGCACAGGTAGAGCGGCGCAAGTACATCACGGTGAGCGATGAGGCCGCGCTGCGCGCGCTGGCGGCGGAGCTCGAGCAGGCAAAGCTTGCCGGCTTCGACACCGAGACCACCGGCCTCGAGCCGATGAGCTCGCAGCTCGTGGGCATGTCGTTCGCGTTCGGCGACAGCGCCCGCTATCTGCCGCTCGCGCACGAGTACCCGGGAGCGCCGGAGCAAATTCCGGTCGAGCGCGCGCTGGGAATGCTGAAACCGTGGCTGCAAAGCGCGGCGCACGCCAAGGTCGGGCAGAACTCCAAATTCGACGCCCACATCCTCGCCAACCACGGCGTCGCGCTCGCCGGCGTGGCGCACGACACGCTGCTCGAGTCTTATGTGCTCGAAGTGCACGAGCGCCACGACCTGGATTCGCTCGCCCAGCGGCACCTCGGATGGAAGAC
The DNA here is from genome assembly GCA_964393745.1 of uncultured Enterobacteriaceae bacterium. Taxonomy (GTDB): domain Bacteria; phylum Pseudomonadota; class Gammaproteobacteria; order Burkholderiales; family SG8-39; genus 2-02-FULL-66-14. The sequence continues at coordinate 671 of CAYMVA010000019.1, read as the reverse complement.
CATCACCTACGACGAGGTCACGGGCAAGGGCGCGGCGCGGATTCCGTTCTCCTCGGTGGAGATCGGGCGCGCCACTGAGTACGCCGCGGAGGACGCCGATTGCACGCTCGCGGTGCACCAGGTGCTCTACCCGCGCATCGCCGCCGAGGAGAAGCTCAAGCGGGTGTACGAGGAGATCGAGCTGCCGGTGCTGCCCGTGCTGCTGCGCATGGAACGCAACGGCGTGCTGATCGATGCGGCGCAGCTCGAGCGCCAGAGCCACGAGCTGGGCAAGGAGATGCTCGCGCTGGAGCAAAAATCCTACGCCGCCGCCGGCCAGCCATTCAATCTCAATTCGCCCAAGCAAATTCAGGAAATCCTGTTCGAGCGCCAGAAGCTGCCGGTGAAGAAGAAGACCCCTTCGGGACAGCCCTCCACCGACGAGGACGTGCTGGCGGAGCTCGCGCTCGACTATCCGCTGCCCAAGCTGCTGCTCGATTACCGCGCGCTGTCGAAGCTAAAGTCCACCTACACCGACAAGCTGCCGCGCATGGTGAACGCCGCCACGGGACGCGTGCACACCACCTACTCGCAGGCGACCGCAGTCACCGGTCGGCTCGCCTCGACCGACCCGAACCTGCAGAACATCCCGATTCGCACGCCGCAGGGCCGGCGCATCCGCGAGGCGTTCG
>CAYMVA010000018.1:0-49595 GCA_964393745.1 uncultured Enterobacteriaceae bacterium | reverse complement strand
TGGGTGTACGCGGCGCTCTACTACCGCGCGCCGGAATGGGTGTTCGCGACGCTCTACGTCGCGTGGGGGGCGGCGACGCTCATCACCCTCAAAGCCGTGCCGCCCAGGCGAACAGCTCGCTGAAGACGCTCTCGCGGATCTCGGCGCGCGACAGCACCAGGTCGTGCACCGCGCCCGGGAACGCGAGCACTTTGACGTTCTGCCCCAGCGTGCGCGACCAGCGCGCGATGTGGCGCCAGTCGAGGATGATGTCGGCCTCGTCCGAGTGCATCGCCAGCACCGGCAACGCGAGCGCGAGACCCGCATGCACTTCTGCATGCGCGCGCTGCACCGCCGCCAGCCAACCGAAGCACGCTGGAAAGCCGTCTGCGGGCTTCAACGCGAGGTCGAACTCCCATTCGCCGCTGTAGTCACGGTGCAAGCCGCGCACGTATTCGGGCAGCACCGCATTGCGCGTGCTGAGGTACGGAAACAGCACCCCCAGCGCCGCCGCGATGCGTATCTGGGTGCGCTGCGCAGGCGTGGCGTTGAAATCGAAAAAGGGGCTGTTCAGCCACAGCGCTCGCAGGCGCTCGCGACGCTCGCCGCGCGCGGCGTACAGCGAGCACACCAGGCCGCCGGTGGAGTGCCCCGCGAGCAGCACCGGGGCGCCGATCTCGCAGAGCGCGGCGCTGATTTCCTCGAAATACTCCGCCACGTCCAGGCAGAAATAGGGATGCTGGCGCGGCCGCAGCGAGCGCCCGTGCTTGCGCAGGTCGAGGGCGTAGAACTCGTAGCCCTCGGCGGCGAAGCGCTCGGCCATGTGGCGCTGGAAAAAATAATCCACGAAGCCGTGCACGTACAGCACCGGTCCGCGGCTCGCCCCCGCTTGCGCGGGGGGGAGGCGTACGAGCGTCGCCACCACCGGCCCGTCGTAGTCTACGGCGAAGGAGAGCTCCTTCGCCTCGAACCCGGCGAGCAGGCGGTCAGGCTGCCAGTCGCTCATGGCGTTGCAACGCCCACAGCACATGCTCCCGCACCAGCGCGGAAGGGTGATCGGCGCGCGCGCGCAGCGCCGCCACTACTTCGGGCGTTCCCGGCGCGTTGCCCAGCCCTACGGCGAGATTGCGGAGCCAGCGCTCATAGCCGATGCGCCGGATCGCCGAGCCCGCCATGCGCTCGCCGAACTCGGCCTCGCTCCAGCCGAAGAGCTCCACCAGCGAAGCCGAGTTCAGACCGTTGCGCACCGCGAAATCCGGCTCCGCGCTCGGCTGCGCGAACGAATTCCACGGGCAATGGATCTGGCAATCGTCGCAGCCGTAGACGCGGTTGCCGATGAGCGGGCGCAGATCCTCGGGGATCGCGCTGCGGTGTTCGATGGTGAGATACGAGATGCAGCGCCGCGCATCCAGCCGGTAGGGGCCGCGGATCGCCTGCGTAGGGCAGACCTCGATGCACTTCTCGCAGCTGCCGCAATGCTCGCTCGCCGGCGCATCGGGCGGCAGCGGCAGGCTGGTGTAGATCTCGCCCAGAAAAAACCAAGATCCCGCCTCGCGCGACAAGAGCAGCGTGTGCTTGCCGCGCCAGCCGATGCCGGCGCGCGCGGCCAGCTCCACCTCCATCACCGGCGCCGAATCCGAGAACACGCGATAGCCGAATGCTCCGGCGTCGCGCTCGATCCGGTCGCACAGCTTCTGCAGCCGGCTGCGCATGAGCTTGTGATAATCGCGGCCGCGGGCATAGCGCGCGACGTAGGCGCGGCGTCCGTCGGCGAGCGCCGCTTGCTCGTCGCTATCCGCGCTCATGTAGTCCATCCGGCAACTGATCACGCGCAAGGTGCCCGGCACCAGCTCGGCCGGGCGCGAGCGGAGCGCGCCGTGGCGGGCCATATAATCCATCTCGCCGTGCCAGCCCAATCCGAGCCACTCGGCGAGCCGCGGTTCGGCCGCCGAAAGGTCGGCCTCGGCGATGCCGACCGCCTGGAATCCGAGATCCCTGCCCCACTGCTTGATGCCGGCGGCGAGCCGCGTGGTGTCCATGGCGCGGCATCTTAGCCTCGCGCTGGCCGACGAACGCGCCACCCTCGCCTTGGGGGAGGCGCTCGCCCCGGGGGCGGCGAATGGCCTCGTGCTGCACCTCTCGGGGGACCTCGGCACGGGCAAAACGACCCTAGTCCGGGGGCTGCTGAGGGCACTGGGCTACCCCGGGCGGGTCAAAAGCCCCAGCTATACCCTGGTTGAACCTTACGGCCTTTCGAGATTAAACTTGTATCACTTTGATTTCTATCGATTCAAAGACAGGACTGAATGGCTGAGCACGGGCTTCCGGGAGCACTTCAACCCGGACTCGCTCTGCATTGTCGAATGGCCCGAGCGGGCCGGGGGGCTGATTGCGCCGCCCGACCTCGAAATCCGGCTGGAGATTTCGGGTGCAGGCCGCAATGCGACGCTGAGCGCGCACTCGGCCGCGGGCGAAGCCTGGCTCGATTCGGCCTCGCAGCGCTGATACTCGCCCTGAGCGCGCCGCCGCTTGCGGCGCAAGTGCTCTCGACACGTATCTGGCCCGCCAGGGACTACACCCGCGTCACCCTGGAATCGAAGTCCGAGCTCAAGTTCAGCCTGTTCTCGGTGAAGGATCCCGAGCGCCTGGTACTCGACCTGGAGGGCGTGGACATTGGGCCGGCGCTCGCCGAGCTGCACGGCAAGGTGACCCCGGGCGACCCGTACATCGAAAAGCTGCGCGTGGGCAAGAACCGCCCGGGCGTGGTGCGCCTGGTACTCGACCTGAAGGCCGAGGTGAAGCCGCAGGCGTTCACGCTGAAACCGATCGCCGAGTACGGCCATCGCCTCGTGCTCGACATCTACCCCGTGGTGCCGCCCGATCCGCTCGCCGCACTGATCGAAGCCGACGGCAAACTCCCGGCGCCTGCCCTCGCCGAGGAAAAACCCGGCGTACCCGCTGCGGCCACTGCGACCCCGGCAGCCCCTGCCCCCGCCGCCAAGTCCAAGATGGCGCGCCTCTCCACCATCGTGATCGACCCGGGGCACGGCGGCGAGGATCCGGGGGCGCTCGGGCGCCTGGGCTCGCGCGAGAAGGACGTCACCCTGATCATCGCCAAGCGCTTGAAGGCGCTGGTGGACGCCGAGCCCGAGATGCGCGCGCTGCTGACGCGTGATACCGACTATTACCTGCCGCTGCAAATGCGCGTCGACAAGGCGCGGCGCGTGAAGGCGGACCTGTTCGTGTCGATCCACGCCGACGCGTTCCTGAAACCCAACGCGCGCGGCTCGTCGGTGTTCGCGCTCTCCGGGCGCCGCGCCACCTCCGAAGCGGCGCAATGGCTGGCCAAAAAAGAGAACGACGCCGACCTGGTGGGCGGGGTCAATCTCGACGTCAAGGACAAGCACCTGGCGCAGACCCTGCTCGATCTCTCGCAGACCGCGACCATGGACCACAGCCTGCGCCTGGGCAACGCGGTGCTCGGCGAATTGGGACACGTGAACACGCTGCACAAGGCGCGCGTCGAGCAGGCGAGCTTCGCGGTGCTCAAGGCGCCCGACGTGCCCTCGATCCTGGTCGAGACCGCGTTCATCTCCAACCCCGACGAGGAGGCGCGCCTGAACGACGTCGAGTACCAGGACCGCCTCGCGCGCGCCATCCTCGCCGGCATCAAGCGCTACATCGCGAAGCATCCGCCGCGGCCGCTCGCGCCGCTCCCTGCAGGGCCGGAACGGCTCGCCCGGATATCCCAGCCAAACCCGCCCAGCCCCGGGATGTGACGGGGTAGCCTCCCGGGGCGTGTCGCGCTCCGTTCGGCTTCGAGCCGTCGCGCAACGCCCGGGCATTCGCGAACGCAGGGGGCTGCAGCAGCCGATGTGTAAAGCATGACTTTACACTTTGGCGCACGCTCGCCGCTTGATCATCCGCGGTGGCCGGGAACCGCCCCTCGTCCGCTTGTGGACGGATCTCGGCGGGCTCGGGCCGATGCAGAAAAGGTTTGACCACTATTTTTGACCATGTTAGCCTGCGCACCATGGAGAGCATCCCGGTATCCAAGTTCAAGGCGACCTGCCTCGCGGTCCTGCAGCGGGTCAAGCGCACCGGCCGGCCGGTGCTGGTCACGCGCTTCGGCCAGCCGGTCGCGCAGGTGGCTCCGCCCGCGCGGAAGGCCTCGAAATCGGATTGGCTCGGCGCCATGGCAGGGCGCGCGAAGATCATCGGTGATGTGGTTGGGCCAGCCGCCGACGCGAAGACTTGGTCGGCGATGAGCCGTTGAAGCTGCTGCTCGACACCCACATCTGGCTCTGGAGCGTCACCGAGCCGGCAAAGTTGGGCCGGCGCGCAAGAGCGGCTCTAACGCGGCCGCAAAACGAAATCTGGATTTCGCCGATCAGCGTATGGGAGCTGCTGGTCCTGGCCGAGCGCCGCCGCGTCAAGCTGGATGCCGAGCCTCGCAAGTGGGTGGCGGAGGCGCTCGCGCACACGCCCGCGCAGGAAGCTGTACTGACCTCCGAGGTCGCGCTTCGCAGCCGCGAGATCATGCTCGCGCACCCTGACCCGGCGGACCGTTTCCTGGTTGCGACTGCGCTGGTTTACGGCCTTACCCTCGTCACGGCCGACGAGTCGCTCATTGAAGCGAAGCTCTGCCCGGTGCTTGCGAGCCGCTAACGCTGAACCGAAGCGCGCCGCGCGCGCAGCCGGGCGCGTGTCCACGCGTACACGCCCGGCGAAATCGACAGCAGCAGGATCCCTAGGATCACCAGGCTGAGGTTGCTCTTTACCGCCGGCAGGTTGCCGAAGAAGTAGCCCGCGAGGCACAGCGACAGCACCCAGATGAGCGCACCGGCGACGCAGAACGCGAGATAGCGCAGGTAGGGCATGGCGCCGATGCCGGCGACGAACGGCACGTAGGTTCGCACGATCGGCAGGAAGCGCGCCAGGATGATGGTTTTGCCGCCGTGGCGCTGGTAGAAGGCGTGTGCGCTTTCCAGGTGACGCGGGTTGAACCAGCGCGACTCACGCACCCGGAATATCTGCGGCCCGAGCTTGCGCCCGATCCAGTAATTGACGTTGTCGCCGCACAGCGCCGCCGCGATCAGCACCGTCATCACCACCGAGATGTCCATGCCGCCCGCCGCGGCCAGCGTGCCGGTGACGAACAGCAGCGAGTCGCCCGGCAGGAACGGTGTCACCACCAGGCCTGTTTCGCAGAACACGATCACGAACAGCAGCGCGTACACCCAGGCGCCGTGCTCGGCGACGAACACCGCCAGGTGCCGGTCCAGGTGCACCACGATGTCCCACAGCGCCGCGATCGTTTCCATGCGGCGCATTGTATTATTGTTGCGTCCTGCAGATGCCGAGCGCGGTTCTTTCCTCCCCGAGTGTCGAGCGCGTGCGCGAAGCGCTGGCGCGCGCCGGGCTTGCGCCTGACATCGTGGAACTCCCCGGCGCGGCGCGCACCGCGCAGGCGGCGGCCGATTTCCTCGGTTGCGCGGTCGGCCAGATCGCCAATTCGCTGGTGTTTCGTGCCGCATCGAGCGACGGCGCGGTGCTGGTCATGTCCTCGGGCGCGAAGCGCGTCGACACGGAGCGCCTCGCTGCGATCATCGGCGAGCCGATCGGCAAGGCCGACGCCGAGTTCGTGCGCCAGCGCACCGGGTTTGCGATTGGCGGTGTCGCCCCGGTCGGGCACGCCGGCAGCTTGCGCGCCTTCGTCGAGAAAAGCCTCGCCGCACACCGCGACATCTGGGCGGCGGCAGGCCATCCGCACACGGTGTTTCGCCTCACCTACGACGAGCTGGTGCGCATCACCGGCGGCGAGCAGGCGGACCTCGCCGCATGAGACATCCCGTGTCAACCGCGTTCGGGGGGTGCGGGGGGGCCGGGAAGGCTCCAAGCGCAACTATTGGAAGGGGCCCGGCCCCCCTGCTTCGATGAGACAGATCAGGATCCTGCCTGAGCTGCTGGTCAGCCAGATCGCGGCGGGCGAAGTAGTCGAGCGGCCCGCTTCCGTGCTGAAGGAGCTGCTCGAGAACGCGCTCGATGCGGGCGCCGCCGAGATCCAGGTGACGCTCGAAGAGGGCGGCGTGCGGCGCGTGCAGGTGGACGACGACGGCGAAGGCATCGCGCGCGACGACCTGCCGCTCGCGCTCGCGCGCCACGCCACCAGCAAAATCCATTCGCTCGAGGACCTGGAAGGCGTCGCCACCATGGGTTTTCGCGGCGAGGCGCTCGCCTCGATCGCCTCGGTGGCGCGGCTCGAGATCGCGGCGCGCACCCAGGACTCGCCGCACGCCTGGCGCATCCGCGCCGAGGGCGCCTATATCGGCGAGGTCGAGCCCACGGCGCGCGCGCAGGGCACCACGGTGAGCGTTGCCGACCTTTACTTCAACACGCCGGCACGCCGCAAGTTCCTGCGCACCGAGGCGACCGAGTTCGGGCATTGCGACGAGGCGTTCCGTCGCATCGCGCTGGCGCGGCCCGAGGTGGCGTTCGTGCTCAAGCACAATGGCCGCGTCTCGGCGCACATGCGCCGCCAGCCGCTCGGCGACCGCGTCGCTGCGCTGCTCGGGCGCGAGCTGCTGGATGCGAGCCTGCCGGTCGAAGCGCAGGCGGGCGCGCTGCGGCTGCACGGCCTCGTCGGCAGCCCACAGGCGGCGCGCGCGCGGGCGGACGCGCAATACCTGTTCGTCAACGGCCGCTTCGTGCGCGATCGGATGCTCGCGCATGCCGTGCGCCAGGCATACGCCGAACTGCTGCACGGCGAGCGCCAGCCCGCGTACGTGCTGTTCCTCGAGCTCGACCCCAGTGGCGTGGACGTGAACGTGCATCCGGCGAAGACCGAGGTGCGCTTCCGCGACGCCCGCGGCATGCACCAGTTCCTCTTGCACGCGTTGAAGCGAGCGCTTTCACCGTCGGCTGCGGAAGCACCGGTCGCTTACGCCGCGTTCGCGCCCGGACCGCAGGGGCTTGCGCTCCAGCCCGCGTTCGCGATGGCGCAACCGGCGGCGGCGTACCACGCCTTCATGGCTTCGGCCGCCGCTCCCGCTTCACTGGCCGCTGCCCTGCCCGAGTCGCAGGCCTCGCCGCCCCTCGGTTTCGCCCTGGCGCAGCTGCACGGCATCTACATCCTGGCGCAGAACGAGGCGGGCCTGGTGCTGGTGGACATGCACGCCGCGCACGAGCGCATCGTGTTCGAAAAGCTGCGGCAGAACCTCGATGCCGGGCGGGTCGAGCGCCAGCAGCTGCTGGTGCCGGCAGTGTTCCGCGCCGAAGCGCTCGATGTGGCGACCGCGGAAGAGCAGCGCGCGGCACTCGAACGACTCGGCCTCGAAGTCACCGCCGCCGGCCCGAACGAGCTCGCGGTGCGCGCGGCGCCGATGGCGCTTGCCGGCGGCGACGTGACCGGGCTTGCGCGCAGCGTGCTTGCGGAGCTACGCGAGCACGGCGCCGCGCAGGCGCTCGCGGCGCGGCGCGACGAGCTGCTCGCCGGCATGGCGTGCCACGCCGCGGTGCGCGCCAACCGCGCGCTCAGCGTCGTGGAAATGAACGCGCTGCTGCGCGAGATGGAGGCGACCGAGCGCTCGGGCAGCTGCAACCACGGCCGCCCCACCTGGTATCAGCTCACCCTCGCCGACCTGGACAAGCTGTTCCTGCGCGGCAGGTAGCGGGAAACGCGTGAAGCCGACGGCATACGCGCTGCTCGGGCCGACGGCGAGCGGCAAGTCGCGCCTCGCGCTCGAGCTTGCCGCGCGCCTGCCCCTCGAGATCGTGTCGGTGGACTCGGCGCAGGTCTACCGCGGCCTCGACATCGGCACCGCGAAGCCCTCGGTGGCCGAGCGCAAGCGCGTGCGGCACCACCTCATAGACCTGCTCGACCCTGCCGAGAGCTACTCGGCGGGACGGTTTCGCGCCGACGCCATTGCTGCGGTGACTGACATCCTCGGGCGCGGCAGGATTCCGCTCCTGGTAGGCGGCACCATGCTCTACTACCGGGCGCTCGCCGCGGGGCTGGACGCGCTGCCGCAAGCAGACGCAAAGCTGCGCGCAGAAATCGAGCGCGACGCCGCGCGGCGCGGCTGGCCAGCGCTGCACGCAGAGCTCGCAGCGGTGGATGCGAAATCCGCCGCGCGCATCAAGCCGGGCGACGCGCAACGCATCCAGCGCGCGCTCGAAGTCTGGCGATTGACCGGCCGGCCGCTTTCCACGCTGCAGACGGCGCCCGCTGCCGCCCTGCCCTTCGCGCTACGCAGCTTTGCGATCGTGCCGCTGGATCGTGCCGCTCTGCACCGGAGAATCGCCGAACGATTCGAGGCGATGCTCGAGGCCGGGTTGGTGGACGAAGTGACGGCGCTGAGAAAGCGCTACGCCGTGAGCGCAGAGCTTCCGAGCATGCGCGCAGTCGGCTACCGCCAGGTTTGGGAACACCTCGAAGGCGCGTATAGCCTTGGAGAGCTGCGCGAAAAGGGCATCGCGGCGACGCGCCAGCTCGCCAAGCGCCAGCTCACCTGGCTGCGCAGCCTGCCCGGACTCGAGCCCGCCGAGCGTCTCGCTGCGGCGATCAGTCGAGGCTGAGCCCGGAGGCGCGCGCGGCGCGCCGGAAGGCTTCGAGCTGCTCGGCGACGAACGCCGACAGTTCCTGCGGCGTCGAGCTGCGCGGCTCGAAGGCGAGCTTGCCGAATGCGTCGCGCACCTCGGGCTTGGCGAGCACCACCGCCAGCTCGCGCGCCAGGCGCTCTACGATCTCGGCGGGCATTTTCGGCGGCCCGAACAGCCCGCCCCAGGGCGTGATCGGCATTTTCTCCAGGCCCGCCTCGGTCATGGTGGGCGCGTCGGGCAGCAGCTGGTTGCGGCTGGGCAGCATGGTCGCAAGCGCGCGCAGCTTGCCCTCCTTCACCTGCGGCGCGAGCGTGCCGGGCGTGGCGATCGCGAGCTGCACGCGCCCGCCCACCAGGTCGATGCTTAGCGGCCCGTCGCCCCTGTAGGGGATATGCACCATGTCGAGCTTCTGCTGCGCCGCGAACTGCGCCGTCGCCAGAATGCTGGTGGCGTTGCCGGTGCCGTAGTTGAGCTTGCCCGGGTTGGCGCGCGCATAGGCGATCAGCTCGCCGATCGTGTTCACCGGCAGGCTCGCGTGCGAGAACACGAAAAAGCCGAAGATCCCGACCAGCGACACGGGCGTGAAATCGTTGACCGGATCGTAGGGCGGCACCTTTTTCGCCGCCGGGGCGAAGGACATCCCGGTCGCGGTGCCGTAGTACAGCGTGTAGCCGTCGGCGGGCGCCTGCTTTGCTGCCAACGAGGCGATGATCCCCTCGCCGCCCGGCTTGGTCTCGATGATCACCGGCTGGCCCAGCGCCTGGCTGAGCGGCTGCGTGAAAATGCGCGCGCCGAGCTCGGCGGCTCCACCCGGCGGGAACGGCACGATGAGGCGAATGGGCTTGTTCGGGTACTGCGCCAGCGCGCCGCCCGAGAGTAGCGCCGCGAGCAATGCCGCAAGGATTCTTTTCATGGCTTCACTCCGGTTGAATGCCGGCGTCCTTGATCGCCTTGCCCCAGACCTCGAGCTGCTCGCGCACGAAGCCGTTGAATTCCTCCACCGTGGAGGAACGCGGCGCGAACGCCTGCTTGGCGAGCTGCTCCTGGATCTCTGGGCGCTTCAGAACGGCGACCAGCTCGCGGTTCAGGCGCTCGACCGCCTCCTTGGGCATTTTCGCCGGCCCCACCATCCCGGCCCACGGCACGATCGGGAATTTCGGAAAGCCGGCCTCGACGATTGAAGGCACCTCGGGAAGGAGCGGGCTGCGCGCGGGCAAGGTGGTGACCAGCGCACGCAGCTTGCCGTCACGCAGGTGCGGCGCCACCGTGGAGTAGGAGGTGAAGATCATGTGGATCTGGCCCGAAAGCAGGTCGATGATCGCTGGCGGCTCGGTTCGGTAGGGCACCTGAACGATGTTGATCTTCGCCAGCGTCGCAAACATCGCGGTCGATACGATCGAAGTGGTGTTGCCGGTGGCGTAGTTGAGCTTGCCCGGGTTGGCGCGCGCGTAGCCGATCAGCTCGTCCAGTGATTTCGCCGGCACGCTTGAGTGCACCACGACGAAGAAGGTGTAGTTGCCGACAAAGCTGATCGGCGTGAAGTCGTTGATCGGGTGATAGGGCAGGTTCTTTTTCAGGTGCGGCGCTGCCGACAGCGGGCTGTTGGTCGCGAGCATCAGCGTGTGCCCGTCGGGCGCCGCCTTCTGCACGTCCACCGCCGCAATGACGCCGTCGGCGCCGGCTTTGTTCTCGACCACCACCGGCTGGCCGAGCGCCTGGCTGAGCGGCTGCGCGATGATGCGCATCACGATGTCGGTGGAGGAGCCGGCGCCGAAGGGCACCACCACGCGCACCGGCTTCGACGGGAACTGCGCCAGGGCAACCAGCGCCTGCGCCGATAGCGCGAGCGCCGCCACGATGCGAAGCATTGTTTTCATGATCTGTCCTCCTCCAAGGCCGGGGCCCGATTATAGAATGGACCGCAAACTTGGAGGCGGCGATGGAAATCGGCATCGTGGGGCTGGGCAGGATGGGAGCGAACATGGCGCGGCGCCTGGCGCGCGGCGGCGCCAAGGTGATGGCCTACGACCGCGACCCGGCGGCGCGCGACGCGCTGCGCGGCCTGCGCAACGTCAGGCGAGCCGCGAGTCCCGCGGCACTTGCCGCGCAGACCGTCGGCGAGCGCGTGGTCCTGCTGATGCTGCCCGCGGGCGAAGCGACCGAGGAGGCGTTGAAGGAGCTGCTGCCGCTGCTCTCGTCTGGCGACACCATCGTGGACGGCGGCAACGCGTTCTACAAGGACTCGATGGCGCGCGCGCTCGAGTTCTCGCAGCGCGGCCTGCGCTACGTAGACGCGGGCGTCTCGGGCGGCGTGCACGGCCTCAGCAACGGCTACTGCCTGATGCTCGGCGGCACGCCCAAGTCGATCGAGATTTTCGAGCCGTTTGCCAAAATCCTCGCCCCCGGACCGGAGACCGGCTGGCTGCACTGCGGCCCGAGCGGCGCCGGGCACTTCGCCAAGATGATTCACAACGGCATCGAGTACGGCATGATGCAGGCGCTCGCCGAGGGCTTCGCGCTTCTCGGGGCACGAAAAGATTTCGATTTCGACCTCGGGCGCCTGGCGGACACCTGGCGCCACGGCAGCGTGGTGCGCTCCTGGCTCCTCGACCTGTGCGCGGAAGTGCTGCAGAAGGACGATGCGCTGGAAAACGTGGCGCCGATCGTCGCCGATTCCGGCGAGGGCCGCTGGACCGCGCTCGAGTCGGTCGAGCTGGGGGTGCCGGCGCCGGTGATCACGATGGCGCTGATGGCGCGCTTCTCCAGCCAGGGCGGCTCCGATTACGCGAGCAAGCTGCTCGCCATGATGCGCGCCGGCTTCGGCGGCCACGCGGTGCCGAAAGCGAAATGATCGTCGTCGTGATGGGCGTCGCGGGCAGCGGCAAGACGACCATCGGCAAGCTGCTCGCCGCGCGCCTCGGCTGCGAGTTCCTCGACGGTGACGATTTCCATCCGCCGGAGAACGTCGCCAAGATGGCCGCCGGCACGCCGCTCGCGGACGAGGACCGCTGGCCCTGGCTCGAGCAACTGAACGCCCTGCTGCGCGAGCGGCGATCCGCGGTGCTCGCCTGCTCGGCGCTGAAGCAGGCCTATCGCGACCGGCTCGCCCAGGGGCTCGAGCGCTGCGAGTTCGTGTTCCTGCACGGCAGTTTCGATTTGATCCGCTCGCGCCTGGAGGAGCGCCGCCACCGCTACATGCCCGCGTCGCTGTTAAAGAGCCAGTTCGCCGCGCTCGAGCCGCCGGCACGGGCGATCGCAGTCGACGTCGCCCAGGCGCCGGAGCGCTGCGCAGAGGTGATCCTCGCCGCGCTCGGCCCGGAAGCGGCGTCCGCAAGCCGGGCGCCGCAGGGGTAAAGTAGCGGCGTTGCCGAGCCGCCGATGACGAACGACTCCTACCCGGACGCGCTGCCCCCGCAGTACCGGCTGCACTGGTACGTGCTGGACCGCGTCCTCGGGCAGGGAGGGTTCGGCATCACCTACTTGGCGCGCGATACCAACCTCGACCAGCAGGTCGCGATCAAGGAATACCTGCCGGTGGATGTGGCGACGCGTCGCGCCGACTCCACGGTGCGACCGCGCAGCGACGACCAGGCCGACCGCTACCGCTGGGGGCTGGACCGCTTCATCCGCGAGGCGCGCACGCTGGCGCGCTTCGACCATCCGAACGTGGTGCGCGTGCTGTCGGTGTTCGAGCAGCACGGCACCGCCTACATGGTGATGCGCTTCGAGGAGGGCGAGAACCTGGCCGCCCTGCTCGATCGCAAGCGCACGCTCTCGGAGGCCGAGCTCATGCGCGTGCTGCTGCCGGTGCTCGACGGCCTGGAGTTGGTGCACAACGCCGGCTTCATCCACCGCGACATCAAGCCCGACAACATCCACATCCGCGCCGACGGCAGCCCGGTGCTGCTCGATTTCGGCTCGGCGCGGCACTCGCTCGGCCAGGCGCGCACCGTCACCATCCTGGTGGCGCCGGGCTACGCGCCCTTCGAGCAGTACTACTCGAGCGGCGAGGACCAGGGGCCGTGGACCGACCTCTACAGCCTGGGCGCTACCTGCTATCGCGCGGTGGCCGGCGTGTCGCCGATGGATGCGATCGCCCGCAGCAAGGGAGTCCTCGGCAGCGCCCGCGAGATCCTGGTGCCCGCAGTAGCGGTCGGGAGCGGGCGCTATTCCGAGCGCCTGCTCAAGGCGATTGACCACGCGCTCGCGTTTGCGGAGAAGGACCGGCCTGCGACCATCGCGGCATGGCGCGAAGAGTTGCTCGCGCCGGGCGCCGCCGCGGTCGCGCGCTCGGCGGCTGTGGGCGGCCCTGCTGCACCGGTGCGCCAGGCTATTCAGCCGAGTCCGGCCGCAACAGCAGTGCCGCACGCTCCCTCTCCGCACCCCGCGGCGCCAGCGGTGACACCCAAGAACTCGGTGATGCGAACCGCTTCGGTGGCGGCGGGCATCCTGATCGTCGCGCTGATTGGCGGCGGAATCGGCGCCTACATGGTTACGCGTGGCGCCAAGCTGCCCGCGCCTGCGCGCGTTGAGCCGCCGAAGGAAGCGATCACGCTCGCTGACCCCAAGGGTGTGGATGAGAAGGATAAGTCGGACGCTGACAAGCGTGCGCGCGAGGCGGCCGACAAGCGAGCACGGGAGGAGGCTGACAACCGTGCGCGCGAGGAGGCCGATAAACGAGCACGGGAGGAGGCTGACAAGCGCGCGCGCGCGGTGGCCGAGAAGCGCGAACGCGAGCTAATCGACCAGCGGGCACGTGAGCAAGCTGAGCTGCGCGAGCGCGAACTGGAAGAGAAGCGCAAGCGTGAGCTGGACGACAAGCGCAAGCGCGAGCTGGCTGACAAGCGCGAGAAGGAAACGAAGCAGCGGGTGCTGGATAGGCCTACGCCGGCGCCCAAACCGCCAACGCCTGAGAAGGTCGTGGTAGTGACGACGCAGCCGCCGCCCGCGCCGCCGGTGGGCGACACCGCTGCCTTCACCCACTACCGCGACCTCGCGCATCGCGGCGACTCCGGGGCCGCGATGACGCTTGGCGAGTTGTACGAGAGTGGGCGCGGCGTGGGCGCGAGTAACAACTGGGCGTATCTCTGGTACTCGGTCGCCGAGCGGCGCGGAGCCGCCGGCGCGCGGCCGAAGAAGGACGCGGTGGCGGCCAGGCTCCAGCCCAAGGAGATCGAGCAGCTTGACCGGCAGGCGCGCAGCATCGTGGAAGCAGGCAAGTGATGCCCGCGGGTAGAATTCCCGTCCAAGGGGGGGAATGATGCGCGTGCTGTCTCGCGTGCTTGCCTGCGCGTCGCTGGCGCTCGCCGCCGGCTGCGCGGAATTGCCGAGCGTATTCAAGCCGGCGCCTGAGCCGGCGCCTGCCACGCCGCCCACCAGCACCGCACCGCTTAAGCCGCCCTCCCCCGAAGCGATCAACGAAGCATTCTCGCGCCTGAACCGCGCGTTCCAGGGCGAGTACGAGCGCATCATCGGCGAGCGCGGCAGGCGCACCGTCGCGGTCCGGCCGCACGACGCGTTCGACGCGCTGCACGTGGCGCTGATACGGCTCGGCATGATCGTGGAGAGTCAGGATCCGATCGTCGGCACGCTGAGCGTGGCGGCGCCGGCGCCGCGCCCGCTCACGCTCGAGGAGTGGCGTCATACAGTGCAGGCCGACCTGCCGATGATGGCTTCGATCCTCTGTCCGGTGCTCGGCCCCTATTGCAAGACTCTCAGGTTCGAGCCCGACGACTACGTGATCGTGATCAACGCCACGGTGTTGGCGGCGGCGAACGGCGCCGAAGTGTCGCTCACTACGCGCATGCGCGAGATCGTGCCGCGCCCCAGTGTGCCGCGCCGCGACTACCCGCCGCCGACGGGCGTGTACATGGCGCTGGACAAGATCTGGGCGGGCTTCGAGAAGGAACTCGCCGCGCGTTCGCGCCGCTAGGGCTTCTGCACCAGGCCGGCGTAAACGGCCTGCGTTTCCGACGACGGCATGGTTTTCGACTTCCCCGCAAGCGTTGCGCGCAGGCGCTCGTACACGGCGCGCGCCTCGGCCAGGTCGCCCGCGCGCTGGTAGCTGAGCATCAGATTGCGGTACGGCACCTCGTAGAACGGATCGGCGTCGATGAGCCGCAGGTAGCAGTCAGTGGCGAGGTCGAACTGCGCGGCGTCTTCCCACGCGCGCGCCGCGCGCGCCAGGCAACGCATCAGTCGCGCGCGCAGCTGCTCGCGGCAGGAGAGGAAGCTCGGCTGGTCCGATTCGTCCGCCAGAAACGCGCCGCGGTAGAGCGCGAGCGCTTCGTCGGCGAGCGCCCGTAGTGCCGCAGGTTGCCCCCCGCCCGGCGCGCGCAGCGCGGCGTCGAGATCGGCGATCACGCCTTCGAGCGCCCAGACGTCCACCCATACGGTGTCCGGGTCGAGGCTGAGGCGCCCTTCGCGCAGCAGCAGCGCGTCGTCGTCGCCGAGCAGGCGGCGCAGGCGGTGCAGCGTCGCGGTGAACGACTTGTGCGCGTAGTCGGCGTCTACATGCGGCCAGAGCGCGTCGCCTAGCTGCTCGGCGCGCACCCCGTGCCCGCCGAGCGCGATCAGCACCTTGAGCAGTTCCATCGGGCGCCCCGGTGCCTTGCCGGAGAACTCAACCGGCGTGCCGCCGCGCAACAGCTCGAAGCGGCCGAAAGTCGAGACGCGCAGCGGCCACGGCCAGCCCGGCACACGCAGCGGCGGCGTGCGCGGCACGAGGCGCCGCTCGCGCGCGAGGCTCCTCGCGTATTCGGGCTCGACGCCGCGCGCCAGCGCGAACGCGCACAGATCCCCTGCATCGCGCTCGCGCCACCAGAGCGCATGCCGGAAGCCGTGCTCGCGCCCGAGCGCGAATGCAGCGCGCAGCGACGGCAACGCGCGCTCCGCGTCATCCTGGGAGAGCGCGGTCTCGGCCGCTGCCAGTTGCGCGCAGAACAGCAGCCAGGCGCTGCGCTGCGCCAGCGCGAGCGCCTCGGCAGCGCGTAGCTGGGCGTCGCTGCCACGCCGGTCCGGCACCCCTGCGAGACAGCGCGCCAGCGCGCATCGCGCGAGGCACTCCAGCCACGGCAGCCCGGTCTCGGCCGCGAGCGCGACCGCGAGGCGCGCTTCGCGCAGCGCGCTTTCGCCCTCGCCGTCGAGCAGCGCCAGCCAGCCGCGCAGGTAATGCAGGATCGCCCGGTCGCCGCGGCGCAACGGCATCTCGCCCGCCTCGAGTCGCTGCAATTCGGCGCGCGCCGCGTCACGCTCGCCGGCGCCCAGCGCAGCGGCGCAAGCCACCGCGCGCAGCCAGCCGTGGTAGCCGTGGATGCCCTCGGCTTCGGCCTGCGCCAGGCAGGCGTGCGCAGTCTGCAGTGCTGCCTGGTGTTCGCCGTCGAGCAGCTGATGCAGGGCCGAGGCGATGCCAGTCGCCACGGACAGGTGTTGAGTGCGGGCGCGCGCGTCGGCGCGCATCGACTCGATCGCGGCGGACGCGGCCGCGAAATCTCCGCGCAGCAGCGCACTCGCGGCGCGCGCCAGAGGCATTCGGGCGCGCTCGATCCAACCCTCGAGCGCAGGGTTGCCGGCGTCGCGCAGCAGCAGCGCGCGCACCATGACGCCAGCAGATGCGCGATCTTCCCGCTCGGGCTCGCGCGCAGCTTGCTCCTTCAATAGCTCCGCGAGCGCCTCGCACCAGCGGCCAAGGGGCGCAAGGTCGTCGAACTCGAAGATGATGGCGTCGATCAGGCCGCAACTGCTGCGCACCGCGCCGCTCTGATCGCCGCTGCGCTGAAATGCTTGCAGCGCCTGCTCGAAGCGGCGCCGCGCCTCCCTCGGCGCCGAGCGCGCGCGGCACTCGCCCAGGGCGACGAGCAAGGTCGGATCGGCCTCGAGCGTCGCGGCAGGCAGCAACTCGAGCCAATCGCCCAGCGTCGCGGTGCGGCCCTGCGACAGCATGAGCGGCGCCTCCGCGGCGGCGATCGACGCGATCGCCTGCCAATCCTGGCATTGCGCATGAAGCGACACCGCGTCCTCGACCTGGCCGGCGCCGCGCAGCAAGGTGGCGGCGCGCCGCAAGTGCGCGGCGCCGAGCGCATCCGGCAGGTCGCGCGCGGCGCGCCCCCGCAGGAAGTCGCGCAGCAACGGGTGCAGCTGGTAGATGCGCCCCACGTCGGACGGCGCCTCGCTCACGAAGTAGTTGTTCAGCGCGAGGTTGACCAGCAGGCGCCCCGCCTGGTTGTCGCCGGCGAGCGCCTGCGCGACCGCCGCGGTCATGCGCGGCAGGCAGGCGATGCGCAACAGGAACTGGCGCGTGGCGGGTTCGAAGTGCTCGAAGATCTCGCCGGCGAGAAAATCGAACACCGCCTGGGGCGGGGCATCGCCCGGAAGCTCGGCAATGCGGCCCGAGAGCTTGGTGTGCTCCAGCATCAGCACCAGGCCCGCCGCCCAGCCTTGCGTGCGCTCCTGGAGTTTCGCGACTGCGTCCGCGCCTAGTTCCTGGCCGCGCAGCCGGGCGATCTGTCCCAGCTCCTCGGTGTCGACGCGCAAAGCGTCCCAGCCCACGCAGTGCATCTCGCCGGTTACCCGATGCCGCGCCAGCGCCACCGGCGGCTCGTCGCGGCTGGTGACCAGGATGCAGCAGTGCCGCGGAACCTGCGATATCGCCGCCTCGAGCACCTTGTGCAGCGGGCTTTCGAGGGGAACCGCGTGCAGGTTGTCCAGCACCAGGGCAAACGGTCCGCGCACACGCGAAAACAGCTGGCGGAAGAAGCGGCGCGAGAACGACGACAGCTCGGCGCCTTCGGCGGCGTGAAATGCGGGGAAATCGCGCGCCCGGCCGCCGTCGAGCTTGCGTGCCGCGTGCGCCAGGTAGTGGAAGAAGGTGGCGAGGTCGGCATCGTCGGCGTCGACCTGATACCAGAGGCTGCGCATGGCGCGCGCCTCGACATAGCTCGCCGCGAGGGTGGTCTTGCCTGCGCCCGGCGGACCCGAGATCCAAACGACGGTGCGTCCCGGCGTGCCGTCCAGCCGCGCGAACAGCCGCTCGCGCGGCACGGCGGATGCGACCGCCGGGCGCGTCGTCTTGGCAAACGCGATGGTGCGCTGCTGCGGGTCCGCCACTGGGGAGCCTCCGCTCGGATCGAATCTTCGCACGATCCTCAAACCAGGACCGTCCGGGCCCCGCGCGCGGCTGTGCGCCGCGGCAGGGTCCGGAGTTGCTTTAGTTGCCGATATGAGCCTGGTACCTGGCGCCGTTGGAGAGCGTGCAGGTGCCCGCCCCCTGGAGCGGCGAGTTCATCTGGTACTCGCAGCTCATGCTGGTGCCGCTCGAGCCGAAGGCGCTCGCCACGCCGCGCCGTTCGTCGTTGGAGACGCGCGTCGCCTCGCCGCTGAGGATCTCGCCCCCGATCTGGACCTGGAACCTGCCCTTGCCGGTCATCATGTTGGTGACCGTTCCGGTCAGCACGCCGGTGCGCGCGGCGAGATCGTTGGCGGGATACAGGCGCGCCTGCATCACCGTCGGTATCGCCGGCCCGTGCGGGAATGGCGCCGAACTCGGTCCGGGGATCATGCCAACCGGCGGCAGCGGGTAGTGGTGGTAGGCCACGGAACCGTCGGGATTGACCGCCGGCACCACGTAGCAGCCCGAGAGCGCCAGGGTGGAAAGCGCCGAAAGTGCGAGTTTTTTGCCGTAGTTCATTTGAGCCTCCTTTGTTTGCCGGTCGGAACGCCCGTCCGGTTCGCTGCCACTATCTCGCCCAGGCACCCAGAGAACGCTTACGCCTGGGTTACTCTTGCCTTACACGGTACAAGTCATTGAAATACCTAGGCTATTACTGCCAGCCGATCAACTGCAGCTGGACCGCGCGCATGACTGCCGCAGCGGCCGTGCGCACCTCCAGCTTGCGGTAGCTGTTCTTGATGTGGCTGGTTACGGTGTGCACCGAGATGCCCAGGCGGTCACCGATCTGGGAATAGGTGCAGCCGCGCGAAAGCAGGCGCACGACGTCGATCTCGCGCGGCGTGAGCGGCCCGGATTGGTCGCGGCTGCAGTCAGGCTGCTCGGCTGGTAACGCTTCGGAGAACGCCATGACTTCCTCCTGTCGTGGATTCAGGGCTGGTGCCCTGTTGCCCCGATATTGCGAAGGAAGCCGTTAAGGCTCGCTTACCTATCGATTACGGATTGCTTAAGGATGGTGCCGCAAGGCGACCCCGATTGAACGAGCCTTCAGTGGCCGCGCGCGACGCCATCGCGCCGCGGATCGGCGGCGCCGCGCCAGCCGCCGGGCACGCGCTCGATGGCGTGCAGGCCGCTGGTGAGATCGATGAGCCTGATGTCGTGCCCGCGCTCGCGCAGCGCAGGCGCGAGCGTTTCGTATGCCGAGCCGCGCTCGATCTCGGTCGGGCCGTTGCGGCTGCCGAAGTTGGGCAGCGCCACTGCGTTGTGCACGTCGAGCCGCCAGTCGAGCGTCGCCACCAGCGTCTTCGCCACGTAGTTGATGATCGCCGAGCCGCCCGGCGAGCCGAGCGCCATCTCGAGGCGCGCATCGGCGCCGAACACCAGCGTCGGCGCCATGCTCGAGCGCGGGCGCTTGCCGGGCTCTACCCGGTTGGCATGCGTGCGCCCGCCCTCGTCCGGGACGAACGCGAAGTCGGTGAGCTGGTTGTTGAGCAAAAAGCCGCGCACCATGATGCGGCTGCCGAATGCGCTCTCGATCGAGCTGGTCATCGTCACCGCGTCGCCGCGCGCGTCCACGATCGAGACGTGGCTCGTCCCCGCGGAGTACTCCTCCATCACCTGGCCGAGCGCGCCCGGCGCGCCGCGCGGCGTGCCCGGCGCTGCCTGACCCATGGAGCGCTCGCCGACGAGGCGCGCGCGTGCATCGAGATACGCGGGCTCGAGCAACCCCTCTACCGGTTGCGGCACGAAATCCGGGTCGGCGAGGTAGCGCGCACGATCGGCGAATGCGAGGCGACCAGCCTCGGCGAACAGGTGCGCCGCAAGTTCGGAATTCGGCGCTGCGCGCTCGAAACCCGTGCGCTCGAGAACGCCGAGGATCTGCAGCAACGCGACGCCGCCGGATGAAGGCGGCCCCATGCCGCAAATGCGCCGCGCGCGGTAGCGGCCGCACACCGGCTCGCGCTCGATGGCGCGGTAGCCCTGCAGATCAGTGAGCGACAGATCACCCGGCTGCGGGTGCGCGGCGACCGCGCGCACCATGTCTTCGGCGATCGCACCGGTGTAGAACGCATCGGCGCCGAACGCGGCGATCGCGCGCAGCGTCGCTGCATACTCGGCGTTCACGATGCGCGAACCCAGCGGCCGCGGCCGGTCGTCGGCGCCGTAATACAGGGCGCGCGCCGGCGGCGAGTTGCGCAGCGCGCTTTCCTGCTGCAGCAGCCGGTGCAGCCGCGGCGGCATCGGAAAACCGGTCTCCGCAAGCCGGATTGCCGGCGCGAACAGCTTCGCCCAAGCGATGCGTCCGTGGCGCCGGTGGGCAATCTCGAGCATGCGCAGCACGCCCGGCACGCCGACCGATTTGCCGCTCGCTGCGGCATCCATGAACGCGAGCGGCTTGCCCGCGGCGCCCAGAAAACGGTCCGGCCGCGCCGCCGCGGGCGCGGTCTCGCGCCCGTCGTAGCTGCGCACGCGCCGCTCGCTTTCGGACCAGTGCAGCAGGAAAGCGCCGCCGCCGATGCCCGAGGATTGCGGCTCGACCAGCCCCAGCACGAGCTGCACCGCGATGGCCGCGTCCAGCGCGCTGCCGCCTGCGCGCAGCGCCTCGACACCCGCCTCCACCGCGAGCGGATGCGCCGCCGCCACCATGAAGCGCTTGGCGCCGGCGGCCGGCTGCGGCTCGGCGGCTGCAGCAGCGGCGCCGAAAAAAACAAGGGCCGCAAGCGCGGCCCCTCGAAACTGCGCTGGCCGCATCGTCCTCACACCATCAGCGGCACGACCAGCAGCGCGACGATGTTGATGATCTTGATCAGCGGGTTGATCGCCGGTCCGGCGGTGTCCTTGTACGGATCGCCCACGGTGTCGCCGGTGACGGCGGCCTTGTGCGCATCCGAGCCTTTGCCGCCGTGATGGCCGTCCTCGATGTATTTCTTGGCGTTGTCCCAGGCGCCGCCTCCCGTGCACATCGAGATGGCGAGGAACAGACCCGTGACGATGGTGCCCATCAGCACGCCGCCCAGCGCCTGCGGCCCGAGGATCAGGCCGACCAGGATCGGGAGCAGCACCGGCAGCAGCGACGGGATCATCATTTCCTTGATCGCGGCGCGCGTCAGCAGGTCCACCGCGGTGCCGTACTCGGGTTTCGCGGTCCCCAGCATGATGCCCGGGATCTCCTTGAACTGGCGGCGTACCTCGAGCACCACCGAGCTGGCGGCGCGGCCCACCGCCTCCATCGCCATGGCGGCGAACAGGAACGGCACCATGCCGCCGATCAGCAGCCCGATGACCACCATGTGGTTCGACAGGTCGAAGGTGATCGACTTGCCGGCCGCCTCGAGCGCGTGTGTGTAGTCGGCGAACAGCACCAGCGCGGCCAGCCCCGCCGAACCGATGGCGTAGCCCTTGGTGACCGCCTTGGTGGTGTTGCCCACCGCGTCCAGCGGATCGGTGATTTCACGCACCGAGTCGGGCAGATTGGCCATCTCGGCGATGCCGCCGGCGTTGTCGGTGATCGGGCCGTAGGCGTCCAGCGCCACGATGATCCCGGCCATCGACAGCATCGAGGTCGCGGCGATGGCGATGCCGTACAGGCCCGCCAGCAGGTAGGAGAGGTAGATCGCGACGCACACCGCCATCACCGGCCAGGCGGTGGATCGCATGGAAACGCCGAGGCCGGCGATGATGTTGGTGGCGTGCCCCGTGACCGAGGCTTCGGCGACGTGCTGCACGGGCTTGAACTGGGTGCCGGTGTAGAACTCGGTGATCCACACCAGGAAACCCGTGAGCGCCATGCCGACCACGGCAGTGCCCCAGAGATGCCAGACGGTGATCATCTTCTGCTGGCCACCGATCTCGAAGGGTACGTTGTCCAGGATATCGCCCATCATCACCTTGGTGATCGGCCAGAAGGCGATCAGCGCGAGGCCGCCCGCCCAGGCAAGGCCCTTGTAGAGCGCCGGCATGACGTTGCGGTCGGTCGGCTGCGCCTTCACGAACCAGGTGCCGACGATCGAGGCAATGATGGCGAAGCCGCCGATCACGAGCGGGTAGATGACGGCGTTGGCGCTGGGGGTCTTCACCATCAGCGCGCCGAGCAGCATGGTGGCGATGATGGTCACGGCGTAGGTCTCGAACAGGTCGGCCGCCATGCCGGCGCAGTCGCCGACGTTGTCGCCGACGTTGTCGGCGATCACCGCAGGGTTGCGCGGATCGTCCTCGGGGATGCCGGCCTCGAGTTTGCCGACCAGGTCCGCGCCGACGTCCGCGCCCTTGGTGAAAATGCCGCCGCCGAGCCGCGCGAAGATCGAGATCAGCGAGCCGCCGAAGCCGAAGCCGACCAGCGGATGGATGATCTGGGTGAGGTTCGCCTTGTCGAGCGCGTTGGCGTAGAGCAGCGCGAAAAATCCGGCCACGCCCGCCAGGCCCAGCCCGACCACCAGCAGCCCGGTGATGGCGCCGCCGCGGAACGCGACCTTGAGCGCCTCGTTGAGCCCGGTGCGCGCAGCTTCGGCGGTGCGCACGTTGGCGCGCACCGAGACGTTCATGCCGATGACCCCGGAAAGACCCGACAGCACCGCGCCTAGCAGGAAGCCGGCGGCAGTCGCGGTGCCCAGGAAGTAGCCGATCGGCACGCACAGCACCAGGCCGACGATGGTGATGGTGGCGTACTGGCGCTTGAGGTACGCGACCGCGCCCTCGCGCACCGCGGCCGAGATCTCGCGCATGCGCTCGTTGCCCTCGGGCTGCGAAAGGATCCAGTTGATCGACACCACGCCGTAGACGATTGCGAGCGCGGCGCAGCCAAGCGCGAACATCAGGCCACCGGACATGAAGCTTCTCCCTAACTGTTTGAGGCGCGGGCGGGGAGGCCCGCAGGAAAGGCGCGAATTCTAGCAGAAAGCGCCATCCGAACGGCTTACTTGGACCGCTCCAACGCGGCGATTGCGCGCGCGCGGATCTCCTCGACGCCGCCGTGGCCGGAGATGCGCCGGTAGGCGGGCGCACCCGGCGCGCCGGAGGCGGCCCAGCGGTTGTAGAACTCCACCAGCGGTCGCGTCTGCGAGTGGTACACCGCAAGGCGCTGCCGCACCGTTTCTTCGCGGTCGTCCTCGCGCTGGATCAAGGGCTCGCCGGTGAGGTCGTCGCGGCCCGCGACCTTGGGAGGATTGAATTTCAGGTGGTAGCTGCGGCCCGAAGCCAGGTGCACCCGCCGGCCGCCCATGCGGCCGACGATCTCCTCGTCCGGCACGTCGATCTCGAGCACGTAGTCGACCGGCACGCGCGCATCGCGCACCGCCTCGGCCTGCGGCACGGTGCGCGGAAAGCCGTCGAACAGGTAGCCGCGTGCGCAATCGGGTTGCTTGAGCCGCTCCCGCACCAGCGTGATCACCACGCTGTCTGGCACCAGGCGCCCCGCATCCATCACCTCCTTCACCGCGCGGCCGAGCGAATTGCCCGCGTTGATCGCGGTGCGCAGCATGTCGCCGGTCGAGATCTGCGGGATGCCGAACTTTGCGGTGATGAAGGCGGACTGCGTCCCCTTGCCGGCCCCCGGCGGGCCGAGCAGGATCAGGCGCATGCGGCTCCCTTTCTTGTTCAGCCCAGCATTTTACGCACCGCCTCGAGGTCCTGCGGCGTGTCGACGCCGGGGGGCACCTCGTCTTCGGTGACCGCGACCGCAATACGAAATCCGTGCCACAGCACGCGCAACTGCTCGAGCGCCTCGATTTGCTCCAGCGGCGCGGGCGCCAAGCTGGCATAGCGCCCGAGGAACGCCACGCGGTAGCCGTAAATGCCGATGTGGCGCAGGCACGCAGGCACGCCGCCCGCGCGCGGATGCGGGATCGGAGCGCGGCTGAAGTAGAGCGCGTAGCCCTCGGCGTCGAGCACCGCCTTCACCACGTTCGGATTAGCGAACGCGGCCGCGTCGTTGATCGGATGGCACGCGGTCGAGACGCTCGCCTGCGGGTGCGCCGCCAGCGCCGCGGCGACGCGCGCGATGAGCGCCGGCGCGATCAGCGGCTCGTCGCCCTGGACGTTGACCACGATGTCCGCGGGCGCAAGGCCCATGGCGGCGGCGGCCTCGGCGATGCGGTCGGTGCCCGAGGGGTGATCTGCGCGCGTCATGCGCGCATCGAAGCCGTGCGCGCGCACCGCCACGGCGATGCGCTCGTCGTCAGTGGCGACGCACACCGAGCGCGCACCGCTGGCAGCGGCGCGCTCGCACACGCGCGCGATCATCGGCTTGCCGCCAAGGTCGGCGAGCGGCTTGCCCGGGAACCGGCTCGAGGCGTAGCGCGCCGGGATGAGGACGTGAAAGCTCAGCCCGTTTCCTCTTCCGGCGGCAGCTTGCGCGCGTCTTCCTCCAGCATCACCGGAATGCCGTCCTTCACCGGGAAGCCGAGGCGGTCGGCCTTGCACAACAGCTCCGCCGCCTCCTTGCGGTACACGAGCGGCCCCTTGCACAGCGGGCAGACGAGGATTTCCAGCAGTTTCGCGTCCAACGAGCTCATTGCGCCGCCTTTTGCGAGAGTCTTTTCAACAGCCAGTCGCCGAACGAGGGGTCGAGCGCCGCGCTCACCGGCAGCACCCAGTGCTGCGGCTTGGCGAAGCGCTTGCATTTTACCGCGTCCTTCTCGGTCATCACGACGGGCGCGTCATCGCCGAACTCCAGGTCCGCGGCGCTGAAGGCGTGGTGGTCGGGAAACGGGTGCGGCACCACTTTCGGGCCGAGCTTCGCCAGGTGCAGGAAGAACCGGTTCGGGTCGCCGATGCCCGCCACTGCGTGCACCTTCTGCCCGGCGAACGACTTCGCCGGCCGCACCTCGCGCGCATCGCCGAGCCGCACCAGGTCCGTGCCTTCGAGGCGCATGGCGTAGCCCTTCACATCGCCCGCGCCGTGCGCCACCACCGCGTCCACCGTGCGCAGGCGCGAGCGCGGCTCGCGCAAGGGGCCTGCCGGCAGCAGGAAGCCGTTGCCGAAGCCGCGCGCGTCCACCACCGCAATCTCGAGGTCGCGCGCGAGCGCGTAATGCTGCAATCCGTCGTCGAGCACGATGACATTGCACTCTGGATGCTGCGCCCGCAGCGCGCGGCAGGCGGCGATGCGCTCGGGCGCCACCCACACCGGGCAGCCGCTGCGGCGCGCGAGCAGCATCGGCTCGTCGCCGACCTCGGCCGGATCCGAGGCGATGCTCGCCTCGCGCGGCTCGCTCACCGTGCCGCCGTAGCCGCGCGACACGATGCCGGGTTTCCAGCTCGCGGCCTTGAGAAATTCCGCGATCCACAGCACCAGCGGCGTCTTGCCGCTGCCGCCGGCGGTCAGGTTGCCGACCACGATCACGGGCACGTCCACGCGCTCGACGCGCCGCAGGCGCAGCCGGAAAAGCCATCGCCGCAGCATCGCCGCCACGCCAAAGGCGAGGCTCGCCGGCCACAGCAGCCACGCCAGGGCGCCGCGGCGGCTCCAGTGCCTCACTACTTGTTGGCTTGCGTGGTGAAGGTGATCTGGGACAGGCCCGCGAGGCGCGAGGCCTCCATCACGCGCACCACCGATTGGTGGGTGGCGGTGGCGTCAGCGCTGATCACGACCACCGGATCCTTGAGCGCGCCGCCGGCGCGCCGCAGCTCGCCCGCAAGCTGCTCGATGCTGGTGAAGGCGACCGGCGCCTTGTTGACCACGTACTGGCCTTGCGCGTTGACCAGCACGCTGACTTCGTTGGGGCGCTCGAGCTGCTTCTCGGCATCCGCGGTCGGCAGGTTGATCTGCAGCTCGGTGTACTTGGAATAGGTGGTGGAGATCATGAGGAAGATCAGGATCACCATCATGACGTCGATCAGCGGCACCAGATTGATCTCCGGCGCCTCCTTCGCCTTGCCGCGCTGGAAGTTCACGCGCGACCGCCGCGGCCTAGCGCGCCGCGGGGCCCGGCGGCGCCCAGTCCATGCGCTCGCCGTGCACCGTGTCCACCAGGCGCGCCGCAGCCTGCTCCATCGTCACCACGTAGCCGTCGACCTTGTTCTTGAAGTGGCGGTAGCAGATCAGCGCCGGGATCGCGATGCCGATGCCGAAGGCGGTGTTGTAGAGCGCGATCGAGATGCCGTGCGCCAGCTGCTGCGGGTTGGTGCCGGTGGGCGATTGCGAGCCGAAGATCTCGATCATGCCGATGACGGTGCCGAACAAGCCCAGCAGCGGCGAGGCGGTGGCGATGGTGCCGAGGGTGGTAAGGAAGCGCTCCAGCTCGTGCGCCACCGAGCGGCCGGCCTCCTCGATCGCGTCCTTCATGACGTAGCGCGAGCCCTTGTGGTTCCTCAAGCCCGCCGCAAGCACCTGGCCGAGCGGCGAGTCCTTGCCGAGCTTGTCCAGCACGTCTTCGGTGACGCCCTGGCGCGTATACACGGTGACCACCTGCTCGAGCAGATTGCGCGGCACAATCTTCTGGTCGCGGAGCGTGATCGAGCGCTCGATGATCAGGGCGACGGCAACGATCGATACCGCGAGCAGCGGCCAGATGGGCCAGCCGGCTGCCTGGATGATGGCGAACAAGTCCGGTTCCTTGAGGGGTTTTCTTTTATTCTTTGTAACGCGGTCGGTGGCGGACTTTAAGCTAAAGCCTTGCGCGGCTGCAAGTTTGTGCGCCGCACCCGGCGCTTTGCTCGCGCCCAATTGGTTGGCTTTTGTCTCAAATGCGTCGCGCGCGAGCCGATGTGCAGCGCGCGTGGCGAAGCACGCAAGGCGCGGATATCCACAAAAGCTGTGGATAAGCTTGTGGATTATCTCTGGACAGCGGGATTGCTGATTGGCAAAGCGCTGTCAGGGTTAGGGGCGACGAAAATTTCAGCAGTCGTTTCCGCTGCCAAAACATCGGCTTACGTATAAGAATCGTGCTCCGCGCGAAGCCCCGGCGAGGCCGCCGTCGCGGGCGCTGCGCGTGTGGATTAGTCTATCGCCCTCACCCCCCATGGAAGCCGGAATTCCCCAGGGCTCAAGCCTCGTCGTCAGCGTGTCGCAGCTGGTGCGCAGCGCCCGGGACGTGCTCGAGCGGCGCTTCCCGCTGCAATGGGTCGCCGGAGAGATCTCCAACCTCCGGCCGGCAGCTTCCGGGCACCTGTATTTCGTGCTCAAGGATGAGCAGGCGCAAGTGGACTGCGTGATGTTCCGCGGCCGCGCCGCCTATCTCGACTGGGAGCCGGCCGAGGGCATGCGCGTCGAAGCGCGCGCGCTGGTCACCCTATACGAGCCGCGCGGCCGCTTCCAGCTCAACGTCGAGACCATGCGGCGCGCGGGCGTGGGGCCGCTGTACGAGCGTTTCCTCAAGCTGAAGGACAAGCTCGAGCGCGAAGGCCTGTTCGATCCGGCAGCGAAGCGCGCCCTCCCCGCGCACCCGCGCGCCATCGGCGTCGTCACCTCGCTCGCCGCGGCGGCGCTGCGCGACGTGCTGACTACGCTCAAGCGACGCAACGCGTCGATCCCGGTGATCGTCTACCCAGCGCCGGTGCAGGGCGAAGGCGCCGCGGCGAAGCTGGCGCAGGCGCTCGCCACCGCCAGCCGGCGCGCCGAGTGCGACGTGCTCTTGCTGGTGCGCGGCGGCGGCTCGATCGAGGACCTGTGGCAGTTCAACGAGGAAACGGTGGCGCGCGCCATCCGCGCCTGCAACATCCCGGTGGTGGTGGGCGTCGGCCACGAGACCGACTTCACGATCGCCGACTTCGCCGCCGACGAGCGCGCGCCCACGCCTACCGCGGCCGCAGAGCTCGCCAGCCCGCCGCTCGCCGAGCTGCGCACGCGCGTGGCCGAGTGTGCATGGCGCATTGCGCGCGAGACGCGCCGCCGCCTCGAGTACGCGGTGCTGGCGCTCGATGCACTGGCGCGCCGGCTGGTGCATCCGGCCGAGCGCCTGCGCGGCTCGCAGCAACTCCTCGCCCAGTTCGGCGCGCGCCTCGCCGCCGCCGCGGCGCACCAGCTCGATCTCGCGCGCCTGCGGCTGCGCGATGCGCCGGCGCGGCTTGCCTCCGCGCTCGCGCGCCGCATGGACACTGCAAGCGCGCGCCTGGAGGCGCTGCGTGCCGGCTTGGCGAATCTCGACCCGACCGCGGTGCTCGGGCGCGGCTACTCGATCACGCGCGACGCGGGCGGCGTCGTGCTTCGCGATGCGGCACGCGTGAGCGAGGGCGACAGCGTGACCACCACGCTCGCTCGTGGCTGGATCGAAAGCGACGTCAGGCGCAAGGGCTAGATCGCGAAGCCCGGGCGGAAACTCAGAGTGAAGCTCGACCCGCGCAGCAACAAGGATTTCCTCGCCGGGCTGATTTTTCTCCTCATCGGTGCAGCCGCGATGCTGGTCGCGCGCGGCTATGCGTTCGGCTCCGCGATGCGCATGGGGCCAGGCTATTTCCCAACCGTGCTGGGCGGCATCCTGTGCCTGTTCGGCCTGTACGTGATGCTGCGCGGCATCCGCTCGGGCGAGCCGGTGAAGGGCGAATGGGGCTGGCGACCGCTCGCACTGGTCACGCTCGCGATCGTGCTGTTCGGCTTCGTGATCACGCGCGCCGGCCTGGTACCGGCGCTGCTCGCGATGTTCTTCGTCGCGGCGCTCGGCGGGCGCGAGTTCCGCTTGCGCGAGGTGCTGGCTTTGAGCCTGCTGATGAGCGCGTTCGCGGTAGCGGTGTTCGTCTACGGCTTGAAACTGCCCTTGCCGCTGATTGGCGGCTGGTGATGGAGCTGCTGGGCAATATCGCGTTCGGCTTCGGCGTCGCGTTTTCGCTGCAGAACCTCGCCTATTGCTTCGCCGGCGTGCTGCTCGGCACGCTCATTGGAGTGCTGCCGGGGATCGGCCCGCTGGTCGCAATCGGAATGCTGTTCCCGCTGGTGTTCCACCTGCCCGCGGTGCCGGCGCTGATCATGCTCGCCGGGATCTATTACGGCGCGCAGTACGGCGGCTCGACCACCGCGATCCTCGCCAACCTGCCCGGCGAGACCGCGTCCGCGGTGACTTGCCTGGACGGCTACCAGATGGCACGCCAGGGGCGCGCCGGGCCGGCGCTCGCGGTCGCGGCGCTCGCCTCGTTCTTCGCCGGCTGTGTCGGCGTGGTGCTGATCGCGCTGTTCGGCCCGCCGCTCGCCGAATGGGCGCTGCGCTTCGGCCCGGCGGAGTATTTTTCTTTGATGCTGATGGGGCTGGTGGCCTCGGCCGTGCTCACGCACGGCGATGTGGTGAAGGGCCTTGCCATGGTGGTGCTCGGGCTGCTGCTCGGCATCGTCGGCACCGATGTCAACTCCGGCAGCGTGCGCTACGCGTTCGGTGTCCTCGAGCTCATGGATGGCATCGGCTTCACGGTGATCGCGGTGGGTCTGTTCGCGGTCGCGGAAATCGTGGGCAATCTCGAGCGCCGGGAGAGCCGCGAAGTCTTCAGCGGCAAGGTCAGCGGCCTGATGCCGACGCGGCAGGATCTCAAGGCCTCGGTCTGGCCGACGCTGCGCGGCTCCGCGGTCGGCGCGTTCTTCGGCGTCCTGCCCGGCACCGGGCCGGCGCTGTCGTCGTTCGCGGCCTACATGCTCGAGAAGAAAATCGCTCGCGATCCGTCGCGCTTCGGCAACGGCGCCATCGAAGGCGTCGCCGCGCCCGAGGCAGCCAACAACGCTGCGGCGCAGACATCCTTCATCCCCACCCTCACCCTCGGCATCCCCGGCACCGCGACCATGGCGCTGATGATGGGCGCCATGATCATGCAGGGCATCGTGCCCGGGCCGCAGGTGATGACCTCGAACCCGGAGTTGTTCTGGGGCATCGTCGCCAGCATGTGGCTCGGCAACTTGATGCTGCTGGTGCTCAACCTGCCGCTGGTCGGGCTGTGGGTGCGGCTGCTGCGCGTGCCCTACCGGTGGCTGTTTCCCTCGATCATCATGTTCTGCTGCATCGGCAACTACAGCGTCAGCAACAACCCGGTGGACGTGTACCTGTGCGCCGCAGTCGGCGTGCTCGGCTACGTGCTCGTCAAGCTCGAATGCGAGCCGGCGCCGCTGCTGCTCGGCTACGTGCTCGGGCCGCTGATGGAGGAGTACCTGCGGCGCGCGCTGTTGCTCTCGCGCGGCGACCCGGGCGTGTTCTTCACGCGCCCGATCAGCCTCGGCTTCATGCTCGCCACGGCGCTGCTGCTCGCCGCCATGATCGCGCCGGCGGTGCGCAGGAAAAAGGCACGCTGAGGCGCAGGCGCGCCTGCGCTAGCGCGCTTTCAATATGCGCGAGGCGCGGCCGACGTTCTGCTTCTTCACCCAGAAGATGGCGCCGAAGCGGCCCCCGCCCGCGGTGACCGCGTCCATCGCCGTGAGGCTGATGCGCGCCGCGGCCAGCTTGCTCACGATGCCGGTGAGCGCGCCGACGCGGTCCGAGCCCTGCACCAGGAACACGGTCTTGCGCGGCGAGAGCTTGAGCTTCGCCCTGCGCGCCGCTTTCACGAAGCGGGCGCGGTTCTGCGGGATGAAGTCCACCTGCGCGCCGCCGCCCGAGGGAAAGCCGGTGAACGCGAGCAGGTTGACACCCGCTCCCTTGAGCGCGTTCAGCAGCCCCGCTGCCGAGCCGGCGCGGTTTTTTACCTTCATCGAGTAGTAGTCCACTTTGCGGATCGAAGCCATGGCGCCTCCTGGTGTTTACCCGCATCCGGCGGGCGAGCGCTATCGTAACTCCGCTGGAGTCGCGTGAGATAATTTTTGACCCATGGGCCATCGACTGACGAAGATCTACACGCGCACCGGCGACGCCGGCGAGACCGGCCTGGGCGACGGTTCGCGCGTGGCCAAGGACTCGGCCCGCATCGGCGCCATCGGCGACATCGACGAGCTCAATTCGGCGGTCGGCCTGGTGCTCGCCGAGGAGCTGCCGGCGGGGGTGCGCGCGACGCTCGAAGCGGTGCAGCACGACCTGTTCGACCTGGGCGGCGAAGTGTGCATTCCGGGGCACGCCATGATCGGCGCGGCGCAGGTCAAGGGCCTGGAGGACCGGCTCGACGAATGCAACGCGCAGCTGCCCGCGCTCAAGGAGTTCATCCTTCCCGGCGGCACGCGCGCCGCGGCGGCAGCGCATCTGGCGCGCACCGTGTGCCGGCGCGCCGAGCGCAGCCTGGTCGCGCTCGGACGCAAGGAAAAGGTGAGCGAGCTGGCACGCCAGTACCTCAACCGCCTCTCCGACCTGCTGTTCGTGCTCGGCCGCGCGCTCAACCGCGACGCCGGCCGCGGCGACGTCCTGTGGCGGCACGTGAAAAAGCGGCACGAGAGGAAGCGGTGAGCTCCGCACCCGGCGACCTCGTTGGCCTGCTTGCAGCCACGGCGCGAGGCGATCGCGCGGCGTTTGCCAACCTTTACCAGCTCAGCTCGCCGAAACTGTTCGGCGTCGCGCTGCGTATAGTCAGGCGAGAGGATTGGGCCGAAGACGTGCTGCAGGAATGCTACGTGAGGATCTGGAGCCACGCGGGCGAATACCGCCCGGGGCTCGCCGCGCCCATGACCTGGATGGCGAGCATCGTGCGCAACCGGTGCCTCGATTGGCTGCGCCGGCCCAATCGCGAGGTGCCGGACCAGGAAGGCGCGCTCATCGCAAGCGCGGAAAGCGCCAACCCGGGGCCGCTCGCCGAGCTCGAGCGTTCCAGCGAGGCGCAGGCTTTGGCGCGCTGCCTGAACGCACTGCAGGCGAAGCAGCGCCAGGCGATCGCGCTCGCGTTCTTCGAGGGGCTGTCGCATTCGGAGCTCGCGCGCCACATGCGCGAGCCGCTCGGCACGGTGAAGACCTGGGTGCGGCGCGGGCTGCTCAGGCTCAAGGCCTGCCTGGAAACGGCGTGAGCTGAGCAATGCAGATCCGCGACAAAACGGAATTGCAGCAGCGCCTCGCCGCCGAGTACGCGCTCGGCACGCTGCGCGGCCGCGCGCGCGAGCGCTTCCGCCGCTGGCTGCGCGAGGATGCCGCAGCAGCGCGCGCGGTCGCCGAGTGGGAAGCGCGCCTCGCGCCGATGCTGGCCGCGATCGCCGCGGTGCCGCCGCCGGCGCGCGTCTGGCGCCACATCGAGGAGCGCATCGGCGCGGCGGCTCCGGCACGCGCGCTGTGGGAGAGCCTCACGTTCTGGCGCAACCTGGGCCTGGTGGCGAGCGGCATGGCGGCGGCATTGCTGGTGACGGTGGGCGTGATCGCACCGCAACCGCCGCAGCCAGCCCCGGCGCCGGTAGTGG
Source organism: uncultured Enterobacteriaceae bacterium (assembly GCA_964393745.1). Lineage (GTDB taxonomy): Bacteria > Pseudomonadota > Gammaproteobacteria > Burkholderiales > SG8-39 > 2-02-FULL-66-14. The sequence goes on along the minus strand of CAYMVA010000018.1, from coordinate 17,637 downwards.
TGCAGTTCCAGCCCGACAAGCCGCCGCCTTCGTACCTCGCGGTGCTCTCGGACCCGAAGACGCAAAAGCCGATGCTGCTGGTGTCGGCGGGCCGCAAGTCCGATCTGCTCTGGGTGAAGACGCTCGATCCGGCGATCCACGTCGCCGACCGCAGCCTCGAGCTCTGGGCGGTGCCCAGGAGCGGCGCCCCGATATCGCTCGGCGTGGTCTCGGTGGATGAGAAAGCGATGCTCAAGCTGGTCGCGGTCGCCGACCAGTCGCTCGCCGAGATTCCCGCGCTCGCCGTGAGCCTGGAGCCCAAGGGCGGCTCGCCCACGGGCGCGCCCACGGGTCCGATCCTTTTCAGCGGCCCCTGCGTCAAATACTGGTAGATTTGCCGCCATGCGCGGCAGCAACACGCCCGGAGTGCGGGCGCTCGTGTTCGATGTCTTCGGCACCGTGGTGGACTGGCGCGGCTCGATTATCCGCGAGGGGCGCATGCTCGGCCGCAAGAAACGGCTGCAGGTGGATTGGCCGGCGTTCGCCGACGCCTGGCGCGCGGGCTACCGCCCGGCGATGGCGCGGGTGCGCTCGGGCGAACTGCCCTGGACCACGATCGACCGGCTGCACCGCATGATCCTCGACCAGCTGCTGCAGCGCTTCGGCATCAAGGGGCTCGCCGAGCGCGAGATCGACCATCTCAACCGCGCCTGGCACCGTCTCAGGCCCTGGCGCGACGCGCGCCCCGGGCTCGAGCGCCTGAAGCGCCGCTTCGTTCTGGGCACGCTCTCCAACGGTAACGTGGCGCTGCTCGTCAACCTGGCGAAGCACGCGCGCCTGCCCTGGGATTGCGTGCTCTCGGCGGAGCTGTTCCGCCACTACAAGCCCGATCCCGAGGCCTACCTCGGCGCCGCGGCGCTTCTCGGGCTGGCGCCGCAGGAAGTGATGCTGGTCGCGGCGCACAAGGACGACCTGCACGCCGCCCGCGCCTGCGGCCTCAGGACCGCGTTCGTGCCGCGGCCGCTCGAGCGCGGGCCGAAAGCGAACGTCGACCTCAGCCCGGAACCCGCGTTCGACTGCCACGCGAGCGACTTCGTCGACCTCGCCCGGCAGCTGGCAGGAAAACGATGAGCACGAAAACAAAGACCAAGTCAGCAGCACACCCTCGCGTGCTGATCGTCGACGACGACGAATCCATGCGGCTGCTGCTGGCAAAGTTTCTGACCACCGCGCTCAAGGTCGAGGCAACGCTCGCCGGCACCGGCGAGGAAGCGCTGCGTCTCGCCGACAGGCACGTCTACGACGCGATCCTGCTCGACTTGCTGATGCCGGGGACCAGCGGCTTCAAGGTGCTGCGCGCGTTGCGCGCGGGCTCGCGCAACGTGAACACGCCGGTGATCATCGTCTCGGTGCTCTCGGAGACCTTCACCAAGGAGCATTGCATCGCGGCCGGCGCCACCGCCTATATCGCCAAGCCCGTGAATCGCAGCGCGCTGGTGGCGATGGTGAAGGCGCAGCTCGCCGGCGAACCCGTGCCCTAGCCGGGCAAATAATCCAGGAGCACCAAAGCATGGCGGAAATCCGCATCCAGAACGTAGACGCCCTCGGCAAGCCGCTCGGGCAGTACTCGCACCTGACGCGCGTCAAGGGCGCGAGCGAGACGCTCTACATCGCGGGCATGCTCGCGCCGGGCGACGACTTCGACGCGCAGTGCAGCGGCGTATTCCGGCAGATCGAGACCGCGCTCAAGTCAGCAGGCGCCGGCTGGGGCAACGTGGCGCAGTTCACCACCTACCTGGTGCACTCGCAGGACATCCCGAAATTCATGGCCTGGCGGCTGCGCGAGTTCCCGAAGCTGTTCCCCGACGGCAAGTACCCGCCCAACACGCTGCTCATCATCGACCGGCTGGTGGGCGAGCAATATCTGATCGAAGTTCAGACCATCGCGGCGCTGTAGCGCGCGAGTGTAAAGTCACGCTTTACACTTCGCCGTTCCCCTCCTCGTCGAGGAGGGGAACGCTAGTCGACCTTGGCGCCGGAGCGCTTGACCAGTTCGCCGTAGGTCTTCAGCTCCGCGGCGACGAAAGCGGTGAACGCTTCCGGCGAGCGCACCGTGGGCGGCTCGGAGCCCATGGTGCGCAGGCGCTCGCGCACGTCAGGCGCATCGAGCGCCTTCAGGATCTCCGCCGAGAGCCGCTCCACCACCGGCTGCGGCGTCTTGCCGGGCGCCATGATGCCCCACCAGGTGGTCATGTCGAAGCCCGTGAGGCCCGATTCGTCGAGCGTCGGCAGCTCGGGCAGGAACGCCGAGCGCTTCCTGGTGGTCACGGCGAGCGCGCGCACCTTGCCCGCCTTCACGTTGGGCAGCGCGCTGGCGAGGTTGTCGAACATCAGGTCAACCCGGCCCGCCATCAGGTCGGCGACCGCGGGCGGCGCGCCCTTGTAGGGGATGTGCACTATGTAGGTGCCGGTCATGATCTTGAACATCTCGCCCGCGAGGTGGCCGGTAGAGCCTGTGGAGCCGGAGGCGAAATCGAGCTTGCCGGGGCGCTGCTTCGCGAGTGCGACCAGCTCCTTGACGCTCTTCGCCGGGACCTCGTTGTTGACGATGAGGACGTTCGGCACCTGCACCACCAGCGCCACGTGCCGGAAGTCCTTCACCGCGTCATACGGGATCGCGGCATAAAGCGTCGGATTGATGGCGTGCGTGGCGATCGCGCCCATCACCAGCGTGTAGCCGTCGGGGGCGCTCTTGGCCACCAAGTCGGCGCCGATGTTGCCGCCCGCGCCGGGCCGGTTCTCGACCAGCACCGGCTGGCCGAGCGGCTCCTGGAGTTTCTGCGCCACCACGCGCGCCGAGATGTCGGTCGGTCCGCCGGGCGGATAGGGAACGATCAGCCTGACGGGCTTCGCCGGCCAGGGCTGCGCGTGCGCAACCAGCGCCGCCGCGGCCAGCGCGGCGGCCGCGGCGAACCGCCTCATGCCTGCTGCTCGTGGAACGCTTCTTCGCGCTTCTTCCTCAGGAACGGCAGCGAGATGACAACGAGCAGCACCACCGAGGCAATGATGAACGCCGCCGAGATCGGCTTCTGCAGGAACACCATCGGGTCGCCGCGCGACAGCAGCATCGCCCGGCGCAGGTTCTCCTCCATCAACGGCCCGAGGATGAAGCCGAGGATCAGCGGCGCCGGCTCGCACTCGAGCTTGACGCAGATGTAGCCCAGCAGGCCGAACGCCGCCATCAGGAAGACGTCGAACGGATTGTTCGACAGGCTGAACACGCCGATCGCCATGAACACCAGGATCGCCGGATAGAGTATCCGGTAAGGCACCGTAAGCAGCTTGATCCACATGCCGATGAGCGGCAGGTTGAGCACGATCAGCATCAGGTTCCCGAGCCACATCGAGGCGATCATTCCCCAGAACAATTGCGGCCGCTCGGTCATCACCTGCGGCCCCGGGGCAATGCCCTGGATCATCATGGCGCCGATCATGAGCGCCATCACCGCATTGGAGGGGATGCCGAGCGTGAGCAGCGGGATGAACGAGGTCTGCGCGCCGGCGTTGTTGGCAGCCTCGGGCGCGGCCACGCCCTCGATCGCGCCCTTGCCGAATTCGTGCGCGTTCTTCGACACCTTCTTCTCCAGCGTGTAGGCGCCGAAGGAGGCCAGCAGCGCGCCACCGCCGGGCAGGATGCCGAGCGCCGAGCCCAGGAACGTGCCGCGCAGGATCGGCGCCCAGATGCGCTTGAAATCCTCCTTGGTCGGCCAGAGATTCGTCACCTTGCTGGTGAACACTTCGCGGTGCTCCTTCTGCTCAAGGTTGGCGATGATTTCGGCCAGCCCGAACATGCCCATCGCCACGGTGACGAAGCCGATGCCGTCGGCGAGCTCCGAGACGCCGAAGGCGAAGCGCAGCACGCCCGAATTGACATCGGTGCCGACCAGCCCGAGCAGCAGCCCAAGCAGCACCATGGCGATCGCCTTGATGAGCGAGCCCGAGGCCAGCACCACCGCCGCCACCAGGCCCAGCACCATGAGCGAGAAATATTCCGAGGGCCCGAACTTGAGCGCCACCTCGGCCAGCGGCGGCGCGAACATCGCCACGATCAGCGTCGAGACGCAGCCGGCGAAGAACGAGGCCAGCGCGGCGGTGGCGAGCGCCGGCCCGGCGCGACCGCGGCGCGCCATCTGGTAGCCATCCAGACACGTGACCACCGATGACGACTCTCCGGGCAGGTTCACCAGGATCGCCGTGGTCGAGCCGCCGTACTGTGCGCCGTAGTAGATACCGGCGAGCATGATGAGCGCCCCGATCGGCGACAGGTTGAAGGTGATCGGCAGCAGCATGGCGATGGTCGCCACCGGCCCGACCCCGGGCAGGACGCCGATCAGGGTGCCGAGCAGCACGCCGATCAGGCACATGAACACATTGAACGGCGACAGCGCGACCGTGAAGCCGAGCAGGAGGTTGTTGTACATCTCCATTTTCTTCTCCTACCGGATCGGGCAGTTGTCGATGATCTCGGGGCAGATCGGGAACGGCAGCGTCAGCCCCTTGACGAAAACCACCACCGAGAAGATCACCAGGCCCACGGCGAGGTAGGCGACCTCCTTGTTGCGGTACTCGTGGCCGCCGAAGGCAGCGATGAAAACCAGCAGCAATGTCGCCAGCACCAGGCCCAGGGGCTTGAGCAGGTAAGCGAACGCCATGCAGCCGGCGATGATCAGCACCAGCGGCTTGGAAGCCGGGCGCATCGCAATCGAGAGCGCGGCCAGCACCACCGTCGCTGCAAGCATGCCCCAGTCGGCGTTGCCGAACATCGCCTTGCTGCCCCAGCCAAGCAGCGCGAACACCGCCAGTCCGATCACGAGGTCGGGGAAGTTGAACGACAGCTTCACCTTGGCCGCCTCGCCCGGGACCCTGGAGAAAAACGATCGCACCAGGACGATCGCGCCAAGTAGCGCCATCAGCGCGCCGAGCAGGGTCGGGAAGTACGCCGGCCCCATGCGCACCGCGGTGCCCATCTGGTAGTTGCGCGCGACGAGCGCGAACGCCAGGCCGAAGGCGAGGAACATCAGCCCGGCCCAGAAGTCCTTCTGATTCCTGATCTTCATCCGTCTCCTCCGGCTCTTTTTTCGGTCGCCCGGCGTTGCACCGGGATACTGAGCTTCCCTCTAGGGAAAGTGTAGCATGCTCACCCCGAATGCCAGCCCTGCCCAGCCCTGCTGCAGCGCCTCTTGCGAGGCTCTGGGTCGTTGCGCTGGCCCTGCTGCTCGCAGCGTGCGGCGAGCAGGCGAAACTGCCGCGGCTGGCAGCCGACGCGGTGGTGCTCGCATTCGGCGACAGCCTGACCTTCGGCACCGGCGCGAATGAAACCGAAAGCTACCCGGCGCAGCTCGAGCGCCTGATCGGCCGGCGCGTGGTGCGCGCGGGCGTGCCGGGCGAGGTGAGCGCCGCAGGGCTAGCGCGGCTGCCCGCGGTCCTGGACGAGTTCCAGCCCAAGCTGCTCGTCCTGTGCCACGGCGGCAACGACTTCCTGCGCCGGCAGCCGAAGAAAGACGCCGCCGACAACTTGCGCGCCATGGTCGGGCTGGCAAAGAGCCGCGGCATCGAGGTAGTGCTGATCGGTGCCCCGGAGCCCGGCTTCACGGTGACGCCGCCCGAGTTCTACGCCAGCATCGCCAAGGAGTTCCGCATCCCCTACGAAGGCGAGGTGATCGGCAAGATCCTCAAGGACGCGGGCCTCAAATCCGACCCGATCCATCCCAACGCGCACGGCTACCGCCTGATCGCCGAGCGCGTCGCCGCGCTGCTCAAGAAGGCCGGGGCGCTCTGAACTCGATGTCGCCGAAGTAGGACTCGGCGGATTCGCCCGTGTTGTCGGTGTCCGCCGAGACCACCACACCGTTCACATGCGGCGCTTCGGCGCCGAAGGCGCGGCGGTAATCGTCAGCCACGTTGCGCTCGCGCTCCACCCAGCGCCCTACGAGCGCCGGGCCGCTGTCGGCCACCACCATCTGCACGCGGTCGGTATAGGCGTTGGGCGCGATCGTGCCTTGCGGCGCGCGCGTGTCCCCGACGTAGCACAGCGCCGCGAGCGGCACCTGCTCGCCCCAGATGGCGCGCGCCAGCGTCAAGTTCACGCGCTCGCCGAACGGCAGCGCTGCTGGGTCGAGATCGAAAGTGAGATACAGGCGCGCCGGGAAATCGTCGCCGTCCTTGGTCGCCAGGTCGCTGCGCGCGAGCAGGTTCATGATTTTCCAGCGCCACGCGAGCAACGGATGCGTGCGCGGATCCACGCGCAACTCGCGAATCAGGCCCGCAGTAGAGGCGCTGGCGCGCGCCCGCAGCACCGTGCGGCCGGCATCCTGCACCAGCGCGTATTCGGTGTGCCGCAGCCGGTTCCCGAACGCGTAGGGCTTGAGCCACCCGGGCAGCGGCTCGCCAGCGCGCAACGCGGAGAAGCGCATCGCCTCCACCGCTTCCGCTGCTCGCGCGCTTCGCGGCAGCAGCAGCGCGCCGGCCAGAGCGAGAAATCCGCGGCGCGAAGTCACGGTGCGTACCGCAGCAGCCCGGAGCGCGCGAGTCGCTCGACGTCCTCGGGCCGGTCCACGTCCCACACCGTGCGCAGTTCGACCCATTTCCAGCGCAGGCGCCGCAGGCGCGCGCGCGTCTGTTCGAGGACTTGCGGGCCGCCCCAAGCTATGCCGTCGAAGAGCGGCCTTCGCACCCGCCGCAGGCCGATGAGCGCGTAGCCGCCATCCTCGGCCGGCGACAGCACCGCATCCGCGCCGCGTTGCAGGGCGCGCGCAGCGGCACGCAGGTCCGCGGCGCGCAGCGCCGGGCAATCTGAGCCGACGAGCAATGCAGAGTCCGCCTCGCGCAACACACGGGTGAACGCCCGAAGCATGCGATCGCCGAGGTCGCCCGCGCCCTGCGCGCGCAGCCGCAGGCCATGGCGCCGGGCGAGCGAAGCGAACAACGGATGCCGCATGCGCGGCGCGCAATGAAGCTCCACGCGCCCAAGGCGCGCAGCGACGGCGGTGCGCACCGCGCGCTCGACCAGTTTCGCGTGCAGGCGCGCGGCGCCGGTTTTGCCGAGCTTCGGCGCGAGGCGCGTTTTTACGCGGCCCGGCTGCGGCGCCTTGGCGAACACCACCAGCGCGGCGTCAGCCCGCTTTTGCGTAGCGCCGCGCAAGCTCTTCCGGGGGCGCGCCGAGCCAGTACGCAAGGCGCAGCCGCCACATCAGCAGGATCGTGCGCAGCACCCCGTGGCGCTCCCAGCGCCTGCCCGAGGTCAGCGCCTTGGGCCGCAGGCACGCCGGGCGCGAGATGCGCTTCATTTGCCGGCTGAAGGCGATGTCCTCCATCAGCGGGATTTGCGGAAAGCCAGGAAATTCGCGCCGCCGCACGAAGATCGCCTGGTCGCCGGTCGCGATGCCGGTGAGGCGCGAGCGCCAGTTCATGCAGAACGCCACCACCACGAGCAGCGGCGACCGGCCCTCGATGCGCACGTCGAAGCGACCCCAGACGCGCTGCTCGAGCGCCGCACCCAGCAGCTGGTCGGCGGCATCGGGCAGCCGGGTGTCGGCATGCAGGAAGAGGAGAGCATCGCCACTTGCCACCGCGGCCCCCGCATTCATCTGCGCGGCGCGGCCGCGCGGTGCCGCGATGACGCGATCCGCGAGCGCAGCCGCGAGTGCGGCGGTGCCGTCCGAGCTGCCGCCGTCCACCACGATCACCTCGTGGCCTCGCCGGCGCATCGGCTGCAGCGCGGCGAGCGCCGCAGCGATCCCAGGCGCCTCGTTCAGCACCGGCACGATCACCGAAATCCTTGCACCCTGCTTCACTCCTTCACTCCTTCACTTCCTCACATCGTTCAGCGTCCAGTCGTACTCCAAATGCTCGATCCGCGCCTTGCCGTCGGCGACCAGCTTCTGCTGCCCGGGGTCGTCGCTGAGGAGCCTGGCGTATATGGCGAAATACTGCTCGCGCGTGCGGATGCCCTGGTAGCCGCTTTCCCAGTCCTCCCTGAACCAGCGGAAGATCATCGACACTTCGAGCTTGCCCTCGGCGGCGCGGTTGCGCGTGCGGTCGGAGAGGAACCTCATCGCCTGCTCCTCCAGCTGGCGATCGAGCCGCTCGGCGGTGAAAGCCTCCTCACGCAGCATCGGGCAGCCGATCGAGGCGCAGTTGACCGAGTAGTGCACGCGCGGCTCGTCGTAGGCGCCGGGCTTGCGCAGGGTCTCGTGCTCGATGCCGTCGAGCGTGAACTCGCGCCCGAAGAGGGTGAAGAACTTGTCCTTGAACGGATTGCCGAACACCTTGCCGAAATCCCAGATGGACTTGAGGTTCGGATAGCGCGTCAGGATCTTCTCCACGGTGAAGGCGTTGTAGGCGTTGATCAGGAACGCCATGCGCTGCGCTTTTGGCCAGCCGCTGAACTCCGCTTCGCTTACCCGGGACAGGCTCTCGAGGTACGCGTTGAGCGCGGCCCGATCCTGCGCCATCGCGGCGTAATTCATCTGCGACGCCTTGCCGCCGGAGATGAGCACCACGTGCTTCTTCAGCAGCGCGTCCCAGGCCTTGTGCGAATGGTCGAACGCCTGCGCCAGCGCCGCACCGTGCAGAAGAACCAGCATCACCGCCGCCGCTATCGCCCGCGCCATTCCTTGCCCCTGAATCCTGGATTCTGAATCCTACTTTTCACCGCCGCCTCCATGCATGAAACTTTTCCACCAGACGGAGTAACCCCTGCGGCGCGTGCGCCTTCTTCCACGCGCCGGCGGCGTATTTGTTCGCCTCTGCGAGCGTCGGATAGATGTGGATGGTGCCCAGAATCTTGTTCAGCCCCAGGCCGTGGCGCATGGCGGCGACGAATTCCGCGATCAGGTCGCCGGCATGCTCGCCCGCGATCGTCACCCCGAGGATGCGGTCCTTGCCCGGCACCGTGAGCACCTTCACCATGCCGTGCGCCTCCTCGTCGGCGATCGCGCGATCCAGGTCATCCAGGCCGTAGACCGTGACTTCGTAGGGGATGTTCCGCTCCTTCGCGTCCAGCTCGTTGAGCCCGACGCGCGCCACCTCGGGGTCGGTGAAGGTCGCCCACGGGATCACCGAGTAGTCGGCGCGGAACTTGCGCAGCCCGCCGAATAGCGCGTTCACCGACGCGTACCACGCCTGGTGCGCAGCGGTGTGGGTGAACTGGTAGGGGCCGGCGACGTCGCCGCAGGCGTAGATGTTCGGATAGACCGTCTGCAGGAACTCGTTGGTCTCCACGGTGCGCGTGCGGGTGACCGGAATGCCGAGCTCCTCCAGCCCATAGCCGGCGGTGTTCGCCACCCGCCCGACCGCGCACAGCAGCTCGTCGAACTCGATGCGCACCTCCTTGCCGTCGGCTTCGCACAGCAGCACCTTCTGCCCGCCTTCGATGCGGAATTGCTTTGCCTTGTGGCCGGTGCGCACGTCCACGCCTTCGCTGCGGAAGCGCTGCGCCACCATTTCGGAAAACTCGGGATCCTCGCGCGGCAGCAGCCGCGGCAGCATCTCGACCTGCGTCACCCTGGAGCCAAAGCGGGCGAACGCCTGCGCCAGCTCCGAGCCGATCGGGCCGCCGCCCAGCACCACCAGCCGCAGCGGCAGCTTGCGCAGCGACCAGATAGAGTCCGAGGTCCAGCAATTCATGTCCTGGATGCCGGGAATCGGCGGCACGAACGGGTGCGCGCCCGCGGCGATGACGATCGAGCGCGTGGTGAGGCGGCGCATCTCTCCCGAAGCGAGCTGCACCTCCACTTCCCAGGGTGAGGCGATCTTCGCCGTGCCCTCCAGGCACTCGACCCCGAGCGAGGTGTAGCGCTCGACCGAGTCGTGCGGCTCGATCGCCTTCACCACCCGCTGCACGCGCTCCATCACGTCGGCGAAGTCGAATTCGGCGCTCGCCGCCTTCAGGCCGTACTCCTTCGCCCGGCGCACGGTCGCGAGCACACGCGCGGTCTTGATCAGCGCCTTGGAGGGCACGCAGCCGGTGTTCAAGCAGTCGCCCCCCATCTTGTGCTTTTCCACCAGCGTCACCTTGGCCTTCACCGCCGCGGCGATGTAGGACGTGACCAGCCCCGCCGAGCCGGCGCCGATCACTACCAGGTTGCGCTCGAAGCGCGCAGGCTTGCGGTGCGCCCAGCGTGCATACACGCGGCGCGCCTTGACCGCATCCACGATGCGCTTGGCGATGAGCGGGAAAAATCCCAGCAGCACGAAGGCGCCGATTAGTCCCGGCGACAGGATGCCGGCGGGCGATTCGATGGCGGCTAGCTGGGTGCCGGCGTTCACGTAGACGATGGTCCCGGCGAGCATGCCGAACTGGCTCACCCAGTAAAAAGTCCAGGCGCGCATCGGCACCAGGCCCATCGCCAGGTTGATGGCGAAGAACGGGATCGCCGGGATCAGGCGCAACGTGAACAGGTAGAAGCCGCCCTCCTTCTCCACGCCGGCGTTGATGGCGCGCAGCGGCTGCTCGAACCTGCGCTGCACCCAGTCGCGCAGCAGGAAGCGCGAGGCGAGGAACGCGAGCGTGGCGCCGATCGAGGAGGCGAACGACACGATCACCGTGCCCCAGAGCAGGCCGAAGATGGCCCCGCCTACCAGCGTCATGATCGCCGCGCCGGGCAGCGACAGCCCCGTCACTGCGACGTACACGGCAAAGAACGTGATCACGGCCTGCCACGGATGGCCGGCGTAATAGGACTGGATCTCCAGCTGCTGCCCCCTGAGGCTGTCGAAACTGAGGTAGCGATGCCCGCCGGCGGCGAAGAACGCCGCCACCAGCACGACGATGACAGCGATCAGGATGATCTTGGATCTGCTCATCGAGGGTTCCCTTAGCGCCGCTTGGTCGTTCCGGCGGCGCCCGCCTTACGCCGCGCGCACCGCTGGCGCGCGCAACGCGCTCTCGATGCCGTAGCGCGGGCCGTTCGCGATTCTCTCCCAGTACGAGCGGTGCGCATCCGAGCCCTGCGGCCACTGCGCGAGGAAGCGCGCCTGCCACGCCGCGTGATCGTAGGCGATCGGCACCGCCTCTGCGAACACGCGGCCCACGCGCACGCCGTAGAGGGCGTCAGGCGAAGGCCGCACCGAGATCCGCGTCGCGATGCCGTAGCGCGTGCGCTGGTAGTTCGGCATTCCGGCCGCGCCGTTGTTGGCGATGACCAGCTCATCCTCGAACGCGTGCATCACCGGCAGGCAGGTGTGGCTCGAGGCGAACACGCGCACGCCGGCGGCGGCGAAGGCACGGCGCGCGGCCTGCGCGCCCGCCGGCGTAGCCAGCGTCTCCTGCGAAAAACCCCACCCGGCGAGCGACTCTGCGTCGCCGTGCACGATCGCGATGCGCTCGCCGCCGACCGCGGCGATGCGGTAAGCCGGCAGCGCGGCGAGCGCAGCAAGCGCCACCGGCTGGGCGCGCGCCGTGTCGCGCAGCCGTTCGATGATGCGGTTGGAGCGCTCGACTTCGGCGTCGCTCACCCACTGCGGGTAGCCGCAACCGCAGCCTGCGCCCGCGGCGGGGCTGGCGAGCTCGGTCTCGACGTTGCCGCGCGTTGCGACGTGCTGCAGCACCGCCCGGTTGACGAGCGCGAAATCCTCGGCGGCGACATCGAACCAGTGGAAATCGCCGTTGAAGACGAGTGCCTTGTCGCCCGCTTCGCGCTCGTAGAGCTCGAGCAGCGCCTGCAACGCGAACGGATTGCCGTACAGGCCACCCGCGACCCATAGCGTATCGGTGTGCAGCGCAGCGGGCGCGGCAAGCGCCTGTGCGCCGTAGCGGTAGGAGAGCGGGCAGGCGCGGCCCGGCGCCACGTTGCGCGCGGAGCCGTCGCTAGCCACCGAGCGCGCCGCCGCAGGACGAACCTTGCCCCGCGGTGCAGCCGTAGCAGTGGTCGCGCACCACGATCGGATTGCCCTCCAGGTCGCGCCCGATCAGTTCCGAAAGGTGCATGCGCTTGCTGCCCTCCAGGGCGAGCGGCAAGCCGAGCATCTGGTTGAAGTCGCAATCGTAGGCGTAGCCCTCCCAGTCCACCGAGAGGAGCGACCGGCACATCACCGTGGCAACGTTCTCGTCGCGGTGCGCGCCGCGCAACAGCGCCATGTAGTCATTGAACTGGCCCTTGGAGACCAGCGTCGAGCCGAAGCGCTGGATCGGCATGTTGGCAAGCACGTACAGCCGGTTGAACGCCACGCCGTAGCGCTCGCCGAGAATGCGCTTGTAGTCCGCTTCGAGCGCATCCTGCGCCGGGGGCAGGGTCGGCCCCTGCGGGTTGTAGACCAGGTTCAGCTCCAGGCTGCTGCCCGGCGCGCCGTAACCGAGCGCGTTGAGGCGCCCGAGCGCGCGGATGCTCCTGTCGAACACGCCCTTGCCGCGCTGGCGGTCGACGTTCTCCTCCAGGTAGCACGGCAGCGACGCGACGATCTCGACGTTCTGCCCGGCTAGGAACTCAGCCAGGCCCTCCTGCCCCGGTTCGTCGAGGATGGTCAGGTTGCAGCGGTCGATAACGTGCGCGCCGAGTTCGCGCGCGCGCAGCACCAGCTCGCGGAAGTAGGGATTGAGCTCGGGGGCGCCGCCGGTCAGGTCGAGATGCCGCACTCCCGCAATGCCGAGAAACGCGAGCACGTCGGCGATCGTCTGGCGCGACATCTGCTCGGTGCGCTGCGGGCCGGCGTTGACGTGGCAGTGAACGCAGCTCTGGTTGCACTTGTAACCGAGATTGACCTGCAGGGTCTCGAGGCGCGCGCGCCGGATCGCCGGGAAGCTGTAGCGCCGCATCAGGGGCAGGGTGGCATGCATGCTGGTTCCTCGAGTTTGGGCGCGGTTCCGCTTGCTCGCGCCGGCCGGCCGTTGTCTTACACCGTTACGCGCCGGCGGCGCGGACGGATGCGAAGCGCCGCGCGCGCCCGCATCACACCAGGCCGGAGTCGCGCCGCGAGCGCTCGTCGATCGCCTGCAGCAGCCGGGCGCTGGTGGCGCGCAGCCGTTGCGACAGCATGAGCACGATCTCCATCAGGATCTTGGCGCCGAGCATCGGCTGCTCGACGATGATGCGCGCCAGGCTCTCGCGGTTGAGCACCGCCACCAGCGTCGGCTCGGCCGCCACGCAGGTGGCGAAGCGCGGCTCGCCGTCGATCATGGACATCTCGCCGAGCGTCTTGCCGGGCTCGACCACCGCCATCACCTGCTGCGCGTTCCAGCGGTCGCGCTTCTGCACCTCGACCTTGCCCTCGATCAGCATAAGCATGAAGTCGCCGCCCTCGCCCTCGTGGATGATCTCGGTCGCGGTAGGCGCGCGGAACACGTCCATGAAATGCGCCAACAGGCGCACCTCGGCGGGCGAGAAGTTCTCCAGCAGGTCGCACTTCGGAATCAGGGCGTGAATCTGCCCCGAGAACTTGGTTGCGTCCCCCAGGTGCTCCAGGTGGGCGAGTTGCGCCGGTCTGTCGGCCATGTCAGCTTTCCAAGCGGGGCATTATGCCGCACCCTCCTGCGCTGACAAACCCGGCAGCGTCATGCGAGCGCGCGTACCAGCAGCGCCGTCGCTGCGATGATCAAGATGAGGTAAAGCGCCTTGACCACCGTTTGCGCGGGAACCGCGTGGTGCAGGCGGTTGCCGAGCCAGAAACCGGCCAGCAGCGCCGGCAACAGGCCGAGCGCCGCCGCCAGCAGGCCGTCCTGCGCGAGGAGCCCTGCGACGCCGAACAGCGCCAGGCGCACGAGCGACGAGATCATGATCATCGCCGCGTTGGTCGCGCGCAGCTCGCCCTTGTCGCGGATCCGCCCCGCGTTGTAGATCGCGAACAGCACGCCCCCGGTGCCGAACAGCGCCGCGAGCGCGCCGCCGGCGAGTCCGATCGGCGCGCACCAGGCACGCGCCAGCGGCAGAGGCGCCCCGCGCCGGGCGAGGCCGTAGCCGGCATAGATCAGCAGGAACGCGCCCAGCACGGCCAGCAAGCGGTGCTCCTCGACCTTGATCAGCAGCGTCAGGCCCACCGCCATGCCCGCGAGCATGAACGGAATCAGCCAGCCGATTTCACGGTATGCGATCCGGCGCCGGAAACGCGCGCCGAACAGCACGAACGCCGATACATCCAGCAGCATGAGCAGCGGCACCGCGAACTTCAGCGGCATGAGCTGCGCGAGCACCGGCAGCGCGATCACGGCCGAGCCAAAGCCGGTCAAGCCGTACACCGCATAGGCGAGGACGACGACCAGCACCGCCAGGGCCATCGCCCCGGGCGCCAGCGGCAACTCGAAGTTCAGCGCTTACCTTTCGCTTTTCTGCGCCGCGCCTTTACCGCGTCCGCAAGCGTGTCGAGCACCGCCACCGAATCCTTCCAGCCCAGGCAGGGATCGGTAATGCTCTGGCCGAACGCCAGAGCCTTGCCTGCGACGAGATCCTGCTTGCCTTCAACCAGGTGCGATTCCACCATGGCGCCGATGATGCAGCGTGCGCCGGCGGCGATCTGTCGGCCGACATCGCGCGCGACCTCCATCTGGCGCTTGTACTGCTTGGACGCATTGGCATGCGAGAAATCAATCATCAGCCGGCAGACGAGCTTTGCTTTCGAGAGTTCTTCACAGGCCGCCGAAACGCTTGCCGCATCGTAGTTCGGGGACTTGCCGCCGCGCAGGATGATGTGGCAGTCGTCGTTGCCGCGCGTCTGCACGATCGCCACCTGCCCGGTCTTGTGCACCGAAAGAAAGTGGTGCTTCTGGCCGGCGGCGAGGATCGCGTCCACCGCGATTCTCACGTTGCCGTCGGTGCCGTTCTTGAAGCCGACCGGCGCCGAGAGCCCCGAAGCGAGCTCGCGGTGCACCTGCGACTCGGTGGTGCGCGCGCCGATGGCGCCCCAGGAGACGAGGTCGCCCATGTACTGCGGCGAGATCACGTCGAGAAACTCGCAGCCAGCCGGCACGCCCGCCTGGTTGATGCGCACCAGCAGATCGCGCGCGATGCGCAGCCCCTCGTTGATGCGGAAACTGCCGTTGAGGTAGGGATCGTTGATCAGCCCCTTCCAGCCCACGGTGGTGCGCGGCTTCTCGAAGTACACGCGCATCAGCACTTCGAGCTCGCCCTCGTGCAGGCGGCGCTCGGCGGCGAGGCGCCCGGCGTACTCCACCGCCGCGGCCGGGTCATGGATCGAGCACGGCCCCATCACCACCAGCAGGCGGTCGGACTTGCCCTGCAGGATGGCGCGCACCTTGCGGCGCGTTTCGGTGATCAGCGTTTCGACCGGCGTGCCCTGGATCGGGAAAAAGCGGATCAGGTGCTCCGGCGGCGGCAGCGGGACGATGTTCTCGATGCGCTCGTCGTCGGTGAGCGAAGTCTTGTCGGCGGGCACGGGGCCGAGGAAGGAGTCGGTGGGAGCGGTCATGGTGTGGGCTCTGGAGTCAAACTGCGGTCAAAAAAAAACCGCCAGGCATCTCTGCTCTGGCGGTTTGTCGGTTGCGCTGGATTGCGGCTAGCCGTTCCCCTCCGCCAGAGGGCGCGCGAAGCAGAAGAAATAGCCGAAGAACCAGCGGGTCATCGAGGCGGATTCAAGCATGAACCGCCTGCCCCTGTCTACTTCGGCCGCGGGGCCAGCCAAACTGGCACTCTGCCCGGGCGACTGCCAAAGCGGAACTCGATGTCCTCCGGCACACTTGCATGTGCGTTAGATGGCGCAAGAGACCGGAGGCTCACATGTCGGCAAGCGTTGCTATTCCGATTGCAGGCTTCAAGGACGTGTACGACGTCCCCGCGGTGGAGAAAGCGCTGCACGAGCTTCCTCCCGGCGCGAACGAGGCGCTGCGCGCGCTGTACGACAAGATGCTGCGCGTCGGCGGCCAGCGTTTCACCGTCAAGCCCTCGGCCTTGCCGGCGATGGACGATCTGTTCGACGAGCTGCCCAACTTCGGCGCCGTGCTCGAGGACATCCGCAAGCAGCTGGCCCTGTGCATCGATTCCGAAGACGCCGTCGAGCTGCCCCCGACGCTGCTGCTGGGCGAACCGGGCATCGGCAAGACGCACTTTGCGCGCCGCATCGCCCAATTGCTCGGCACTGGCTACGGCTTCGTGCCGATGAGCTCGCTCACTGCCGGCTGGATCCTGGGCGGCGCCTCCTCGCAATGGAAGAACGCCAAGCCGGGCAAGGTGTTCGACACCTTCCTCAACGGCGACTACGCCAACCCGGTGATGGTGGTGGACGAGATCGACAAGGCCAGCGCCGAGGGCCACTACGACCCGCTCGGCGCGCTCTACAGCCTGCTCGAAGTGGATACCGCCATGCGTTTCGTGGACGAGTTCGCCGAGGTGCCGATCGACGCCTCGGGCGCAGTGTGGTTTGCTACCGCGAACGACGCGGCGCGCATCCCCGAGCCGATCCTCAACCGCATGCACGTCTACCAGATCGAGGCACCGGACGCCGGGGGCGCAGCGCGCATAGCGCTTTCCATCTACCGCGAAATCCGCGGCGCCCACGATTGGGGCAAGGGCTTCCCCGAAGTCCCGGGCTCGGCAGTGGTGGAAAAACTCGCCGCACTCTCGCCGCGGGAGATGCGGCGCGCGCTGCTCGCCGCCTTCGGCAACGCGAAGATTGCCGGGCGCGGGGAACTCAGCCCGGAGGACGTGCACGACGGGCGCGCCCGCAAGGCGCGCATCGGCTTCTAGGTATACGCCAGCAGTCGCCCGCAGGCGATCACCGACACCCACAGCAGCAGCGACAGCGCAGCAGACAGGCGCGCCGCCACGGGCGGCTTGCGGTTCACGTCCCAATCGGCCGCGCTGCGGAATACGCCGGCGCGGAACACCGCCGCGTTCACCCCTGCTGTCAGGATCAGGCAGATCTTCAGCACGAACACGGGACTGGCGATGAAATCGCCAGCGTGGGCCACGAACATGGCGAGGCCGCTCGGCACGATCAACAGGAAGCTCGCCGCGGTCCACGGCAGGATGTGGGATGCGAGGCGCCGCACCGGCACCGAGTTCGACAGCCCAAGCAGGCGCAGGTCGAGCATGGCGATGGAGCCCACCAGCAGTGCGATGCCGGTGAGGTGCACGATTTCGACGATCGGATACAGCCACAGCGACTGGCGCATCGCTACGGCGAGGGCGGAGCCCTCGATCAAGCCCATCGTCGACATCGTTTCCATCAAGATTTCCCTGTGCCTACCGGAGCTCGACGGTCTTGCCGCCCACCGTGATGCGCTCGGCGCGCATTTCCTCCGGCTTGTTGCGGTTGGGGTAGCCCTCGAGCGTCACCGTAGTGCCGGCCTTGAGCATGTCCTTCGCCAGGCCGCGGTTCTCCATGCGCGAAGGCGGCGCGAGCACGCACAGCCAGGTCTTGCCCGGGGTTTCGAGGCGCACGTGGCCGTGCGGGTGCTCGTAGCCGAATTCGGCGATCTTGCCGGTGAGCTTGAGCAGCTTGGCGGAGTCGTATTCGCTCCAGCCGTGATGCGCCAACGCCAGCACCGGCAGTGAAAGAACTGATGCAAGTATCAATCGACGATTCATGATTGCCTCCGTTTCATACGCGCTGCTCGACCCAGCCCTTTACTGATGCCAGCGCCGAGGGCAGCTTCGCGGGTTCCGTGCCGCCGGCCTGCGCCATGTCCGGGCGCCCGCCGCCCTTGCCGCC
>CAYMVA010000017.1:0-63235 GCA_964393745.1 uncultured Enterobacteriaceae bacterium | reverse complement strand
GCCCTATGGTCTGTGCCTGATGATCTCCTGCGCGGTGGCCAAGATCCGCATGATCGATGCGATGAAAGACGTCATGATCATGCTGATTCCGATGCTGCTGGTGCTGGCGGTCATCATCATCTGGCCGAGCGTGCCGCTGTTCCTGCCGCGGCTGTTCCCGCCCGGAACCCTCTAGGAATAGAGCTTGACCACCGCCGAGGTATCGAGCTCGCTGTGGCCCTGCTTTTTCAGCTCACGATAGGCCGCTAGGGCGCTTCCCAGCATGGGAGTCTGGGATTGCAGGCTCCCGGCCCAGGCATTCACCATTTCGAGGTCCTTGAGCAGCTGGCGCACGTAGCCGCGCGGCGCGAAGTCGCGCTCGACCATGCGCGGCCAGTAGGCTTTGAGCACATTGCTGTCGGCGTAGCCGCCGCCCAGGCACTCCGGAATACGCGCGGCATCGATGCCGGCTTTCTCGCATAGCGCCACCGCTTCGCCCAGCATGGCCGTGCCGACGCCGACGATGAGCTGGTTGATCATCTTCGCGGCGAGGCCGGCGCCGACCGGCCCCATGTGCGTGCAGCGCCCGGCGATATCGCGCGTCAGCGGCGCCAGGCGCTCGAGATCGCCGGCTTCGCCGCCCGCCATCACCGTCAGCGTCCCGGCTTGCACTGCGGGAGGGCCGCCAGACACCGGCGCGTCGACCCAGCGGCAGCCGGTGGCGCGCGCGAGCTTTGCGGCGTGATCGCGGCAGGCCTCGACCGGGATGGTCGAGAAATCGACGAGCAGCTGAGGTTTCTTCATGGCATGGATCAGCCCCCGGGCGCCGAAGACGGCATCCTCGACCGCTTCGTTCGTCGGCAGGTTGAGGAGCACGACATCCGCGCCCTGCGCCGCTTCCGCGGCCGAGCCGAGCGTCGAGCGCTCCGGGACGATGTCGTAGCCGCGGACCTTCCAGCCGAGCGAGGCGAGGCGCTTGACCATCGGGCCGCCCATCAGCCCGACGCCGACGTAGCCCAGGGGGAATTTCATTCGTCCTCCATGCGATAAATGCGCACTGCGTTGTCGTGAAACAGGGCGCGGCGCTCGGGATCCGAAAAGCCGCACGTGATCTCGTCGAAGGCCGAGTAGATGGCGTCGAAGCTCGCGCACAGGCCGTCGACCGGGAAATTGCTCGCGAACATCGCGCGCTCGACGCCGAAGAGCTCGATCGCCGCGAGCACCACCTCGCGCTTGCGCTTCACGGTGCCCAGGCCGGAGATCTTGACGGCGGTGTTGGGACAGGCCGCAAGCCCGGCGAGGGCAGTGCGCCAGCCCGGCAGCTCGTCGTCGGCAGGCAGGCCGGCATGATTGAGGACGATGAGCGTCTCCGGAAAATCGTGCGCCAGGCGCGCCGCCTCCTTCAGCTGCGGCCAGGGCGCCTGCAGCTCGAAGTGCAGCCCGAGCGGGGCGAGGCGCCGGTAGCCCTCGCGCCATTTCGCGTCGTCCATCATGCCGGGCTTCGGCTTGTGGCGGATGCCGCGCACGAACGCGTGCCGTGCCTGGGCTTCGAGCACGGCGGCGCAATCGTCGCGGTCGAGCCAGGCCTGGGCGATTGCGACCGTGGGAAATCCTGTTTTTTCTCTCATTCTTTTTATGAAAAGCATTTCTCCGAGCGGATCGCTCGGGTCCCACTCGGCCTCGACGTAAACACCCCTGGATACGGGCCAGCCCGCGCTGTCCGCCCGGTAGTCGTCTACGAGGTAGCGCCGGCGCAGCGCGGCGTAATCGCCGTAGCGGAAGGCGATCGGACGCGGGTCGCACAGCCAGGGGTAGTAGTGCGCATGCGGATCCCAGACGTGAAAGTGCGCATCCGCGACCGGAAAGGCGGGCACCGAGCCTAGATCGCGGCTTCGGACCCGGCGTCGAAGAAATGCAGGCGCTGCGGGTCGAGCGAGAAGCGGATGTTGTCGTGCGCCTTGACGCGCACCGCGGGGTCCACGCGCGCCACCATCGGTACGCCGCCAGCGCGGAAGTTGAGCAGGATCTCGTTGCCGAGCGGCTCCACCACGTCGACCGCGGTCTCGAAGTCGTACTCATCGCTGCCGTTGGCGAGGCGCAGGGCTTCGGGCCGCACGCCGAGGGTGAGGCGCTTACCGGCTTGTATCCTTGAGGAGAATTCTTGAGGAACGCGAATGCGCAGCCCCGCGGCCTCGGCCCACAGCGCGTCGCCGGCGCCGCTGATCGCCACCTCGACGAAGTTCATCGCCGGCGAGCCGATGAAGCCGGCGACGAAGCGGTTGGCCGGCCGGCCGTACAGCTCGAGCGGCTCGCCCACCTGCTGCACACGGCCGTCCTTCATCACCACCACGCGGTCGCCGAGCGTCATCGCCTCGACCTGGTCGTGCGTGACGTAGATCGCAGTCGTCTCCAGGCGCTCGTGCAGGCGCTTCAGCTCCACGCGCATCTGCACCCGCAGCATCGCATCCAGGTTGGAGAGCGGCTCGTCGAACAGGAACACCTGCGGATGGCGCACGATGGCACGTCCGACGGCGACGCGCTGGCGCTGGCCGCCGGAGAGCTGGCGCGGCTTTCTCTCGAGCAGCGGCTCGATGCCGAGGATTTCGGCCGCGTCCTTGACGCGCCTGAGGATCTCGTCCTTGGCGTAGCCCCGCATCTGCAGGCCGAAGGCCATGTTGGCGAACACGGTCTTGTGCGGGTAGAGCGCGTAGTTCTGGAACACCATGGCGATGTTGCGGTCCATCGGCGGCAGCTCGTTCACCACCTGCTCGCCAATCAGGATCTCGCCGCCAGTGATTTCCTCGAGGCCGGCAATCATGCGCAGGGTGGTGGTCTTGCCGCAGCCCGAGGGCCCGACCAGCACCATGAACTCCTTGTCGCGGATCTCGAGGTTGACGTCCTTGACGGCGTGAAAACCGTTCTCGTAGTTCTTGTTCAAACTGCGGATGCTGACCGTCGCCATGGCAGCCCGGACCCCTAACCCTTGACCGAGCCGGTGAGGCCGGTGACGTAGTATTCGACGAAGAACGAGTAGACCAGCGCGACCGGTATCGAGCCGAGCAGCGCGCCGGCCATCAGCTGGCCCCAGAAAAAGATGTCGCCGCGGATCAGCTCCGACACCACGCCGACCGGCACGGTCTTCAGTTCCGCCGAGGACATGAAGATCAGCGCGTAGATGAATTCGTTCCACGACAGCGTGAAGGCGAAGATGCCGGCCGACAGAATGCCCGGGATCGCCACCGGGAAGATGATCCGCACCATGGCGCCGAAGCGCGTCGCGCCGTCGATGCGCGCGCACTCCTCGAGTTCCTTCGGGATGGTCTTGAAATAGCCCATCAGGAGCCACGTGCAGAAAGGGATCAGGAACGTCGGGTAGGTGAGCATCAGCGCCCAGGGCGTGTTGCCCAGGTGCAGGTCGCGGATGATGTCGGCAAGCGGGATGAACAGCAGCGTCTGCGGCACGAGATAGGTGACGAAGATCGCGGTGCCGAGGAATTCCGAGCCGCGGAACTTCAGGCGCGCCAATGCGTAGCCGGCGAACATGCCGCAAATGAGCGAGATGAGGGTCGAGACGATCGCGATCAGCATCGTGTTCCACAGCCACTTCGGGAACGCGGTGGTTTGCAGCAATCCCCTGAAGTGCTCCAGAGTCGGCTCCAGTGTCCAGAACGGGGTCGCGCTCGCCTGCCGCCAGGTGCGGTACAACTCATGGTCCGGGCGCAACGCGGTCACCGCCATCCAGTAGAACGGGAACAGCGTGAACACGATGAACACCGCCATCGGCAGGTAGAAGACGACCCACTTTTTCCACTTGCGCTCGATCAGCATCGGCTAGGCCCCTTCCATGCGTTTCATGAACCTGAGCTGCGCCCAGACCACTGCGAACAGCACCGGGAACATGAACAGCGACAACGCAGCGCCCTCGCCCAGCAGCCCCGAGGCGACACCCACCTGGTAGGCGTAGGTGGCGATCAGGTGGGTGGAATTGGCCGGGCCGCCGCCGGTCAGCACGTAAATGAGCTGGAAATCCGAGAACGTCTGGATCACCGAGAACACCACCACCACCAGCGTCACCGGCAGCAGCAGCGGCCAGGTGACGTGCCAGAAGCGGTGCCAGGCGTTAGCGCCGTCGAGCGCCGCCGCCTCGTGCAGGTCCGGGCTGATGGTCTGCAGCCCGGCGAGCAGCGTGATGGCGAAGAAGGGCATGCCGCGCCAGGTATTGACCAGCACCATGCACCACATCGCCCAGTCGCCGTCGGAAAGGAACGGCAACCGGTCGGTGATCAGGCCCATGTGGTAGAGCGACCAGTTCATGACGCTGAAGGTGGGGTCGAACATCCAGCGCCACGCGAACGCCGACAGCACCGTCGGCACGATGAATGGCAGCAGCATCGAGGCGCGCACGATGCGCTTGAAGCGGAAATGGCGGTTCAGCAGCAGCGCCAGCCACATGCCCAGCGCGAGCTTGAAGATGGTCGCCCAGAACGTGTAGAAGACCGTGTTCTTGAACGCGGTCTGGAACACGGTGTCGTCGATCGCCTTGGCGAAATTCGCGAGGCCGACGAATTCGCCCGGGTCGCCGACGCGGATGCTGGTGAGCGCGAACCAAAGCGCCATCACGAACGGGTAGGCGATGAAAAGCAGCAGCACCACCACGCCGGGCGCGAGCAGCGCCACGGCGAGCAGCTTCTCGTTTTCGAGCAGCCGGGTGAGGCGCGATACCCGGGCGCGCTCACCAGGGAGCGCCGCGCCCGCGGCGCCCCCCGCTGCCAACACGACAGGGTCCTTCAAGGCCTTCCGGTCAGGTGTAGACCTTGCCCAGCTCGCCCGCGGCCCACTTCACCGCCTCTTCCGGCTTCATCTTGCCACTGCAGGCCTGGGCGTACATCACGGTGACGATGTACTTGTTCCACGCCTCCGCGGCCTTCTTGTCCGGCTGGCCCGCAAAGCCCATCAGCCGGGACTGCGCCCGGGGCGCGGTCTTGAACGGCAGCATGACCTTGTCCTGGTTCCACATGGGGTTGTTCTCCCACACGCGCGTCGGCCCGGTGGCAAAGCCTTTCTGCACCACGAACCACATCTGGTAGTTCTCCTCCTTGTGCGCCCAGCGCAGGAACTCGGTCGCGGCCTTGGCGTTCTTGGAGTACTTCATGACCATGTGGTTGAACGCCGTGTGGTAGGCGTGCGCCCCCTTGGGGCCCGCCGGCAGCGGCGCGTGCAGGATATCGGTGTGCATCGGCGCGCCTTTCTCGGTCTTGAACTTGTCGGCGCCGTTGAACGCCGCCACGTAGATCGAGGCGCCGTTGAGCGAGGCGCTGATGTCGCCCGAAAGAAACGCGCGGTTGTTGTTGCTGTCGTCCCAGGCAAGCCCGCCTTCGTCGTGCGCATCCTTCCAGAACTGCACCAGGAACCTCACCGATTCGACGGTTTCCTTGGAATCAAGCACCACCTTGCCCTTGGCGTCGACTTCCTGGCCGCCGAAGGACCACAGCAGTGGATAGGTGAAGGTCGGCGCGTCGCCGAAGGTATTGCCGAGCGTCTGGCCGATCGGGTGCTTGGCCGCCTTGAGCTTCTTGCCGACCTCGTGATACGCCTGCCAGGTCTTGGGAAACTCCTTGGCGCCGACCTCGTCGAACCACGACTTGCGGTACGCGATGAGCGCCGGAACCAGCGCCCAGGGCAGCGAGACCCATTTGCCGCCGACCTTGTTCAGCTGCGCCGCGGGCTCGTAGATCCCGCCCTGGGCCTTGCCGATCTCCTCCGCCAGGCTGCTCACGTCGACCGCACCCGCGGCGTAAATGTGCGGATTGTTGTTGAGCAGCATGATGATGTCGGGGCCGCTGCCCGACTGGATTGCCGCGGTGGCGCGCGCCGGCAGGTCGTTGGCGTTGACCGTCTCGACGTTGAGCTTGATGCCGAGGGACTTCTGCACCGCGGGCACATAGACCTCGCGCAGCACCTTGTCCGCCGCCGGCACGAAATCGTTCCAGCGCAGGATGTGCACCGTGTTCGCTTGCGCGAACACCGGGGCGCGCTGCGCCGTGAGGATGCCCTCGATGCCGGTCGCGGCAACACCGGCGCCTACCGCCTTCAGAAATGACCTGCGTTTCATTCTCCCTCCTCCTTGGATGAGCTTAACGGCCGTTGCGGCCGCGCCCGCGAAATTTGCACGGGCGCTGCAGCAATGTCAATCGTTTTGTCGGAAATTCAGCTCGCCTTGCGGCGCAGCATCCGGCGCTCGATCGCGCACGCGCCTGAGCGGGGGGGGCAGGATGTCAGTGACGAGGGACTTCTTTCCTTCGCACGAATTGCCACGCAAACACCAACACGATCAAGCCGAAGCCAACGGCATCCGTGGTGCGGTGGGGATACACGAGCAAGAACCCGGCGACGATCAGCATCCAGCGCTCGAGCAGCAGAGTGCGCCGCAGGAGCCAGCCCTGGAAGCCCGCCGCGAGCGCCCCGATGCCGGCGGCCGCAGTGAACGTAACCATCGCGATCGAGCCCCAGTCGGCACCCGCGAGCGCCTTGGTCGAGCCCATCAGCAGCAGCCCGAGGCCGCTGGGATCGAGCACGAACATGAACGGCACCAGGAACGCAGGGGTGGTGTACTTCCAGCACTGCAGCGTGGTCTTGTAGGGGTCGCCACCGGTGATTGCCGCGGCGGCGAAAGGCGACAGCGCGGTGGGCGGCGAGACTTCCGACAGCACCGCATAATAGAAGATGAACATGTGCGCCGCGTATTCAGGGACCTTGAGCGCGATCAGCGCCGGTGCGGCGATCACGGCGCAGATGATGTAGGACGCCGTCACCGGCACCGCCAGTCCTACGATCCAGACGATGAGCGCCGTGAAGATCGCGGTGAGCAGGAGCGAGTTGCCCGCGTAGGCGAGCACGATCGAACTGAACTTCAACCCCAGGCCGGTGAGCGTCACCACGCCCACGATGAGACCAGCCCCAGCGCAGGTCGCGGCCACGTTGAGCACCGCCCTCGAGCCTCCGTCCAGCGCCTTGAGTAACCCCGAACCGACGAAGCCGCGCACGAACGGCTCGCGGCCGCGCAGCCAGTCGTAGGAAAGCATGGCGCAATCCCGGCGCAGGAAGCTGGTGACGAAGGCGACCACGGTGGCCCAGAAGACCGACAATTCCGGCGAGAAACCCAGCAGCATGAAAGCGACGATCGATACCAGCGACAGGAAGTGGAACCAGTACTTCCGGGTCAGGCTCCAGGCCGACTCGACCTGCTCGAACAGCACATCCTTCATGCCGAACTTGCGCACGTCGAGCTCGACCATGATGAACAGCGCGAGGTAGTACAGGCACGTCGGGATGACCGCCATCAGGATCACGTCGAGATACGAGATCTTGAGGAATTCGGCGATCAGGAATGCGGCGGCGCCGAGCACCGGCGGCGAGATGATCGCCCCGAGGCCGCCTGCGGCCAGCAGGCCGCCCGCTTCGTTCTTGCTGTAGCCGACCTTTGCGAGCATGGGCGCGGCCACCGCGGCCAGCGTCACGGTGGTCGCGACGCCCGAGCCAGACGGGCCGCCGAGCAGGAACGACGCCAGCGTCACAGTCCGCCCGGCGCTGGTCGGCTTGCCCCCCATCGCCGAGAACGAGAAATCGATGTAGAACTTGCCGGCGCCGGAAAACTGCAGGAAGGCGCCATAGATCGTGAACAAGATGATCAGCGTCGAGGACACGTTGATCGCCGTGCCGTAGATGCCCTCGAGCGTCATGTACATGTGCCCGACCAGGCGCGGGATCTCGTAGCCCTTGTGCGTCCAGGGCGCAGGCAGGTACTCGCCGAAGAATGCGTACAGCAGGAAGCACACGGTGATGAACGGCAGGATCCAGCCGGTGGTGCGCCGCATCGCCTCGAGGATCAGCACCACGAGCCCTATGCCGAACATGATGTCCCAGTCGTTCGGCACGATCGAGCGGTCGAAGAACTCGTCGCCGCCCGCGATCAGGTAGGCCGCCGTAGCCACGCCGCCCAGCGCGAGCAGCCAATCCCACCAAATGACGCGGTGCCGGAACCGCCTGGCGAGAGGAAAGATCAGGAACGTCAGCACCAGCACGAATGCGACGTGGATCGCGCGCAGATGCTCGGGCCGCACGATGGCGTACGCGGTATAGAGGTGAAACAGCGACATCACGACCGCCAACGCGGTGACCAGGGCCGCGAGCCAGCCCGAGAGCTTGTTGTGCACGCCCTCCTCGCGCTCGATCACCTCCTCGGCGCGCTGCAGCGCTTCGGCGCTGACTTCGGCTGCGGGCTTGTGCAGCAGCGTGACGTCTTCGCTCATCCGTTGCCCTCAAAAATGAAAAGCCCCGCCAGTCGCCTGGACGGGGCTCCGGTGCCCGCGGGCCTCACTTGATCTTGATGCCCTGCTCCGCAAAATACTTGATCGCGCCGGGGTGCCAGGGAATCGACGACGCCTCGGCCTTCTGGTTTTCAGGCTTGATGTTGACCGCCTCGGCGTGAACGCGCACCAGGTCGACGCGATGCTCCCAGAGCGTCTTGATGATCGTGTAGGCGGTCTTGTCGTCCATGTTCTGGTGCGCGACCAGCAGGTTGGTCACCGTCGCCGCCTGGTTGTCGGCTTCCATGCCTTTGTACATTCTCTGCGGGATGACGTCCTTGATGTAGATGCTGCCGTGCTTCTTGACCATCGCCGGCACCAGGTCGGCGATGTCCACCATCCTGATCTTGGCCCCCGGGGAGTTGGCCAGGTCGGTCACGGCCGCGGTCGGCAGGCCGCCGACCCAGAAGAAGGCGTCGATCTTACGGTCCTTGAGCGCGTTCACGGACTCGGCGACGCCGAGCCGCTCGCGCTTCATGTCCTTGTCCTTGTCCAGGCCCGCCGCCTCGATGACGCGAAACGCGAACACCTCGGTGGCGCTGCCGCCAGAGCCGGTGGAAACGCGCTTGCCCTTCATGTCCGCCATCTTGATGATGCCGGAGCCTTCGATCGACACCACGTGCATGCGATTCGGGTACAGCACCGCGAGCGTGCGCACGGGAACCGGCTTGCCGCTGAACTTGTCCTCGCCCCTGACTGCGTCGATCGCCGCGTCGGCCTGCGTCAGGGCGATGTAGGACTTGCCGGTGCCGATCAGCTGCAGGTTGGCGACCGAACCGCCGGTCACCTCCGCGGTCGCCTGCATGCCGGGAACGTACTTGGACAGGACCGCGGCCATGCCCCCGCCCAGCGGGTAGTACACGCCGCCGGTGCCGCCGGTGGCGATGGAGATGTTCTGCGCCTGCGCCGCGCCGGCGAGGGCCAGCAGCAGCGCGCCAACAAAACGGATCGTAGGTTTCATGACTCCTCCTTTAAGAATGCGGAATTCTATTACGTCTTCACCCCGAGGCTTGCCAGCGCGCTTGCGCGGCGCTTCAGCGCATCGCTATTTACCTGCGCGTAAAGATTGCCGCCGGCGCTGTCCATGGCCACCAGCAGCGGCCCGAACCCGCGCACGCGGAACTTCCACAGCGATTCCGGGTTGACGTCGTCCAGGTCCACGTCCTCGATCGCCTCGACCCAGGTGGACTCGAGCGCCGCGGTGCCGCCGATGATCGCGAGGTAGGCTCCGCCCAGCTCGCGGAACGCCGCCGCCGACGCCTCGCGCAGCCCGCCCTTGCCGATCACCAGCCGCACGCCGCATTGCTGCAGCAACGGCCGCGTGAAACGCTCCATGCGGTCGCTGGTGGTGGTGCCGACGCAAAGCGGCGCATAGCCCGCCGGGTGCTCGGCGCTCGCAGGCACTTTCCTCACATTGGGCGCGGTGTGGATCACCGCGTGGCCGCGCAAATCGAAGCGCGTCTTGCGGCCGCGGTCGAACATCTCGATCTGGGTGCGGTCGCGGAGGCCGTAAAGCGCGCCATTCAGCGTCACCGTGTCGTTGACGC
Organism: uncultured Enterobacteriaceae bacterium; assembly: GCA_964393745.1. Lineage (GTDB taxonomy): Bacteria > Pseudomonadota > Gammaproteobacteria > Burkholderiales > SG8-39 > 2-02-FULL-66-14. Next base: position 53,343 of record CAYMVA010000017.1, on the reverse strand, counting down.
GCAGCGCTCGCGCTTGCGCTTCGCCGAGCGGCGTCGTGAATTCGTAGTGCGCCACGGCTATTGCGCGCCCCCGAGCAGCGCGCGCTTGAGGTCGTCCTGCACCGGCTTCTCGCCCACCCAGATGCCGAGCAGGGCGCGGTAGAAATCCTCGCCCGCGATCGGCTTGCCGGCGGCCTTGCCCTCGATGGTCAGCTGCGTGCCGCCGGCGACCTGGTCGAGCGTGATGCGCATGCTTTTTTTCGCTTCCTTCATCTCGGCCATGATCGCGCTCAGCTGCGCGATGCGCGGCTCGAAGGCCTTCATCTGCGCCTCGTTATGGTTGTTGCGCATGCCCTCGACCAGCGCATCGGTGAACTGGTCGGCGGCGACGTCGCGCAGCATGTGGATCGCGACGCGCTTGGGCCCCGGCGCGGCAATCGCCTCGGCACCGCTTGCCTTTTTCTGCGGCAGATAGAGGCCGATGGCGTAGACCTGGAACATCAGGCGCTTGCGCACTCCGGCGCCGTTCAGCGCGAGCGGCGGCGCCCCCGGCGCAAGGCTTTCGGTGTCCGCGAGCTTGACGCCCGCGACTTCCGCCGCCGATGCCGGCAGCGCAGCCAGGAACAGTGCGGCCAATGCCAGCACCGCCATCGATCCGCGTTTATCTGCGTTCATCTGCGGTTCCCTCCTCAATAGCCGTAGCTCACGCCGGCCGGCGTGAAGGTGGCGCTGGCGCGGCGCGCCGAGTGGCACTGCATGTTCACCGCCACCGGGTTCATGGTGATGTGCGTGGCGGCGAGCTCGATGTGCACCGCGAACGCGGTCGAATCCCCGCCCAGGCCCTGCGGCCCGACGCCGAGCATGTTGACCGCGCGGCTGAGTTCCGCCTCGAGCTTCGCGCCCTCCGGATCGTCGCAGCGCGTGCCTAGCGGGCGCACCGCCGCGGTCTTCGCGAGCTGCACGCACAGGTCGGCGCTGCCGCCGACGCCGACGCCCACGATGGTCGGCGGGCAGGTCTTGCCGGCGGCGGCGAGCACGCAATCCACGACGAAAGTCCGGATCGCATCCGCGCCCTCGGCCGGCACCGCCATCCTGAGCCAGGAGTTGTTCTCCGAGCCCGAGCCCTTGGGGATCATCTGGATGTGCAGCTCGCCTGGCACGGCAGAAAAACCGACGTGGATCACCGGTATCCGGATGCCGCAGGAGGTGTGGTCGTTTTCGCGCGTAAGCGGATGCACCACCGAGGAGCGGAACGGGTGCTCCACCGTAGCGCGCGCACAGCCTCGCGTGATCGCCTCGGTCAGGTCGATGCCGTCCACCTGCACGCCGCGCCCGATGGTGACGTTGTAGATCGGCACGCCGGTGTCCTGGCACAGCAGATTGTCGGTGTCCTCGGCGACGCGGATGTTGCGCATCATGGTGCCGAGCATGCCTTGCGCGCGCGCGTTGGTTTCGCTTTTCGCCAGCGCTTCGAACCCCTGCTTGATGTCGGGCGGCAGCAGCTTGAGGGCGCGGATGTACAGCTCTTTCGCCGCGTCCTCGACCTGCTTGAGATCGACTTTCACTTCACTTGAATGTTGCGTTCCTTCACCACCCGCGCCCAGAGCGCGGTTTCTTCCTTCATCGCCTTGCCCATTTCCTCGGGCGTGTTGCCCACCGGCGCCAAACCCTGGACGTAGAAGCGCGCTTTCAGCTCGGTGGACTCGAGCGCCTTTTTCGTGTCGCGGTAGACCTTGTCGATGATCTCCTTGGGCGTGCCGCGCGGCGCCACCAGGCCGAACCAGCCGGTGTTCTCGAAACCGGGCAGCGTCTTTGCGATCGGCGGCACTCCGGGGAGCAGCGCGAACTCTGCCTTGCTGGTCACCCCGAGCGCGCGAATGCGGCCGGAGTTGATGTGGCCGATCGCGGCCGCGACGTTGCCGACGAAGAAGGTGGTATCGCCGCCCACCAGCCCGGTCAGGCCCGGCCCCTCGCCCTTGTAGGGAACCGCGATGGCGTCGATTTTCGCGGTGTTGACGAAATTCTCCGCCGCGAGGTGCGTCTGCGAGCCGATGCCGGCGTGGCCGAAGGTGAGCCTGCCGGGTTGCGCTTTCGCCGCGTCGATCAGCTCCTTGATTGATTTATAGGGAGATTTCGCCGGCACCACCAGCACCTGCGGCCCGGAAACCACATTGGTGATCGGCACGAAGTCCTTTTCCGGGTCGTAGTTCATCTTGGCGTAGATGTGCTGGTTGGCGGTCACCACCGAGCCCGAGGGGAAGAACAGCGTGTAGCCGTCCGGCGTGGCGCGCGCGGCCTCCGCCGCCCCCACGCCGCCACCGGCGCCGCCGCGGTTCTCGATCAACACGCTCTGGCCCCATGTTTCCTGCAATTTCTGCCCCAGCATGCGCGCCGAGATGTCGGTCGCGCCCCCCGGCGGGAACGGCACGATGAACCTCACCGGCTTGGTCGGCCAGGATTGAGCGTGCGCCGCGGCGGCGAAGAACAGCGTTGCGGCGAGTGCCGCGAGCTTGGCGAGTTTCATGTCAGCCTCCTGCGGCCATTGTACTTAGAGAGCCAGCGCGAAAGCGAGGCCGATAACGATCGACACCGCCGCCGCGGCCGCCGCAAGGCTCTTCTGCCAGTCGCGCCAGGGCAGGAATTCGAGCGCCATCACCCTGAGGCCGCCCGCCAGATGCGCCGCGAGCAGCAGCACCAGGCCCCACTCGGCGAATTTCACCAGCGGCTGCGCGGTCCAGGCGAGGAACGCGTCGAGCTGCGCCGCGCCCTCGAGCGCCTGGCCGAGCGCCCAGAAGTGCAGCGGCAAGAAGGCCGCGAGCGCGATGCCCGAGATCCTGTGGACCAGGAACGCCCAGTACGCCGGATGATTGCGGGCGCGCCAGTCGCTCATCGTTGCAGGGGGGCCGGGCCCCCTCCGGTAAATTCGCTCGGAGCCTTCCCGGCCCCCCCGCACCCCCCGTGCGCGGTTGACGCAGGATGTCTCATAGAAACACGGCGAACACCGCCCGCATGCCGAGCGCGGCGAGCAGCATCGCAAAGCCGAGCAGCACGGCATCGCGCGAGCGCCCGCGCCAGCCGAGCCACTCGCCGAACACGCCGCGCAGCCCGATCGGCACGTGCACGGTGACCGCAAGCACGAAAAGCGAATAGAACGCCAGCCAGCCGAAATTACCGCGCGTGCGCGCGAGAATTTCCGCGGCCGAAAGCCCACCCTGCACCGCGTAGATCACCGTCACGAGGTGCACCGTGACGCATACCGCGAGCAGCACGGCGCTCGCGCGCTGCGCGAGCCAGAGCAGCGTTTCGCTGCGCGCCGGGAAAGTGGAACGCGCCATGGCGCTCAGAGTTCTCCCCGCAGGGCGGCTTTCGCCACCTCGCGCTTCAAGCCCGCGATCGAGGCGGTCGGCGCGATGTGCATCGGGCAGCGCTCGCTGCAACTCATGTGCGTGTGGCAGGCGTGGCAGCCGGCGTCACCCGCCACCGCGCGCAGGCGCGCGAGATGCCCGCTGTCGCGCTCGTCGCGCACCAACGTCCAGGCGCGATTGAGCGCCGCCGGCCCGAGATACTCCGGGTTCCACGCCACCACGTCGCACGAGCTGTAGCACACGCCGCAGCCGATGCACTCGATCGCGGCGTCGACCTGCACGCGTTGCGCCGATTGCGGCGGCAGGCGCGCGAAATCCTCTCGCCGAGTCTGCGCGCCCTGGAAACGCCCCTTGGCGCGCGCCCATTTGTCGAAGAACTCCCGCATGTCGGCGACCAGGTCGCGGATCACCGGCAAATTGGCGAGCGGCGCGATCTCGAGGGCGCCGTCCTGCGCCACCTTGTCGACGTGGCTGCGGCAGGTCCAGCGCGCGACGCCATTTACCGTCATGGCGCACGAGCCGCACATGCCGACGCGGCAGGCGAAGCGGTAGGCAAGCGTGGGGTCGAGCGCGCGCTGGATGTGCGTCACCACGTCGAGCACCGTCTGGCTCGCATGGCGCGGCACTTCGAACGTCTGGAACGCCCCCTGCGCGGCGCCCCGCCAGACGCGAACGCTCAGGGTTTGCATGCGGTGGCGTTATTCAACGCAGTTTGAAAACTTCCGCTTACGCGCTCTCGTAAAGTCGCGTGAGCACGAACTCCCGGTGGCCAAGCGCTTCCGCTGCGGTGAGGCGGCCGTTGGCGGTGTGGATCATGCACTCGAGCAGCTTGTCGCCCGCCTGGTCGGGCGTGAGCTCCTTGCGCAGCAGCCCGGAGACGTCGACGTCGATGTGCTCGGACATGGTGCGCACGGTGCGCGGGTTGGCGCACAGCTTGATCACCGGCAGGATCGGATTGCCGATGACGTTGCCCTGGCCGGTGGGGAAAAAATGCACCGCGAAGCCGGAGGCGGCGCACAGCGTCACCATCTCGGCAGCGGCCGAGGAAGAATCCATGAACCACAGCCCCGGCCCGGTGGGGATTTCGGCCTTGTCGATGACGCCGTCCACCACGCACTTGCGGCCGATCTTCTGGATGTTGCCGAGCGCTTTTTCCTCGATGGTGGTGAGGCCGCCCGCGATGTTGCCCTTGGTCGGCTGCGAGTCCGAGAGGTCGCTCGTCTTGTGGCGCTCGATGAGCGCCTGGTAGCGGTCGAACATGAACTGGAACTTCTTCCTCACCTCGTCGTTGCGGCAGCGCGCGGCGACCAGGTGCTCGCCGCCGGTCAGCTCGGTGGTCTCGCCGAACACCAGCGTCACGCCGTGCGGGTAGAGCTTGTCGAAAGCGTTGCCCACCGTCGGATTGGCGCCGCAGCCCGAGGTGGTGTCCGATTCGCCGCACTTGGTCGAAACCCACAGGTCCTTTAGCGGGCGCTCTTCGCGGCGCAGCTCGGAGGCCCACTGCAGGTATTCGCGCGCCGCCTTCGAGGCCCGCATGATGGTGTCGTGGTCGCCATGCAGCTCGATGCCGAAGCCGCTGACCGGCTTGCCGGTGGCGGCGATGCCATCCACCACGCGCTTGGTCCACTGATCTTCTATGCCGATCACCACCACCGCGGCCACGTTCGGGCTCGACCCGGTGCCGATGAGGGTGCGGAAGTGCAACTCGAGGTCGGCGCCGAACTGCAGCCGGCCATAGGGGTGCGGGATCGCCATCACGCCCTTGATGTTGTGCGCCACCGCTTCGGCCGCCGCGTTCGACAGATCGTCCACCGGCAGCACGATGACGTGGTTGCGCGCGCCGACGCGCCCGTTCTCGCGCTTGAAGCCCCAGAAGTTCGCTTTGCCCAGATTGATCGCCATTGCCGGATTCCTTACCAACGCTTGGTCTTGATGTTCTGCACGTGCGCGTGCTCGCCCTTGGAGATCGGCGCCACCACCTTGCCGATGTCGACGCCGTACTTGATGACTGTGTCGCCCGGCTGGTAATCGCGCAGCGCCAGCTTGTGGCCGATCGGGACGTCGCTTTTCGCCGTCAGGCGGACCTCCTTGTCGTCCTCCATGATCCAGCCGGTGAGCTGCTGCCCGGCCTTGATCCCTTCGACTACCACTACGCCGACGCCGTCGCCTTCCTCGTGCACCACGAAATGAATCATCGCAATCCGCCCCCATCCGCTGAAGGCGGGAGTCTACCCCGCCGTCATCGGTGCGCGGCAGTCGTGCGTTATCCTTTTCGCATGTTCGACCGCCGGCGCTTTCTGCACGCGGTATCGGCGCTCGGCGCGGCGCGCGCGCTGCCTGCGCGCGCCACCGACCGCAAGGTGTCGTTCGATGCCTATCCGTTCTCGCTCGGCGTCGCTTCCGGCTATCCGTTGCCCGACGGCTTCGAGCTGTGGACGCGCCTTGCGCCGAAGCCGCTCGAGCCCGGCGGCGGGCTCGCTCCCGGAATCGTGCCGCTGCGCTGGGAAGTGGCCGAGGACAGCGCGTTCAGCAGAATCGCCGCCAGCCGCGCGGAATTCCCGACGCACCAGTGGGCGCACTCGGTGCACGTCGAGGTGCGGGGCCTGGAGCCCGGGCGCTGGTACTTCTACCGTTTCCTCGCCGGCGACGCGGTGAGCCCGACCGGGCGCGCGCGCACCGCCCCGGCTGCGGCCTCGTCGCCTGCGCAGCTGAGGTTTGCGTTCGCCTCCTGCCAGCAATACGAGCAGGGTTACTTCGGCGCCTACCGCCACATGGTCGCCGACCAGCCCGACCTGATCGCGTTTCTCGGCGATTACATCTACGAATCCTCCTGGGGTGTCGCCCACGTGCGCAAGCACGAAGCGGGCGAACCCTATTCGCTCGACGAGTACCGCGCGCGCCATGCGCGCTACCGCAGCGATCCCGATCTACAGGCCGCGCACGCCGCCTGCCCCTGGATCGTCACCTGGGACGACCACGAAGTGGACAACGACTACGCCGACGACCGTCCCGAGGACGGCATGCCGCGCGAGCAGTTCCTGGCGCGCCGCGCCGCCGCCTACCAGGCCTACTACGAGCACATGCCGCTGCCGGCGCGCATGCGGCCCAACGGGCCGGACATGCGCATCTACACCGAGCTCGACTGGGGCGCGCTGGTGCGCTTCTGCCTGCTCGACGATCGCCAGTACCGCTCCTGGCACGCCTGCCCGCGCCCCGGGCGGCGCGGTGGCTCGAACACGGTGGACATCGAGAAATGCCCGCGGCTCGACAACCCGAACCGCAGCATGCTCGGGCGCGCGCAGGAGCGCTGGCTCGAGGCGACGCTCGCGAGCTCGCCGGCGCGGTGGAACCTGCTCGCCCAGCAAACGCCGATGGCGCAGTTCGATCAACTGCCCGGGCCGGGGCGGCGCGCATGGACCGACGGCTGGGACGGCCACCCGGCGGCGCGCCGGCGGTTGCTCGGGTTTCTCGCCGCGCGGCGCATTGCCAATCCGGTGGTGCTGGGCGGCGACGTGCACTCGTTCAACGTCAGCGAACTCAAGACCGATTTCGACGATGCCGCGTCTCCGGTAGTGGCGAGCGAGTTCGTCAGCACTTCAATCACTTCCCAGGCTTGGGCGCAGGAGCGGCTACAGCAATTTCTCCCCGACAACCCGCACATCAAGCTCGCCGACAGCCGCTTCCGCGGCTACGTGCGCATGGAGCTCACGCCCGGCTTCGCGCGCGCCGATCTGCGCGCGATGCAATCGGTGCACACTGCGGACGCGGCGTGCAGCACCCTCGCAAGCTTCGTGGTGGCGGACGGCAAGCCGGGCCCGCAGCGCGCCTGACGCCGGCGCCAGGACGGCAAAGTGTAAAGCGTGACTTTACAGTCGGGCCACCCTCGGCCCGGTGCTACTTGCAGCGCAGGTTGGCGCTCCAATCCTCGATCGGCCGGGTGCAATCCTGCTCGTTCACCCGGCGCTCCGGATCGAGCTCGGGTAGCCGCTCGGTCGACGTGATGGCGGCGAACGGGTTGGCGTTCACCCGGTAGTAGGAGCCCGAATCGCTATGCAGCGCAAAGCCGAGGAAGCCGATCGCGAGCGCCACGGCGCCCGCCGATGCCGAAGTCGAGGTGTAAGCGATCGCGCCGCCGGAATACGCGGTTGTGGTGGGCTGCACTGTGCCGCCGACGCCGCGATAGCCGAACGACGTGGTCGCATTGCAGCCCGCAAGCGCGGCGCAGGCGATCAGCCAAAAGACGATGCGTGACATGCAGCGATTCTACGCCGTCGCGCGCAGCAGCCGGTCGCGCACCGCCTGCCAGCCGGGCTCTCCAGGCGGCGACTCGATCAGGATCGCATCGCAATTCGCGTCGTCGAGCTCGCGCAGCGCAGCGTACAGGCGCTGCGCGTAGGCCACGGGCTGGCGCGGCATCCTGAGCCAGTAATCGACGCGCTCGTCGGGCCGCGAGAACGCCAGCACCGCGATACGAGCGTCGCCCTTGCCTGTGCGCGCCCCTTGCTTCGCGATCTCGGCATCGAGCGCGTGCGGCGCCACCAATCGCGCCGGGGTCCTGGGCGCATAGTGGCGCTCGAGCGTGCCCGGAGCGCGCGGCGCCGCAGCGTCGGCTTGCGCCACCGGCGCGCCGAGCGTTTCCTCGAGCTGCTGGAGGCCGATGTGGCCCGGGCGGATGAGCACCGCCTGGCCGCGCGACAGATCGACGATGGCGGATTCGATGCCGATTTCGCTCGCGCCGCCCTCGAGCACTGCATCCACCTCGCTGCCGAGGTCCACGCGCACGTGCGCCGCGGTGGTCGGGCTCAGGCGCCCGAAACGGTTCGCCGACGGCGCGGCGATACCTGAACCGAATTCTTTCAACAGCGACTGCGCCACCGGATGCGACGGCACGCGCAGCCCCACGGTGTCCTGCCCGCCGGTGATGAAATCGCGCGCCAGCGCGGAACGCTTCAAGATCAGCGTCAGCGGGCCGGGCCAGTAACGCGCTGCAAGCTTGCGCGCCGCCGCGGGCACATCGCGCGCCCATGCGAAGGCGCCTTGCGCGTCGGCGAAATGCACGATCACGGGATGATCGGCGGGCCGGCGCTTTACAGCATAAAGGCGCGCCACCGCCTGCGCATTGCCGGCGTCGGCGCCCAGGCCATAGACGGTTTCGGTGGGAAACACGACCAAGCCGCCGGCGCGCAGGATTTCGGCCGCGCGCCGGACCTCGCCGCTCACAGCTTGAGCGGCGCGGCCTTGAGCACCGCCTCGGTCTGTTTGCGGCGGAATTCTTCGAGCTTGGCGGCGAGCGCCCGGTCCGAGAGCGCCAGCAGCGCGACCGCGAACAGCGCTGCGTTCGCGGCGCCGGCCTCGCCGATGGCGAAAGTCGCCACCGGAATGCCCTTCGGCATCTGCACCGTGGAGAGCAGCGAATCGAGCCCTTGCAGGTGCTTCGAGGGCATGGGTACGCCGAGCACCGGCAGCATGCTGTGCGCGGCGACCACGCCGGCAAGGTGCGCGGCGCCTCCCGCAGCAGCGATGATCGCCTTCATGCCGCGTCCCGCAGCTCCGGCGGCCCACTCCGCAACCGCTTGCGGCGTGCGGTGCGCGCTCAGCGCCTTCGCCTCGAACGCGACGCCGAATTCCTCCAGCGTCTTCGCCGCGGCCTTCATCGTCTCCCAATCGGAAGTCGAGCCCATCACGATGCCGACGACTGCGCTCATGCGCGTTTCCTTCCGCTCACGATAGTTTCCTCCCCGTCAGGCGCTCGAGCGCCTCGCGGTATTTGGCCGAGGTGCGCGCGATCACCTCGGGCGGCAGCTTGGGCGCAGGCGGCGTCTTGTTCCAGTCGAGCGTCTCGAGGTAATCGCGCACGAACTGCTTGTCGTACGAGGGCGGCGAGACGCCCACCGCATACTGGTCGGCGGGCCAGAAGCGCGACGAATCGGCGGTCAGCACTTCGTCGATCAGTGCCAGGTTGCCCTTGTCATCGGTGCCGAACTCGAACTTGGTGTCGGCGATGAGGATGCCGCGCGTGGCGGCGAAATCCGCCGCCTCTCGGTAAAGGCGGATGCTGATCTCGCGCACCTTCTCGGCGACCGGCTTGCCGACGATCTCGCACATGCGTTCAAACGAAATGTTCTCGTCGTGGCCGCTCGCGGCCTTAGTCGCCGGGGTGAAGATCGGCTCGGGGAGCTTCTGCGCCTGCTCGAGGCCCGCGGGCAGCCTGATGCCGCAGACCGTGCCTGTCGCCTGATAGTCCTTCCAGCCCGAGCCGATGAGGTAGCCGCGCACCACCGCTTCGATCGGCAGCGGTTGCAGTTTTTTTACCACCACCGCACGGCCGCGCACCTGCTCCTTATCGCCGGCGTCGCGCACCACGCTCTCCGGGTCGATGCCGGTGAGGTGGTTGGGCACGATGTGGCCGAGCCTGGAGAACCAGAAGTTCGCCAGTTCCGTCAGCACGCGTCCCTTGTCCGGGATCGGGTCCGGCAGCACGACGTCGAACGCCGACAGCCGGTCGGAAACCACGATCATCATCTTGTCGTCGTTCACGGCGTAGATGTCGCGCACCTTGCCGCGCCCGATGCGCTTCAGGCTCTTGAGGCTCGATTCGTACAGGGGCGCGCTCACTCGGAAAAATCGGGGTCAGAGCCCGATTTCATCACGGATTTCGCTCATCGCCTGGAAATCGGGCTCTGACCCCGATTTTTCCAGCTCGGGCTTCCATTTGCCCTGGCAGGCGAGCGAGTTCATGTGCGCGCGGTGGTGGAACGCCTTCTGCGCCGCCTGCACGTTCGCCGCCTTTCCGCGCCAGGCATTGAGCGGCGGGTTCTGCAGAGCGCGCGAGTACGAGAACGTGAGCGGCCAGGGCAGCCCCTTCATCGAGGCCATGGCGTTCAGGTGCGCGGTGGCCGACTCATCGGTTTGGCCGCCTGAGAGGAACACCACGCCGGGCTGCGCCGCAGGCACGGTGCGCTTGAGCACGCGCACGCTGCGCTCGGCGACTTCGTCCACGCCGGCCTGGCGCTTACAGTGCTTGCCCGAGACCACCATGCTCGCCTTGAGGATGGTGTGCTCGAAAGAAACGTTGTGCGCCGCGAGCGCGGCGTAGGTCGCGCGCAGCGCCGCTTCGCTGACCTCCTCGCAGCGTTCGATGGTGTGCGCGCCGTCGAGCAGCACCTCGGGTTCGATCACCGGCACGATCGAGGCCTGCTGGCACAACGCCGCGTAGCGCGCCAGTGCGTGCGCGTTGGCATACAGGCAGGCGTGCGTGGGAATTGCTTCGCCGATGGTGATCACGGCGCGCCACTTGGCGAAGCGCGCGCCGAGCTTGAAGTACTCCTCCAGGCGCTTGCCGAGGCCGTCCAGCCCTTCGGTCACCTTCTCCCCGGGCGCGAGCGCCAGCGGCTGCACGCCCTTGTCCACCTTGATGCCCGGCAGCACGCCTTTTTTTGCCAGGTAATCGGCGAACGGCACGCCGTCGTTGGTCGTCTGGCGGATGGTCTCGTCGAACAGGATCACGCCGGAGACGAACTGCTCGATCCCCGGCGTGGTGATCAGCAGCCCGCGGTAGGCGCGGCGGTTTTCCTCGGTGCATTCGACACCGACCGACTTGAAGCGGGTCTCGCAAGTGCCGCTCGATTCGTCGGCGGCCAGGATGCCTTTGCCTTTGGCGACCATCGCGGCCGCGGTCTTGGAAAGGAGTTGCTGGTCCATGCTGAGTAGCCTCTCAGGAGTTGATGCTGGATGACAGGGCGCAATTTTAACGCCCGGCACTGTCCGCGGCCATCACCGGCGCGCACCGCCGGCGCAGCGATTCAATCTGCGAAATCGCGCAGCAGCTTGCCCGGCTTGCCGCAGCCCGCCATCGGCCCGCGCTCGTTCACCACCCGCGTGCCGTTGACCCAAACTCCGTGCAGGCCGACCGCGGGCGTGTCCACGCGCGCAGCGCCGCCCGGCAGGTCCCGCACGCGGCGCTTCTCGCCGCGCCCCACGGTCGCCGGATCGAACAGGATCATGTCGGCCCACGCCCCGGGGGCGAGGCGCCCGCGGTCCTTGATGCGGTACACCGACGCCGCCCGGCTGGTCACCGTCGCCACCGCCTGCTCCAGGCCGAGGTCGCCGCGCTCCCGCACCCAATGCCCGAACAGGTGCAGCCCGAACCCAGCGTCGCACAGGAATGACAGGTGCGCACCGGCGTCCGACAGGGCGATCGCCGCGTGCGGGTGCACCAGCAGCTCGCGCACCCGCTGCTCGTCGGTGTTGAACAGCTTGCACTCGAGCAGCGCATCGAGCTCGCCGTCGAGCCCGAAATCGAGCAACCAGTCGAAGGCGTCCTTGCCCGCGGCGCGCGCGAGCGCACTGACGTTACCGCCCACGAGCGCGCGGTGCTTCGCCTCGCGCACCTCGCGTATCGTCATCTGGTCCAGGCTGTGATACGAGAAGCGGTTCGGCACCGTGCGGCTGCGCGCTTCGGCCTTGACCGCAGCGCGGAACGCCGGATCGGCGAGCACGCGGCGGTAGTTCTCGGAGCCTTCTGCCTCGATCGCGGGCCGCCAGGCGAGGAATGCCTCGAGCGGATACGGATGCCTCAGGCTAAATTCCATGCCAAGGGGGAAACACCCGACTTGCCCCCACAACTCGCGCCCGCGCTGGCGCGCGGCGCCGATCTCCTCGAACTCGCGGAACACGCGCTCCGGATCGTTCGGGTCGATGAACAGCGCCGCGATCATCACCGGACGGCGGTTGCGCGCGGCGATGCTTTCCAGCCAGGGCACGGTGGTCTTCATCCCTTTGGTGAGCATGAACACGCCTCTGCCCGCCTCGCCCAGCGCGCCCGTCAACTCGCTCATCTCGTGCTCGTCGGCGAGCCGCGAGGGCATCGGCACGCCGTTCTCGCCGTTGTGCTGCTCGAGCGTGGAGGTGGCGAAGCCCGCGGCACCCGCAGCCAGCGCCTCGCTTACGATGCGCTTCATCTGCGCTACTTCAGCCTTCGTGGCGGCGCGCTTGCTCGCGTCCGCGCCGAGCACGTAGGTGCGCACCGAGGAATGGCCGACGAACGAGGCGACGTTGGGCACCATGCCCTTGCGCTCGAGCATCGCCAGGTACTCCGGATAGCTCTCGAAGCCCCAGTCGACCCCCGCTTCGAGCGCCTCGAGCGGCATGCCCTCTACGTGCGTCAGGTTGCGCAGCGTGCGCACGCGGTCGGCCGGACGGCAGGGCGCAATGGTGAAGCCGCAGTTGCCGATCACCACGCTGGTCACGCCGAGCGCGACCGACGGCGTCGCGAACGGGTCCCAGCACAGCTGCGCATCGAAGTGTGTGTGCAGATCGATGATGCCCGGCGCGAGCACCAGGCCCTGCGCATCGACGCGTTCGCGCCCGGTGCCTACGCTCTCGCCCAGCGCCGCGATGCGGCCGTCCTTCACCGCCAGCGAGCCCTGCCGCGCCGGCGCGCCCAGCCCGTCCACGATGCGCGCGTTGTCGATCACCAGGTCATGCATTCCCGCCCCCCAATGAATGGCTGCTCAATTGAATCGCTGCTCGATTGCGTCGTGTAAGCTGCGCGGACATTTAACCACGAAGCGGTTCCAGCGGGCGCTCGCCGCCGCATCCGTGAACTTCCTTTTCTACTATCTGATCGTGGTGCCCGTCAGCCGCCTGCCCTACCGGCTGCTGTACCTGCTGTCGGATGCCGTGTACTACCTCTTCTGGTACGTGCTGCCCTACCGCAAGCGCGTGGTGTTCGACAACCTGCAGCGCTGCTTTCCGCGTCGCAGCGAAGAACAGATCCGCGCGCTGGCGCAGGCGTTCTACCGCGAGTTCTGCGACCAGCTGCTGGAGAGCTTCAAGAACTTCTCCATCGGCCTGGAGGAGGCGAAGCAGCGCATGCGGCTGGTCAACCCGGAGCTGCTCGACGCGCTCGCCGCGCAGGGGCGCAGCGCCATCGTCTGCGTCGGGCATTACTGCAACTGGGAGCTGTGGATCCTCGCCTTCCCGCCGCAGGTGCGCTACCGCGCGCTCGGCATCTACAAGAAGATGAGCAGCGCGTTCTTCGACCGCAAGCTCTACGCCAGCCGCACGCGCTTCGGCCTGCAGCTGGTGGTGATGCGCGACACCGGCAACACCCTGCGCCAGACGACTGGCGAGACCAAGTGCGTGATGCTCGCCTTCGACCAGTCGCCGGCGATCTTCGAGCGCTGCACTTTCGTCAACTTCCTCGGCCGCCGCACCGCGGCCTATTTCGGCGTCGAGAAGTACGCCCGCGATTTCGACTTTGCGGTGGTGTACGCGCACCTGAAGCGCGATCGGCGCGGGTTTTATTCCAGCGAGGCGGAGCTGCTGTTCGAGCGGCCGCGCGCGACCGCCGAGGGCGAGATCACGCAGCGCCTGTTCGACGTGCTGGCGAAGGATATCGAACGCGCGCCGCAATACTGGCTCTGGTCGCACCGGCGCTGGAAGCACGAGTCCGCGCCCGCGGATGCGCTGCCGCAGCAGCGCTGAAACTCGGCCGCTGCCGGCCTATCTGCCGTCCTCGGGTCGCAGGTGCGGCCGTTCGGCCTCGGGCCGCTTGATCCAGTCGGCGTAGTACTCGGTGCGCTTGGACTGGATGCTGACCATGTTGCCGGAGGCCCAAGCGTCCGACGCGGCGATCTTCTCCACCCACTTGCACTCGCTCAGTTCCCCGGCGAACTCGGCGCTGCCGAGATCTTTCTGCCGCATCGGCTCGAGTCCGAAACGCGCCTTCCACATCCCCATCCTGGGCTCCACCCGCACGTAGTAGGTCCTGTCGGGGAGGATTTCCGCGCTCAGGAAGTCCGCGCTCTCGCCTATCACCATGAACAGGTATTTCCCCGGATTCACCCGGTAGGCAACCTTGGTCTTGGCCGCAACGATGCCGGCCAGCGCCGGGTAGCCATCCTTGATCTCGAACACGCTGGATTGCACCGCAAAGCCGAGCCCGGAGGGACGCATGAATACCACCAGCGCCTTGCCCGGCTCCGGGACGACCGGCGGCGCCGCTGCGGGAACCTCCCGCATATGCTGGATAGTCCCTTCGCATCCGGTGAGCAACAACGAAAAGGCGGCGAGCGCCAGGGTGAGGGTGCGCGTCAGGCGATTGTCCATGGGTCCTCCTTGTTGGAAACTGAATGATGCCCGATCAACGGCGCCTCGGGACTCCCACGATCATGCGATCTTTCACCGCAGCCGCCGCAGCAGCCAGGGTGCGACCACCAGGAGCAGCGTGATGGCGAGAAACGTCGCCGAAATCGGCTGCGTGACGAACACGCTGGCATCTCCCTGGCTGATCGAGAGAGCGCGGCGGAACTGCGTTTCCGCCATCGGGCCGAGGATCAGCCCGATCACCGCCGGCCCCAGCGGGAGATCCCAGCGGCGCATCGCGAAACCAAGCAGGCCGAAGACGTAGAGCGTCAGCAAATCGACCCACGACTGATGCAGGCTGTAGGCGCCCAGGGTGGCGAACACCAGGATGCCGGCGTACAGCAGGTCGCGCGGAATCGCGAGCACCTTCACCCAGATGCCGATCAGCGGCAAGTTGAGGATCAGCAGGATGACGTTGCCGACGTAAAGGCTCGCGATCAACCCCCATACCAGCTCGGCCTGCGACTGGAACAGCAGCGGCCCGGGCTGGATGCCGTAGTTCTGGAAGGCGCCGAGCAGGATCGCGGCGGTAGCCGAGGTCGGAATGCCGAGCGTGAGCAGCGGCACCAGCACTCCGGTGGCGGCGGCGTTGTTCGCGGCTTCGGGCCCGGCCACACCCTCGATCGCGCCTTTGCCGAACTCCTCCGGATGCTTCGCCAGCTTCTTTTCCACCGTGTAGGAAAGGAAAGTCGGAATCTCCGCGCCGCCCGCCGGGATGGTGCCGAAGGGAAAACCGATCGCGGTGGCGCGCAGCCACGCCGGCCAGGAGCGCTTCCAGTCCTCCAGCGTCATCAACATCGAGCCGGAGAACTTTTCCATGGCCCCCGTGAGGCGGCTCTGGTAGGCGGCTACATAGAGCGCCTCGCCGACGGCGAACAAGCCCACCGCGAGCACCACCACATCGATGCCGTCGAGAAGCTCCGGCACGCCGAACGCGAAGCGCGGCTGCCCGGTCTGGCTGTCTATGCCCACGAGTCCCAGGAAAAGCCCGATGAACAGGCTGGTAAGGCCGCGCACCGTCGAAGAGCCGAGCACCGCCGATACGGTGATGAAGGCGAACACCATGAGCGAGAAATACTCCGCCGGGCCGAACTTGAGCGCGAGATCCACCACCACCGGCGCGAGCAGAGTGAGCAGCACGGTGGCGATGGTGCCGGCGACGAACGAGCCGATCGCGGCGGTGGCGAGCGCCGGGCCGGCGCGCCCCGCCTTCGCCATCCGATTGCCCTCGAGCGCGGTGGCAATCGAGGCCGACTCACCCGGCGTGTTGAGCAGGATGGTGGTGGTCGAGCCGCCGAACATGGCGCCGTAGTAGATGCCGGCGAACATGATGAGCGCGCCGGTCGGGTCGAGCTTGACGGTGAGCGGCAGCAGCATCGCCACCGTGAGCGCCGGGCCTACGCCCGGCAGCACGCCTACGAAGGTGCCGAGCGTGACGCCGATGAAGCCCCACAGCAGGTTGATCGGCTGCAACGCCACGTCGAAGCCGGCGAGCAGGGCGTTGAGCGCCTCCATCTATATTCCCGCGGCGCCGAGCAGGGGCTTGAGCCATCCCGCCGGCAGGTTGACGTTGAGCAGCTTGACGAAGAAAAGGAACACCGCGAGCGAGAGCGCGAGGCCGATGGCGAGGTCGCGCGCCGGACGCGCGCTGCCGAATCCGCGCGCCACCCCGGCGAACAGCGCCATGCCGGCGATGACGAAGCCGGCCGTGCCGATTAACACCATGTGGGCGAAAAGCCCCGCCGTGACCCAGCCGAACGCCGCGGCGCGAAACGCATGCTCGCCGCGCGCCGTCGCTTGGTCCGGCGGCGCATTGCGCCAGCCGCCGGCGAGCGCCTCGTAAAGCAGCCAGACGCCGAGCAACACCATCCCCGCCGAGACGATTGCGGGAACGAAGTTCGGGCCAATCCCGGCGTAGCCGCCCTCGCCAGGCAGGGTAGCGGTGACAGCAGCCGCGCCCGTGCCGAGCGCCAACACGCCAAGCGAGAGAGCGATCTCAGCCGGCGAGCGCCGCATCGCGCTGCCGCGCTATTTTTTCAAGCCAAGAGACTCGATGATGCCGGCGACGCGCTTGATGTCTTCGTCGATGAACCTGGCGTACTCCTCGCCGCCGAGAAAGAACGGCGCCCAGCCGAGCTTTTCCAGCGTCTGCTTCCACGCCGGCGTGTCGGTTGCGTCCTTCATCAGCTTGACCAGCGCGTCGCGTTGCGCGGTGCTGATGCCGGGCGCGCCGAAGATCCCGCGCCAATTGCCGAGCACCACGTCAACGCCCTGCTCCTTGAGCGAGGGAATGTTGTCGACCTTCTCCGGCGCCGACTGCGCCAGGGCGCGCATCTTGCCGGACTTGACGTGCTCGGCGAATTCACCGATCCCGGAGACGCCCGCGGTGACGTGCCCGCCGAGGATCGCCGCCACCGCCTCGCCGCCGCCCTTGTAGGGCACGTAATTAACCTTCGCCGGCTCGACGCCGACCGCGCGCGCGATCAGGCCCGCCAGAATGTGGTCGGTGCCGCCGGCCGATCCCCCGCCCCAGGACACCTTGCCCGGGTTCTCCTTGAATGCATTCAGCAGGTCGGCCAGGGTCTTGTGCGGGGATGCGGCCGGCACCACGACTACTTCCCATTCGCTCGTCAAGCGCGCGATCGGGGTGACCTGCGACAGGTTGACGGGCGATCTGCCCAGGATGATGCCGCCCACCATCACCATGCCGCCGATCATCACCGCGTTGGGGTCGCCCTTGGCGGAATTGACGAACTGCGCCAGGCCGATGGTGCCGGCAGCGCCGCCCTTGTTCTCGAATTGCACGCTGGAGACCAGTTTCCCGCTCTGCATCGCCGCCGCCAGGTTGCGGCCGGTCTGGTCCCAGCCACCTCCCGGGTTGGCGGGAATCATCATCTTGAGGCTCGGCTGCGCCGAGGCGCAGGCCGCGAACGCGGACAGCAGCAGTGCAACCAGGACTTTCATGGCTCCTCCGGAGCGGATCTCGCATTCCATTCTATTGCAACGCGCAAATTCAGCGATAATGCGCCCCCTTGAAAGTTCAGGAAGCCACCCCCAGTTGCGCGTGCGACGCGGGGGTGTAAGACCAATCCCATGATACGCATCGAGAATTTGGTGAAGACGTTTGGCGCGCGTTGCGTGGTGGACGGTATTTCGTTCAACGTCGAGCGCGGCGAGGTGGTCGGTTTTCTCGGCCCCAACGGCTCGGGCAAGTCCACCACCATGCGCATGATCACGGGGTTCTATCCCCCGAGCGGCGGCAGAGTGACCGTGGGCGGACACGACGTGGTCGAATCGCCGCTCGAGGCCAAACGCCTGATCGGCTACCTGCCGGAGAACGCGGCCTGCTACCCCGACATGACGGTCGAGGGCTTTCTCGACTTTGCCGCCGCGTTGCGCGGGCTCGACGGCGATGCGCGCAGGAAGGCGGTGGGGCGCGTGGTCGAGCGCTGCTTCCTCGGCTCGGTGCTGCGTCAGTCCATCGACACCCTTTCCAAGGGCTACAGGCACCGCACTTGCCTCGCGCAAGCGCTGATCCACGACCCCGAGGTGCTGGTGCTGGATGAGCCCACCGACGGCCTCGACCCGAACCAGAAGCACGAGGTGAGGATTCTCATCCGTGAGCTCGGCAAGACCAAAGCGGTAGTGTTCTCGACCCACATCCTCGAGGAGGTGGACGCCGCGTGCAGCCGCGCCATCATCATCGACCGCGGCAAGATCGTCGCCCAGGGGACACCCGACGAGCTGCGCCGCATGTCCGAGATCGCCGGCGCGGTGACGCTGCACGCCGCGGGCGCCACGGCGGAGAAACTGGCGCCGCTCGGCCGCGTGGAGAAGCTGAACGGCTCGTTCCGTGTCTACCCGAAGGACCAGGGCGCCTCCGCCGCGCTCACGCGCAAAGTGGTCGAGTTGGCGGCGCGCGAAGGCTGGCAGCTCGACGCGCTGCGCACCGAAGAAGGCCAGCTCGACGAGGTGTTCCGCCGCATCACCCTGCCCGACACGGTGAAGAAATGAAACCGATCTGGATCATCGCCAAGCGCGAACTCGGCGCCTATTTCACCTCCCCGGTGGCCTACGTGTTCCTGGTCATCTTCCTGCTGCTCACGGGTTTCTTCACCTTCACGGTGGGCAACTTCTTCGAGCGCGGCGAGGCGAGCCTCGCCGCCTTCTTCGGCTGGCACCCGTGGCTGTACCTGGTGCTGGTGCCGGCGGTGGGCATGCGGGTGTGGGCCGAAGAGCGCCGCGCCGGGACCATCGAGCTGCTGCTCACCATGCCGGTGACGACCTGGCAGGCGATCCTCGGCAAGTTCCTCGCCTCCTGGATCTTCCTCGCGCTCGCGCTGGCGCTCACCTTCCCGGTGGTGATCACGGTGAGCGTCCTGGGCGAGCCCGACAACGGCATCATCGTTGCGGGCTACCTCGGCAGCCTGTTCCTCGCCGGCGCCTATCTCGCGGTGACCTGCATGACCTCGGCCCTCACCCGCAATCAGGTGGTGGCGTTTATTCTCTCGGTGGTGATCTGCCTGTTCCTGATCCTGGTCGGCTTCAATCCCGTGACCGACCTGCTGGCGCGCTGGGCGAGCCCCGGGTTCGTAGACACAGTGGCGGCGTTTTCGGTGATGACGCACTTCGACGGCTTCCAGAAGGGCGTGATCGACACGCGCGACCTGTTTTTCTTCCTCTCGGTGATCGGCTTCGCGCTGTTCGCGACTGGCGTGGTCATCCGCAGCCACCGCGCGGGGTAAGGCGATGAAGCGCAACGAAACCCTGACTTACTCCGCGCTCGGCCTGGCGGTGCTGTTCCTGCTGCTGGTGGCGTTCAATTACCTCGCCTCGACCGCACCGCTGCGCGCCGACCTCACCGAAGGACGCCTGTACACGCTCTCCGAGGGCACACGCAAAATCCTTCGCAACCTGGAAGCGCCGGTCAAGCTCAGGCTCTACATCTCTCAGGGCGAGCAGGCGATGCCGGTGCAGATGCGCAGCTTCGCGCAGCGCGTCGAGGACCTGGCGCGCGAGTTCAAGTCGGCCGCGGGCGAGAAGCTGATCATCGAGCGTTACAACCCCAAGCCCGACAGCGAGGAGGAGGACGCGGCGCAGCTCGATGGCATCGAGGCGCAGCAGCTGTTCTCCGGCGAGCAGTTCTATCTCGGCCTGTCGGTGAGCCAGCTCGACCGCAAGCAGGCGATCGCTGCGCTCAACCCGGGGCGCGAGCGGCTGCTCGAGTACGACCTGGCGCGCGCGATCGCGCGCGTCGGCATCGCCGAGCGCCCGACGCTCGGCCTGATGAGCGGCCTGCCGGTGCTCGGTGAGCGCTTCAACCCGATGACGCGCCAGAGCTCCGAGCCCTGGGTGCTCGCCAACGAGCTGAAGCGCGACTTCAACGTCAAGCCAGTGAACCTCACCGCGGAGACGATCGATAAGGACATCAACGTCCTGCTGCTGATCCACCCGCGCGACCTGTCCGACGCCACCGAGTACGCGCTCGACCAGTTCATCCTGCGCGGCGGCAAGCTGATCGCGTTCGTCGATCCGCTCACCTACTTCGATCAGCAGCCGGGCCCGATGCCGGGCATGCCGGGGCAGAGCACCGGCTCGACGCTGCCGAAGCTGTTCAAGGCCTGGGGAGTGGAGATGAACCCGGGCAAGGTGATCGCCGACGTGGTGTTCGGTTCCGGCGGCGGCGCGCGCTACACCCCCACGGTGCTGTCGCTCAACCGCACCGCGTTCAACCGCGACGACGTTGTAACCAGTCAGATCGAGACCCTGCTGTACGCATTCGGCGGCGCCTTCGAGGTCAAGCCTGCCGAAGGCTTGAAGATGACCGAACTGGTTCACAGCTCGCCCAACTCGATGCTGGTGGACAACGCGGTGGCCACGGTCTCTGGCGACGCGGCGATGAAAGGCTTCCAGCCCGACAACAAGACGCGCACGCTCGCCATGCGATTGAGCGGCAAGTTCAGGACAGCGTTCCCCGACGGCAAGCCGAAAGCCGAGGCGCCGTCCGCCAAGGACAGGAAACCGAAAGCCGCGCCCGCCGACGAGGCGCCGCAGCTGAAGGAATCGGCGCAGGAGAACTCGGTGATCCTGGTGGCCGACGTCGACATGCTTGCCGACGGCGCCGCGGTGGACATCCAGGAGGCTTTCGGCCGGCGCATGGTGGTGCCCTCTAACGGCAACCTCGCCTTCGCGCAGGCGATGGTGGAGCAGGTCGCCTCGGGCGACGCGTTGCTTTCGCTGCGCAGCCGCACCACTTCCTTCCGTCCGCTCACCGTGGTGCGCGAGATGGAGGCCGAGGCGCAGAAGCAGTATTTCGGCAGGCTGAAGGCGCTCGAGGACGAACTGCAGAAGACCACCGACAAGCTGCAGGAGCTGCAGAAGGCGCGCGGCACCGCCGCCAAGACCGCGCAGGCGCAGATCCTGACGCCCGAGCAGCAGGCCGAGATCGAGAATTTCCGCAAGCGCGTCTCCGAGACGCGCAAGGAACTGAAGGAGCTGCGCAAGAACCTGCGCCAGGACGCCGAGGGCCTGGTGTTCTGGACCAAGGTGGCGAACATCGCGCTGATGCCGCTGCTGGTGGCGCTCGCCGGCCTCGGCCTCGCGCTTCTCAGGCGCCGCCGCCAGGCAAGGGCCGCATGAGACATCCCATGTCAACCGTGTACGGGGGGTGCGGGGGGGCCGGGAAGGCTCCGAGCGCATCTTCCGGAAGGGGCGCGACGGGAGCGGGAGACTCGTCTCGCCGCACCCTAGGCCCCCTGCTCCCATGAGCGCGCGCGTCCTCGCGGTCCTGGTGGTGCTGCTCGCCGTCCTGGGCGGCGGCGCGCTGCTCATTCGCGAGCAGGGCAAGGCGCAAAAACCGGCCGCCAGCGGCACGCTCGGCCAGCCGCTGCTGAAAGGCCTCAAGGCCGCCGAGATCGCAGCGATCTCGATCCGCGACGCCAAAGGGGCGATCACGTTGGCGCGCAAGGAAGACCGCTGGACCATCGCCGAGCGCGACGGCTTTGCCGCCGATCTCGACAAGGTGCGCGATTTCGTGCTTAAGGCGATCGATCTCAAAATCGGCCAGGTCGAGCCGCTGGGCGAAAAAGACCGCGCCCGGCTTGAGCTGGATGCGAGCGGCACCGCGGTGGAGTTCCAGGGCGCCGACGGCAAGCCGCTCGCGCGGCTGGTGGCCGGCAAGAAACACTTCAAGCGCGAGCCCGACGATCCGGCCAAGGCGCTGGGCGACGGCCGCTTCGTGCTGCTGCCGGAGGACGCGAAGCAGGTCTACACCGTGTCCGATCCGCTTTTGCAGGCCACCAGCAGGACTTCCGAATGGCTGGGAAGGACGGGCCTCGCCGCGGAAAAGGTGAAGAGCGTCGAGTACCGCGCCGCCGACGGCACGGGCTGGAAGATCGAGCGCTCCGGCGACAACGCAGACTGGAAGCTCGACGGCGCGCGCGCCGATGAAAAACTGGAAACCAGCAAGGCGAACGCCGCCGCCTATACCTTCGCCATCCTGGACATCGCCGATATCGCCGCCAAGGGCATGTCTCCGGAAGCGAGCGGCCTCGCCAAGCCTGTCGTGGCCACCGCCACCACCTTCGACGGCCTGACCTACGTGCTCAAAATCGGCAAGGCGGAAGGCGACAACTTCTACGCCAGCGTGTCTCTCGAAGGCACCCCCAAGGCCGAGGGCAAGGACGCCGAGGAGCGCATGAAGAAGCTCGAGGAGCGCCTGCCTCGCGAGCGCGCGCTCGCCGGGCACACGCTGCTCATCAGCAAGTCCAAGCTCGAAGACCTGCAGAAAAAGCGCACCGAGCTGCTCGCCGCCAAGCCAACCAAGAAGTAGCCTGACCCCGCGGGGCGCAGGTCTGGCGCGAAGCGCGCCCTGCTGATATAACTTGCGCTTCCAGCATGGGGAGGATCGCATGAGCCGCAACAGCCGCCGCCGCCAGTTTCTCGTCAACACCGCCGCGCTCGCCGCCACCGCCGCGCTGCCGATCGGACTCCGCGCCCAAGCCGCTCCGGTGAAGATCGGCGTGCTGCACCCGGTGACAGGCTTTCTCGCTTACTCAGGAAACCTGTGCCGCGTCGGCGCGCAACTCGCCATCGACGAGATCAACGCCGCGGGCGGCATCAAGTCACTCGGCGGCGCCAAGCTGCAGGCACTGCTCGGCGACGCGCAATCCAAGCCCGAAGTCGGCTCGGCCGAGGTCGAGAAGATGAACGAGCAGGGCTGCGCCGCGATCGTCGGTGCGTACGCGTCGGCGATCTGCCTCGCCACCACGCAGGCGGCGGCCAAGCACAACATCCCGCACATCGTGGACGTCGGCGTGGCCGACCAGATCGTGCAGCGCGGCCTGAAGAACACCTTCCGCTTCGGCCCCGGCTACCGCGTGATCTCCGAGACTGCGATCACCCACCTGCACATCCTCAACACGCTCGCCAGGAAGCCGGCCAAGAGCGTCATGATCATCCACGAGGAGTCGCTGTTCGGCACCGGCACCGCGAACCTGCTCTCCTCGCAGCTCCCGGGCATGGGCTACGAGGTGAAGGAAGTGATCAAGCACGCCAACCCGACGCGCGACTTCAACAACATCGTGCTGCGCATCAAAGCCGTCAACCCCGACATCGTGATCCCGGCCAACTACTTCAACGAGTACGCGCTCTTGGCACGCACCATGAAGCAGCAGAACGTGGCGCCCAAGGCGATCTTCTCGGTGCTCGGAGGCGCCGCCTCGTCCTACAAGTTCGTCAAGGACTTTCCCGACGTCGCCAACGGCGTCATCGACGTCAACCACTGGTTCAATCCAAAAGACAAGCGCGCCTGGGCGCTGAAGAAGAAAGTGGACGCGATGAAGGACCAGTTCTTCACCTACGAGGTGTTCCTCAACTACCAGTCGGTGTACCTGCTGGCGGATGCGATCGAGCGCGCCCGCTCGGCCAAGCGCGAGGACATCATCGCCGCGCTCGCTGCGAGCACTTGGAACGGGCACTTCATGCCCTACGCGCCGACGCGCTTCGTCGACGGCCAGAACGTGAGCGCGCTGCCGCTCATGATGCAGGTGCTGAAGGGCGACATCCGCGTGGTGCTGCCCAATACCTACGCCGAAACCGAGCCGGTGTTCCCCTGGAGGGCCTGAGCAGGTAGGTCGGGCGGGCGGCGCGGGCCGAAGTGCTTGAGCTCGGAATCCTTTTTCCTTCGGTCCTCAACGGCCTGACGACCGGGGCGGTCTACGCCCTGATCGCGCTCGGCCTCACCCTGATTTACGGGGTGCTGCACATCATCAACTTCGCGCACGGCGCGGCGCTGATGATAGCGCTGTACGGGGTCTACTTCCTGCATCAGAAGGCGGGGCTCGACCCGTACCTGTCGCTGCCAGTGATGGTGCCGGCGATGTTCGCCGCCGGCTACCTGCTGTACCGCTTCGTCATCGGCAAGGCGAGCCACGGCAAGGACGAGAACATCCTGCTGGTCACGCTCGGCATCTCGATCGTGCTCGAAAACCTGGCGCTGGTGCTGTGGAAATCCGATACCCGCAACATCGAGACCGCCTATACCTTCAGCACGGTGGCGATCGGCAGCGCCATGATCGCGGTGCCCAAGGTGGTGGCCTTCGGCGGCGCGCTGGTCGCCACTGCGCTGCTGCTCGCGATCATCGGCCTCACCGACCTGGGGCGCGCCATCCGCGCCTGCGCCAAGGAGCGACAGGGCGCCAAGCTGGTCGGCATCGACGTCGAACACGTGTTCGCGATGAGCTTCGGCATCGGCCTCGCGTGCCTGGGCGCCGCCGCCTGCTTCCTGCTGCCCGCCTATTACGTCAATCCGCAGGTCGGCAACGGCTTCGTGCTGATCGCCTTCACCATCGTGGTGCTCGGCGGCATGGGCAGCTTCGTCGGCGCGCTCGCGGGCGGCTTTCTCATCGGCGTGGTCGAGTCGGTGAGCGGGCTGTGGCTCGGCGAGTCGCTGGGCCAGATCGGCATCTTCCTCATCTTCATCGCCGTCCTGCTGTTCCGCCCGCAGGGGTTGTTTGGAGCGCGCGCATGAGGCGCGCGGGCGGGTCGCGGGCATGAGGCAGTTAGCGCTCATCGCCGCGTTCGCCGTCGCGGTCGCGCTGCTGCCGCTACTCGTCAGCTCGGGCTTCCTGCTCAATCTCGTGATCATGACGTTGTATGCGGCGTTGCTCGGCCAGGCCTGGAACATCCTCGGCGGCTTCGGCGGCCAGTTCTCCTTCGGCCACGCGGTGTTCTTCGGCACCGGCGCCTATGGCATGGCGGTGCTGCAGACCAAGTTCGGCATCAACGCCTGGTTAGCGCTGCCCGCGGCGCTGGCGCTCGGCGCGGCGGTCGGGCTGCTGGTCGGGGCGCTGTCGTTTCGCTACGGCCTCAAAGGCTCGTACTTCGCGCTGGTGACGCTCGCATTCGCCGAGGTGTTCCGCATCCTCGCCAACAATTTCCAATTCACCGGCGCCGGCGTCGGCATTCAGATCCCGCTGCGGGACTCGGCCGCCGAGATGCAGTTCGCGACCAAGACGGGTTTCCTCTACGCCATGTTGGCGCTGGTGACCGCGAGCCTGCTCATAGCTTGGTGGCTCAAGCGCTCGCGCTATGGCGCCTGGCTGCAGGCGGTGCGCGACAACGAGGATTCCGCCGCCGCGCTCGGCGTCAACGTGTTCCGCGTCAAGCTCGGCGCAATCGCGATCTCGGGCGCGCTGATGGCTGCGGGCGGCGCCTTCTATTTGCAGTACTTCCGCTACATCGACCCGCACATCGCCTACGGCCCGGCGATCTCGGTCGAGGCGCTGCTGGCGGCGATCGTCGGCGGCATGGGCACGGTGTTCGGCCCGCTGCTCGGTGCCGCGGTGCTGCACCTGCTCGGCGAGGCGACGCGCGGCATGCTCGAGCACGTGCCGGGCGTGAACCTGATCGTCTACGGCGTGCTGCTGGTGGTGATCGTCATGTTCCTGCCGCGCGGCATCATGGGCCTCTTTGGGAAGCGGGCCTGATGCTCGAGGCACGCCGGCTTTCGATCCGCTTCGGCGGCCTGCGCGCGGTGCAAGACGTTTCGCTCAGCGTGCCGCAGGGAAAGATCACCGCGCTCATCGGCCCGAATGGCGCCGGCAAGTCCACGCTGTTCGGCCTGGTGTCGGGTTTCCTCAAGCCCGACACGGGATCGGTGGCGCTGCTCGGCCGCGACATCACCGGGCTAGCGCCGCACACCATCTGCCGTCTCGGCATGGCACGCACCTTCCAGATCGTGCAGCCTTTCGCCGAGCAAAGCGTGCGAGAGAACATCGCGGTCGGCGCGCATCTGCGCGAGCGCGATCGCGGCCGCGCGCTGTCGCGGGCGGAACAGGTCGCGGTGCAGGTCGGCCTCGGCGCCCAGCTCGACAAGCTCGCCTCCAGCCTAACCATCTCCGGCCGCAAACGCCTGGAACTGGCGCGCGCGCTCGCCACGCAGCCCAGGCTGCTGCTGCTCGACGAAGTGCTCGCCGGCCTCAATCCGCAGGAAGTGGCGGAAATGATCCCGGTGATCCGCGGCCTGCGCGACGCTGGGGTGACGGTGTTCATGATCGAGCACGTGATGCAGGCGGTGATGCACCTGGCCGAGTACGTTTGGGTGATCGCGCAGGGCGAGCTGATCGCGCAAGGCCTGCCAGTACAGGTAACCAGCGATGCGCGCGTCATCGAGGCCTACCTCGGGCACGGCACCGCGCAGCGCCTCGCGCTCGAGCAACGGAGCGCGGCGCATGCTTGAGATCCGAGCGCTCCGGGGCGGCTACGGCGGCGTCGAGGTGCTGCGCGGCCTGGACCTGGAAATCCATGCCGGCGAGATCGTCGCCCTGCTCGGCTCGAACGGCGCCGGCAAGTCCACGCTCAACAACACCGTGTGCGGGCTGCAGCCGGCGTTCGGCGGCAGCGTCGCCTTCGAGGGCCGCGACATCACCCGCGCCGGCTATACCGCGATCGTCGCCAGCGGCCTGATCCAGGTGCCCGAAGGCCGGCGCGTGTTTCCCAATCTCACGGTGCAGGAGAACCTGGCGCTTGGCGCCTACCTGCGCGGCCGCCCGCAACGCGAGCGCAATCTGGAGCGCGTGTTCGCGATCTTCCCGCGGCTAAAAGAGCGCCTTGCGCAGCGCGCCGGCACGCTCTCCGGCGGCGAGCAGCAGATGCTCGCCATCGGCCGCGGCCTGATGGCCGAGCCCAAGCTACTCATTCTGGACGAGCCCTCGCTCGGCCTGTCGCCGATCCTGGTCGAGGAGTTGTTCGGCTTGATCGGGCGCCTGAACCGCGAAGGCCTCGCCATCTTGCTGGTGGAGCAGAATGTCGGCCAGTCGCTCGAAATCGCGCACCGCGCCTATGTCATGGAACAAGGCGCGATCCAGTTTCACGGCACGCCGGCCGAGCTGCTCGCCAATCCCGACTTGAAGCGCACCTACCTGGGACTCTGAACATGACCCGAGCGTACGACCTCATCGTCAAGAACGTCCGCATCGTCCGCCCGCAAGGCAACGCCGTCCATCAGGCCGACATCGCAGTGAAGGGCGGCAAGTTCGCGAAGATTGCGCCGAACCTCGATGCGCGCAACGCCAATATCGTCTACGACGGCAGGGACTTGCTCGCCTTCCCGGGCGTGGTGGATGCGCACATGCACGCCGGCATCTATTCGCCGCTCGCCGAGGACGCGGTGAGCGAGAGCCGCGCCGCGGCGCAGGGCGGCGTCACCTCGATGCTGAACTACTTCCGCACCGGCCAGTACTATCTCAACAAGGGCGGCCCATACCGCAAGTTCTTTCCCGAAGTGCTCGCGCTCTCCAACGGGCGCTTTCATGTGGACTACGCCTACCACCTCGCGCCGATGGACTCGACCCACATCCGCGAGATTCCGGAGCTGATCGCCAAGCACGGCGTGGCGTCGTTCAAGATCTTCATGTTCTACGGCTCGCATGGCCTGCACGGCAGGTCGGATGCGCAACGCGATTTCCTCATGATCGGGCCCGAGGAGCGCTACGACTACGCGCACTTCGAGTTCATCATGCGCGGCGTGCAGGCGGCGCGCGAGCGCTATCCGGACAAGGCCGCGCAGATCAGCCTGTCGCTGCATTGCGAGACCGCCGAGATCATGACCGCCTACACGAGGATGGTCGAGACCGGCGGCAAGCTGAAGGGGCTCGCGGCCTACTCGGCGGCGCGCCCGCCGCACTCCGAGGGCTTGGCGGTTTTCATCGCCGCTTATCTCGCCAACGAAACTTCGCTCCCCAACATCAACCTGTTGCACCTGTCCTCGCGCAAGGCGGTGAGCGCGGCGCTGCAGATGGCGGAAGTGTTCCCGCACATCGACTTCAGGCGCGAGGTGACGATCGGCCACCTGATGCTGGACACGGGCGCGAGGACCAAAGTGCTTGCCAAGGTGAACCCGCCGATCCGGCCGCGCGCAGATGTCGAGTTCCTGTGGCAAAAGCTGCTCGAGGGCAAGCTCGACTGGGTGGTGAGCGACCACGCCTGCTGCAAGCACGAGATGAAGGTCGCGAAGCGCTATCTCGGCAACATCTGGCTCGCCAAATCCGGCTTCGGCGGCACCGAGTACCTGCTTTCGTCGCTCGTTTCCGAGGGCACGAAGCGCGGCATGTCATACAACCACATGGCGCGTCTCACCAGCTTCAACCCGGCGCGCCGCTTCGGGCTTAATTCGAAGGGCGACATCGCCGAGGGGCTGGACGCCGATCTCGCGCTGGTCGACCCGCGCGAGACCTGGACCATCGGCGCGAAGGACTCCGAGTCGGCGCAGGGCTACACGCCGTTCGAGGGCCTGGAACTCGGCGCGCGCGTCAAGGCGACTTTCCTGCGCGGGCAGCTCGTCTACGACAAGGGCAAGGTGGTCGGCACGGCGCGCGGCCGCTATTTGCACCGTCCCACCGAGTAGGCCACTGCGGTGAGCGACGCGGCGATGCCGGTAGCGATCGTCGGCGCTGGCGCCTGCGGCCTGGTGGCCGCACTCACGCTCGCGGATGCCGGCATCGAGTGCGTGCTGCTTGAGCGCGACGCGCTGCCCGCGGGCTCGACAGCGCTCTCTTCCGGGTTCATTCCTGCTTGTGGCACGCGCTGGCAAAAAACAATCGGGGTCGAGGACTCCGCGGCGCGCTTCGCCGCTGACATTCAGCGCAAAAACCATCACGGCGCCAACATCGAGGTGATGAACGCCGCCTGCGCTGCAATCGGACCGACGCTGGAATGGCTAGCCGACCGGCACGGCGTTCCGTTTCACGTCCTCGAGGGATTTCTTTACCCGGGCCACAGCGTGGCCCGCATGCACGCGGTGCCGGAGAAAACCGGCGCCGGGCTGATGGGGCGACTACTCGCCGCGGTGCAACGTGCGGGCATCGACCTGCTCACCGAAGCGCGCGCAGCGGACTTGCACGCCGGTGCGGACAAACGCGTCACCGGGGTGCACATCGCGCGGCCCGATGGCTCCGTCGAGAACATCGGCTGCGATGCCTTGCTGCTAGCGTGCAACGGGTTCGGCGGCAACCGCGAGATGGTGCGGCGCTACCTTCCAGAGATCGCCGAGGCCGAGTATGCCGGCCACGCCGGCAACCAAGGCGATGCGATGCGCTGGGGCGAGGCGCTCGGCGCGCGGCTCGCCGACATGTCCGCCTATCAGGGCCACGGCGCCTGGGCGGTGCCGCACGCGAAGCTTGTCACCTGGGCGCTGATGACCGAAGGCGGCATCCAAGTGAATGCGCTCGGTGTGCGCTTCGCCAACGAGCACCAGGGCTACTCGGAAGCGTCGCAGCCGGTGCTCGCTCAACCCGGTCTTTTTGCGTGGACCGTGTACGACGAACGCCTGCACGCACTTGGCCTGACGTTTCCGGATTACGCCGAGCTGGACGCGGCAGGCGCCGTGCGCCGCGCCGCTTCCGTGGAGGAACTCGCCCGCCTCATCGCCGTGCCGCAGCAGGCGCTCGCGGGAACGTTGCAAGACGCGCGCGCGATGCAGCGCGGCGCACGCGCCGATCCGTTCGGCCGCGACTTCACAGCCAAGCCGCCGCTCGAAGCGCCCTGGTACGCCGTAAAGGTGACCGGGGCGCTGTTCCATACCCAGGGCGGGCTGGAGATCGACGCCCGCGCCCGGGTGCTGGATGCGAGCGGAAGGCCCCTGCCCAACCTGCTTGCCGGGGGCGGCGCCGCGCGCGGCCTTTCCGGCGCGCGCGTCTGGGGCTATCTTTCGGGAAACGGATTGCTCAGCGCCGTGGCTCTGGGGAGAATAGCGGCGCAGACCCTCGTTGCAGACCATCACCCTCTGGGAGGAACGCGATGACTTCGCCTGTCGACCCGAATGACGTCCTGATGACCGGCGAGAACTCGTTCATCCGCCTGAGTGCCGACGGCGGCAAAACGCAAACGGACCGCATCAGCCACTGGCGCGTGCTGTGGTGTCCAGCTGGTGCCGGGCACGCCTTATTCATACAAAGCACCCTCACCGGCGGCGCAGTACACATCTACGCCGACCATGTCGCGGTCGCGCGCTGGCTGCAGGGTGCGATCGAGTCGCTGCTCTACCCGGCATTCGCCGACGCGGCGCTGCCGGTGACGCAGGCCGAATTCTCGCGCGCGGGAGGCGCGGATGCGGGCGCCACCGAGCGGGTGCGCGCGCGCGACACGGAGATCGTGCTCGCCTGGAGCGATTTCCTGCCGCCATTCGTGCTCAACATGCCGCCTGGGTTCAATAACCGCCCGATCGGCGTGTTCAGCACGTTTTTCCCGGCGCGCGCCGCGCGGGTCGAGCTCGACGGCCGCGCCGCCGCCGGCCGGCCCTGGCCGGAAAAACGCGGCGAGCGCGAGTCATCGAGCGCCTGCCTGGCGTGGTCGGAGACCTGGGTCAAGCCGCGCGCCTGAGGCCGCTGCGCGGAATTATCTTTCACGAAACGGATTGCCCCGCGCCCCCACTCTGAGGACAATATCCGCGCGCAGCATCCGCTTAACCATATGACCAGCCGTCCGGAGGAGGACACCTTGTCAAGGCATTCCACTGAACAGATCAGGACCATAGCGCTCGTCGGCCAGGCGGGGTCGGGCAAGACCTCGCTCGCCGAGGCGCTGCTGGCGCGCGCGGGGGCGATCCCCGCCGCCGGCAGCGTCGAGCGCGGCACTACCGTGTGCGATTACACGGTGCAGGAAAAAACCGCCAAGCATTCGCTCAAGCTCGCGGTCGCGAGCTTCGAGACCCAGGGCGCGCTCGCCGGCCACCGCGTGCACCTGCTCGACACGCCGGGCTACCCGGATTTCCTCGGCCACTCGCTGCCCGCGCTTGCCGCGGTCGAGACCGCCGCCATCGTGATCAATGCGCAGAACGGTATCGAGATGATGACCGGGCGCTTCATGCAGTGGGCGGCGAAGCGCGGTGTGGACCGGTTGATCATCGTCAACAAGATCGATGCCGAGAACGTCGACCTCTCCGCGCTGCTCGAGCGTATCCAGCAGACCTTCGGCAAGGAGTGCCTGCCGCTCAATCTGCCCGCCGCCAAGGCGAGCAGGGTGTCGGACTGCTTCTTCGCGCCCTCGGGCGAGTCGGACTTTTCCTCGGTCGAGGATGCGCACCGCAAGCTCGTCGACCAGGTGGTCGAGGTGGACGAGAAGCTGATGGAGGCGTATCTCGAGAAGGGCGAGGTTTCGCCCGAGGAGCTGCACGCGCCGCTCGAGCGCGCGATGCGCGAGGGCCATCTCATTCCGGTGGTATTCACCTCCGCCAGGACCGGCGCCGGCATCGGCGAGCTGCTCGAAGTGATCGTCAAGCTGATGCCCAACCCGCTCGAGGGCAACCCGCCCGTGTACATCAACACGCCCGCGAGCGGCGAGGTCACAGAACTCACCGCCGCGCCCGATGCCGCGAAGCATGCGCTGGCGCACGTGTTCAAGGTCGAGATCGACCCCTACATCGGCCGCCTCGCCGTGTTCCGCGTGCACCAGGGGCGCATCACGCCCGGCACCCAGCTTTACGTCGGTGACAGCCGCAAGCCGATCAAGGCGGGGCATCTCTACATGCTCAGGGGAAAGACGCAGACCGAGGTGCCGGAAGCGTTGCCGGGCGACATCTGCGCCATCGCCAAGATCGACGACATCCACTTCGACCACATCCTGCACGACTCGCCCGAGGACGCGCAGATCCACGCCCGGCCGCTCGAGCTGCCGACCTCGGTGTTCGGGCTCGCGGTGCTGCCGAAGAAACGCGGCGACGAGCAGAAGCTCGCCGACGTGCTGCACAAGATCGGCGCCGAGGACCCGTGCTTCCGCCTCGAGCACAACGCACAGGCCAACGAAACCGTGCTGCGCGGCCTGGGCGAGATGCACTTGAAGACCATGCTCGAGAAGATGGCCACGCAATACAAGGTCGAGCTCGACACCCGGCCGCCCTCCATCCCGTACCGCGAGACCATCGCCGTGCGTGCCGAGGGCCACAGCCGGCACAAGAAGCAGACCGGCGGCGCCGGCCAGTTCGGCGAGGTGTTCCTCAAGGTCGAGCCGCTGCCGCGCGGCAAGGGCTTCGAGTTCGTCGACAGCGTCAAGGGCGGCGTCATCCCCAACCAGTTCATCCCCTCGGTGGAAAAGGGCGTGCGCTCAGTGCTCGACTCGGGCTTCGTCGCCGGCTTCCCGCTGCAGGACGTGCGCGTCATCGTCTATGACGGCAAGCACCACCCGGTGGACTCGAAGGACGTCGCCTTCGCCTCCGCCGGGCGCAAGGCGTTCCTCGATGCGCTCGCCAAGGCGCGCGCCATCGTGCTGGAGCCGATCGTCAACGTCGAGATCGTGGCGCCCGACACCAACATGGGCGACATCGCGGGCGAGCTCTCCGGCCACCGCGGCCAGATCAAGGGCTCGGACTCGCCGCGCCCGGGCACGGTGCAGATCAACGCCCAGGCGCCGCTCTCGGAACTGGAGCACTTCCCGGCGCGCCTGAAATCGATCACCGCCGGCCATGGCTCGTATTCGCTCGAGTTCAGCCACTACGAAGTGGCGCCGCCGCTGCTGCAGCAGAAACTGGTCGCCGCGCACAAGCCCGTCGCGCACGCGGACGACTGAAAGCCGGGCGGGCGTCATGCAAGGTATCGTTTTTCTTGGCGAGCGCGCGCTCGAGCTGCGCGAGTTTCCCGATCCGACGCCGGGCCCGGGCGAAGTGGTGCTCGAGATCAAGGCCTCGGGCATGTGCGGCAGCGACCTGCATCCGTATCGCGCGCCGGGCGGCGGCGGCGCAGCCGCTTCGCTCGGCCTTGGCGGCAGCGGCGGCCCGGTGATCGCCGGGCACGAACCCTGCGGCGTCGTTGCAGCCGTCGGCGCGGGCGTGCCGGAATCGGTGGCGGCGGTCGGCCAGCGCGTCATGAACCATCATTACAAGGGCTGCCAGCGCTGCAGGCATTGCCGCACCGGCTGGAGCCAGCTGTGCCGCGGCGGCATCACCGTCTACGGCATCACCGGCCACGGCGCGCACGCCCAATACATGAAGGCGCCGGCGGCGACCTGCGTGCCGCTGCCCGACGAGATGAGCTTCGAGGAAGGCGCCGCGGTGTCCTGCGGCACCGGCACCGCCTACCAGGCGCTCAAGCGCATCGACGTCTCCGGGCGCGACACTCTGGTGATCTTCGGGCAGGGCCCGGTGGGACTGTCGGTGACGCTGCTCGGCGTGGCGATGGGCGCGCGCGTGATCGCGGTGGATCTTTCGCCCGAGCGCCGCAAGCTGGCGCAGGATTTCGGCGCCGCAGAAACCATCGACCCGAAAGCGACCGACGTGGTGGCGGCGGTGCACGCGCTCACCGGCGGCCAGGGCGCCGAATGCACCATGGACTGCACCGGCAATGCCGAGGCGCGCGTCGCCGCGCTGAGATGCGCCGACACCTGGGGTCGCGTGGCGCTAGTGGGCGAAGGCGGCCAGACCACTTTCGACGTCAGCCAGCAGATGCTGCGGCGCCAGCTCACAATCCACGCCTCTTGGACCTTCAGCACCACGCTGCAGGAAGAGTGCGCGCGCTACATCGTGCGCAAGAACGTGCCGCTGAAGAAGCTCATCACCGAGCGCTGGCAGCTCGGCCAGGCGGCGGATGCCTACGCCCTGTTCGACAAGCAAAGCACCGGCAAGGGAGTGTTCGTCTTCTAGCTCTATTCCGTCTTCCCCGCACAGGCGGGGACCCAGAGCCCCAAGTGTAAAGTCACGCTTTACACTCCGAGCCGTGGCGGTCCGGGGCGTCGGGGCATCCGAGATTTGTGGTGGCCCGGTACCTACGACGAGAAATCGCATTTGCGAGTTATCTCGTCGCGCGCTCTCGATTCAGATCAACCAATCGTGCAGCAGGAACAAGACATGGGAATCTGTAACCCATGTCTGCCGACGTTATTGTTACCTATCTCCCCGGCCGGTCACTTCATGGCAACGCCTTGCGAAAGAACACGCGCGGGTAGCCATCAACGATGCGCTGGTCGTATTCGACGTAGCCAATGCGTGAATACAGGGCGCGGTTCTCCGTCATCAGTTCGTGCGTGGTGAGGTAGATCGACTCGCAGCCTTGGCGGCGAGCCTCGGTCTCAGCGAGTTCGAGCAGTAGGCGGCCGATGCCTTTGCCTTTTGCTGACGGGCGAACCGCAACGTTGTCGACGTAGAAGCCTTCGTCGGTGACCTTGAGAACGATTGCCCCAATAACTCCGCTGGCGGCTACAGCAACATGCACTTGGAACTGGCTGATTACGTCCGCGTAGTGTTCGAGCATCGGGCCCGGCTGTTTGCCGATGCGCTCGATATAGTGAACGTATGCTTCGCACACGCAAGCCGCAACGCCCGGAGCGTCCTCGGGCTTAGCTGGGCGAAGCGCTACGTCTGACATTGATGACTCCGACCTCTCGCGTGCGTGTGCATGAAGGGGCTAAGCAGAACTCGGTGCCATAAGTGGGGCGTTTGTCTGCCCCGAAAGTGGGGCCTAAGGTGTAGGGAACTTCGCAACTGCGGACTATTATGGCACTGCTACCTTCGCGGGCAAGGCCGAGACGCGCCGAGCCGGGAAGTAGAAAGTGTAAAGCGTGGCTTTACACTTCGGGGCTCTGGGTCCCCGCCTCCGCGGGGAAGACCGCAACGGTAAGCGCGGAGGAGACGGGACAGTATTCCTAGAAGCCGTAAAGCGCCGCCGGGTTGTCGGCGAGGATCTTGCGGCGCGTGGCGTCGTCGCCCGCCCAATCGAGCAGCAGGTCGAGCAGGTCGGCGTCGTCCGGCGGGTTGTCCTTCGGCGCCGAAGGATGCGGCCAATTGGACGCCCACAGCATGCGCTCGGGCGCGTGCTTCACCAGCGCGCGCGCAAGGCGGCTCACGTCCTCGTAGCGCGGCGCGCCCGTCTTTGAGGTTTCATAGGGCGCGGAAAGCTTCACCCAGCAGCGCCCGGTGTCCAGCAGGCGCAGCAGCACCTTGAAGGGCTCCGCCTCGGGCGCCACCGGCTCGAGGAACTTGCCGATGTGGTCGATGACGAATTTCCCCGGCAGGCGCCTGATTGCCTGCTCCCATTGCGGCAGCTCGCGGCCGTCGAGTTGCAGGTTGGCGTGCCAGCCGAACGGGTGCACGCGCGCCATCACCTCGTCCATGTGCGCGAAACCGACCGCGCCCCACGGTAGCTGGAATATGCGCTGCGCCACGATGCCGCCCTGCGTCAGGCCCTCGATCTCCGCATCGGCGACGCCCGGCTTCACCACGCCGACGCCCCGCGCGCCCGGACCGAGCGCATGGATTGCGCGCAGCGTGACGCGGTTGTCGTCCTGGTAGGCGTTGGGCTGCACCACGATCGCGCGCTGCAAGCCCAGCCGCCGCTGCATTCCGCGGTACATCTCCGCGGTGAACACGCCTGGCGGCTGAGGGCCGCCCGGCGCTGCGGGCACGCCCGCCTCGTAGATATGGAAGTGCGTGTCGCACGCTGCCGCCGGCACGGCGAGCCGCGGCGCGCGTTCGCTCATTTCTTTTTCGCCCGCCGCTTCGCTTTTGCTTTCGCCTTATGGCGCGGCAGCGGCGCCGGGTTGGGCACTTCCTCCGCGACGCAGAAGATGCCGCCCTGATATTTCTCGGCCACGGGGTCGCCCGGTTTTTCGCGCGCCATGACTTCCGGCATGTAGGCCTCGGAATTGTCTTTCGGCCGGTAGCCGAGACGCTCGGCGTTCGAGTTTTCGTACCATCTGCGTGTATTGCCCGAGATGCCGTACACGATCTCGAAGCGGATCTCGGGATGCTCGATGCCGATCGCAACCAGTTGCGCGATGTCGCGCGGGCTGACCCAGATCGACAGGCGCCGCTTGTCGATCGGCACCGGGTTGACATTGCCGATCCGGATCATCATGAACTGCATGCCGTACTTGAAGGCGTACAGGCTGCCGAGCGCCTCACCGAAGACCTTGGACACGCCGTAGCGGCTGTCGGGCCTGGGGTAGACACGGTGGTCGATCACGCGGTCGCGCCGGTAGAAGCCGGTGGCATGGTTGGAGGTGGGAAATACAATGCGCTTGACCCCGTTGACGCGCGCCGCCTCGAACATGTTGTAGCAGCCGACGATGTTGGCGCTGTGGATCCCCGCCCACGGCCCCTCGACCGAGTAGCCGCCAAGGTGCACGATCGCCTCCACGCCTTTGGTGATGCGCTGGCAATCGGCCATCTTCGAGATGTCGGCGCGCATGAACGTTTCCCTGCCGATTTTTTTCAGCGGCCGCAGGTCCGAGGCGCGGATCCGGTAGCGGTCCTTCAGTTCGCGGCGCAGGTGGGTGCCGACGTCGCCGGCGGCTCCGGTGATCAGGATGGTCTTCATGTGTTGAGCAGCTCCTTTCTGGTCCAGTTGTCGGCGTTCACCGCGCCCCTGGGCGCGCGCCCTTTGAGAATCTCCGCCACCTGCGCCACGGTCTCGAGCGACTGGTGCTCGATCGCCGGCAGCGTCAGCCCCGCCGTGTGCGACGTCGCGATCACGTCGCGGCGCGCGGCGAGCGCAGGCGTCGGCATCTGGTCGGCCGCCCTGCCCACGTCCATGGCGCAGCCAGCGATGCGCCCGGAGTCGAGCGCGCGCACGAGCGCCGCTTCGTCCACCAGGTTGCCGCGCGAGACGTTGATGAAGAAGGCGCCGCGCTTCATTTTGCCGAAGGCTGCGTCGTTCATAAGGTTCTCGGTCTCGGCCGTCGCCACCGCGAGCGGCACCACGAAATCCGAATTCGCGAGCAGCGTGTCCTGCGCCACCTGCTCGATGCCAGGGGCATCGGCCTTCACGTACGGGTCGCACACCTGCACGCGCATGCCTAGCGCGACGCCCATTGCGGCGAGGCGCCGGCCGATCGCGCCGTAGCCGATGATGCCGAGGGTGCTGCCGCGCAACTCGCGCCCGATGTCCGCCTGCGGCACGCGCCCCGCCCGGTAAGCCGCCGCCGAGAGCGTGATGCCGCGCGCGAGGTCCACCATGAAGCCAAGGACCATTTCGGCCACCGCGGGGACGAAACCCGCGCTCGCCTGTGTGACCAGGACGCCGGCGCGGCTCGCGGCAGCGACGTCGATGTTGCGGATGTCCACTGCGCAGCGCACAAATGCCGCCAGTCCGGGCAACCGCTCGAACACCGCCGCCGGCCCGGGCGATTGGCGGTAGGTAACGAC
Organism: uncultured Enterobacteriaceae bacterium; assembly: GCA_964393745.1. GTDB lineage: Bacteria > Pseudomonadota > Gammaproteobacteria > Burkholderiales > SG8-39 > 2-02-FULL-66-14. Next base: position 16,224 of record CAYMVA010000017.1, on the reverse strand, counting down.
CAGCTCGCAACCAGCGGCCGCGGCGATCAGCGCCTCGCCCTCGAGCGGCGCGGCGCCGGCGTGCAGTTTCACCTCGCCCAGCGCCTCGAGCCCCGCGAGCGCCCGCGCGCCGTAGTAGTTGGCGCGAGCCTCGGGCGAGTGCGTCAGCAGGATTCTGGCCATCGGATTCTGGACATGCGGGGGGCAAGGAGTATAAATTATCCAATCGGTTAAAAGCCGATCAACTCAGGGAGGAGTTCGCAATGCTACGCTGCAAATTCATGCTGTCCGCCGCCATCGCCGCTGCCGTCGGCGCCGCGGCCTTCGCGCTGCCCGCCGCCGCGCAGCAGAAACAGGTGTGGAAGGCATCCGACGTGCACCCGCTCGGTTACCCGACGGTGGAGGCGATCCAGCGCATGGGCAAGAAGCTCGAGGCGCAGACCAACGGCCGCTACTCGATCCAGATGTTTCCGTCGATGCAGCTCGGCGGCGAGAAGGAGATGATCGAGCAGGCACAGGTGGGCGCGTTGCAGATCGCGCGCATCTCGGTGGGCGCCATGGGGCCGGTGGTGGACGACCTCAACGTGTTCAACCTGCCGTTCGTGTTCCGCGACGAAGCACACATGCGCAAGGTGATCGACGGCCCGATCGGCCAGGAGCTGCTCGAGCGCACTTCCAACGCGCCGACCTCGCGCCTGATCGTGCTGGGCTGGATGGACGCCGGCACGCGCAGCGTCTACGCCCACAAGCCGGCGACCAAGCCCGCCGACCTGAAGGGCATGAAGATCCGCATGATGGGCAACCCGCTGTTCGTAGAGACCATGAACGCGATGGGCGGCAACGGCGTGGCGATGGGCTTCAACGAGCTGTTCGGCGCGCTGCAGACCGGCGTGGTGGACGGCGCCGAGAACAACCCGCCGACGCTGCTGGCGCAGAACCACTACCAGGTGGCCAAGGTGTACAGCCTGACCGGGCACCTCATCATCCCCGAGATATTCGTGTTCTCGAAACGCAACTGGGAGACGCTGCCCAAGGAAGACCAGGCACTGGTGCGCAAGCTGTCTCGCGAGGCGCAGATCGAGCAGCGCCAGCTCTGGGATGCCTACGTAGGCGAAGCCGAGACCAAGCTCAAAGCGGCGGGCGTGCAGTTCCTGCCCGCCGACAAGGAGGCGTTCTACAAGGCGACGCAGCCGGTGCGCGACAAGTACGGCGCCAAGTACGCCGCGATTCTCAAGCAAATCCAGGACACGAAATAGCGATTCGTTCCCGCCAAGCACGGGCCGCGTGAAGCGGCCCGTTTTTTTGTTATGAAACGAAACTACCGGCGCGCCATGGAGGCGCTGTACCTCGCCTGCATCGCAGTGTCGGGGGCGGCGCTGGTGGCGATCACGCTGATCATTCCGCTCGGCGTGTTCATGCGCTACGCCATGAACAACCCGCTGTCCTGGCCCGAGCCGGCGGCGGTGGTGATGATGGTCATGTTCTCGTTCCTCGGCGGCGCCGCGGTGTACCGCGCCAACGTGCACGTCGCGGTCGAGGCGCTGCTCAACGCGGTGGCGCCGCGCGTGCGTCGCGCCATGCTCTGGGGGGTGGACGCCTGCATGGCGGCGATCGCGCTATTCATGCTCGGCTACGGCGCGCACCTGTGCGTCATTACGCGCTACCAAACCATGGCCGAATTCCCTGCGCTTTCCGTGGCCATCGTCTATTCCCCGATTCCGGTAGCAGGCCTGCTGACGCTGCTGTTCCTGATCGAGCGCGTGTGGCTTGGCGCACCACCCAAGACCTCGCTCATGTACAGCGACCAGCTCACGGAGCTCGAGTAGTGGACGTAGCGATACTGCTCGGATCGTTCGCGCTGCTGTGCGCGCTCGGCGTGCCCGTGGCCTACGCCCTCGGCCTGGCAGCGATTTTGGCCGCGCTTTGGGTCGACATCCCGCTCGAGGCGGTGATGCTCAAGATCTCCGACGGCACCGACGACTTCGCCCTGCTCGCGATCCCGTTTTTCGTGCTCGCCGGCGGCATCATGGCCGAGGGCGGCATGGCCGCCCGCCTGGTGAACCTGGCCAAGGTGTTCGTCGGCTTCATCCGCGGCGGCCTGGCGCTGGTGAACGTCCTCGCGAGCACGCTCTTCGGCTGCATCTCGGGCTCTTCAGTCGCAGACACCGCCTCGATCGGCTCGGTGATGATTCCGCAGATGGTGAAACAGGGCTATTCGCGCGTCTTCGCCACCAACGTCACCATCTGCGGCTCGGTGCAGGCGCTGATGATTCCGCCCTCGCACAACGCGGTCATCTATTCGCTCGCCGCTGGCGGCACCATCTCGGTCGCGCACCTGTTCCTTGCCGGAATCTTTCCCGGGCTGCTGCTCGGCGCCTGCCTCATCGGCCTGATCCTGTGGATTGCGCACAAGCGCGCCATGCCGAAGTCGGAGCCGATCCCGCTCGCGCAGGTGCCGAAGATCGTGCTGGACGCGCTCTGGGGCCTGGTAACGGTGGTGATCATCATCGGCGGCATCCTTTCCGGGGTGTTCACGCCCACCGAGTCCGCTGCCGTGGCCTGCGTCTACGCCTTCCTGGTCACGCTGTTCGTCTACCGCGACTACAAGTGGCGCGACCTGCCGCACCTGATCCACCGCGTGGTGAAGACGGTCGCCATGGTGATGATGCTGATCGGCTTCTCGGTCGCCTTCGGCTACATGATGGCGATCCTGCAGATCCCGGCCAAGGTGACGCAGTTCTTCCTCGGCATCTCCGAGAACAAGTACGTGTTCCTGCTGCTGGTGAACATCCTGCTGCTGCTGCTGGGCACCTTCATGGACCTGGCGCCGATGCTGCTCATCTGCACGCCGATCTTCATGCCCGTGATCGCCAAGCTCGGCATCGACCCGGTGCACTTCGGCATGATCATGATCCTCAACCTGGGCATCGGCCTGATCACGCCGCCGGTGGGGCCGACGCTGTTCGTGGGCTGCGCCATCGGCAAGGTGACCATGGAGCAGGTGTCCAAAGAGCTATGGCCGTTCTACGGCGCCATGTGCGTCGCGCTGCTCATCGTCACCTACGTGCCGGCGGTGTCGCTATGGCTTCCCGGTCTGATGAAATAATGCGCGCATGAGCGCATCCGACTGGCAGCCCAGCCAACGCTATCCCGATCCTTCGGTGGTGGTGGTGGACGAGTCGTTCGCGCGCTGCCGGTTGCCGCTCTCCAAAGTCGAGCGCCTCGCCGCGGGGATCACGCGCTGGGCGGAAGGCCCGGTGTGGTTCGGCGATCAACGCTGCCTCGTCTGGAGCGACGTGCCGGGCAACTGCATGTGGCGCTGGGACGAGGAGACCGGCGAGGTGAGCGTGTTCCGCAAGCCCTCGGGTCACGCCAACGGCAACACGCGCGACCGGCTGGGGCGGCTGCTCACGTGCGAGCACGGCGGCCGGCGCGTGGCGCGCACCGAGCCGGACGGGCGCATCGTGACACTCGCGGATTCGTTCGACGGCAAGCGCCTCAATTCGCCCAACGACATCGTGTGCAAGACGGATGGCTCGATCTGGTTCACCGATCCCAGCTTCGGCATCCTCGGCTGGTACGAAGGCGCGAAAGCCGAGCCCGAGCTGCCGACGAACGTCTATCGCCTGGATCCATTGGGCAAGCTCGCGGTGGTGGCAGAAGGAATCAACCAGCCCAACGGGCTCGCGTTCTCGCCCGACGAATCGGTGCTCTACATCGTCGAGTCGCGCTCGGTGCCGCGCAAGATCCTCGCCTGCGACGTGGTCGGCGGCGCGAAGCTCGCCAACCGGCGCGTGCTGATCGACGCCGGACCGAAAGGCACTCCGGATGGCTTCCGCGTCGATGTCGATGGCAACCTGTGGTGCGGCTGGGGCATGGGCGAAGCGGGACTCGACGGCGTGCACGTGTTCAACCCGGACGGGCGCCTCGTCGGCCGCATCGACCTGCCGGAGCGCTGCGCCAACGTCTGCTTTGGCGGCGCGCACCGGAATCGCCTTTTCATGGCGGCGAGCACCTCGCTCTACGCGCTCTACGTCAACACGCAGGGCGTGGCGTATTTCTAATAAAGCGCCGAGCGGTGCACCCTCGGAAACCGCACGGGAGAGAGCGATGCCTCATGCAATGACCGACGACGGCGTAAGGCTGTATTACGAGGAGGTAGGCGACGGCAAGCCGCTCGTCTTCGTGCACGAGTACGCGGGGGACTACCGCAGCTGGGAACCGCAAATGCGGTTCTTTTCTCGCTACTACCGCTGCATTGCCTTCAATGCGCGGGGCTACCCGCCTTCCGACGTGCCCGAGGATCCCGAGAAGTACTCGCAGGTCCGCGCGCGGGACGACATCGGGTCTATCCTGGACCATCTCGGAATCGGCAAGGCGCACATCTGCGGCTTGTCGATGGGCGGCTTTGCCGCCTTGCATTTCGGCATCAGCCATCGCGCCCGCGCCCTTTCGCTCGTCGTTGGCGGCTGCGGCTACGGTGCCGAGCCCTCGAAGCGTGAGCAGTTCCGCGCCGAGACCAGCGCCGCGGCCGCCCAGATCGAGAAAGAAGGCATGCGCGAGGTGGCCAAGCGCTACTCGCTCGGCCCGACCCGGGTGCAGCTCCAGAACAAGAATCCACGCGCCTGGCGCGAGTTCGCCGCGCAGCTTGCCGAGCACTCGACACTCGGCTCGGCGCTCACGATGAAAGGCGTGCAGGGCCGCCGTCCCTCGCTGTGGGAGCTGACCGAGGCGATGAAGACAATTGATGTGCCGACTCTGATCATCAGCGGCGACGAGGACGATCCGTGTCTTGAGCCGTCGCTACTCATGAAGCGCTCGATCGCCAGCTCCGGCCTTGCAGTCCTGCCCTGCGCCGGGCACACCATCAATCTCGAGGATCCCGAGGAGTTCAACCGGGCGGTATTCAACTTCCTCGCTGCCGTGGATATGGCGGCTTGGCGCAAGCGCGACCCGCGCTCCACTAGCGGCGGCATTCTCGGCATGTCGAAGAAGTGAACGCCGCAGACCGGGCAAGGACCTATCTCGAGGCGATCGACAGGCGCAATCCGGCGCTGGGCGCGTTCACGCACGTCGCCGTACAGAACGGCTCCGGCGGCGAACTGCAAGGCATGGCGATCGCCGTGAAAGACAACGTCGATCTGGCCGGAATGCCCGCGGCAGGCGGCATGGAGGCTCATCGCGGCCGCGTCGCGCTGCGTGATGCGGCTTGCGTGGCCCGGCTGCGGCGCGCAGGCGCCACGTTTCTCGGCAAGACGCTGATGGACGAGGCCGCGTTTGGCGCCTGCGGCAACAATCCCTGGTTCGGCCGCTGCCACAATCCGGTGCGCCATGGCTTCACGCCGGGCGGCTCGAGCAGCGGTTCGGCGGCAGCGGTCGGCGCACGCCTTTGCGACGCCGCGATCGGCACCGATACGCTGGGCTCGGTCCGCATTCCGGCCTCGTATTGCGGCGTCGTGGGCTACTTGCCCGGCCGCGGCAGCGTCGTGGCCGAGGGTGTTCTGCCGCTGATGCCGGAGTTCGATCGGGTCGGCGTCCTCGCGCGCAGCGTCGCGGATGCCGCGCGCGTCGCCGCGGCGATGGCACAGCGCCGGTTGACGATGCAACCCGATGTTCGGGCATCCATCGGTCTCGTTCACGGCCTCGATGCCTTCGTCGCACCGCCCCTCTGCGAGGCGCTGCAGGAGGCAGCACGGCAGCTGGCATTGCGGCATCGCATTGTCGAGGTGCGCGCTGCGCCGATTGACTGGGCGGGCCTGCGGCGAGCGGCGCTTCTGCTTACCGAAAGGGCGGGCGCTTGCGTCCATGCCGCGCTGCTCGACGACGCCGCTTCGTTGATTTCGCCCGCCCTGCGTTCGGCCCTCGAGTTCGGCCGGCGCGCAACGGCTGACCAGGTCGCGCGAGCCCGCGACAGGGTGCAGGGGGCGAGGCGATGGCTGGCAGAGGTGCTCGCTGGGTGCGACATGCTGCTCTTGCCGAGCACACCCCAGACCGCGTTCGCCTTTGATTCGCCGGTCCCCGAGACGCAGGCCGACCTTACCGTGCCGGCGAGCATCGCCGGACTGGGCGCGATCAGCGTTCCGGCCGGGACCGCGCAGGGCTTGCCCTTGGGTTTGCAGCTTTGCGGCCCGCACGACGGCGCGATCCTCGGAGTCGCGGCGCAACTTGCCGGCCTGAGCCAGCGCGGAATCGACTAGCGCGGGCCTGATTCCAGGGCCGCGCGCTGGCTTTCCTCGCGGATCAGATCCAGCACCTCGCGCCGCAGCGCGTTGAACTCCGGCGACGTGGTCAGCTCGATCGAGCGCGGCCGCGGAATGCGCACCTCGATGCTCTTCTTGATCCGGCCCGGGCGCGCGGTCATGATGCAGACGCGGTCGGCAAGCAGCAGCGCCTCCTCGATATCGTGCGTGATGAAGAGCACGGTCTGGTGGTGCCGCTCCCAGACCTGAAGCAGCAACTCCTGCATCAGGGTTCGCGTCTGCGCGTCCAGGCTGCCGAACGGCTCGTCCATTAGCAGCACTTGCGGCTGCATGATGAGCACGCGGGCGATGCCGACGCGCTGACGCATGCCGCCCGAAAGTTCCGCCGGGTAGCTTGCCTCGAAGCCGCGCAATCCCACCTGCTCGAGGATCTGCGCGGCGCGAGGCCGGTACGCGTCGGCCGGCTGCCCTTGCGTTTTCGGGCCGAACACCACGTTTTCCATGACCGAAAGCCAGGGAAACAGCGCCGGCTCCTGAAATACCACGGCGCGCTGCGGCGAGGGCGCCGCGACGTCCTCGCCGGCGACGCGCACCGCGCCCCGCGTCGGGGCATCGAAGCCCGCGACCATGTTGAGCAGCGTCGACTTGCCGCAGCCGGAGGGACCGAGAACCGCGGTGAATTCGTGCTCCGCGACCTCGAGACTAACATCCTGCAGCGCGAGTACGCGGCGCTCGCCCTTCGCGAACTCCTTCCAGACCCCCTCGATCCCGATCATGCATGCGCCTCGAGGGTTCGCCAGCGCAGCGCGAGGTGCGCCGCCCAGACGATCAACCGGTCCGAAAGGAAGCCCAGCAGGCCGACCGAAAACATGGTCGCGACGCAGATGTCCATCCGGCCGACGTAGTAGGCGTCCCACAGCACGTAGCCGAGTCCGGACTTGACCGCGATCATCTCGGCGACGATAACCGCCGTCCAGGCGACCCCGATGCCGAGGCGCAGGCCGGTGAAGATGGAGGGCAAAGCCGACGGGAAAACCACTTTCGCCAGCACCGTAGACGGGCCCGCGCCGAGCATGCGCGCAGCGCGCAGCAGCAGCAGATTGGTATCGCGAACGCCATGCGTGGTATTGACGACGATCGGGTAGAAGGCGCCGAGGCCGATGAGGAACAGCGCGCTCGCGTCGTAGATCCCGAAAACCGCGATGGCAAAGGGAAGCCAGGCGGTGATCGGCACCGGGCGCAGGAGCTGGATCGTCGGGTCGACCAGCCGCGCCGCGAGCTTGCTCCAGCCGATCATGAGGCCAAGCGGAATGGCCACCACTGCCGCCAGTCCGAATCCCTGCAATACCCGGCGCGACGAATAGGTGACGTTGTCCACCCAGGTGCCCGAATACGGCGACAGCATCGCCTGCGTGCTGCCGAAAATCCAGGTGTGCCAGGAGCGCAGCACCTGCGCCGGCGACGGAATGATGCCCTCCGTCACCCAGTGCAGCTCCACCGCGAAGTGCCACAGCGCGACCAGCAGCGCCGGCAGGATCAGCAGCCAGGGGGCCGTCAGCCGCAGCTTCACGAAGCTACTGCTTCAGGCCAAGCTGCTCCGCCGACTTGCCGGTGGCCTTTGTCAGGAAATCGTAGGTGTAGTGCTGCGCGATCTCGCCGGACACGTCCCGCGTGATGACGCCGTTGTCCGACAGGAATTTCGAGATGCGCTTGATCGACTCCAGCGGCAGCGTCGCGTCGAGCTGCGTGGTGCGTATCGACTCGGCTGCGACATTCTCGGCGAGCCCCGCTTTCTCGGCGTAGATCCTCGCCCAGCGCGCGTTGTCCTTGCGCGCCACCTCCAGAACATCCAGGTAGGCCGTCACCAGCCGCTGCACGGCGTCGCGGTTCTTTTCCATGAAGGGTCGGTTCACCGCCAGCACCGAGATCAGCCCGCCGACAGTCTTGGAGCGATTGTGATCGAGCGTCGGGTACGCGCCGAAGCCATCGAGTATTCCCTGTGCGCAGAACGGCTGCCACACCACCGCCATGTCGATTTCCTTGCCCTGCAGCGCCTTGAGGTAATTGGCGCCGCCGCCGACAATGTTCACGATCTTCAGCTTGTTGTACTGCAGCCCGTTTTCCTGCACCGAGGCGGCGAACTTGAGCCAGGAGATCGATCCGGCGCCGACGCCCACGCGTTTGTCGGCCACGCTGCTCCACTCCTTGACGTCCTCGCCCTTGCGCACCAGCAAGCAGTCGTTGCCCGAGCCGACTCCCGCCACGCCAACCAAGGTCTTCGCGCCTTGGCCGAGCGCGAGCGAGATGTCCTGCGGGCCGAACGCGGTCAGGTGAATGTCCCCCGAGACGAGCGCGGTGCGCGCGTCGGCAAAGCGCTGAAACATCACTATCTCGATCTGGATGTTGTACTTGGCCGCCTCCTCGGGCAGGAGCCACAACGGCGAGAGGGCGGGCACGTTGAGCATGCCCTGCTTGACGCTGAGCGGCTGCGGCAGCGGCTGGCGCAGATCGCCCTGCGCCAGCGCAGGCGCAGCAACAAGCACCGTGGCGCAAGCGAGCGCCAGTTTGCGGATCGCGTTCATGAAGTCCTCCTCCTCACTTTGGGAAACTGTTCGGCAATATTACTCCGTCAACACCCGCTCAGGCGCGCTGCGCGATGTCGGGTTTTGGTCGAACCACGCCGACCGCGCCATCGCTTCACGAATTTCAGGGTAAAGCGATCGCTTTCGCCGAGCGCCGCTTAGCCATGGCCAGAAGGATCTGACTCCCAATAGCCGACGTTGGCGCCGTATCTCACGAAGGCGTCGAGGCGGATAGATCGACGACACGGCGATTTGCACGCTTGGCGGCCATCATGGACGGCGCGAAGAAGATCAAGTCGTTGATTTATTGCCGCATCCAGAAAGCGTATGCCGGACTACATCCGCGATCAGCCGATGGCGGTCCCCTGGCAACGCGCGTACGGCAATCGAGTCTGGCGCGTGGTCCGCGCGCACGGCAGAATGCATGCGCCCGCAGCCGCGGCGCAATCCACCATGAACATATCCGCCTTCCACGCCCGGCCGGCGCCATGAGCCTTGCCTACCGCAGCGAAGCGCTGGTGATCGGCGGCGGCATCGCCGGCATCTGCGCCGCGCTCGAGCTGCTCGAGCGCGGGCGCAGCGTCACGCTGCTCGATCGCGACTCGGAGGCGAACTTCGGCGGCCTCGCGCGCGAGAGCTTCGGCGGCATCTTCGTGGTCGGCAGCCGCGAGCAGCGCCGCGCCGGCTTCCACGACACCCCTGCGCAGGCGTTCGCCGACTGGTGCGCGTTCGGCGAGCTTGCCGAGAACGAGCTCTGGCCGCGCCGCTGGGCCGAGGCCTACGTGCATCGCTGCCACGACGAGGTCTATGCCTGGCTGAAGGCGCGCGGCATCGGCTTTTTTCCGATCCCGCACTGGGTCGAGCGCGGCCTCGCTACGCGCGGCAATTCGGTGCCGCGCTTTCACCTGGTGTGGGGCACCGGCCAGGAGCTCGCGCTGCGGATGATCGCTTGCCTGCGTGCGCATCCGCACGCGGCGCGCCTTACGCTGCACTTCGGCCACCGCGCAGAGGCATTGCTGCAGGACGGCGGCGCAGTGACCGGCTGCCGCGGCGCGCTCGAAGCCGGCGGCGAGCCGTTCGAGGCGCGCGCCGAGGCAACCGTGGTCGCCGCGGGCGGAATCAACGGCAGCCAGGAGCGCATCCGCCGGCACTGGCACGCCGACTGGGGGACGCCGCCTGCGACGATTCTCAACGGCTCGCACCGCTACGCCGACGGCGCGCTGCACGAAGCGGTCGCAGCTGCGGGCGGCGCGCTGACGCACCTGGACTGGATGTGGAACTACGCCGCAGGGGTGCGCCACTGGCGCCCGCGTAAGCCGCATCACGGCCTGTCGGTGGTGCCGCCGCGCTCCGCCTTGTGGGTGAACGCGCGCGGCGCGCGCATCCTGCCGCCGCTGGTCACCGGCTTCGACACGCGCGACCTGGTGGCGCAGGCCTGCCGCCAGCCCGGCCAATACACCTGGCAGGTGCTCAATCGGCGCATCGCATTGAAGGAACTCGCGATCTCGGGCGCCGAGTTCAACCCCTCGATCCGCGACAAGAAGCGCCTCGCCTTCCTGCGCGACATCCTGCTCGGCAACCGCTGGCTGGTCGACACGCTGTGCGCCAACTGCGAGGACGTCGTGGTGGCGGACAGCCTTGCCGGCCTGGTGGAGAAGATGAACCGGCTCGGCGGCGGCGAGATAGTGTCGCTCGAATCGCTCGAGCGCGACGTGCGCGCCTACGACGGGCGCATCGCGCGCGGCGCGCTGCACGAGGACCCGCAGCTGGAGAAAATCGCCGCCCTGCGCACCTACCGCGGCGACAAGGTGCGCACCTGCAACCTGCAGCCGATCCTCGATCCGAAAGCCGCGCCGCTGATCGCGATCCGCGAGTTCGTCATCAGCCGCAAGTCCCTTGGCGGCGTGCAGACCGACCTCCACGCGCGCGTGCTCGGCGCGGACGGTGCGCCGGTGCCCGGCCTGTACGCCGCGGGCGAGGCCGCCGGCTTCGGCGGCGGCGGCATGCACGGCAAACGCGCCCTCGAGGGAACTTTCCTCGGCGGCTGCATCCTAGGCGGGCGCATCGCCGGGCGCGCCATCGGTGGCGAGGCCGCGCCGTGAGCGCCCGCGGGCAATTTCGATGAAGAAGACCGCCGCCTGGCTCGCGGTGCACGCGCTCGAGAACATGGGCGTGCGCTTCACCTTCGGCATCCCGGGCGTGCACAACACCGAGCTCTACGACGAGCTGAACAACTCGAAGCAGATCACGCCGATCCTGGTCACGCACGAAGGTTGCGCCGCGTTCATGGCCGACGCCGTGAGCCGCGTCTCGGGCTCGGTCGGCGCGATGGCGATCGTGCCGGCGGCCGGCGCGACCCACGCCGCAAGCGGCCTCGGCGAGGCGCTGCTTGCCGGCATTCCGCTGATCGCGGTCTCGGGCGGCGTGCGCACCGACCTCGGCTTCAAGTACCAGCTGCACGACATCGACCAGCACGCGTTCCTACGGCCGCTTACCAAGGCCACGTTCAAGGTGCTGCGGCACGAGGACGTCGTGCCGACGCTCTACGAGGCGGGCCGCATCGCCCTCAGCGGCGAGCCCGGCCCGGTGTTCATCGAACTGCCGGTGAACTTGCAACTCTTTCCCGGCGAGGCCGGCACGCTGCCCGTGTGGACCCCGCCGCCGGCCGCGCGCGCGCCGGATGCCGCGGCCATCGCGCGCGCGGCCGACCTGCTCGCGGCCGCGCGCCGTCCGGGCCTGTTCGTAGGCTGGGGCGCAGTGGACGCCACCGCGTACACCGCCGCGATCGCCGAGCACCTGCAGGCGCCCGTGGCCACCACGCTTCAGGGACTGTCGGCGTTTTCGGCGAGTCACCCGCTGCACACCGGCTTCGGCTTCGGCCCCTCTGCCGTGCCGGCGGCGCGCAATGCGTTCAAGGATTGCGATGCGCTGCTCGCGGTGGGCACGCGCTTCGCCGAACTCGCCACCGGCAGCTTCGGCGTCAGCGTGCCGGAGAATCTGGTGCACGTGGACATCAATCCAAAGGTCTTCGGCGCCAACTACCCGGCGAAAGTGGCGATCGAAGGCGATTCGCAAGCGGTGCTCGCCGCGCTGCTCGAGGCGCTGCGCGCGCGAGGCGCCGCGCGTCCCACGAACGCCGCGCTCGCCGCGCGCATCCGCGCCGACAAGGCCGCCTGGCGCGACGAGTGGCTCGCCCACGACACGAGCGGCCGCGTCAGCCCGGCGCGGTTCCTCGCCGCGCTGCGCGCGCGCTTGCCCGACGATGCCATCGTGTCGGTGGACGACGGCAATCACACCTACCTGACTGCCGAGCACTTCCCGGTGATTGCGCCGCGCACGCTCATCGTGCCCACCGACTTCAACTGCATGGGCTATGCGGTGCCGGCGGCGATCGGCGCCAAGCTCGCCTGCCCGGGGCGCGAGGTTGCCTGCATTGCCGGCGACGGCGCCTTCATGATGACCTGCATGGAAATCGTCACCGCGGCGCGGCACCGGCTGGGGATCCTGTTCGTCGTGTTCCACGACGGCGCGCTGTCGCAGATCTCGCAGGCACAGCGCATCACCTACCAGCGCGCGCCTTGCAGCACGCTCGGCGCGCTCGACCTCGAGGGCCTGGCGCGCGCGGTGGGCGCGGCCTGCGTGCGGGTGGAGAACGACGCCGCGATCGAAAGCGCGCTCGAACGCGCGCGCGACCTGGCGCGCGCCGGCCAGCCGGTGATCGTAGACGTGAACGTGGACTACTCCAAGCCCACCGCCTTCACGCAAGGCGCGGTGAAGACGAACTTCAAGCGCTTTCCGCTCTCGCAGAAGCTGCGCATGGCGCTGCGCGTGCTCGCGCGCAAGGTCGCGGGATGAGCGCTGCCGACGCCGCGGCGATCGCCCCGGCCGCGCGCATGCGCGAGCTGTTCGACCTGCAGCGCGCGGCGTTCGCGCGCGATCCCTGGCCCGACGCCGCGCAGCGCGCCGACCGCCTGCGCCGTCTGCTCGCGCTCACACGCGAAAATGCGGCGGACTTCGCCGCCGCCATCAGCGCGGACTTCGGCCAGCGTCCGTTCGAGGTCTCGGAATTCGGCGACTTTCTCGTCGTCGAAGCTTCCGTGCGCCACGCGCTGCGCAATCTTTCGCGGTGGATGCGCCCGCGGCGCGTGCCGACCCCGCTTCACCTCCTGCCGGCGCGCGCGAAGGTGCTGCGCCAGCCGCTAGGCGTAGTCGGCATCGTCGCGCCGTGGAACTACCCCTACAACCTGGCGCTGGACCCCGCGGTCGGGGCGCTCGCCGCCGGCAACCGCGTGATGGTGAAACCCGACGGCGAACTGACGCGGCGCTTCGCCGCCCTGCTCGCCGAGCGCGTGCCGCGCTATTTCGCCGCCGACGAGCTCGCCATCGTCACGGGCGGCGCCGAGGAAGGGGCCGCGTTCGCCTCGCTGCCGTTCGATCATCTGCTGTTCACCGGCTCTGCGCGAGTGGGGCGCCTGGTGGCGGCCGCCGCGGCCGCGAACCTCACGCCGGTCACGCTGGAGCTGGGCGGCAAGTCGCCCTGCATCGTCGATCCGAGCTGCGATCTCGCGCGCGCCATGCCGCGCATCGTGCACGGCAAGCTGTTTAATTCCGGGCAGACCTGCGTTGCGCCGGACTACGTGCTGGTGCCGCAGCCGATGCGCGATGCCTTCGTGCAGGCCTGGGAACGCGAGGCCGCGCGCATGTACCCGACGCTGGAGGACAACCCCGACTACTCGAGCATCGTGAGCGACCGGCATTACGCACGGCTCGAGCAGCTGGCGGGCGACGCGGCCGCGCAGGGCGCCGAGATCCGCAAGCTCAATCCCGCAGGCGAGGCGCTGCCCGCCGCCAAGCGCAAGTTCCCGCCGACGCTTGCGCTGGGCGTCACGGACGCGATGCGCGTCATGCAGGAGGAGATTTTCGGGCCGCTGCTCCCGGTGGTGACCTACCGGTCGCTCGACGAGGCGATCGCCTTCGTCACTGCGCGCCCGCGGCCGCTGTCGCTTTACTGGTTCGGCACCGATGCGGCGAGCCGTGAGCGGGTGCTCGAGCGCACCATCGCCGGCGGCGTCTGCGTGAACGACACTCTGATTCACCTTGCGCACGAGGGCCTGCCCTTCGGCGGCGTCGGCGCGAGCGGCCACGGCTCGTATCACGGCGAAGCGGGCTTCCTCACATTCAGCAAGCAAAAGGCCGTGCTCACCCAGAGCCGGCTGAACCTGCTGGGCGCGTTCTTTCCGCCCTACGGCGCGCGCTTCAAGCGCCTGATGTCGATCGCCCGCAGGCTGCTCTGAAGATTTCCGAGCTTCGCTAGCTGCACTCCAGGTGCCGCTGCTTGACGGTAGCGAGCACCTCGTCGGGGTCGCGCCGCCACCAATCGAGCGCGGAGAAAATCTCCACCTCGTGGCAGCCGGCGTAGCCGGTGCCCTCGACCCAGGAGCGCAGGCGCGGCAAGTCGATGACGCCGTCGCCCATCATGCCGCGGTCGTTCAAGAGGTCTCTCGTAGGCACCAGCCAGTCGCAAATGTGATACGCGAAGATGCGCCGCTTGCCAGCACGCGCGATCTGCGCCTGCAGTTTCGGGTCCCACCAGACGTGATACGCGTCCACCGCCACGCCGAGAGCGCATGGCGCGCCCGAGCCCTCTTCGTCCAACTCATCGCACAGGTCGAGCGCCTGCTCGAGCGTGTTGACGCAGGCGCGGTCGGCGGCGTACATCGGGTGCAGCGGCTCGATCGCAAGCGGTACGCGCGCCGCGCGCGCCGCGGGCAGCACCGCGGCGATGCCCTCCTGCACCTGCGCGCGCGCCCCGGCGATGTCCTTCGAGCCGGGCGGCAAGCCGCCCACCACCAGGACCAGGCACTGCGCGCCGAGCACGTGCGCTTCCTCGATCGCGCGCAGGTTGTCCTCGATCGCCCCTTTACGGCCGGCAGCGTCGGCCGCCGGAAACATGCCGCCGCGGCACACGCCGCTCACCGTGAGGCCGTGCGCCCGCACCGCCTTTGCCGCCGCCGCGAGGCCCATCGTCGCAATCTGGTCGCGCCAGGGGGAAATGCCACTGATGCCGTGTCGCGCGCAGCCCTCGATCGCCTGCGCCAAGCCCCACTGCTGCTTCACTGTGGCGGTATTGAGCGACAGCCTGGCCGGGTCCGGCTGCGGCATCAGAGGGTGCCCGGCGGAAACAGCCTCGGCAGGAACAGTGGCACGCTGGGCCAGACGATGATGATCGCCAGCACCAGCAGCATCGGTATCAACATGATCATTACATCCTTCATCGTGTCGACCATGCGGATCTTGGCCACCGCGCAGGAGATCATCAGGCACAGGCCGTAGGGCGGCGTCACCAGGCCGAAGGCGAGCGACACGATGCCGACAATGGCGAAGTGCACCGGGTCCATGCCGGCAGTCTTGGCGAGCGGCTCGAGGATGGTGCCGACGATGATGATCGCCGGAATGGCGTCGAGGAAGCAACCGACCACCAGGAAGCAGAAGGCGATGAAGAAGCCGGTGGTCGTAGCGCCCATATTCCAGGCGGAGACGCCCTCGAGAATCGCCTTGGGGATCTGGTAGTAGGCGAGCAGCCAGCCGAACGCGCTCGCGGTGCCGACGCAGAACAACGCCACCGCGGCGAGCTTGCCGGTTTCGAGCAACGCATCGTTCGCCCCCTTGAGGCCCATTTCGCGATACACCAGCATCGACAGCGCGCCCGCGTAAAGCACCGCGATGCACGCCGACTCGGTGGCGGTGAACCAGCCGAAGATCTTGCCGCCGACGATGATGAACGGCGTCATCAGAGCGGGGATCGAAACGGCGGCCGATCGCATCATTTCACCCCAGCTCGCACGCTCGTATTTCGGATAGTTGCGCCGCACCGCGTAGGCATGCACCGTGGCCATCTGCGCCAGGCCGATGAGCAGTCCGGGAATGATTCCGGCGAGCATCAGGGCGCCGATCGACACCTGCAGCA
This sequence comes from uncultured Enterobacteriaceae bacterium, assembly GCA_964393745.1. Lineage (GTDB taxonomy): Bacteria > Pseudomonadota > Gammaproteobacteria > Burkholderiales > SG8-39 > 2-02-FULL-66-14. Next base: position 496 of record CAYMVA010000017.1, on the reverse strand, counting down.
CGCCACCCCAGACGATCATCAGGATCGACGGCGGGATGATCACCGCCATCACCGCCGACACCGCGGTGATCGCCACCGAGAAACTGATGTCGTAGCCTTCCTTGACCTGCGCCTCGATGAAAATCTTCGACTGGCTGGCCGCGTCCGCGGTGGAGGAGCCCGAGATGCCGGCGAAGAAGATCGACAGCACCACGTTGACCTGCGCGAGCGCGCCGGGGAAATGGCCGACCAGCGCGCGCGACAGGCGCACCAGCCGGTCGGTGATGCCGCCGACGTTCATCAGGTTGGCGGTCAGCAGGAAGAACGGCACCGCGAGCATGATGAACGAGTTGGACGCATTGAAGGTCTCCTGCACCAGGTTCATCGGCGTCAGGTGCGGCTCGATCACCATGATCGGCAGGCAGGCGAGGCCGAGCGCAAACGCCACCGGCACGCGCACGGCCAGCAGCGAGAAAAACACGCCGAACAGCATCAGCGCCGCGAAGCCCGGGGTCAG
>CAYMVA010000016.1:0-20947 GCA_964393745.1 uncultured Enterobacteriaceae bacterium | reverse complement strand
CATGGGCACCTCGGGCATCACGGTGACCCTGGCGCCGAGCTGGAATTCGACCGCCAACACCGTCATCTGGTCGTGCGAAGTGGTGCCGACCAAGTACGGCCCGTCGACCTGCCGCACCGACTGACGCTTTAACTTTGTCATACTGACGCCTCCTTCGGGAGGCGTTTTTTTTTGACTCTGTTCCGGCAAGTTGTTGCGCGCCTACTGCCGCAGCGCGAGGCGAAGCGGTTGTCCGCGCTGGCGCGGGCTGCATGGCAGCAGGGCGACCGCGAAGGCGCGGTCGAGCTTGCGCGCAAGCTGTGCCGCTTTGCGCCCGATGATGCCGAGGCGTCTGCGCTGCTCGGCTCGTTCCTGATCGAACGCGCCCGCGAGGTCCACAGCCAGGCAGCGGCGCACCGTGGCTACGCTACCGAGGCGCGCGATGCCCTGTATGCAGAGGCCATCGCGTGCCTCAGCCGCGGCGCACTGCGGGCGCCGGCCAACGCCCATCTGTTGCGCTCGCTTGCGATCGCGCAGCGCGAGGTCGGTCAAGTCGAGACAGCGCACGCCACGGCGCAGGCGGCCTACGCGGCGGCGCCCGGTCATGCCGACATCGCCGCCGACCTGGCATTCAGCCTGCAATGTCGCGGCGAGACCGCCGCCGCAACCGCCCTGTTCGAGCGCATTCTCGAGTCGCACCCGGAGAATGCGAACGCGCATGCGGCGCTCGCACTCAGCCTGCTGGGCGCCGGCGAGTTTGCGCGCGGCTGGGACGAATACGAGTGGCGCCTGCGGGTGCCCGGCAGCGGCTTGCAACGCGATTTCCCGTTCCCGGCGTGGCAGGGGGAAGACCTCTCGGGTCGCACGCTGTTCGTCTATTCGGAGCAAGGCATCGGCGATGAAATCATGTTCGCCTCGTGCTTCCGCGAATTGCAGGCGGCGGCGGGACATTGCGTATTGGAGTCGAGCCGGCGCCTGAGCACGCTGCTGCAGCGGTCGTTTCCAGGCGCCACGATGCTGGCGCGCGACCGCAGCCGCATGCCGGACTGGACCCGGCTGCCGCGGATCGACCTGCAAGTCGCGGCGGGCAGCGTGCCGCGGTTCCTGCGCCGCTCGGTCGCAGACTTCGCCGGCCGGCCGCCGTACTTGGTCCCGGACAGCGCGCGCGTGGCGCGCTGGCGCGAGCGCCTGTCGGGGCTTGGAACGGGGTTGAAGGTGGGGCTTGCGTGGACGGGTGGTTTGCCGGGAACGCTGCGGGCCGCCCGTTCGCTGCCGCTCGAAGCGCTGCGGCCGGTCACCGAGCTGCCCGGCGCGGCGTTCATCGCAATCGAATTTCTGGATTGCACACGCGAAGTCGAGGCTTTCAACCAGTGTGGGGGCGCGCGCGTTCACTGGTGGCCGGAAGCGGTCAAGACCCTCGATGAAACTGCCGCTTTGCTAGACAGCCTCGACCTGGTGCTGAGCGTGACCACGGCGAGCGCGCATATCGCGGGCGCGCTCGGCAAGCCCGTCTGGGTAATGGTGCCGACGCTGCCGACCTGGCGCTACATGTGGCAGGGGGAGCGCACGCCGTGGTATCCGACCATGCGAATCTTCCGCGGCAGCGGCGAGCGGCCGGTCGAATCGCTGAATGCCGGGGTGCGGCGGGCGCTCGCGGAACGCGTGCGCGGCTGACGACCCGGGCGCGGACTGGCGCGCGGGCGCCGTCAGCCCTTCAGGTCCGGATTGCTGACGTACTTGCTCTGCATCGGCCAGCGCACCGGCAGATCAGCGGTCCTGCGCGCGAGCACGTAGAGGGCGCAGTTTTCCGGCATGCCGCCGAAACGCTTGGTGGCCGGCACCTCGAAACGCTGCATGGCGCCGACCGGATCTGCGACTGCCTGCAGCCGCTCCAGCGCGAAGCCGTTGGCGGAGTAGAAGTCGTGATACCAGGTCGGGCTCAGGTTGTAGAAGCCGTGGTTGAACATGTTGAGCGGATTGCCGTGGAACACGCAGCCGCCGGCGGCCACCATCTCGGCGATGTTCTTCGCCGCCTGGGCGATGTCGAAGCAGTGCTCGAGGGTGCCCGGATCGATCACCAGGGCGTAACGCCGGTGCAGCCGCGGCGGCACGGGCTGATTCAGATCGTGCAGGATTTCGCCGCCGCGGGCCTGGGCGATGTCGAGCACCTCGAGGTCGTAGCCGAGCAGGGCGAAGAAATGCGTCGCGTCGACCAGTTTCGGCACCGTAGCCGAGACCTGGTGCCAGCGCGCTATGGCTTCGGAGTCGGGCCGGTAGCGCAGCCCCGCCATGAGCTCGGTGCCGATCAGTGCGCCGAGCTGCTCGGGACTCGCGAGGATATCCGGGTAACCGAGCGACAGCACGCGCTGGCTCACGCAGCCGGCGCGTGCCGCGGTCTGCAGCCCGAGCTGCACCAGGCGCAGGGCTTCCGGCGGCAATGCCATGGCTAGGCCGCTCCCCTGCTGCCGCGCGCAAGCTCCACCAGATGCGTGGCGAGCGTGCGCGCCATGCGGGCGGGGTCGGATAGGTACTCTGCAACGAAGGCGCGGTTCGCTTCCCCTGCCGTGCGTCGCAGTGCAGGATCGCCCGCCAGGCGAAGGGCAAGCTCGACGTATTGCCGCTCGTCGCCTGCGCACAGGTAGAGCGAGCCTGCGCCGGAGCCGAAGATGGCGCGCGCCCGCGCCTGCTCGTTCGCCGTCCCGCTTTCGGCGCCAAGCAGTGGCGTCAGCATGCCATGCAGGCCGGTTTCCTCCGACTCCGCGCTTGCGAACACCACGGCGGGCCGAGAGGCGGCCATGCTTTCGTAGAGCGTGAACCCGCAGGGGAAGGGAAAGGAGTCGAGAAACACGTCGATCACCTGCGCGTACAGCTTGGTGTCCACCCAGCCGATGAAATGGCAGCGCTCGGCTACGCCGCTCGACTCGAACCAGGATTGGATTGCGGGATTGCGCTCGCGGCCGGTCCACAGGAACCCGGCAGCAGGCGCCGCGCGCAGGATGGCGCTCACTGCGCGCAGGAAGGCGGGGCTGTTCAGCTTGCCCTCGCGCCCCATGCAGCCGAACAGCAGCGCGTGCTGCGCGAAGCGGGCGCGCGTTTCGGCAGCGGCGCCGGCCAGCTCCGGGCGGTGCCAGTGCTGGTCGCAGAGCGGCGCCGAGCGCCACAGCTTGCCCGCGATGCGCTTGCTGCTGCCCGCGCTACCCGAAGTCAGATAGCCGTCGATCTCCGGGAACTCCAGGCCGTGGTACTTGAGCGCCCACCAGATCTGTACCGGCGCGACCCGCAACGCGAACGCGAATGCCATGAGCGTCGCACCCGAGACCCAGACTACCGCGTCGATGCCCTGGATGGCGACTTCGCGGCGCAACGCAAGCAGGGAGGCGTAATCGTTGCTCGCGCCATCGATCGTTTCCGCGGCAAGGCTTCGGCAGGCGACCCCGAGGCTGGAGGCGCGCTGCTCCAGCTCGCGCGACGGCGTGCCGCGGTAAAACACGAACGGCTGCAGCGGCGCTGGCTGCTGCGCGCGCAGCGCGTCGAGAAATTCGAACAGCGCCCGCGTGTGGGCGAGATACGCGCCGCTGTGCAGGAAGAAGCCGATCCGCGGCGGGCCCTGGCGGGCTGCCCTGGGCAGCGGCGCAAGTCCCGCCCCGGCGCGCCGCCCGGCATCGCGCAGCAGGTCCGTCCAGAGCGCAAACGCCTTGCGGAAATGCGTTTCGCCTTCGGTCTGGACCACGTAGGCGCCGTAGGCGTGGGTCTCGAGCATCAGCGCAAGTCCCCATCGCTCTGCCTGCAAAGCGCGCTTCATCCACGGCAGTGCGATGCGCGTCAGAACTTGCTCGATGCGGGCGGGATCGGCGCCGGCGCGGAATTGCAGCAGGCTCAGGCTGGCGAACACGGCATCCTCGTCGCGCCCGGCGGGCAGCGCAGCCGGATTGCGCGCCGCGAGCGACTCGATCAGCTCCTCGCCCGCCGCGCGCAGCACGCCGCCGTGCTCGAGCAGCGAGCCATACTGCGAAAACGCCTCGAGCCGGTGCCTCCAGCGCTCGAACGGCTCGCGCCAGACGAAAGCGAGCAGCGAATGCAGACGTTGCGCCTCGTCGTCCCCGACCAGGCCAAAATCCAGGCGCAGCTCGCGCCCGAGCGTTTGCAGCGCATCGGGGGACGCCTCGCCTTGGCGCGGCCCGAAAACCTGCGACAGCAGCTTGCGCAGCATTCAGGCGCCGCCCAAATCAGCGCACGCGGCGGCTGCGACGCTCGCTTTCACTCGAAGCGCAGCGCCTCGACCGGGTTGAGGCGCGCCGCCTTGCGCGCCGGGTAGAAGCCGAAGAACACGCCGATGGCGAAAGCGAACGCCACCGCCAGCGCCACCGCCTCGGGGGCGAGCTGGATGCGCCAGCCGGCGAACTCGCCGATGGCGAACGCCGAGCCGATGCCGAGCGCGACGCCGATCAGGCCGCCGATCAGCGACAGAGTCACCGCCTCGACCAGGAACTGGCCGAGGATGTCGCGCATGCGCGCACCCACCGCCATGCGCAGGCCGATCTCGCGCGTGCGCTCGGTCACCGACACCAGCATGATGTTCATGATGCCGATGCCCCCGACCACCAGCGACACCGAGGCGACCGCCGCCAGCAGCAGCGCCAGCACCCGGCTGGAGGCCTCCTGTGCGGCGGCGACTTCGGCCAGGTTGCGCAGCGAGAAGTCGTCGTCCTGGCCGGGCTGCAGGCGGTGCCGCTGGCGCAGCAGCCGCCGCACCTGCTCCTCGGCGTCCTTCATGTCGTAGCCGTCGCGCACCTTGATCCAGATGGTGCCGACCGAGCGCTGCTTGGCGAGCGTGCCGACGCCGAGCACGCGCTTGCGCGCCGTGGAGAGCGGCATCAGCACCAGGTCGTCCTGGTCGGTGCCCATCATGCTCTGGCCCTTGGTGTCGAGCACGCCGATCACCGTGAACGGCACGCGCCGGATGCGGATCACCTGGTCGAGCGGATCGGCGCCGCCGAACAGCTGCTTCGCCACGGTGGAGCCGATCAGGCACACCTTGGCGGCGCCCGCCATGTCGGCGGGCTCGAAGCTGCGCCCGGCGGCCAGCTCCCACTGCCGCACCTCGAGATATTCGGGCGTGATGCCGAAGATCACGGTGGACCAGTTCAGGTTCCCCCACACCACCTGCGCCGAGCCGCGCAGCGCCGGCGCCGCGGTCACCTCCGGGATCTCGCGCGACAGCGTCGTGGCGTCGTCCTCGGAAAGCGTGAGGTTGGAGCCGAAGCCGAGGCGCACGCCGCCCGCGGTGGTGGCCCCGGAAAGCACCAGCAGCAGATTGGAGCCGAGCGAGCGGATCTGCTCCTCGACGCGCGCCTGCGCGCCCGAGCCGACCGCGATCATCACGATCACGGCGCCGACGCCGATGATGATGCCGAGCATGGTGAGCGCGCTGCGCAGCTTGTTCACTGCCAGCGCGCGCAGCGCCACCTTGAGCAGCGCGCCGAGGTTCACGCCGCGGCCTTTTCCGCCGCCAGCAGGCGAGCGGCGTCCTCGGGCGCGGCAACCTCGTCGCTTACGATGCGGCCGTCGCGAAAGCGCAGCACGCGGTGCGCGAAGCGCGCCACCTCGGGCTCGTGGGTCACCAGCACGATGGTCATGCCGCCGCGGTTGAGGCGCTGCAGCAGCGCCATGATCTCCAGGCTGGTGTGCGAGTCGAGCGCCCCGGTCGGCTCGTCGGCGAGGATGATGATCGGGCGCGTCACCAGCGCACGCGCGATCGCCACGCGCTGCTGCTGGCCGCCGGAGAGCTGCGCCGGGTGATGCGCGGCGCGCCCGGCGAGCCCGACCTGCTCGAGCATCGCCTCGGCGCGCTCACGGCGCTCCTTCGCCGGCACGCCGGCGTAGACCAGCGGCAGGGCGACGTTGTCGAGCGCGCTGGTGCGCGCCAGCAGGTTGAAGCTCTGGAACACGAAGCCGATTTGGCGGTTGCGTACCGCCGCCAGCTCGTCATCGGGCAGCACCGCCACCGCGCGCCCGGCGAGCACGTATTCGCCGCTGGTGGGCCGGTCGAGGCAGCCGAGCAGGTTCATGAAGGTCGACTTGCCAGAGCCCGATGGCCCCATCACGGCGACGAAATCGCCCGCTGCGATATCGACCGACACTCCGGCGAGCGCCTGGATGCGGTTGTCGCCCATCTGGTATACCTTCACCAGCTCGCGGCAGCGGATGATCGGCACCATCAGAAAAGGCGCGCCTTGGGGAAGCCGTCGGCGCGCTTCTCGCCGCGCGCCTCGGCGACGCCGAGGATCACGTCGGCGCCCTCATTGAGCGGGCCTGCGGCGATCTCGGTGCTGCTGCCGTCCGACAAGCCCAGGAGCACCTCTACGGGCTTGGGCTGGCCGTCCGCGCCGAGCACCCAGACACGGCCTGCGGCAGCCGCGGTGCCGCGTCCGCCCGCCTCGGCGATCAGGCGCTCGAAGGCCGGCTTCTGCTCCGGCTTGAGCAGCTCGGCAAGCTTGGCGCGCGTCTCGGCGCGAATGCGCTCGAGCTGCCTGCGGCGCTCGCCATCGCCCTGGATGTCGCGCACCCCGGCCATTTTCTGCCGCGCCTCGTTGAACACTTCCTCCAGCTTCGCGCGCTGCGCCTCGTCGGGCTTGAGCTCCTCGAACAGCCGTTGGCGGAACTGCTGCGCCGCCTGGCCGCCCGCTTGCTGCACCGGCGCGGCTTCTGCGGCCGGCTTGGCCTCGGCGGCAGTGGCCGGCCGGAAGCGCAACGCGGCATTGGCCACCTTGAGCGCGTTCTCGCGCCGGTCCACCACGATGCGCACGTTCGCAGTCATGCCGGGCAGCAGCGCAAGGTCCGGATTGGCCGCCGAGATCACCACCGTGTAGCTGATCACGTTCTGCACGTTCTGCGGCGACTTGCGGATCTGGCGGATGTCGCCGGAAAAACTGCGGCGCGGGAACGCGTCCACCGTGAAAGTCGCCGCCTGGCCGTTGCGCAGCCGGCCGACGTCGGCTTCGTCGATCGCCGCCTCGACCTGCATGTCGCGCAGGTCCTGCGCGATGGTGAACAGCACCGGCGCCTGCAAGCTGGCGGCGACAGTCTGCCCGGCGTCGATGTTGCGCAGGATCACGGTGCCGTCCACCGGCGCGCGGATGATGGTGCGCTCGAGATCCACCTCAGCCTGCTTGAGCAGCGCCTCGCGCTGCTTTACCGCTGCCTGCGCGCTCGTCACCTGCGCCTCGTTGACCTGGATCTGCGCCTCGACCGCGTTCAACTGCTCGCGCGTCGCATCGTAAAGCGTCCTCGCCTTGTCGAGCTCGGCGGCAGAGATGTAGTTCTTTTCCACCAGCGAGCGCTTGCGCTCGAAATCGCGCTGCGCGTCGGCGAGCTGCACCCTGACACGGCCGGTCTCGGCGCGCTGCGCTGCTAGCGCGGAGCGCGCCACCATCACCGCGCTCGCGGCCGCGTCGAGATCGGCGCGCGCCTGGCTGACGCGCAGCTCGAAGGTCGCCGGGTCGATGCGCGCGATCACCTGGTCCTTCTTAACCGGGCTGTTGAAATCGGCGTCGATCTCCTTGACCTGCCCCGAGATCTGCGAGCCGACCTGCACCGTGGTGACGGCGTTGAGGGTGCCGCTCGCCACCACCACCGCGGCGAGCGGCCCGCGCTCGACCTTGCCGAGCCGGTACTTGACCTCGCCGCCGCCGTTGCGCGCGGCATACCAGTACCAGGCCCCCGCCAGGGCGGCGGCGACGACGACAGCGGCAAGCAGCCTGCCGAGGCTGAACTTCATGGGATGAATTAACGCACGAACCGGGACACGGCGTACACGCCGCGCCCCGATCCGCCAGCGGTCGGCTAGCGGACTGCGCTGCGGACTACTTGTTGACCGGCGAGTTCGGGTCCATCAGGTAGGCCGTGACGTCCTTCATCTGCTGCTCGGTCAGCGAGCCGGTGTGGCCGAAGCGCGGCATCTGCGAGCACAGGCTGAAGGCCTTGGCGTTGTAGATCTTGCCGTAGGCGTAGCGCTGGATGTCGGCGCCGTAGCCGCGCGTCTTGCCGAACGCGAGCAGGCTCGGCCCGATCGTGCCGTAGGAAGCCTGCTGCGGCGAGAGCTGGTGGCAGTTATAGCAGCCGCCGCCCCCGGGGCTGCCCGGCTTCTCGCTCCACTGCATGCCGCGGCCGCTGTCGGCGATCTTGGCGCCGTTCTTCCAGTCGCCGAGCAGCGATCCGCTCGGGTACTTGATGGTGTTCAACTGCGCCTGCTCGAGGGGCTTGGCGACCGATTCGGGCGGGTTGTCGGCGTGCAGATTGCACGCGCGCTGCACCGCGTCGGGCTCGAGCCGGTCCATCTTCGCTTGGCCTCTGGCACGGAAATCGCGCTGCAGCGCCGCGTTGAGCTCGGCGTACTCCGCGTCGCTCAGCTTCGAATGCTCGACCGGGGGGGGGGCGCTGGCGCAGGCGGCGAGCGTCGCCGCGGCGGTGGCAAGAACAATGCGTCGTGTCATCGTCGTGTCCCCCTCAGCGCTTCGTGCCCGGGCCGCGATAGGGCTCGCCCTGGGCGGTCACCGTCAGGAACATGTTGAGCGCGTTCACCACGTCGGAACCGAACACGGGCTCGGGGGCGCGCATCTGGGCGAAGCAGTTGTTGAGGCGCCACTGCATCGTCTTGAAGGTGCTGTTCGACACGCGGTACGCGGGCCAGGTCGCCATCAGCGGGCGCGCCGCCTCGGGCTTGTAGAGCACCGGAAGCTCCGACATGCGGATGCGCTTGCCTTCCTCGCCGTGGCAGGAGGCACACGAGAAATCCCACAATCCGGTGCGCACGAAAAACAGCTTCTTGCCGAGCTCGTACGAGGCCTGCTCCTTCGGATGGCTCCATCCGGGCGCCAGCTTGTGGCCGCGCGACTGCCCGGCGACGTACGCCGAGAGGTATTCCATCTCGGAAGGCTTGTCGGCGTTGCCGAACAGGCGCTTGGTGGCGTCTTCGCGGCTGCGTCCCTGCAGCGTCATCATGCAATGGAGCATCCGGGTTTCGAGGTCCATCACCCGGTCGGCGTCCGCAAAGTAGCGCGGCAGGCCCGCGTACGCGCCGGCGAGCACACCGGGTCCCTTCCCGAGGTCGCATTGCTCGAGCGATGCGTTCTTGGGTCCCTGCCTCTTCTTCCACAGGTCCTCGCCGACCAGCTCGAAGAGCTCGACGGGGCTGCTCTCGGCGACCATCTTCTGGTACTGCTCGAATTGCGACTGCGCCGCGGCGGATCCCGCCACCAGCGCGAGCGCCGCGAACAGAGCGCTGCTGCGTCCCGATGCACGCATTGCCATCCTCCTCTTCTCGTCCCCCGCGCCGGACCGTCGCGGCCCGGCGCCACAGCGCCCCCTCAGGCGATCGCAGTTTCCGTCTGGTTCTTGTCGCCCTTGTTGTCGAGCCAGCCGATCTCGATCTTGTCGCCGGACTTGACGCCCTTGACGCGGAACGAGAACACGGGGTTGCGCGACACCGCCTGGCTGATCTGGCCCTCGATCACCGTCTTGCCGTTCACCCGCACGGCCACCTCCTGGATGAAATGCAGCGGCACGATGTTGCCCGAGCCGTCCTTCCTCTGCCCGGTTTCCATCGGGTGGTTCATCAGCACGCGCACGTCGGCGACATCGCCCTTCAAAGTCGCCCTGACTTTCATCGGATCCGCCATCTCAGCCTCCGCATCCGCCGATGGTGACTTTGACTTCCTTCACCGCGACGTAGTACTTGCCGCCGGCCTCCGCGACCACTCGCACGTTGGACGACTCGCCCATCTTGACGTTGACCTTGACGAACGGCACCGCGCCATCCAGAAACTCGAACTTGGCGGCGAGCGGGAAGGGGTTCTTCTCGATCAGCACCGCGATCGAGCGGGTGCCGGGCAGGTTGCTGGTCACCTCGATCGGCACCACCGCGCCGTTTTCCGCGATCTGCGGCGCGTCGATCACGATCGCGCTGCTGTCGGCGGTGGCGGCGGCGCCGAGGTTTTTCAGCGCGTCCGCCGGCGTCTTCGACAGAAAGGCGTCCTTGTTCCATCCTGCCGCAAGCACCCTCAAGGGGTGCAGCGCCGCCGCGGCCAGGAACCCGGCTGCCGCCGCGGCCTTGAGCGTCACTCTGCGTAGCTTGTCCATCCAACCTCCAACTCTGAACAGTGCGCAGATGCTAATCCGGCTGCGCCGACAAGAAAAGGCCCACTTTGATCAAGGTTTATTATCGTCCCATGCGTTGCGCGCGCGCGCGGGTGCGCAGGTAGGTGCCGGACTTGCCGCCGCGCTTCTCATCCAGGCGCAGCTCGCCGAGCGTCATGCCCCGGTCGACCGCCTTCAGCATATCGTAGATGGCGAGCAGCCCGACCGCGGCGGCGGTGAGCGCCTCCATCTCGACGCCGGTGCGGCCGCGGCACTCGACCGTGGCAACGATGCGCACTGCGCTGCGCTTGCGCTCCAGCGCGAACTCGACGCCGACGCGAGTGATGGCAATCGGGTGCGCGAGCGGAATCAGCTCCGGCGTGCGCTTTGCCGCCTGGATCGCCGCCAGGCGCGCGACGCCCAGCACGTCGCCCTTTTTCGCGCTTCCCGCCGCCACCGTGCGAAAGGTCGCCGGGCGCATCGTGATGCGCCCGGAGGCGACCGCGACGCGCTGCGTCTCGTCCTTGGCGCCGACGTCCACCATGTGCGCCTCGCCCTTGCGGTCGAAGTGCGTGAGCCGGGACGAAGTCCTGCGGGCCAACGCGTCCTCCAAGGGAACTCAAGGCTGCCGACGGTATCATAAGCGCATGCGTTTTCAGGGTTTTTTGCGCGCTGTGCTGCTCGCCGCGGTCCTCGGCGCGCTGCCGCGCGCGTTGGCGCAGGGGCTGCCCGACCTGGGCGACACTTCCGGCATGGCGCTGCCGCTGCAACTCGAGCGCCGCATCGGCGAGTCGATCATGCGCGACATCAGGCTGCGCGACCCGACCTATCTCGACGATCCCGAGCTGACCGATTACCTGAACGTGCTCGGTGGCAAGCTGGCCGCGGCGGTGCCCGGCGCGCGCCAGGATTTCGAGTTCTTCGGATTGCGCGACGCCTCGATCAACGCGTTTGCCCTCCCGGGCGGCTTCATCGGCGTGCACAGCGGCCTGCTGACGTCGTCGGAAACCGAATCCGAGGTGGCATCGGTGCTGGCGCACGAAATAGCGCACGTCACGCAGCGCCACATCGCGCGCCTTCTGGGCGCGCAGCAGCAGATGCAGCTGCCGACCATGGTGGCAATCGCGGCCGCGCTGCTGCTGGGCCGCTCGCGGCCGGATCTGGCGGGCGGCGCCATCACGGCGGCGCAGGGGGCCGCGGTGTCGGCGCAGCTTAGTTACTCGCGCGATTTCGAGCGCGAGGCCGACCGCGTTGGTTTCCAGACGCTCGCGGCCTCGGGTTTCGACGTGCGCGCGATGGCGGTCTTCTTCGAGAAAATGCAGCGCTACAGCCGGCTGCTGGATGACGGCAGCTTCCCGAGCTACCTGCGCAGCCACCCGGTGACCACCGAGCGCATCGCCGACGTGCAGAACCGCGCCGCCGGTGAACCGTACCGGCAGCACGCGAGCACCATCGAATACCAGCTGGTGCGGGCCAAGCTCAGGGCGGACGCGGGCGATGCGGGCGAAGCCGTGGTTCATTTCTCCGGCGTGCTTCGCGACGGCCGCCATGCGAGCGAAGTTGCGGCGCGCTACGGCATGGCGAGCGCGCAGCTGCGCGCCAAGGCGCCGCGCGAGGCGCAGGCGGAGGTGGCGCGCCTGCGCGCCACCGGCATCGACAGCGCGATGGTCGAGACGCTCGACGCGCGCGTGCGGCTGGCGCTCGGCGACGGCGCCGGGGCGCTCGCCGTGCTGAAGGCCGCGCATGCGCGCTACCCCCATCGCCGCCCGGTGCTGTACGCCTATCTCGGTGCGCTGCAGGACCTGGGGCGCTACCCGGAGGCGCTGGCGCTGCTCGCCGAGCCGCTGCGCCTGTATCCGCGCGACACGCGGCTGCACGAGGCGCGCGCCAAGGCCTATGCTGGGCAGGGAAAGCGCCTGCTGCAGCACCAGGCGCTGGCCGAGGTCTACGTCCTCTACGGCAGCCTGCCGGCGGCGATCGAGCAGCTGCAGCTGGCGCAGGCCGCGGGCGACGGCAACTTCTACGAGCTTTCGGCGGTCGACGCGCGGCTCAAGGAGCTGCGCGCCGAGCACGCGCGCGAGCTGCAGGACGCCCGCAGGCGACAGTGAAGCGCCTACCAGGCGCGCCACTGTCGTCCCCGCGCAGGCGGGGACGACACCGCCGCATCTAGCGCTTCGCCGGGTCGGAATAGGCTTCGTAGAGCAGGTCGAAGGTCTTCTCCGATTCGGCGAGCAGGTCATCCTCGCTCGAGGCGCGGCGGATCGCGCCCTGCAGCAGGGTTTGCACCCCTGCGGCTTCCGGCACGGTGGCACCCTTCGCCTCGAGGAAATGCACGATGCTGCCGATGCGCGCGAGCGCCGGATTCCGCGCCAGGCCGAGGTCGGCGATCATCGCTTCGAAAGTGACCAGCGTGTCGCTGGCGGCGAAGCGCGCGCCCTCGAAGGCGAAGCCGATCGCCGCAGCGGGCAGCGGCTGGTCCTTCTCGAGCCAGACGAAACTCGCTTCCGGGTCCACGAATCGCCGGATCAGCCAGGCGCAGGCCATGCGGTCGGCCCACAGCGGCCGCCGCGTCGCCCAGGTGCGCCGCGTGACCTTTTCCCCCAGCTCGAAGCCGCTGCGCGAGTGCGCCGGAAACAGCAGCTTTCGCACCTCGGCCTCCGCGGCGCTGAGCGCGTTTTTCGCTCGTTGCTGCATCTCCGAAGGGAAGAAATCGAGCGCCCGGATGGCCTCGAGCTCGCGGCGCTGCTTCTGCAGCACGCGCGACAGCGCGCTCGGCTCGGCGATGCCGAAGCCGACTTTCAGGCTCTCGATGTTCTTGGCCAGCTCGCCATAGCGCGCCGAACGGTCGAACAGCCGGCGAAACGCCTGCTGCTGCGCCTCGGACAAGGCGCTTACCTGCAGCACCTCGGCGCTGCCTCCGCTCTGGATGACGTATTCCGCGAGCCGCTCCAGCCCCAAGCGCGCGGCGGCCGTGTCCGGCAGCAGGAAAACGCCCTCGCGCATCACCGCGGCGCCGAGCGACTCGAGCGTGCGCAACATGCGCATGCGCGCTGCGGGGTCGTCGAGCGGCAGGTTCGCAACCAGTGCGAGCCAGCGGCTTTCGGCGGTCGGGGGCGTGGCGGCCATCGGCCGATTGTAATTGCTTGGGCTTATTGTCTGATCAAAAACGCGAAGCCGGCGCCCGCGCGCTGCGTGATAGGGTAGATTGGCGCCCGAAACGGGCGCGCGTGCACGCATAGCCACTGAATCGAATGGCCGGACTGGTCAAACCCCACGGCGGAAAGCAACTTCGGCCACTTCTCCTGGAAGGCGCCGATCTCGCTGCAGAGCGCGCGCGAGCGCGCTCGCTGCCGGTCGTGCGCATCTCCTCGCGCGAGCGCGGCGACCTGGTGATGCTCGGCATCGGTGGCTTCACGCCGCTTGCGGGCTTCATGGGCAGCGCCGACTGGCGGGGCGTGTGCGACGGCATGCGCACCTCAGCGGGCCTGTTCTGGCCGATCCCGATCACGCTTTCCACGACCAAGGAAACCGCGGCCACCTTCAAGACCGGCACCGATATCGCGCTGGTGGATGCGGAGGGCGGCGAAACCCTCGCCACCATGAGGGTGACGGAGAAATACGCGATCAACAAGGCGCACGAGTGCGCGATGGTGTTTCGCACCGCCGATCCCGAGCACCCGGGCGTGAAGATGGTCATGGCGCAGGGCGAGGTCAACCTTGCCGGCGAGGTGAAGGTGCTCTCCGACGGCGGCTTCAAGGCGGCCTACGGCAGCCTCTACATGACGCCCGCCGAAACGCGGGCCGTGTTCGAGCGCCTCGGCTGGTCGAAGGTCGCCGCCTTCCAGACGCGAAATCCGATGCACCGTTCGCACGAGTATCTCGCCAAAGTGGCGATCGAGACCTGCGACGGGGTGCTGATCCACTCGCTGCTCGGCAACTTGAAACCGGGCGACATTCCCGCGGACGTGCGCACGCGCGCGATCGCGGTACTGGTGGAAAAGTATTTCATGCCCAACACGGTGGTGCAGTCGGGCTACCCGCTCGACATGCGCTACGCCGGGCCGCGCGAAGCGCTGCTGCATGCGCTGTTCCGCCAGAACTACGGCTGTTCGCATCAAATCGTGGGGCGCGACCATGCCGGCGTCGGCAGCTACTACGGGCCGTTCGATGCCCACAAGGTCTTCGACGAGATCCCGAAGGGCGCGCTCGAGACCCAGCCGCTGAAGATGGATGTGACGTTCTGGTGCTACCGCTGCGGCGGCATGGCCTCGGGGCGCACCTGCGCGCACGGCGACCAGGACCGGCTGCAGGTGTCCGGCACGCAATTGCGCAAATGGCTCTCGGAGGGCGACGAGGTGCCGGCGGAATTCAGCCGCCCGGAAGTGCTCGAGATCCTGCGCCAGTATTACGCCGGGCTCGAGGCGCATGAAAAGGTCGAAGTGAAACTCGCGGGCCATTCCGCGCGCTGATGAGGCACCCACGAAACCCGGAAGTGCGACACGTCGCGATTCATCCAACACCCGCCGTATTCCCCGCGCAGGCGGGGAACCATTCACCAAGGGAGGCCGCTCGATGCACCGCATAGCCGCAGTATTCGCCCTCGCCGCTTCGCTGCTCTGCGGCGCAGCGCCACAGGCCCTCGCGCAGCAGGGCGCGAAGCACAAGGTGGTGTTCCAGGTGAGCGACGCCGATCCCGCCAAGTGGAACCTCGCGCTCAACAACGCGAGCAACGTCCAGGCTGAGCTCGGCAAGGGCAACGTGCAGATCGAGATCGTCGCGTACGGCCCGGGCCTGGGCATGCTGAAGGCCGATTCCAAGGTCGCTGACCGCCTGGCGGCCGCCCTCGACCAGAGCGTCGGGCTGCTCGCCTGCGAGAACACGATGCAAAACACCAAGGTCACCAGGGAGCAGATGTACGCCGGCATCGGCTATGTGCAGGCCGGCGTCACGCACCTCATGAAGCGCCAGGCCGAGGGCTGGGCCTACATCCGGCCGTAGCAGGCAACGTATCGGGAACCGAGCGGCCGCAACCGGCCCAAGTGTAAAGTCAGGCTTTACAGTCCGGCCCGCTGATGCCCGCCGCTTGGCCGTGCCACGGGTACCATGGATGGCGTGATCATCCACGGGGCGACTCCATGAGCGAACGCTACGACGCAATCGTGATCGGCGCCGGCCAGGCCGGGCCGGCGCTGTGCGCGCGGTTCGACCGCGAAGGCCTGAAGACCGCGCTCATCGAGAGGAAGCTCCTCGGCGGCACCTGCGTCAACGTCGGCTGCATCCCGACCAAGACGATGGTGGCGAGCGCGCGCGCAGCGCACGTGGCGCGGCGGGGCGCCGAGTACGGCTTTGCGGCGGGCGACGTCCGCGTCGACATGAAGGCGGTCAGGGCGCGCAAGGACGGCGTGGTGAGGCACTCCTTCGAAGGGCTGACCGGCTGGATCGGCGGCATGAAAAACGTGACCCTGCTGCGCGGCCAGGCGCGCTTCGACGGCACGCGCCGCATCGCGCTGGACGGCCGCACGCTCGAAGCCGAGCGGATATTCATCAATGTCGGCGGGCGCGCACTGGTACCCGACATTCCCGGGGTGAGAGAGGTACCGTTTCTCACCAACACCAGCATGATGGATGTGGATTTCCTGCCCGAGCATCTGCTGATCGTCGGCGGCAGCTACATCGGCCTGGAGTTCGCGCAGATGTACCGGCGCTTCGGCTCGCAGGTGACGGTGATCGAGCGCGCCGCGAAGCTGTTGCCACGCGAAGACGACGACGTTGCCGCCGAGATTGCGGCCATCCTGCAACGTGAGGGCGTCACGATCCGCACCGGCGCAGAGTGCATGGCGCTTTCCAAGAGGGGAGACCGGGTCGTGGTCGGGCTCGAGTGCAAGGAGGGCGCGCCGGTCGCCGAGGGCAGTCACGTGCTGCTTGCGGTGGGACGATTACCGAATACCCACGACCTCGGGCTGGACAAGGCTGGCGTCGAGGTCGACCCGCGCGGCTACATCAAGGTGGACGACCAGTGCCGCACCAGCGCCGAGAGCGTGTGGGCGCTGGGAGACGCCAACGGCCGCGGCGCCTTCACCCACACTTCGTGGAACGACTACGAGATAGTGGCCGCCAACTTGTTCGACCGCGACGCGCGCCGCATCTCGGACCGCATCCCGGCGTACGCCCTGTTCATCGATCCGCCGCTCGGCCGCGCCGGCATGAACGAGACCGAAGCGCGCGCAAGCGGCAAGCGCGTACTGCGCGCGAAGATGCCGATGACGCGGGTCGGCCGCGCGCGCGAGGCGGGCGAGACGCAAGGATTCATGAAAGTGCTGGTGGATGCGGACTCCAAGGAAATCATGGGCGCGGCGCTGCTCGGCCTGAACGCCGACGAGATCGTGCATTCGCTGCTCGACCTGATGTACGCCAAGAAGCCCTACACCACGATTCAGCGCGCGGTGCACATCCACCCCACGGTCACCGAACTGATTCCCACTCTGCTGGGGCAGCTGAAGCCGCTGGAATAGGAATGCCCGCGGCGCAATCAGCGCCGCACTTCGGCGAGGATGCGGCGCGCGATGCGGAAGCTGTCCATGGCCGCCGGCGCGCCGCAGTACGTGGCGACGTGCAGGAAGATCTCCTTCAGCTCCGCCTTGCCGATGCCGTTGCGCAGCGCGGCGCGCAGGTGGATCTCCAGTTCGTGCGGGCGATTCAGCGCCGAGAGCATCGCCAGGTTCATGATCGAGCGCGTCTTCAGCGGCAGCACGCCGCGCGCCCAACTCGCACCCCAGCCGTGCTCGGTGACGTAATGCTGCAGATCGATGGTGAAATCGTCCGCCTCGCGGAATGCCTTGTCGACGTAGGCCTTGCCCAGCCAGCGGCGCCGCACCTTCAGGCCGTCGCGGTAAGCTTTGCTGCGCCGTGCGGACGCGGTCTTGCTCGCTTTCGCCATGTTCGCCTCCCTTTCGATTTTCGGAATCGCGCCGCGCTCGGCTGAGCGCGGGGGCGCTGCGGGCCAAAGTGTAAAGTCACGCTTTACACTTCGGCGCCCTAGGGGCCGTACTCCTTGCGCAGCAGCTGCGCCGCCTCGACCATGGCGCGCATCTTTCCCCAGGCCACCTCTCGCGGCAGGTATTTCATGCCGCAGTCGGGCGCGAGCACCACGTTCTCCGGCTTGACGTAGGGCAGGGCGCGCCGGATGCGCGCCGCCACCGTCTCGGGCGTTTCGACCGCCATGTCGGAAAGGTCGATACAGCCGACCAGCACCGTCTTGCCTTCGAGCTTCGCCAGCACTGCGCAGTCGAGCTTCGCTTGCGCGGTCTCGATCGAGACCTGCTGGCAGGAGCAGCCGGCGAGCTCGGGCAGGAACGAGTAGCCCGAAGGGCGCTGGTGGATGATCGCGGCGTAGCCGAAGCAGATGTGCACCGCGGTGGTCCCGCGGATTCCCACCAACGCGCGGTTGAGCGCTTTCAGCCCGTACTGGCGCGCCTTCTCGGGACGCGCCTGCATGTAGGGCTCGTCGATCTGCACGATGTCGGCGCCGGCGGCAAACAGATCGCGGATCTCCTCGTTGACCGCCGCCGCGTAGTCGAGCGCCGCCTCCTCGTCGCTCTTGTAGAAGTCGTTCTGCGCCTGCTGCGATAGGGTGAAGGGTCCCGGTACGGTCATCTTTACGAGGCGCTGTGTATGGCGTTTGAGGAACTTCAGGTCCTCGACCTCGACCGGGTGGCGGCGGCGGATGCGGCCCACGACGCGCGGCACCGGGTTGGGATGGCCCGAGCGGTCGAGCGCGCTGCCCGGATTGTCGATGTCCACCCCCTCTAACGCGGTGGCGAAACGATTGGAGTAGCTTTCGCGGCGGATCTCGCCGTCGCTGATGATGTCCAGGCCCGCTTCCTCCTGCGCGCGGATCGCGAGCAGTGTGGCGTCGTCTTGCGCCGCGGCGAGCAACGGCTCCGGAATACGCCACAGCTCTCGCGCGCGCACGCGCGGCGGCAAGCGCCCGGCGAGCTTGCCGCGGTCGATCAGCCAGTCGGGCTGGGGGTAGCTGCCGACCAGCGTGGTGGGAAAGAGCATCGTCTTCTCCTGCGAATCCGTAGCGCCGGGAGGGCGCACAAGGCGAAGCCTACCGCTAGAATGGGCGCCGGACTTCCGGCAAGGAGCGCAAGCGATGATCGAGCTGTATTTTGCCCCGGGCGCGTGCTCGTTCGTGCCGCACGTGGGATTAGAGGCCATCAAGGCGGCGGGCGGCGGCGATTTCGTTCCCAAGCTGGTCAAGCTGCACAAGGGCGAGCACAAGACGCCCGAGTACCTGGCGATGAATCCCAACGGCCAGGTGCCGGTGCTGGTGGCGGATGGCAAGCCCCTCACCCAGATCGTCGCCATCTGCGATTACCTCGACCGCAGCTTTCCCAAGGCGGGGCTGCTGCCGACCGAGCCTTGGGCGCGCGGCCAGGCATTGAGCCAGCTCGCGTGGATGAACAACACCGCGCACCCGACCTTCACGCACCTGTTCCGGCCGAGCGACTTCGCCGAGGGCGAGGAGGCGCAGGCTGCGGTGCGCAAATCGGCGGCCGCCCGGTTCCGCGGCTGCCTGGAGCGGATTCAGTCCTGGATCGCGGGCGCGAAGCCCTATTGGTTCGGCGAGCGCGTGAGCTTCCATGACGCCTATGCCTTCACGCTGCTCAGGTGGGGCGGGTACGCCGGCATCGACCCGGCTTCGCTTTCCGGCCTGCACGCCTACGTGCAGCGCGTGATGGGCGCGCCGCCGGTCGCCGCGGCGCTCGAGCGCGAGCGCATCAAGCTCGATACATACAAGACAGCATAGGTTCCCTGGCTCTGGAAAAACCAGTCCTGCCGTTGCCGAAGCCGGGCGAGATCGCCGCCGGGTTCGGGGGCACTTACGCGCTCAACGCCGTGGTCGCGTTCATCTTTGCGGCCACCGGGCCGGTGGCGATCATCCTCGCGGTCGGCGCCCGCGGCGGGCTGAGCGAATCCGACCTCTCCTCCTGGATCTTCGGCTCGTTCTTCCTCAACGGCCTGATCAGCCTCGCGTTCTGCCTGCTGTACCGCCAGCCGCTGGTGTTTTTCTGGACCATTGCCGGCACCGTGCTGGTCGGCCCTGCGCTCGGGCACCTGAGCTTTGCCGAAGTGATCGGCGCTTTCCACGCCGCCGGCCTGCTGCTGCTGGTGCTCGGCGCGAGCGGCTGGGTGCGGCGCGCGATGGATGCGGTGCCGATGCCGATCGTGATGGCCATGGTGGCGGGCGTGTTCCTGCGCTTCGGCCTCGACCTGGTGTTCGCGCTGCGTGACGATTTCTGGATCGCGGCGCCGATGGTGGCGGCGTTTCTTGCGCTGAGCGCCTCGCCGCGGCTGGCGCGCGCCGCACCGCCGCTGCTCGGCGCGCTAGCCGTCGGCGCGGTTGCCATCTGGTTGTTCGGCCGCTTCGAACCGGGGAGCGGCGCCATGCTGAGCCTGGCGCGGCCGAACCTTTACGCGCCGGTATTTTCATGGCAGGCGATGGTCGAGCTGGTGGTACCGCTCGCGATTACGGTGCTGGCGGTGCAGAACGCGCAGGGCTTCGCGGTGCTCAACGCTGCCGGCCACCGGCCGCCGATCAACGCCATCACCTTCGCCTGCGGCGCAGGCTCGATCGTGGCGGCGCTGGTCGGCACCGTGTCCACCTGCCTCACCGGCCCGGTGAATGCGATCATCTCGGGCTCGGGCGAGAAATCGCGCCACTATATCGCCGGGTTGCTGGTCGCGGTGCTGGCGCTCGCGTTCGGCCTGCTGGCGCCGTTTTTCACTCGCCTGATGCTCGCTACGCCGCCGGCTTTCATCGCCGCGCTCGCGGGCCTCGCGATGCTGCGCGTGCTGCAGACGGCGTTCTCGATCTCGTTTCGCGACCGCTTCACGCTCGGCGCGCTGGTCACCTTCGTAGTCACCGTTGCCGACGTCGCCATCTTCAACATCGGCGCACCGTTCTGGGGGCTGGTGTTCGGCTTCGCCGCCTCCTGGCTGCTCGAGCGCGGCGATTTCCGCAAGCCCGGCCCGACATGAGACATCCGCTGCCAACCGCGCTCGGGGGGTGCGGGGGGGCCGGGAAGGCTCCGAGCGCATCTACCGGAAGGGGCCCGGCCCCCCTGCTCCGATGATCGCCCGCGCCGAGTTCGGCCCGGTGACGGTGTTCTTCGGCGACAAGAGCGGCAAGTACCCGGACGGCAACCAGGTGATGGTGCGCGGCCGCGACACGCTCGCCGCGTTCGACACGCCGCTGGTCGCGAACCGCATCGGCGCCGAGTTCGACGCCGCCGAGATGGTGATCCTCGGCCACGTGCACGAGGACCATATGGCGGGGCTGCACCGCGTGCCGCGAGCGAAAGTGTTCGCGCCCGATGCCGACCTTGCCGCCGCGCGCAGCTGGGACGGGTTGGCGCGCCACTACGGCTATTCGGCGCCGGTGCTCGAAAAACTGAAGGCGAAGATCGAGAAGGATTTTTTCTATGTGCCGCGGCCGGACGCCGTGGGTTACGCGGACGGTGCTACCTGGGATCTGGGCGGCGCGCGCGTGCGCGCGGTGCACATGCCTGGGCACACCTCCGGGCATACGGTGTTGCTGGTCGAGCCGCAAGGCGTCGCATTCCTCGGCGACATAGACCTCTCGGGGTTCGGCCCGTACTACGGCGACGCGACCTCGAGCCTGGCCGAGTTCCGCCGCACTCTCGCGCGACTTGCCAACCTGCCCGCGAAGACCTGGGTCACCTCGCACCATCGCGGCGTGCTGACCGAGCGCGCGAAATTCCTCGAATCCCTGGCGGCGTTCACCGCGAAGCTCGGCGAGCGCGAGCAG
>CAYMVA010000015.1:0-65778 GCA_964393745.1 uncultured Enterobacteriaceae bacterium | reverse complement strand
GCACGAGGCCCCGCCCGACATCGGTTTGGTCGAAGCGTGGCTGCAGGGAAGCCTGATGGAGCTCACCCTGTTTCTGCCGTTCGTGGTCCTCATGGCCTTTGCGCTGTGGTGGAGCGGCGCCTGGGAACGGCGCGTGATCCGAGAAGAGCTTGCCGAAGAGGTAGGCCGGGCGGTGAGCCCGACGGAGTACGAGCAGATCCTGCACGACGGGATGTTCCGCACACGGCGCATCGACCGGCTTAATCCCGCGCTCTCAGCGGCGATCGTGAATGCGCAAAACGAACTTGCCTTCCGCAAACGGCGCGCGCGCGACGAGAGCCGCAATCCGGAGGGCGACCGGCTGGTTGCCGCGTGGCGCGAGGAGATCCGGCTTCTGCGCGAGTTCGAGCGCCACGCCGCTAACTAGTGCAACCGCCCGGCCGGCCGCGGTTGCGGCGCGCTGATCGGTCGGCGCACAGCAGGCGCACCCGGCGCTCCGCGCGATCGAAAGCTTCGTCGGTCTCTGCCTTGAGCAGCTGCTCCTTGGCGGCTACGCAAGCATCGGCCTGGCGCACGGCCGCCGGCTCCGCTTTCGCCGGAGGAGGTGCCGCTTTTGCCTTTGGCGCGGGTTTTGGCGCGGCGCATCGGGAGTCGGCGACGAGGCGCAAATTGTTGTAGCTGCCGCGCTCAACTGCCACGCAATCGCCGACCCGCAGCCCGGCTTCATCGGTGACCATCGTGACGGTGGAAGTGCCACCGAGCAGGATCGTGTACTCGAATGCCTGCCGGTTGCTGCCCATTCACGCCAGTTGCTGTCCGGCGAGGCCGCCACCCACCGCGCGCAAGGCCCGGTTGCTCGATGATTAACCCGATCCCGAGATGAGGCCGAGCGTTCCGCCGACCAGCGCGCCCCCGGTTTGCGCTCCTCTGTTCGACTCGGTCACCAGGTTGACCGCGGTGATCCTGCCGTAGGTGACGCTGGTTTGCGCCCAGGCCGCCCCGCAGATGATTGCCAGCACACCCGCTGCCGCGATTTTCGACCCACTCATGCCGCTCGTCATTTGACTTCTCCTTGATTTCAATGAAAGCGCGTGTTCCCGCCAGGCGTTATTCTTCGCGCGCACGCCCTTTGTATATGTATGGGGACGAAAATCCGGTAGAGGCCAACGCCTTGGTTCCCCGGTATGCGCGGCAACGAAGTAAACCTGCTATCGATGTTCCACGAGCGACTGGGAGCGGCCAAATGAATCACAAGGATATCGTGGATTTGCTCAAGGCCGCCGCCGTCAATTGGGTGCATGACTACGCCCAGAGCATGGGCGCGGCATTGGCCTTTTACACGATGTTTTCGATCGCCCCGCTGTTGCTGATCGTGATTTCGATCGCCGGAATGGTTTTCGGCGAAGCATCCGCCCGCGGTGAAATTTTCTCGATCGCATCTGGCGGGCGCCGGCAAAGAGCGGGCACACCGGTGTGTGGCGGTTTGTGCGTGCCCGCCTGTTGTCGTTCGGGATGATTTTCGGTATTGGCTTCCTGTTGATGGTCTCGTTGACATTCAGCGCCGGCCTGGCTGCGCTCAACCGGTGGTGGGTCCCGCTATTCAGCGGATGGGAGACGATTGCGCGGGCGATCGACCTCGCTCTCGGCATCGTGCTGGCGACCGCGGTGTTCGCAATGATCTACAAGGCGTTGCCGCGCGTGCGGGTCGATTGGAAGGATGTCTGGATCGGCTCGGCCGTCACCTCGCTGTTGTTTGTCACCGGCAAGTTCCTGATCGGCGCCTACATCGGACGCAGTGGCATCTCCACGGGCTTCGGGGCGGCCGCGTCGCTTATCGTGGTGCTGCTGTGGGTTTACTATTCCGCCCAGATCTTCTTGTTCGGCGCGGAATTCACGTGGGTGTACTCCCACAAATACGGTTCCCGCAAGGGGCAGCCTTCACCTGCAGCCGGGGGCATGCCCCCTGGACCGGGTTGATATTCCAGAAGATTTGACTGACCCGGGACCTGCGCCCGGAAATTCGCATCACTCGCTTCCGGCAACGGATGCGATTGCCGCAAGCCGGCAGGCAGTTACCTGGGAGCGGTCGCGGGTGCGCGCCACGCCGGCGGCGGCGGTTGCCGGTCCCAGCGGGTCTGCCAATAGGGTTTACGTCCGAACCAATGCTGGTTCTGGTAATGCGCGTCCCAGTATGGGCCCAGCACAAACTCGGTTTGCGGGAGGTCGAGGCCCGGGCCGACATTGACGATGGTGACCGCGGTGCCATTGAATCGATAGGAAAGGAAGCGCGTATACACCCAGCCCCGTGTGCGCTGCGAGATGACATCGCACCAACGCCAGTTGGCGGTGCACCCCACAACGGTAACCGATGTCCCCGTCAAGAGCCAGGTAACGGTCGGAAAAATATCCAAGGGACCGGCGCGCACGTTCACCGATTGCGTCGTCATGGCGGCTTGCGCCCATGCCGGTGCAGGCAGCAGGAGAGCCGCGGCGAGAAGCCACGGGGCGAGGAAATCCCATCGCAGCGAAATTGATTTCAGTATCATTATTTGATTCTAGCGCTTCCGCATCAAACGTTTCGAGGAACACTGATAGTATTGGGTTTGCTCGATTGAGCCAAGTGTCCTGATTTGTTCAGCGAATTAGCGACTCGGGACACTAATTCCTCAACTTCTTCCTCGAGCGGGATCTGGCTGAAATGGAGCGGCGCGAGGCTGAGTCGAGAAGGGCGGCTGTCAAGTAACCGCAAAACCACAACTTCGCGCGCAGAAGCGCTCGATAATTGCAGCCGAGGACCTTGCCGATGACCCAGACACGCGCGTCAAACTTTCCGAACCTCATTATGGTCGCTGCGGTTGTCTGCGCGGCGGGAATGGCGTCGCCGGCATCCGCGCAGTCCGAAGGCGGGCTCTACATTGCCGGCTACGGATTTACTTTCCAGGAGGTGGCCAACCGGGCGATCTCGCAGAACCCCGGCGGGCAACGATTCTTTCTCCTATCGCTCCCGCCACAGACGGGTGCGCTGTCGATGAAGGCCGCTCGCCCGCTCGCGGCAGCGCGCGACCGGGTGCTCGCGGCCAACGGGGTCCTGCTCGTTTGCCAGCGCGACATCGACGAGGGCCGGATCGCCGCCGCCGGACTCTCGCCACGCGTTGTCGCGGTGCGCGGCTGGCCGCCGGCGGGCAGCCGGGAACTGCCGCTGGGCGAGCGCTATTTCAAGGGCGAAAATCCGGCCAACCTCCCGGCGGCGAACGAGGCGCTGCGCCGGCTGCGTTCGACCTGCTCGTAACGACGGCCCGCGCGCTCGCGGGTTCGGGCGCCGGCCGTGCCGGGCCGCCTGTCTGGTTGAACTGTCGTTGCAGAAGCGACCCGTCGGCATTTGCCGGGGTCAGGCCAGCGCCTTCGCCTTGAGCCGGGTGAACTCCTCCTGGTTGATGGTCCCCGCGTCGAGCAGCGACTTGGCGGCGGCGATCTGATCCGCCGGCGACTTGCCGGAAACTTCCTTGATATACGCGTCGGCTTCCGACCGGGCCCGCTGCATGGCGGCCCGCTGCCGATCGGCCATGCCGCGGCCGCGGGCGAGGATATAGATGAGCGCGGTGAGTACCGGCACGAAGAGAAGGCCGATGATCCATAGCGCCTTGAAGCCCCCCCCGAGCTCGGTATCGCGGAACAGGTCGAAGATGATATGGAACAGGACGAAGAGATACGCGATAGACACGAGCGCAGATGCGATCAGCAAGACCAGATCCCAGAAATTTGCCATTCTGACTCTCCTTGTGTGTGTAACAGCGGTAGGCGCGGAATGCTTCGAATCCAGGAACGTCAGGTGGATGGCCGACCCCGCCGGGAGGCACGATGGATCCACGTGCGCAGGACCTCGAACAAAGAGCCGCCGGTCAGCATGCCCAGCACGTAGAAGGCGAACGCCAGCAAGTAAACGGGCAGGGCGATCCTGAGCGTGAACATTGACACGGTAACCGTCTCAAGATTCTGGAACATGAAAATTGCGACGAGCCCGGTGAAGACGACGATCAGCGCGATGTAGATGTACCTCATTGGGTCCCTTTCCTAGATGCGGAATGTCGGAACCATCCAAATGGCCACGCGCCCGGTGTCTCCGGTTACGCGTGGGATGGCTTGTTTGCACCGGCCCGGCGCCGGCCCGAGCGGCCGTTTACTTCTGGCGCGGTGTTCGAAGATTCTCGCACGACCTTGATGCGCGTGTCAACGCGCTCGAGCCGTCGCTAAGCGCCGTCTCGGGCAGGTTGCGCTAGCGCCCCGGGTTCGCGCACACATCGTGCCCATCCGCCGGTATGCGCTCGGCGCCAAACCAGCTCATCGGCACAGTGACCAGCGACGTCACCCATTGCCACGCCGTTCCGAGAAAGTCCGCCGGGCGCAAGGAGATGCGGTAATTGTCGAATGTGCCCCTGACTTCCACCGGCGTCGCGAGACTGAAGAGCCGCGGCGTCTTGTGGCGCGGCACGAATAGCAGATCAATACGCCCGCTAGCGAAATCGGCGCTGGCATGTCCCGCGACGCGGTTGCTGGTGGTGTCGATCACCAATTCCTGTGAGCGCAGCTGGCCGTGGTTCAAATCGAACTGGCCGATGGGCAAATCGTCCGACACTGTGCGGCCAGGGGTGGATAGACTTTCCTATCCGTTGCTCGGCCAGGCTGTGCGACATGAAAAGCCCGGCGTTCAAGGTGATGACGAACTGGTACGGCGGGCGAATCTTTATTGTGCGGGTGCGTTAACTAACTGATGGGGGAGCAATGAACTACGCAAAATTCCTACTAGTAGCTGTGGTCGTGGCCAGCATGCCTGCCTATGGACAGGCGCCCAGCGTTGGCGATCGCTGGGTGTACCAAGTGCAGGATGCCGACTCCCCCCGGCGCAGGTATCAGCTCTCGGTCGTCGTGCAGTCTGTGACTCCGTCTAGCATCACGGACGTATCGAAACCAGAGAACGGCGCCGCCATTGAACAAACGCACAAAGCTGGAGCGTTCCTCACCGCCCTCGCTCCAGGGGTCGCAAGTTTCTCCCCCTATCTGGCGGCATTTCAATCCCTGAGTGGTAGCGAGGTCTGGGGCCGCGTGGACTTCCGGCAGCTCTGGGAATGCGACGTTGGCCTGGTCAACTGCAATCCTTCGGCTCGCGTCGTCGGTCGAGAGCGCGTCACTGTCCAAGCCGGAACTTTCGACACGTGGAAGGTCGTCGTCGATCTGAAGCCTTGGATGGGCGGATCCGCAGGAGGAAAGGGGGAACTGACATTCTGGTTCGCCGATTCCGTCCGACGCACGGTTAAGTATCAATCCAGGGTCCGGTTCGAGGTCGGTGGGCATTGCTCCTGGCCGCAGCCGAATATCGACATGGAGCTCATGTCGTTCGCTCCGAACGAACCCAAGAAATGACCCGCTCTAGACCAGCTTGATCGTCGGTGCGGCGCCGGTCAGGATCCCGATCAGGTAGACGACGGCCGCGAGGGCGATCAGCACCATGGCCACCTTGTTGAATGGCTCGGGTAGGCCGACCTGGCCGATGAACCAGTAGAGAAGCCAGAAGATCACGCCGACGATTACCAGCGTGACGAGCAACGAGAGAAGTCCTGCGCCTGTGACCATGTGGGGCTCCTAGAGCCCTCCTCCTACCACCATGCTGCGCCGGCGCGCGCCGACATTCAGTGCGCTACTGCACTTTTTTTACCAATAGCGGCCCGTGACGCGACATAAGCGGCATTGTGCGCCGTCAAACCAGGGCCGGGAAGCGGGAGAATGGGCAAATCGTCCGACACTGTGCGGCCAGGGGTGGATAGACTTTCCTATCCGTCGCAACTCAAGGCTAAGAGCGGGCCCATAAAATGAAATCATTTCCGCTACCTCTGCTATTGCGCGAGTGTGCGAGCGCCATTCTCTTGCTTGCGGCGACTTGGTCCTTGGCGGCCCATGCATGCGATCCGCAAGCCAAATTCGACGAGCGGTCCCCTAAGGATGCGTGGCCGTTGCGAATTCGCTTTATGCCGTGCGATTCGGAAATTTACGGGATCCCGGTTCAGAGAATCCATCCTTCGTGGCGACGTGCGAGCGTGACTCAGTTTAAAAACATCCCGATACCCGAGCTTCAGCCAAGTGGCCCAAACGGATTTGAGTATGGAGAGGCCGGACCCTTCTCCTTCGAACTCATGGGCGATTTCAATCGCGACGGCCGACCCGACCGGGCCGCGGTCGGCGTCTACGAGATTAACGATGGAAAGAGCGGGCGATTCATGTTGATCGTGACGCGAACCGACTCAGGTGCCTGGCGCCGTGTGTTCCTCAGCCAGCTTTCAGGCGAACCGGGATTCCTGGCGCTGGGGCGCAACCGGTCGAGAATCGCCGTAAGGAGCTGCCTGGATTGCGATGATGATTCCGAGGTTGAGTGGAATCCGAAGGCCAAGAAATATGCCGTGCGCAAATAACACGGGCGGTATTGATTGCCGTTTTTACCAATAGCGGCCCGTGACGCGACATAAGCGGCATCGTGCGCCGTCAAACCAGGGCCGGGAAGCGGGAGAATGGGCAAATCGTGCGGCGCCGTGCGGGCAGGGGCGGGCGAGGCAATTCAGTAGGTGCCGCAAACGACTGCTCCTGGCCGGAAGGGGTCAATCGGGAGGGTCTGTTCTTCGCTCCTCTTGGACCAACCGACCCACCCCGGCAACCGTCCAGCTTCGGGAAAACGGGAAAATTTTTTGTAGAACGGTAACCTTGACCAGCCCCCACCACCCCGGCGGCCTTGACGACTACCGCCACCAGGTGGCCGGCTTCCATCTTCTCGCTTGGGAAATGTTGAACGATCGTTAAGGGACCGTTGAGCCGCCGTCGAGGGAGCCTTGCATTACCGTTCGAGCGCGCGGATCATTTGATAGTCGGTGACCGCGGCCCGATCGCGTGGGGATGGCGACCCTATGGTTTGGGCATAGCCACCCCATTGGTCGAGCATCCCCACCCGATCGCTATCCGATCTGACCGCGATCTTCACCGGACTTTGTTCGTCCTGAGATTCGCCGCACTCGCCTCACGGAACCCAACGGAGTAGGATCGAACCGTAGGGATTGGATGCCAAGTGCGGCATCCTGCGAATCGCCAAGCGCCGGCCGCTGCTTACTATGTGCTTACAGCGACCGGATGGCGGAGTAGACGCAAACTCGCAAGTGTTTGAAAATGTTGGTAGGCCGTGGCGGATTCGAACCGCCGACCAACGGATTAAAAGTCCGCTGCTCTACCAGCTGAGCTAACGACCCGTAAAAGGGACGCGATTGTACCGGCGCGCGAGAGCGAACGTCAACGATTGCGCCCTTTTACGTGCGCGCGTTGGAACGGACGCACTGCATGCGCCGTTCAACGCGCGCTCACGCTTCACCCGTCATCCGCCAGTACTGCCACTTCATCGTCGCCGCCGCGCCGGCCACGATCGCAACGAACGTCAGGATCGAGCCGAGCGCCAGCGTGGAAAACCCCGTGATGCCCTGCCCCACGGTGCAGCCGAGCGCAGTGATGCCGCCAAAGCCCATCAGGATTCCGCCCAGCATGTGCATGGCGGTGTCCTCGGCGTCGCGGAAACCCTCCCAGCGGAAGCTCTTGGACCATAGCGCCCAGGCCGCCGAGCCCGCGATCACGCCGGCGGCCGAGGCGATGCCGTAGGTCACGATCTTCGACTTGTCGGTCCAGAGCATCAGGTACTCGAGCGAGAACGCCATCGGCGAGACGAACGAAAACGACTCCATGCGCCCGGTGTTGGTGGCGACGAACGCCTCCTGCAGCGTCTGCGGGTCCTCGGCGAGGTGGCCGACGACGCCGCTCACGTACCAGCCGCCGACCACCACCAGGCCGGTCACCACGCCGCCCAGCGTGTAGTCGAAATTGGCGCGGAAGTCCTTCGCCGCGTAGACGAATGCGAGCAGCCCGCCGCCGAGGGCGAGCGCCAGCCCGAGGATCCAGCTCTTCTTGTCGCCACCCAAGGCGCGCGCGGCGAGCGATGGCAGGTCCTGGCCGCCGGCGAGCGCGAAACTCGCTTTTTCCAGCACCTCGACGCGGAAGGCGCCGAAAAGTCCTCGCAGCGTCATGTAGGCGGCAATGCCGAGGAATACGAACACGATCACCGACTTGAGGTTGCCGCCGCCGATGCGGATCAGGGTCTTGGAGCCGCAGCCGGAGCCGAGCGTCATGCCGACGCCGAACAGGAACCCGCCCACGATGAAGGACAACCAGGTGAAATTGGGCCCCTGGTAGAGGGACTTTTGCAGATCCACCACGCCCGCGAGGTGCAGCGCGTTGGAACCCAGGATCGCGACCGCGATCGCGAGCAGCCACATGCGCAGGCGCCCGCTGTCGCCCATGTTGACCCAGTCGGACACCGCGCCCATGGTGCAGAAGTTCGTCTTGGCGCCCACGGCGCCGAATATGAACGCCAGCGCGAACGCGCCCCAAGCGACGTAAGTCGCGAGCTGCGCGGGAGTCGGTTCCATGCCCGGATCAGGGAAGCAAAAGTGTAAAGTCTGACTTTACAGTTTACCGCAGCGCTATCGCTTGGCCGGCGCCGGCGCCGGCGGCGTCAGCCGCTGCTTGGCGCTCGCCGCGGCCGGGCTGCCGGGATAGCGCGCCACCAGGCCCTCGAGCGTCTTGTGCGCGCCGCGCCGGTCGCCGAGCGCCTCTTGCGACGAGGCCATGTTGAGCATCGCATCCGGCGCCTTGGCGTCGTCGGGCCAGGATGCGAGCACGCGCTGTTGCGCCGCGATCGCCTGCTTGTATTCGCGCTGCGCGTAGTGCGCGTTGCCGATCCAGTACTGCGCCGAGGGCGCGAGCCTGGATGACGGGTAGGTGACGAGAAAACCCTGGAACGCCGAAATCGAGAGCGGATAGTTGCCGAGCTTGAACTGGTTGAGCGCCGCTTCGTAGGCCTTGGTCTCGCCTTCCGCCACCGGCGCCTCCGGGGCGGGCTTGCCCGGCGCCGCCGCGCCCTCCTTCACCTGCTCGAGCTTGCGCAGGCGCGTGTCGATGTCCACGTACAGGTCTTTCTGGCGCTTATCCGAGTTTTCGAGCTGGTGCAGCAGCACCTCGATCTGGCCGCGCATCTTGGCGAGGTCACCGCGCACGGCTTCGATCTGGCCCGCCAGGTCGAGGATTGCACGCCGGTCGCCGCTCGAGGATTCGATCCGCGCCAAGCGCTCGTCCAGGCTCTTCTGATAGGCCTCGAAGCGCTGGCGCAGCTCCTGGATGCGCGCGCGCGCGATGTCGTCGTCGAACACCGCCGCCTGCGCCACGGGCGCAGCGGCCAGCCAGGCAGCCAGCCAGAGGGTACGCGCGCGCATCAATACTCGCCGGAGTAGAGGACGTCGCTGCGCCGGTTCTGCGACCAGGCGGACTCCTCCTGCCCCTGCGCGCGCGGCTTCTCTTCGCCCAGGCTCACGGCCTCGATCTGGTCGTCTTTCGCCCCGAGCAGCACCAGCATGCGCCGCACGCCGTCGGAACGCTTCTGGCCGAGCGCCACGTTGTACTCGCGGCCGCCGCGCTCGTCGGTGTTGCCCTGGATCAGCATTTTGGCGCGCGGGTTGTCGCGCAGGTACCTGGCATGCGCCTCGATGAGCGCCTTGTACTCGTCCTTGACGTCGAACTTGTCGAACTCGTAGAAGATGGAGCGCTTGGACAGGATGTTGTTGGGGTCCTTGAGCGCAGCCGCGCCCGAGGGCGCGGCGCCCAGGTCGACGCGCGCCACCCCTCCCGGCGCCACCGGCTGGGTCTGCGCGCCGGGCCGCGCGTCGGCGCCGGGCTGGCGTTCCTCGACGCCGGCAGGTTCCTGCTCCTGCTCGGGGGTGCTGGAGCACGCGGCCAGCGCCGCAGCGAGAATCACGATCCAAATTGCACGCATGTTGTTTCTCCTTGTCACTGGATGAACGGGCCCCACGCCGGCTCGCGCACGTCGCCCGCGGACACGCTCAGGCGCTGCTTGATGCGGCCGTCGGCCGAAACTGCCGAGAGCACGCCGCGGCCGCCGATCACCGTCGCCAGCAGGATCATGCGGCCGTTGGGTGCGAACGAGGGCGACTCGTCCTTATCGCTGTCGGTGAGGACCTGCGCCTGCCGCGTGGCGAGATCGAGCACCGCGACCTGAAACTTGCTGCCGTTGCGGGCGACGTACGCAAGGCTCTTGCCGTTGGCGCTGATGCGGGGCGAAACATTGTAGCTACCCTCGAAGGTCACCCGCTGCGCCTCGCCGCCGCCCGCCGGCATGCGGTAGATCTGCGGGCTGCCGCCGCGGTCGGAGGTGAAGTAGATGCTCTGGCCGTCTGGCGAGAAAAACGGCTCGGTGTCGATGCCGCTGGATTGCGTGAGGCGGCGTACGTTGCTGCCGTCTGGGTTGACCAGGTAGAGCTGCGAGCCGCCGTCGCGCGACAGCGCCACCGCCAGCTTCGAGCCGTCGGGCGCCCACGCGGGCGCCGAGTTCGAGCCCTTGAAGTTGGCCGCCACCTGGCGCTTGCCGTCCACCAGCGAGTGCACGTACACCACCGGCTTCTTGTTCTCGAACGAGACGTACGCGAGGCGCCGGCCGTCGGGCGCCCAGGTGGGCGAGATGATCGGCTCGAACGAGGCGAGCGCGGTCTCCTCGCCGGCGCCGTCGGCGTCCGCGATCTGCAGCTCGAACCTCGGCCCGCGCTTGACCACGTAGGCGATGCGGGTCGAGAACACGCCCTTTTCGCCGGTCAGCTTCTCGTAGACGAAATCGGCGATGCGGTGCGCGGTGGTGCGGAGCTGCTGCCGGTTGAGCGTGAACGCGACCCCGGAAAGGTCGGTGCCCTTCACCGTGTCGAACAGCTTGAAGCGCACCTCGAACCTGCCGTCGGGGCGCGCCGCCACCGAGCCGAGCACCACCGCGTCCGCCAGGCGCGAGCGCCATTCGGCATAGTTGACGTTCGAAGCCTCGGTCGGCGCCGGATTGAGCGGCGGCACCTCGAGCGTGCGGAACAGGCCGCTGCGCTCCAAGTCCGCGCGCACGATCGGGGTGATCCCCGGAGCGAGCGCGCCCTCGCCGGCGAACGGCACGATCGCGATCGGAATGCGCTGCACGCCCGGCGCGGTGATCTCGATCGAGAGCTGCGCACGTGCCGGAGCGCAGATCGCGAGCATTGCAAGAAGCACCGCCAGAAAACGCATGGGCGCGATTATAGGGTTCAATCCTTCGGCCTGAAGGTGAGACGCAGCTCGCGGCTGAAAAGTTCTGGCCTGTCGGGCCGCGGCAACGGCGAGGACTTTAGGATCGCGCGCTCTACCGCGTCGTCGTAGGCGGCAATGCCGCTGGAGCGCGCGAGCTTCACCGAAAGCACTTCGCCGGTGGGCAGCTGTACCACGTTGAACACCGCCTCTGGGTTGCCCTTCAGATCCTGCGGCAGGATCCAGTTGCCGCGCACCTTGGTGCGGATGCGGCCGACGTACTCGTCCAGGGCGCGTGTGTTGGCGCTTGCGGAGTCCCGCGCCAGCTGATCGCGAATCGCACTGCGCTCGCGCGCATCGGCGAACTGGGCCTGCTCGCGCGCGAGCTCTTCGCGCATGCGCTTTTGCGTCTCGTCCACGCGTGGCTTGGGCGGCTCGACCTTGGCCACGGGCTTGGGCTCCGGCTTGGGCTCAGGTTTCACTTCAGGCTTGGGCTTGACTTCGGGGACCGGCTTGGGCTTGGCGGGTTCCTTGAGCGCAATGTCGGGTTTTTGGATCACCGGCTCGGGCTTGGGCGCGGGAGGCGCAGGCGCTATTTGCGGTGCCGGCTTGGGCTGGGACTGGACCGGCGGCGGCTCGCTCCAGAGCTCGACCACCACGGTCTGCGGCGGCCGGTTCTGCCAGCGCACGCCTACTAGCAGCACGGCGAACAGCAGCAGGTGCACCGCGAGCGCGAGCGCTATCGAGCTCGCCGCCCCCGGGTCGCGGCGTACATCGAAGATCGGCAGCGCAGGAGCTACGCTCATCGGAGCAGGGGGGCCGGGCCCCCTCCGGTAGATGCGCTCGGAGCCTTCCCGGCCCCCCCGCACCCCCCGTGCGCGGTTGACACGGGATGTCTCATTGCGCGGGCTTGACGAGCAGCCCGACCCTGCGCACCTGCTGCTTGTGCAGCTCGTCCATGACGTTCAACACCGCCTCGTAGCGCACGTTCTTGTCGGCGGCGATCAGCACCGGCTGATCGGGATTCTTCTGCTGCCGCTCGCGCAACAGCTTCGCCAGCTCGCCGCGCGCCACCTTGCGCTCATCAAGCGTGCCGCCCTTGGCGTCGCGGCTACGCAGCAGCACCGACTGGTCCTCCTTGATGATCACCTCGAGCGGCGCCACCGGCGCGACGGAGGCCTTCGACACCGAGGGCAGCTCGATCAGGCCCGGGGTGACGAGCGGCGCCGTCACCATGAAGATGACGAGCAGCACCAGCATCACGTCGACGTAGGGCACGACGTTGATCTCGTGCATCGGGCCGCGCTTGGAGTGCAGCCGCGCCATGGTCAGTGGATCCCCGCCTGCGCGGGGACGACGGTGGCTGAGCGCACCGTCACCGCACCGCTTGGCGCTGCAGGATGTTGGAGAACTCTTCCATGAAGCTCTCGAAGCGGATCGCGAGCCGGTCGATGTCGTGCGAGTAGCGGTTGTACGCGACCACCGCCGGGATGGCCGCGAACAGGCCAATTGCGGTGGCGATCAGCGCCTCGGCGATCCCCGGCGCCACCAAGGCGAGGGTCGCCTGCTGCACGTTGGCGAGGCTCCTGAAGGCGTGCATGATCCCCCACACCGTGCCGAACAACCCTACATAAGGGCTCACCGAGCCGGTCGAGGCGAGAAACGAGAGGTGGCTCTCGAGATGGTCCATCTCCCTCTGGTAGGTGGCGCGCATGGCGCGCCGCGCGCCGTCCACCATCACCGAGGAGTCGGTGCCGCGCTGGCCCCGGGCCTTGGTGAACTCGCGGTAGCCAGCCTCGAAGATGCGCTCCAGGCTGCCGATCGAATGGCGGTTGTTGACCGCGCCCTGGTACAGGATGTTGATGTCGTTGCCGCTCCAGAACTCGCGCTCGAAGCCCTCGGTCTGCTCGCGCGCGTGCCGGATCGCGATCCACTTGCGGAAGATGAACATCCAGGATAGGAACGACACCGCCAGCAAGAGCAGCATCACCGCCTTCACCACCAGCGAGGCGTTGACCACCAGGTTCCACAGCTCGAGATCCTGCGTGACGTTCATGCCTGCATGCGTTCCATGTATGCCTCCGGGATCGGCGCCGGGCGTGAGTCGGCGCGCCGCACGCAAGCCACCTGCACCAGGGCCTCGGCCACGCGCTCGCCGCCAAGCAGCGCGCGCTGCCGCAGCATGACGTAGGTGTGCTTCTTCTCGGCCGGCTCGACGGTGATCTCGAGCAAGTCATCGAGCCGCGCCGCGCGCACGAAATCGATCTCGGCGCGGCGCACTACGAACACCAGCCCGTGCTCCGCGGCGAGGCGCTGGTGGTCCGCGCCCAGCGCGCGCAGCCACTCGGTGCGCGCGCGCTCGAAAAAGCGCAGGTAGTTGGCATAGTAGACGACGCCGCCGAAATCGGTGTCCTCGTAGTAGACCCGCACCTGCCAGGAGAAGGTGCGCGCTCGTTGCTCCTCTCGCTGCACCGGCGCATTCTAGCCCAGCCTCAAGATCGATTCCGCCACTCGAAGCGCGGCGCCGGCAGCCAGCGATCGATGAGCGGCACCAGCGGCACGCACAGGAACAGCGCCCATATCAGGCCGTTGGGCCTGAAAAGCGCGTACTGCCACAGGAATGCCAGAATCGCCACCGCCGCCGCGTGCAGCGCGCGTCCGGCTGTCCGGTTGGGGATGGTCATCGGGTCCGAGATCATGAAGAACGCGAATAGCAGCAGCGCGCCGCTTTGCATCTGGTGGCCCAGGATCGCCCAGCTTTTCCCCAGCCACAGCACGTTCGCCGCCACCAGCCCGAGGTAGAACGCGAGGAACATCCAGCTCACGTCCCAGCGCCGAGCGCGCTGCGTCACCAGGCCGCCGAGCGCGACGAACCAGCAGGCGTAGGCAAGGTCGTTACCCCACTGTCCCGGCGACACCCACGCTCCGGGCAGGAGCAGCAGGCCCAGCATTGCGCCGAGGTTCGCCGGGTTGAAGAGGTGCTTGCCGTTCAGCCGCAGAACGAACTTCGCGGACATCGCGACTGCCGCCGCAATCGGGTGCGCCCAGAGATTGTCCGCGCGCAGGAGAATCGACAGCCCGAAGCAGGTGATCACAGCGCTGAGATAGCCGACTTTTGCGAGCCCCAGCCGGCGCACCCAGAACGCCTGCGCCGCGAGGCCGGCAGCGAAGGCGAGCGCCATCTGCTCAGGTCTAAGGCTGAAGTCGCGCGCCAACACCCCGATCGAGAGCAGCGTGGCGAGGAACGCGATCTGGAAAAAGCGCGCATCCTGCGGCAAGCGTGCGGCGGCGCTGCGGGCCAGGGCGAGCACGGCGGAAGTCATCGCCCGGCCTTTAACGCGAGATCTGCACGTGGCCGTCGGCGGGCGGAGCGGCGAGCCAGCGCCAGACGCGGCCCCAGAAGCCGGTGTCCGCGAGCGTGAGCCCGCTCTTCGAGCGGATCTGCTCTACCTGCCAGCCGGTGAGCGAGGCGAGGGTTTGCGCTTCTTTCTCTTTTCGGGCGGCGATTTTGAGCAGGTAATCGCGCGCCGCCGGGCAGGCATCCGGTGCGACCTTGGCGGCGTGGCGCAGCACGTAGCGCGCCTGGTAGTTCTGCCGGTCGGAGGTCTCCTGGAAAGCGAGGTCTTCGGGGAAGGTCTCCGGCGTATAGCGCACGTGAAGGCGCGTCAGCATCACCTTGGCGCCCTGGCGCGTGTCGCCTGCGACCCAGTCCGCGCCGAGATTCTTCAGCTCCTGCGCGCTCAAGGGGTTCGCGGCGCAGGGGTCGCACCAGCTCATGTCCCAGAAGTACTCGGTGAACACTACGCGATAGCCTTCGCGCCTCGACTGCTCGTCGAACAGCGCGCGGTAGAACGGCGCAAAGGCGTGCTCCTTGTCCGCCTTGATGTAGGGCGGCAGCTCGACGTTGGCAGGCAGCTTCACGGTGCGGTAATTGCTCGCCTCGACGCGGCCGTGCTTCGTCAGCACCCACAGCACCAGGTCCTGGGGCCCGCGCGCGTTGACCATGCCAAGGCGGATCGGCAGCATGAACTTCTCGGTCTTGAACGAGAACTGCAGCGGCGCGAGGAACTCGGTGCCCGATTTCGCCTGCTCCTCCAGGTTCACCCTGGCGACGAAGAACTTGAGGTTCTGCCGGATGTAGGGCGCGAGCGCTTTCGATGCGCCCTTGGGAATGCGGTAGCCGTTCTGGGTGAGCCAGGTCTCGAGGCCATCGGACTGCTCGGCCGACAGGATCACGATGTCGTAGGGGCCGACCGTGTACTGCGCCTCGATGCGCACGCCGAGCTCGTCGCGCCGCATCTCCTTCGCCACGCTCTGGTCCACCCGCCCCGCCTGGAGCGCGATGCCGGCGGCCGCCGCCGGGTAGAGCGGAGTGCAGGGATCGGGATCGAAATACTCGGCCAGCCGCGGCGCGCTATAGGCATCAATGCGGTCGAAGAGCGCCCGGAACGGCGTCTTGACGTCCTCCTTTTGCAGCACCACCGGCACCGGCACCACCATGGCGAACTCCTTGAGGTCCCCCTGGAAGTCGTTGAGCATCGAGATCGTGGTCCGGTCGCCGTCGCGCACCATCACCACCTTGGAGGCGTCGTTGAACAGGCTCGCGTCGGCCTTGCCGACGTAAAAGCCGCAGAACGCCTGCGCCGCGCCCGAGAAGGCGAGCAACGCGCCCGCCGCGGCAACCGTGAAATAATTCGCCTTCATGTTCTCGCCTCGCTTGGTTGGGGTGGTCCAGGATTAAACGAAGGGCGGAGCGAAAAGGGTTAAGCGCACCCATGCCCGAGGCCAAAGTGCTTGCGCACCTGCTAACGCCGGATGGGGCGATCCCCAACCATCCGCGCTGGCCGCTGCTCCTCTATCCTGGCGCGGTGCCGATCTCGGGGCCGGACCCGGCGGCCGCGTTCGAGGCGCTTTTCAGCCGCAACCGCTGGCCTGCGGCGTGGCGCAACGGCGTCCATCCCTTCCACCATTTCCACAGCAACGGCCACGAAGCGCTCGGCATCTATAGCGGCGAAGTGACGGTGCAGTTCGGCGGCGACGCCGGGGTTGCGGTCACTGCAAGACCGGGCGATGTGATCGTGCTGCCGGCGGGCACCGGCCACAAGAAACTGTCGGTGCGCGGCTCACTCGGCGTGGTCGGCGCCTATCCGGAGGGCCAGTACCCCGACACCTGCGTGCCCCCGCTCGCGCGCTTCAAGAATGCCGTGCAGGCGGTCGCGCGCGTGCCGTTGCCGGCGTGCGACCCGGTTCACGGTCCGAACGGGCCGCTATTCGATTACTGGAAACCCGCCTAGGCGGGACGCTCGCCGGGCGGCGTCAGCAGGTCCTGCGCGCCGGAGGGCGCGACGATGCCGAAGTGTCGGTAAGCGGTGAGAGTCGCCATGCGGCCGCGCGGCGAGCGCTGCAGGTAGCCGCTCTGGATGAGGAAAGGCTCGAGAACTTCCTCGATGGTGTCGGCCTCCTCGCCAATGGCGTGCGCCAGGTTCTCCAGCCCCACCGGCCCGCCCGCGAACTTCTCGATCACCGCGAGCAACAGCTTCCGGTCCATGAGATCGAGCCCCAGCGCGTCCACATCCAGCATCTTGAGCGCAGCGTCGGCGATCGCCTTGGACACCTTGCCGTCGGCTTTCACCTGCGCGTAGTCGCGCACGCGGCGCAGCAGGCGGTTGGCGATGCGCGGCGTGCCGCGCGAGCGGCCTGCGATTTCGGCAGCGCCCTCGTCGACGAGCGGCACCTTGAGGAGCGTAGCCGAGCGCCGCACGATTTTCGCGAGGTCCTGCACGCCGTAGAACTCGAGCCGCGCCACGATGCCGAAGCGGTCGCGCAAGGGGTTGGTGAGCATGCCGGCGCGCGTGGTGGCGCCGACCAGCGTGAAGGGCGGCAAGTCCAGCTTGATCGAGCGCGCCGCCGGCCCCTCGCCGATCATGATGTCGATCTGGTAGTCCTCGAGCGCCGGGTAGAGGATTTCCTCCACCACCGGCGACAGGCGATGGATCTCGTCGATGAAAAGCACGTCCCTCGGCTCGAGGTTGGTGAGGATCGCGGCGAGGTCCCCGGGGCGCTCGAGCACCGGGCCCGAGGTCTGGCGCAGGTTGACGCCCATTTCCTTTGCCACGATGTGCGCCAGCGTGGTCTTGCCCAGCCCCGGCGGGCCGAACAGCAGCACGTGGTCGAGCGCCTCGGCGCGCGCGCGCGCTGCCTGGATGAAGATCTCGAACTGGCCGCGGATCTTGTCTTGCCCGATGTACTCGGCGAGCGTCGCCGGCCGCAGCGAGCGCTCGATCTGCTCTTCCTGCGGCGAGGTCGGCTTGGCCGAGATCAGACGATCTGTTTCGACTGCCATATCAGGATTTTGCCAAACCCTTGAGTGCTGCGCGGATACCTTCGGCGACCCCAATTCCTGCCGGTAGCTGCTTCACCGCCGCCGCCGCCTCCCTGTCGCTGTATCCGAGACCCAGCAGCGCGTTGAGGACATCGGTTGCGCCGCCCGGCGCGGGCTTGGCGACCGCGTCCGCCAGCTTGCCTTTGAGCTCCAGCAGCAGCCGCTCGGCGGTCTTCTTGCCGATTCCCGGGATCTTGGTGAGGCGCCCGGCTTCCTGCAGCGCGACGGCTTGAGCGAGATCGGCGACCGAGAGCCCGGAGAGCACCGCGAGCGCGGTGCGCGCGCCCACGCCCGAGATGCGGATCAGCTGGCGGAACGCGGCGCGCTCCTCGAGCGTGCCGAAGCCGTAGAGCACGTGCGCGTCCTCGCGCACCTGCAAGTGCGTGTGCAGCGTCACCGGATCGCCGGTCGCGGGCAGCACATAGAAGGTGCTCATCGGCACATCCAGTTCGTAGGCGACGCCGCCCACCTCCACCAGCACTTGCGGCGGATTCTTGGCCGCGAGCTTGCCGCTCAGCCGGCCAATCATACGAGCCGGCCGCGCTTCATGTGAAGGCCGCGGGTGGATAGGCCACCGAGCGAGCCGCCGTGCGCGTGGCAGATGGCGCAGGCAAGCGCGTCGGCGGCGTCGGGGCTGGGATTTCCGGGCAGCGCGAGCAAACGCCTGACCATGTTCTGCACCTGTTCTTTTTGGGCGTGACCCTTGCCGACCACCGCCTGCTTCACCTGCAGGGCAGTGTACTCCGCGACCGGCAGCCCGGCGAGCACCGCGGCGCAGATCGCGGTGCCGCGCGCCTGCCCGAGCGCGAGCGTGGATTGCGCGTTCACGTTGACGAACACTTTTTCGATCGCCACCTCGTGCGGCCGGTTGGTGGCGATCACCTCCGACAGACCTTCGAGGATGGTTTTCAGGCGCGCCGCCAGCTCGCCCCGGCCCGAGCGCACGCAGCCGCTGGTGAGGTACTGCAGCCGGTTGCCAGTCTTCTCTATGACCCCGAAGCCGGTGACCTGCAATCCCGGATCCACTCCCAGGATCCTGAGGCTTCTCACGCCTCTTCCAGCGCCGCCGTCGTGTAGATGTCCTGCACGTCGTCGAGGCTCTCCAGGGCATCGAGCAGCCGGCGCATCCGCGCTGCGTCCTCGCCGACGAGCACGTTCTCCGCAGCGGGCTTCATGGTGATCTCGGCGGCGTCGGGCTTCAGGCCCGCCTTCTCCAGCGCCGATTTCACGGCATCGAAATCGCCCGGCGCGCAGACCACCTCGACCGAGCCATCGTCGTTCTTCACCACGTCGTCGGCCCCCGCCTCGAGCGCCGCCTCCATCACCTGGTCTTCGCTCGCCCCGGGCGCGAACACGAACTGCCCGCAATGCTTGAACTGGTAAGCCACGGCGCCGTCGGCGCCGAGGTTGCCGCCGTTCTTGGTGAAGGCGTGGCGCACGTCCGCCACGGTGCGCGTGCGGTTGTCGGTCAGGCAAATGACCATCACCGCGGCCCCGCCCGCGCCGTAGCCCTCGTAGCGCGCCTCCTCGTAAGTGACGCCCTCGAGCTGGCCGGTGCCGCGCTTGATGGCGTTCTGCACGCTGTCCTTGGTCATGTTGGCCTCGCGCGCCTTGTCCATCGCCAGGCGCAGGCGCGGGTTGGTGCCGGGGTCGCCGCCGCCGAGTTTCGCGGCGACCGTGATCTCCCTGATGAGGCGCGTGAACACCTTGCCCTTCTTCGCATCCGCTGCCGCCTTGCGGTGCTTGATATTCGCCCACTTGCTGTGACCCGCCATGTAATAATTTTACCGTCATGACCGCGCCGCTCCTCATAGCCAAGAACGAAAAGGCCGAGCTGCACCTGCTGCCCGCGCTCGCCAACCGCCACGGCCTCATCACGGGCGCCACCGGCACCGGCAAGACCGTCACCCTACAGGCGATGGCGCAAGGGTTTTCCACCATCGGCGTGCCGGTGTTCATGGCCGACGTCAAGGGCGACCTCGCCGGCATGGCGAAAGCCGGCGGCGACAACCCCAAGGTGGCCGAACGCGTGAAGAGCCTCAAGCTCGAGCTCGCCTACCAGGCTTGCCCAGTGGTGCTGTGGGACGTGTTCGGCAAGAGCGGCCACCCGGTGCGCGCCACCGTCTCGGACATGGGGCCGCTGCTGCTGGCGCGCCTGCTGGGGCTGAACGACACCCAGGAGGGCGTGTTGAACCTCGTGTTCAAGATCGCCGATGACAACGGCCTCTTGCTGCTCGACGTCAAGGACCTGCGCGCGATGCTGCAGCACGTGGGCGAGAACGCGTCGAAGTTCACCACCGCATACGGCAACGTCTCCGCCGCCTCCGTCGGCGCCATCCAGCGCGGCCTGCTCGCGCTTGAGACCCAGGGCGCGGGGCAGTTCTTCGGCGAACCGATGCTCGATATCGCAGATCTCATGCAGACGGCAGGCAGCAAGGGTGTGGTGAATATCCTCGCTGCCGACCAGTTGATGAACTCACCCAAGCTCTACGCCACGTTCCTGCTGTGGATGCTGGCGGAGCTGTTCGAGCAGCTGCCCGAGGTCGGCGACCCGGAGAAGCCGAAAGTGGTTTTCTTCTTCGACGAGGCGCACCTGCTGTTCGAAGACGCGCCTAAGGCGCTGCTCGACAAGATCGAGCAGGTGGTGCGGTTGATCCGCTCCAAGGGCGTGGGCGTGTTTTTCGTGACGCAGAACCCGCTCGACATTCCGGAATCGGTGCTCGGGCAGCTCGGCAACCGGGTGCAGCACGCGCTGCGCGCCTTCACGCCCAAGGACCAGAAGGCGGTCAAGTCGGCCGCCGAAACCATGCGCCCGAACCCGAAGCTGAAAATCGAGCAAGTGATCACCGAGCTGGGCGTGGGCGAGGCGCTGGTGTCGTTCCTGGACGAGAAGGGCCGTCCCAGTGTCACCGAGCGTGCCTTCGTCCTGCCGCCGGGCTCGAAGCTGGGACCGATTTCAGAGGCGGAGCGCAAGCAATTGATCGCCTCCTCGGCTATTGCTGGCCACTACGAGAAGCAGGTGGACCGGGAGTCGGCCTACGAAAAGCTCAAGAACCGCGCCGCGGAAAAGCAGGAAGAAACCGCGGCGGCCAAGCCCACGAGCAGCGTGCTGTCGGACGTGCTGTTCGGCAAGACCGGGCCGCGCGGCGGCAAGCAGTCCAAGGGCATCATCGAGTCCGCCACGCAGAGCGCCGCGCGCGCCATCGGCTCAGAGCTGGGGCGCCAGGTGCTGCGCGGCGTGCTCGGCTCGATCCTCGGAAAGAAACGATGAGGCGGGTTGCGCCCGCCCGGGCGCCGCGCGGTTGAGCGCGGCCGGCTACCGCGCCTGGGGCATCGCTTTCGCCCTCATCGGCACGATCTCGTTCGCCTTCCGCCCGGTGCTAATCAAGCTGGGCTACGCCGCGCACCCGGTGAGCGCGACGACGTTGCTTTTTCTGCGCATGACCTTGTCGCTGCCTTTCTTCCTCGCCATGGCCTGGGCATTTCGCGACGCCGGCCCCATCAGCCGGCGCGACTGGGCGGGAATCGTTGGCCTGGGGTTCCTGGGCTATTACGCGGCAAGCCTGCTCGATTTCGTCGGGCTGCAGTACGTCAGCGCGGGCTTGGGGCGCCTGATCATGTTTCTCTATCCCACGCTGGTGGTGATCTTGTCGGCGGTGTTTCTGTCCAAGCCGCCGACGCGGCGCGAACTCGCAGCGCTCGCGGTCACCTACGCCGGAATCGCGCTGGTGCTCTCGCAGCAGCTCAGCGCGGGACCCGAGCAGGGGCTGTTCCTGTTTGGTGCGTTGCTCGTGTTCGCCTCGGCCATGTGCTACGCGGTATATCTAGTCACCGGCAGCCAGCTCGTCAAGCGCGTCGGCTCCACGCGCTTCACCGCCTACACCATGATCGTGTCCACGGTTCCCGCGGTGGTCCAGTTCCTTGCGCTCGAGACCGGCGCCGCGCTCGAGTTGCCGGCGCAAGTGTGGTGGTACGCGATCCTGCTCGCCACCGTTTGCACGGTGTTCCCAGTGTTTCTTGTCGCCGAGGCGCTCAAGCGCATCGGCGCCAACCACTTCGCGCTCATCGGCGCGCTCGGGCCGGTCACCACGGTGCTGGCCGATTTTGCGCTGCTCGAAGGCGCGCTCACCGGGCCGCAGCTCCTCGGGGGCGCGCTCGTCATCTCCGGGGTACTTCTCGTCACGCTTCGCAGGGATTAAAGGACGGAACTGAACATGGATCTGGGAATTCGAGGCAGGAACGCGCTGGTGTGCGCGGCTTCCAAGGGCTTGGGCAAGGGTTGCGCCATGTCGCTCGCGCGCGAAGGCGTCAATCTCGTCATCACCGCGCGCGGCAAGGAGGCGCTGGAGGCGACCGCGGACGAGATCCGCAAAGCGACCGGTGCGAAAGTCGTGACCGTCGCGGGCGACATCACCACGCCCGAGGGCCGCGTCCAGGCGCTCGCCGCCTGCCCCAACCCGGACATCCTGGTGAACAATGCCGGCGGCCCGCCGCCGGGGGATTTCCGCAACTGGTCGCGCGAGGACTGGCTGAAGGCGATCGACGCCAACATGCTGACGCCGATCGAGCTCATCAAGGCGACGCTCGACGGCATGATGGCGCGCAGGTTCGGCCGCGTCGTCAACATCACCTCGAGCGCGGTCAAGGCGCCGATCGCCGAGCTGGGGCTCTCGAACGGGGCGCGCACCGGCCTCACCGGCTTCATCGCCGGCATCGCGCGGCGATCGGCGGCGCAAAACGTCACCATCAACAACCTGCTGCCCGGGCGCTTCTGGACCGATCGCTTGAAGGGCAACACCGAGCACAACGCGAAGCAGCAAGGCAAGACGGTGGAGGAAGTGAAGGCGGCGCTGGAGAAGAGCATCCCGGCGGGCCGCTTCGGCACTGCCGAGGAGTTCGGCGACGCCTGCGCCTACCTGTGCAGCGCGCAGGCCTCCTACGTCACCGGGCAGAACTTCCTCATCGACGGCGGCGCCTACCCCGGGACGTTCTAGGTCCGCGGGCCATCGCCGCTTCGCCGACGCCGCTAGGCGGGCGCCACGCTCTGCACTTCTTCGACGGCGAGCCGGCGCTCGCGGCCTGATTGCCCGGGCAGCGCGATCGCCTGGATCAGTTCCTCCTGCGCGGCGCGCCCCCGGCCGCGACGTGGCGCGGCACGCTGGTAGCTGCCCTCCGCGTCCATGATCCAGGCCTGCGCCGTGTCCTCGAGGTAGATCAGCAGCCCCTCGCGCAGCACGCGCGCTTTCAGCGCCGGATCGAGCACCGGGAAGCACAGCTCGATGCGGCGGAAGAAGTTGCGATCCATCCAGTCGGCGCTCGCGAGGTAGGTGTCCTCGGCGCCGTCGTTCAAGAAGTAGAACACGCGCGTGTGCTCGAGGAAGCGCCCGACGATGGAGCGCACCCGGATGTTCTCCGACAGTCCCTCGGCCCCAGGCCGCAGCGCGCACACGCCGCGCACGATGAGGTCTATCTGCAC
Organism: uncultured Enterobacteriaceae bacterium; assembly: GCA_964393745.1. GTDB lineage: Bacteria > Pseudomonadota > Gammaproteobacteria > Burkholderiales > SG8-39 > 2-02-FULL-66-14. The sequence continues at coordinate 42,754 of CAYMVA010000015.1, read as the reverse complement.
GCCCGCCTGCGCGGCGCCGTACAGCTCCTCGATCAGCTCGGGCTCGAGCAGCGCGTTCATCTTGCCGATGATGCGCGCCGGCCTGCCTTCCTTGGCGATGCGCGCCTCGTTGCGCACCGCGGCGACGACGCGCCGGTGCAGCGTGAACGGCGACAGCCACAGGTGCTTCATGCGGCTGGCGCGTCCCAGGCCCGTGAGCTGCTTGAACACCTCGTTCACGTCCGAGCAGATTTCCTCGTTCGCGGTGAGCAGCCCGAAGTCGGTGTACTGGCTCGCGGTGCGCGGGTGGTAGTTGCCGGTGGCGAGGTGGGCATAGCGCTTGAGCACCGTGCCGTGTTCGGTTTCCTCGCGCCGCACCACCAGCGCCATCTTGGCGTGCGTCTTGTGGCCGACGACGCCGTAGATGACGTGCGCTCCGACCTCCTCCAGGCGCGAGGCCCAGGCGATGTTCGCCTCCTCGTCGAAGCGCGCCAGCAGCTCGAGCACCACGGTCACTTCCTTGCCCTGGCGCGCGGCGTCGATCAGGATCTTCATCAGCTCCGAATCGGTGCCCGTGCGATACACCGTCTGCTTGATCGCGATCACCCTCGGGTCGGTGACCGAGGTGCGGATGAACTCGATCACCGGCATGAAGGATTCGTAGGGATGATGCAGCAGCACGTCCTCTCGCGCGAGCGCCGGGTACATGGCGCCGTTGGGCGCCAGGCGCGCCGGCAGCGCAGGCTGCATCTGCGGGTATTTGAGGTCGGGCCGGTCCACGCTCTCCGGCACTTCGCGCAGGCGGTAGAGGTTGACCGGCCCGCCCACGCGGTACAGGTCCGCCTCCCCGAGCTCGAACTGCTGCTGCAGGAACTCCGCGGTGCGCTGCGAGCAGTTTTCCGCCACCTCCAGCCGCACCGCGTCGCCGAAGTGCCGGTGCAGCAGCTCGCCCTGCACCGCGATCCTGAGGTTCTTGATCTCCTCCTCGTCCACGAACAGGTCCGAGTTGCGCGTGACGCGGAACTGGTGGCAGCCCTGCACCTCCATGCCGGAGAACAGCTCGTCCATGTGCGCGTGCAGGATCGAGGACAGGAACACGAACGCGTGCTCGGATCCGGCGACCTCGCCCGGCAGCCTGATAACGCGCGGCAGCGCGCGCGGCGCCTGCACGATTGCGGCGCGCGACTTACGGCCGAAGGCATCGCGCCCCTCGAGCTCGATAGCGAAATTGAGGCTCTTGTTGAGCACGCGCGGGAAGGGATGCGCCGGATCGAGCCCGATCGGGGTCAGCACCGGCAGCAGCTGGCGAAAGAAGTGATTGCGCACCCAGGCCCGCTGTGCGTCGGTCCAGGCCTCGCGCCGCGGGAACACGATGCCCTCGCGCTCCAGCGCCGGCAGCAGCACCTCGTTGAGCAGCTTGTACTGCTCAGCGACCAGCGCGTGCGCCTTCTCCGAGACCAGGGCGAACACCTCCGCCGGGCTTCTGGCATCGGGACCCGATTGCTTCACGCCGAGCTTCATCTGCTCCTTGAGGCCCGCGACCCGGATCTCGAAGAACTCGTCGAGGTTCGACGACACGATGGTGAGAAAGCGCAGCCGCTCGAGCAGCGGCACGGCGTCGTCGGCCGCCTGGGCGAACACCCGCCGGTTGAACTCGAGCAGGCCGAGTTCGCGGTTCAGGAAATGCGAAGGGGGCAGGGCTTTCCGGATCATTGCCTGCGAGCGCAGCGAGGGTGGAACAGCCCAATTATACGGGACGATGATTGCAGCAGCATGACAGTCTGCAACCGCAGTTTGCTGTGCGCGTGCGCGAATGCTAACTTGCGCGCAGCATGGCGCGCCCTGACGTTCTCGCGGCAGTCGATCTCGGCTCCAACAGCTTTCACCTGCTGGTCGGGCGCGTGGTGGACGGGCAGATCTACCCCCTGGACACGCTGCGCGAGCCGGTGCGCTTGGGCGCCGGGCTCACTGCCGACAAGCGCATCGACCGGGCCACACAGGCGCGCGCGCTCGAGGCGCTGGGGCGGATCGGCGAGCGGCTGCGCGGCTTCTCGCGCCGAGCGGTGCGGGCGGTAGGCACCAACGCGTTGCGAGTGGCGAAGAACGCGCCGCAATTCCTGCGCGAAGCGCGCGCCGCACTCGGCTTCCCGATCGAAGTGGTCGCCGGGCGCGAAGAGGCGCGGCTCATCTACCTCGGCGTCGCGCACTCGATGCCGCCGGCGCCGCACCGGCGGCTGGTGGTGGACATAGGCGGCGGCTCGACCGAATTCATCATCGGCCGCGGCATGGAGCCGGAGCTGACCGAAAGCCTCTACATGGGGAGCGTCAGTTGGAGCCTCGCCTTCTTCCCCGAAGGCCGCATCGAGAAGCCGCGCATGAAGAAAGCCGAACTGGCGGCGCGCCAGGAACTCGCGGCAATGGTGCACGCCTACCGCGCCGCGGGCTGGGAGGAAGCGATCGCCTCCTCGGGCACCGCGCGCGCGATCGAGGCGATCCTGCGGGAGAACGGCTGGGCCGACGAAGGCATCACGCGCGAAGGGCTCGAGCGCTTGCGCGCGCTGCTCCTCAAGCACGAGCGCGCCGACCCGGACCGCATCGCCGGGCTGCGCAGCGCAAGGGCGCAGGTGCTGCCAGGCGGGCTGGCGATCATGCGGGCGGTGCTCGAGGAGCTCGGCATCGAGCGCATGGCCGTCTCGGAAGGCGCGCTGCGCCATGGCTTGCTCTACGATCTGCTTGGACGCGTCGAGCACCGCGACATGCGCGAGGCGACCGTGGCGCAGTTCATGCGCCGCTACCACGTGGACGCGGCGCATGCCGCGCGCGTTCAGGCGCTTGCGCTTGCCATGCATGACGCGCTGTGCGCGCAGCGCGACGAGGCCGACGCCGAAGACGACTCGGCGCGCATGATGCTCGACTGGGCGGCGCGTCTCGCCGAGGTCGGCCTGTCGGTCGCGCACGCCCAGCACCACAAGCACTCGGCCTACATCCTGTCGAACGCCGACATGCCTGGGTTCTCGAAGATGGAGCAGCAGCGCCTTGCGCGCTTGGTGCTCGCGCACCGCGGCAAGCTCTCCAAGGTCGAGGACGCCGGCATCGAGGGCAGCGACTGGACGCTGGTGTTCTGCCTGCGGATCGCGGCACTGGTGCTGCGCAGCCGCGGCGACGTGCGGCTGCCGCTGAACCGTGTCTCGGCGAGCGAGAGCGGATTCGCGCTGGAGTTGCCGCAGAATTGGCTCGACGACAACCCGCTTTCGGCTTCGGCCTTCGATACCGAGGCAGCGTTCTGGAAGTCGATCGGCATGCGGTTCGAGGTGCGCGGCCTCACCGAGCGCAAGCTCGCGGTGCTGACCAAGTCCGGCTGAGCCGGAGACCGGGGTGGCGCGAAACCCAGCGCTCAGACCGGTCAGGGCGCTGCGCCCGCGCATGTCACCAGATGTGACCGCCGAGGAGGCGTTCGTCGTCGTATTCGCCGCGTCGCTTTCCCAGGTCGCGCGCAACGCCCCGGGCGCGGCGCGCGGCGGCGATCCGGAGTATCTGCACCAGCTGCGCGTCGGCCTGCGCCGGCTGCGTGCGTCGCTGCGCGCCTTCCGCCCGCTGGTGTCGCGCGCCTGCGCCGAGGAAATCGTTGCGCCGCTGCGCCCTCTCGCGCCGGCGCTGGGAGCGGCCCGCGATTGGGACGTCTTCTACCCCAGGCTGCTCGAGATGGCGCGCGCTGCCGGCGGTACCGACGGCACTCTCCAAGCGCTGCTGCGGAACGCAGCTGCGCGCCGCGATACCGCCCAGCTGCGCTTGCGGCGGGCGATAGGCGGCAAGCGGTTCGCGCTCTGGCTGCAGGCCGCGTGGCGCTGGCTCGCGCAGGCGCCGTGGCAGAAGGAGCGCACGCTACCGGCCGCCGCGCGCAACCGCCGCCTCGCCACGCACGCGAAGGGGGTGCTCAAACGAATGCGCCGCAGGCTGCGACGGGATGGCGCACGGCTCGATTGGAACGACGCGCCGGCGCGGCACGCGTTCCGCGTCCGGCTCAAGCGTTTTCGCTACGCCTGCGAGCTGTTGCGCGCGGCGTTTGAGGACCGGCCGGCCGCGAGGTTCATCGAGAGACTGAAGCGGTTGCAGGACTTGCTGGGCGACCTGAACGACATTGCGGTCGCGCAACGGCTGCTCGCCGAGCTCTGCGCCTCGCCGCCCAGGGAGCGCCGCAGTGCGCTGCCGGCCAGGGTGCGCGAGCGCCTCACCCTGGAGGCCGCGCTGCTGCAGCAGGAGCTCGCGCCCGCGTGGCGCGAGGTGCGCAAGGCGCCCCGGTTCTGGTAGCGCGCCGCACTACAGCAGGTCCGGCGAGACCACCGCGCGCACCACGACCTGCGCCTCGTCGCCGCGCACCCTGTTGGTGAGCCACCACAATCCGCCCTTTTTCACGCTCCAGGCGCCGCCTGCGCCCGCGACCAGGCGCGCGGCTGCCCTGCCGAGGTCTGGCTGATGGCCGACGATGATCACGATCTTCTTGCCGTCGGGCCAGCCCGCAACTTCAAGGATATCGGCCGCCGAAGCCCCGGGAGCGAGCCGCGCCGAGGTCGTGATGCGCGCACCCAGGGCGGCCGCGGTTTCCTGCGCGCGCCGCGCCGGGCTCGCGATGACCGTGAATTTCGAAGGCAGGCGCCGCAGCAGCCACTCGGCGACGCGCGCCGCCTGCTTGGCGCCTTTCGGCGTGATGCGGCGCGCGTGGTCGGGCTCGCCTTCTGCCGCGTCGGCGTGGCGCCACAGGATCAGGTCCACGCGCTTCCTCGCCGGCCTCAGACCGCAACCGACTGCGGCGCCGCGAGCAGACGCGCCGCCGGAAAGCGCACGCGGAAAACGCTGCCTTTGCCAGGGGTGCTTTCGATGGCCAGCGTCGCCTCATGGCGCGCAAGGGCGTGCTTGACGATAGCCAGGCCGAGGCCTGTGCCACCGGTCTCACGCGAGCGCCCGCGGTCCACCCGATAGAAGCGCTCGGTGAGGCGCGGGATGTGCTCGGGCTCGATGCCGATGCCGCTGTCCTCGACCGAGAACTCGGCGCCTTCGGGCGACGCGCGCCACGCAATGCGAATGGCGCCGCCGTCGGGGGTGTAGCGAACGGCGTTGCTGACGAGGTTGGCGAACGCGCTCGCGATCTCACTCTCGGCGCCGGAGACGTCCCTCGCTCCTGTAATCTCCAGCGCGATGCGGTGGCGTCCGCCGGAAAGTACATCTGCCTCAGCGCGGATGCGCTCGAGTAACGGCCGCACCGCAACGCGCGCCTCCGGCGGCGGCGGCGCGTGCTCCAGCGTCGAGAGCGTGAGCAAGTCCTCTATGAGGCGCCGCATGCGCTCGGCCTGCGGGCGCATCATGCCGACGTAGTCGCGTACGCGCTGCGCGTCGAGCTTGAGATCCTGGATGGTCTCGAGGAAACCGGTGAGCACGGTGAGCGGCGTGCGCAGCTCGTGCGAGACGTTGGCGACGAAATCGCGCCGCATCGCCTCCACCCCCTCGGCGCCCGTCACGTCATGCGTAAGGAGCAGCCACGCGTCCTCGTCGTAAGCGACCAGTTGCAACGAGAGCATGCGCGCGCCGGCGATGCGCAGGCGGAGCGGTTGCGCGAAGTCGTGCGTCTCGAGGAAGGCGGCGAATTCGGGCTGGCGGACGAAGTTGGCGATCGGCTCGCCGCGGTCGCGCTCGGGGTCGAGCGCCAGGTGCTCGCGCGCGGCACGGTTGCACCAATCCAGGCGCATCGCCGCATCGAGCACCGACACGCCGTAGGGGAGCGCCTGCGCGGCGCGCCGCGAACGCACGATGAGCCGCGCCAGGCGCCGGTGCGAGCCAAGGTTGGCGCGCCGGTGCCGCTGCAGCAGGTTGAATACGTCGCCCCAGGCGCCTTCCGCCTCGGGCGCATCCGACAGGCGCGAGCGCGACGCCCAGCGGCGTAGCTTTGACAACTCGCGCAGCTGGCGCAGCAGCGCCCAGGCGAGCGCCGCGACCGCGACTGCGAGTGCGAGTGCGAGCTCGCTCAAGAAGGCCGCGTCGGGCGCAACACGTAGCCGCTGCCGCGCACCGTCTCGATGAGGGCGTCATGGCCGCTCGGCGCGAGCGCCTGGCGCAGCCGTCTGATGTGCACGTCCACCGTGCGCTCTTCCACGATCGCGTTGTCGCCCCAGACGCCGTCCAGAAGTTGCGAGCGCGAATAGACGCGGTTGGGATGCGTCATGAGGAAATGCAGCAAGCGGAACTCGGTCGGCCCAAGCTCGAGCGCGCGCCCCTTGCCCAGGACCGTGTGCGCGCCCGGGTCGAGCGCCAGACCGCCGATCTCCACGGGCGCTTCGCCTAGGTGCGGCGCGCGGCGCCGCAGCACCGCGCGGATGCGCGCCACCAGCTCGCGCGGCGAGAACGGCTTGGTGAGGTAGTCGTCGGCGCCCGAATCGAGGGCCGAGACCTTGTCGTGCTCGTCAGCGCGCGCGGTGAGAAAGACGATCGGCATTTCGCGCGTACGGGCATCGGCGCGCAGCCGCCGGGCGAGCGCCAGGCCCGACTGCCCCGGCAGCGTCCAGTCGAGCAGCGCGACGTCGGGAAGCGTGTCGCGCAGCAGCCGCACCGCCTCCTCCGCGCTCGGCGCGCGCAGGGTGGCGTAGCCGGCGTGCTCGAGGTTGACCGCCACCAGCTCGAGTATCGCCGGCTCATCCTCGACGATCAGCACCGAAGCGGGCATGGGGAAATGTCAATCCTTGGCGATTTCGCGATCGATGTCGGCGAAGGAGGTGTGGCGCACGTCGGTGCCCTTGACGATGTAGATCACCTGCTCGGCGAGGTTCTTGGCGTGGTCGCCGATGCGCTCGACCGCCTTCGCCACCCAGACGATATCCAGTGCCGGGCTGATGGTGCGCGGATCCTCCATCATGTAGGTGATGAGCTGGCGCAGCACCGAGCGAAACTCGCCGTCTATCGCCACATCCTCCTTGACCACTTCGGCGGCGAGCGCCGCGTCGAGCCGCGCGAAGGCATCCAGCGCCTGGCGCACCATGCGCACCGCGATCTGCGCCGCGTGGCGGATCGACGGAAAGCGCTGCGCGTGGTGCCCGCCGTGCTCGTAGATCGCGCGCGCCATGCGCGCGATCTTTTCGGCCTCGTCGCCGATGCGTTCCAGGTCGGTGACGATCTTGCTGATCGCCATGATGAGCCGCAGGTCGCTCGCCGCGGGCTGGCGCTTCACCACGATGTGATTGCAGGCGCCGTCGATCGCGACCTCGTAGCCGTTGACGCGCGCGTCGTTCTCGATCACCTGGTCGATGAGCGCCGCGTCGCCCGTGGCGTAGGCGTCGATGGCGGCGAGGATCTGCGCCTCGACCAGCCCGCCCATCTGCAGCACGCGCGTGCGCGTGGTGTCGAGATCGGTCTCGAACTGCTTGGAAATGTGCTCGCTGGTTGCGCCCATGGCTATCCGAACCGTCCCGTGATGTAGTCCTCGGTCTGCTTGTGCCTGGGCTTGATGAACAGCTCATCCGTCCTGCCAAACTCGATGATTTCGCCCAGGTACATGTAGGCAGTGTAGTCCGAGACGCGCGCCGCCTGCTGCATGTTGTGCGTGACGATGAGGATCGTGACGCGCTTCTTCAGCTCCGCGATCAGCTCCTCGATGTTGGCCGTGGCAATCGGGTCCAGCGCCGAGGTCGGCTCGTCGAACAGCAGGATCTCGGGGTCGGTCGCGAGCGCGCGCGCGATGCACAGGCGCTGCTGCTGGCCGCCGGAGAGGTTGAAGCCGGGCTCGCGCAGGCGGTCCTTGACCTCGTCCCACAGCGCCGCATCGCGCAGCGCCTGCTCCACCTTGTCCTCGAGCGCGCGGCGCGAGCGCTCGCCGCGCACTCTGAGGCCGTAGGCGACGTTCTCGAAGATCGACTTGGGGAACGGGTTGGGTTTCTGAAACACCATCGACAAGCGCATGCGCACCTCGATCGGGTCCACGCTCGGCGCCAGCAGGTTGGTGTCGTCCGGATACAGCCGGATCTCGCCCACATAGCGGTTGCCGGGGTACAGGTCGTGCATGCGGTTGAAGCAGCGCAGGAAGGTGGACTTGCCGCAGCCCGAGGGGCCGATGAGCGCCGTGATGCGATGTTCGTGCACCACCACGTCGAGGTCCTTGAGGGCGCGGAAATCGCCGTAGTAGAAGCTCAGCTTCTTCGCCTCGGCCTTGAGCGCGCCTTGTTCGAGCGCCTCGGGGCGCGCTTCAATGGTGGCGGCGATGGAGACTGCGGACATGGGTCACCACTTTATGTTCTTGCGCAGGCGATAGCGCAGGTAGATCGCGAGCCCATTCATCGCCAGCGTCATGAGAACGAGCACGAAGCCCGCCGCGGCGGCGTTCTGGTGGAACGCCGCCTCCGGGCGCGAGGTCCAGTTGAACATCTGAATCGGCATCACCGTGAAGGGCGACAGCACCCAGTCGAACGACACGAACGGGGGCTCCGCCTTGAGCGGCGCCGCCGGCAGGAAGGCGATGAAAGTGAGCGCACCGATAGTGATGACCGGCGCGGTCTCGCCGATCGCGCGCGCCATGCCGATGATCACGCCGGTGAGAATGCCCGCCGAGGAATACGGGATGATGTGATCCTTGCACACCTGCCACTGCGTACCGCCGAGCGCGTAGGCGCCTTCGCGGATGCCTTGCGGGATGGCGCGGATCGCCTCGCGCGTCGACACGATCACCACCGGCAGGATGAGCAGCGCCAGCGTCAGCCCGGCCGATAGGATCGACTGGCCGAAGCCGAACTGGTACACGAACAACCCCAGCGCCAGCAGCCCGTAGACGATCGAGGGCACGCCGGCGAGATTGGTGATGTTGATCTCGATCACGTCCGTGACCCAGCTCTTGGATGCGTACTCCTCGAGATAGAGGCCGGCGGCGATCCCTAGCGGCACGGCGAAGAAAGCCGTGACCACCATCACCAGGCAGGATCCGACCCAGGCGGAGAGGATTCCCGCCTGCGCCGGGCGGCGGGAGGGGAAGTTGGTGAAGAAATCGGCGTTCAGCCGCGGGATGCCGTCGATCGCCATGTCCACGAACAGCGCCGCGAATGTGAGCACGCCCACCAGCAGCGCGAGCAGCCCGCACAGGCCGAAGATCATGTCCCAGCGCTTGTGGCTGGCGATGAGCGCCCGGATGGAGCCGAGGTCCTTGGCGTACGCCATCAGTAGGCCTCGCGGAAACTCTTGCGCAGCACGTGGCCGGCGATGTTGCAGACGAGCGTGAACAGCATCAGCGTCAGGCCAGCGGCGAAGATCGTCTGGTAGCCGATCGAGCCATGCTGTAGATCGCCGAGCGCGACCTGCACGATGAAAGCCGTGATCGTCGCCGCCGGCTCGAGCGGGTTGACGGTGAGATTGGGCTGCATCCCCGCGGCCACCGCGAGAATCATGGTCTCGCCCACAGCGCGCGAGATGCCGAGGATGTAGGCCGAGGCGATCCCCGAGAACGCCGCCGGCACCACCACCTTGACCGCAGTCTGGAAGCGCGTCGCGCCCATGGCGTAGGAACCCTCGCGCAGGTTCATAGGCACCGCGCGCATCGCGTCCTCGCTGATCGAAGCGACGTAGGGGATGATCATGATGCCCATGACGATCCCGGCGGAGAGCAGGTTGAAGCCCGGTAGCTCGGGATAGAACCACTGCAGGATCGGTGTCACGAATAGCAGCGCGAAGTAGCCGTAGACGATCGTCGGCACGCCACCGAGCAGTTCGAGGAACGGCTTCGCCACCTCTCGAATCGAGAACGGCGCGAACTCCGACAGGTAGATTGCGATGAGGGTGCCGAGCGGGATCGCGATCGCCAGCGCCACCGCCGAGCTGGTCAGCGTGCCCGAGAGCAGCACCATGATGCCGAAATGGGCGTCGTCGAACAGCGGCGTCCACTGGGTGTCGGTGAGGAAATCCCACAGCGGCACGTGCTGGAAGAACACCACCGACTCCTTGACCAGCACGTAGACGATCCCCGCGGTGGTGAACACCGAGACCAGCGCGGCGAGCAGCAGCGCCAGCTCGATCAGCTTCTCGCGCAGGATGCGAGAGCGCCGGTAGGCGAGACGCGCGCTCATCGCTCCCGACTGCGGTGCTGCGGATTGATCGCCGGGCATGACCGCCGACATGGGAAAGGAATCGCCTATGTTAACAACGAAAAACCCGCCGCAAGGCGTTGCCGGCAGCGGGCCGTGCGCTGCAGCGCAGACCGGTCAGAGCTTCGCTTCGCGCCTGAGCAGGTCTTCGATGGTGATGCCCACCTCGGCGACGCCGCCGAAGACCGTACCCTTCTTGCCCTTGGCGACATGCTCCCAGGCGGTCTTGTAGGCCGAATCGGGCAGCGGCACGTACTTGACTTCCTTGGCGAGCGTGGCGCCGTGCGTCATGTAGTACTGGACGAACTCCTTCACCTCAGGCTTGCCGAGCGACTTGGCGTTCACGTAAATGAAGATCGGGCGCGCGAGCGGCGAGTAGGTGCCTGCGATCACCGCCTCAAGCGAAGGCAGGATGGCCTGGCCCTTCTCGTTGACGATCGGCACCGCCTTGAGCTTGTCCTTGTTCTCGATGTAATACGCGTAGCCGAAGTAGCCCAGCCCGTTGACGTCACGCGCCACACCTTGCACCAGGACATTGTCGTCTTCCGACGCGGTGAAATCGCCGCGCGAGGACTTCGACTTGCCGACCACCGCCTCGGTGAAATAATCGAAGGTGCCTGAATCGGCGCCCGGCCCGAAGAGCTTCATCGGCGCGTCCGGCCACTGCGGGTTGACCTGGTTCCACCTGGTCACCTTGCCCTGGGCGCCCGGCTCCCACATCTTCTTCATCTCGGCGATCGTGAGCTGCTTGATGAAGGCGTTCTTCGGGTTGATGACCACGGTGAGCGCATCGAACGCTACCGGCAGCTCGAAGTACTCGATGTTCGCAGCCTTGCAGTCGTCCATCTCCTTTTTCAGGATCGGACGCGATGCGCCGGAGATGTCGGTTTCGCCGCGGCAGAACTTCTTGAAGCCGCCGCCGGTCCCCGAGATGCCGACCGTGACCTTGACCGACTGCTTCTTCGCTTTCTGGAATTCCTCGGCGACGGCCTCGGTGATGGGGAACACCGTGCTCGAGCCGTCTACCTTGACGATCTGCTGCGCGTGCGCGGCGCCCGCCGCGACCAAAGCGCCGCCGATGGCCAGCGCCTGAACCAGGGTTTTCAGTTTCATGACTCGCTTTTCCGTGGATGACGGGCGCAAGTCTGGGGCCGCAATGTTACAGGGGCGTGACAACCCGAAGTGTAAAGTGTGACTTTACACTTTGGCCCGCTGCCGCCGGGGCCTAGAACGGGTAGGGCGTCGCGCGGTCCTGGATCGTCACCCACTGCCACTGGGTGAACTCCTCCCAGTTGGCGACGCCGCCGTGGCGGCCGCCGTTGCCCGACGCGCCGCGGCCACCGAACGGCACCCACGGCTCGTCGGCGACGGTCTGGTCGTTGATGTGGATGATGCCGGTCTTCAGCTTGGCAGTGAAATTCATCGCGCGCTCCACCGACTGGGTGATGACGCCAGTCGACAGTCCGTATTCGGTGGCGTTGTTGATCGCGATCGCTTCCTCGTCGGTGTCGAAAGTGACCACCGACAGGACCGGGCCGAAGACCTCCTCCGTGTACACGCGCATGTCGGGCCTCACCCCTTCGAGCACCGTGGGACTGTAGAACAGTTTGTCGTAGGTGCCGCCCGCGCGCAGCACCGCGCCCTTGGCGATGGCGTCCTTGACGATGCCGTCGATTTTCTCGATCTGCCTCGCGTTGATGATCGGCCCCAGGGCGCACGGCCCCGCGCTCGGGTCGCCCACGGGCAGGTTCTTGGCCTTCGCCACCAGGCGCTCGGTGAGGTCGCGCGCGATCTTGCGCTGTGCCAGCACCGTGCCCGTGGCCATGCAGATCTGCCCCTGGTGCAGGTATGCGCCCCAGGCCGCGCTGGAGGCGGCGACGTCCAGGTCCGCGTCATCGAGAACGATGGTGGAATTCTTGCCGCCGAGTTCCAGCGTCACCCGCTTGAGGTGCCGGCTGGCGAGCTCGCCGACGCGCTTGCCTGCGGCGGTCGAGCCGGTGAAGGAGATCATGGCGATGTCCGGGTCGGCGATCAGCGCCTCGCCGACCGCCGCGTCGCCCGGCAGCACGTGCAGCAGGCCCGCGGGCAGCCCCGCCGCCTCGAACAGGCGCGCCAGCACGAAGCCGCCGCTGACCGGCGTGTTCGGATCGGGCTTCAGCACCACCGCGTTGCCCAGCGCGAGCGCGGGCGCCACGGCGCGGGCGGAGAGGATCAGCGGCGCATTGAACGGCGAGATCACCCCGACCACGCCGTGCGGCACGCGCCGCGCGAAACTCATGCGCCTGGGCCCGGATGGCAGCATCACGCCCGGCGGCTGCGTGGCGATGGCCGCGGCTTCGAGCAGGATGCCGATGACCATGTGCAGCTCGAAGTCCGCCTTGGGCGGAATCGAGCCCGTCTCGCGCACGATCCAGGGGCGCAACGAATCCGAGTGCGCCTCGAGCAGCTGCGCCGCCCGGCGCAGCACGGCGGCGCGCTGGTCGGCGGGCGTGTTCGCCCACTCGACCTGCGCCGCGGCGGCGGACTTCGCCGCATCGCGTACGTCCTCGGCATCGGCGATGCCGACTTCTGTCAACACCTTGCCGGTCGCGGGTTCGATCACCTCGCGCGTGCCGCCTTTCGCCATCAGCCAGCGCCCCGAGAAAATCTTGCCTTTCCAGGCATGCTCGGCAGCAATCGTCACTGCAGTGGTTTGTTGTGTAGACATGAACAGTCCCCCTTTCCAAGTCAGCGCGCCGGGCGTCGCCTCGGCGCCGAGATAAGCTGCGCGCAAGCGCTCCGATCGCAAAAGCTTCCCTGCCGGCCCCTTCATCACCACCGCGCCGCGCTCGATCACGTAGGCGCCCTCGGCAATCGCCAGCGCCTTGGCCACGTTCTGCTCGACCAGCAGGATGGTAACGCCATCGTCGCGGATGCGGCGCACGATCGAGAGCATCTCATCCACCATCTTCGGCGCGAGGCCTAGCGAAGGCTCGTCCAGCATCAGCAGGCGCGGCTTGCCCATGAGCGCGCGCCCTACCGCGAGCATCTGCTGCTCGCCGCCGGACATGGTGCCGGCGAGCTGCGCGCGGCGCTCGGCGAGCTTAGGGAAAAACCCGAACACGCGCTCCAGGCGCGCGGCGCGCTCACCCCGCGGCAAGAGGTACCCCCCGAGCTCCAGGTTCTCGCGCACCGTGAGCTGCGGAAACAGTTGCCTGCCCTCGGGCACCTGCGCCAGGCCGCGCGACACGATCGCCGCCGGTGCCTCGGGCAGCGGCATGCCGTCGAACAGCACTTCGCCGCTGCGCGGAATCAGTCCCGAGAGAGCGCGCAGCAAAGTCGTCTTACCGGCGCCGTTGGGGCCGACCACCACGGTCAGTTCCCCCTGCGGCACCTCGAGCTCGACGCCTTCGAGCACGCGGATGCCGCCATAGCCCGCCGAGAGCCCGCGCACGATGAGGCCAGCGCTCGTGACCCTGGCTTCGGTTTCGGATTTCCTGCTCACGCCGCCGCCTTCATGGCTTCGCCTTCTTCTCCCAGGTACGCCTCGATCACTGCCGGATCGCGGGCCACCGCGCGCGGATCGCCATCGGCGATCTTGCGCCCCTGGTGCAGCACCACGACGCGCTCGACGTGGTTCATGAGCACGCGCACCGCGTGCTCGATCCAGATCACGGCGATCCCCAGCTCGTCGCGCACGCGGCGGATCAGCTGCGCGGTCGCGTCCACCTCGGCGTGCGTCAATCCGGCGGCCACCTCGTCGAGCAGCAGCACGCGCGGGTGCGCCCCCAGCGCCATGCCGATCTCGAGCAGCCGCTGCCGCGCGGGCGTGAGGCCGCCCGCAGGCAATGCCGACACCTCCGCCAGGCCGAGAAAGCCCAGAATGGCGCGCGGATCGTCGAACGCGTCGTGCTTGTGCCTGCGCGGCCGGCCGGCGAATTCGAGGCCGAAGCGCACGTTGTCCTCGGCGCTCATGTCGCGGAACACGCGCGGCGTCTGGAAAGTGCGCGCCACGCCGTGGGTCGCGAACACGTGCGCCGGCTTGCCCGTCAGGTCATCGCCGCCGATCACGAGCCGCCCCGCGTTGGGCGCGAGCACGCCTGAAAGCGTATGAAAGAAGGTCGTCTTGCCGGCGCCGTTCGGTCCGATCACGCCCACCAGGTCGCCGCCGCGCACCTCGAGGTCGACGCAGTCCACCGCGACCAGCCCGCCGAAGCGCACCGTCACTTGCTTCGCCGAGAGCAGGATCTCAGGCACCTGCCCGCCTCCAGCGCCAGCGCGCCACCAGCGAAGCGAATCCCCCGGGCAGGTACAGCACCAGCACGATCAGCAAGCCGCCCAGGATGAGCAGGTAGGCGTACGGAAAGCGCAGCCGCAGCAGCTCGCTCAACAAGCTGAACACCACCGCCGAGATGACAGGCCCTACGAGGGTCTGCGCGCCGCCGATCATGGCGATGAGCACAGTCTGGAAGCCGATGAACGGATTGAACACCGACGCCGGCTCGATGTAGGTCCAGCGCACCGCGATCGCGGCGCCGAGCGCGCCGGCGAAGGACGCGGCGAGCGCGAAGCCCGCGATCTTGGCGCGGCGCGTATTGAGGCCGAGCGTCTGTGCGCGCTCCTCGTCGGAGCCGATGCCGGCGAGCGCACGCCCGAAGCGGCTGCCGCGCACCGCGGCGCAGGTCGCCACCGCGGCGCCCGCAATCGCGAGCACTGTGAGATAGACGATCCAGGACTCGGGCGCATCCGAGATCACGCGCCCCACGGTCCTGGCATAGGTTTTCTCCGCGTAGGTGATGGCGTGCCGCACCAGCTCGCCCAGGCCGAAGGTGAGCACCGCAAAGTAGGCGCCGCGCAGGTGCAGCACCGCGGCGCCGACCAGCGCCGCAAACAACGCCGCAACCAGCGCTCCCAGCGGCACCACCAGCGCATAGGGCAGCGTGCCAAAACCCCAGGCGGCGACGTAGGCGCCGATGCCGAAGAACGCGGAGGTGGCGAGCGACAGGTAGTTGGTGGCGCCCGAGAACATCGCCCAGCTCACCGCGAGTCCTACGAACATCAGGCAGCTGAGCGCGAGCGAGAGCAGGTAATCCGACACCAGCCAGGGCAGCGCGGTAAGCGCTGCAGCGACCACGAGCAGCGCGCCCAGATCCTGTCGCAGGCGCGCGTTCATCGCGCGAACAGCCCCTTAGGGCGTGCCAGCAGCACGCCGATGAACACGCCGTAGGAAAGCAGCATCTTGAGCGAGGGGCTGGTGAAGTGCATGCCGAAGGCCTCGACCAGACCCAGCAGCAGCCCGCCCACGAGGCAGCCGGCGGCGCTCCCAAGCCCGCCCAGCGTGATCACGATCAGCGCGGTCACGGTGTAGGGCTCGCCCATCCCGGGCGTGATCTCGTAGAGCATGGAGAGCAAGCCGCCGGCGACCCCGGCGAGCGCGAGCCCGGCGCCGAACACCACCGGGTGCAGCACTGCGGTATCGATGCCGACGAGCTGCGCGCCGGTGGGCGACTGCATCATCGCGCGCACCGCCTTGCCGAACAGCGTCCAGCGCAGCACGCCCAGCAGCACCAGGCTCGCCGCGACCGCGAATCCGAAAACCAGCAGGCTGTTGCCCGCAAAGCGCGCGCCGCCGATCTCGACCGCATCGGCCATGAAGGAGTAGCCGCGCATGTCCGCGCCCCAGACGAGGTAGGCGGCGTTCTGCACCAGGTACATCAGGCCGAAGCCCACCAGCAGGCTGCGCGCCTCGATCACCTCGACCGTGGGCGAGGTGCGCGTGATGCGGCGAAAGCACAGCCAGTAAACCGCGATGCCGATAAGGAACAGGATCAGCGCGACCAGCGGCAGGAAAGCCACCGGGTTGATGCCGAACACCGTATGCGCGAGCCAGGTGAAGTAGGCGCCCAGCATCAGGAACTCGCCGTGCGAAATGTTCATGATGCGCATCAGCCCGTATTGCAGGTTCAGGCCGACCGCGACCACGGCGTAGATGCCGCCGACGATCAGTCCGGAGGCTGCGAGCTCGAGCCAGAATCCCATCGCGCAGGTCGCTCAGATGAAAACGGCCCCGCGGGCTGCCCGCGGGGCCGTCGGTGGGGTCTCAGATTATTTCCAGCTCGGCTTGGGGAACAGCGCCGGCGCGGTGGCGAGGTCGGGCGGCCATACCACCTCGAACTCGCGGCCCTGCCACTGGCTCACCACGCCCGGGGTGGTAACGTTCTCGCCGTTCTTGAAGCGCACCTTGCCGATGACGGTGTTGAACTCGCCGTTCGCGATCGCGTCGCGCAGCGCCTTGCGGTCCAGGCCCACCTTTTCCACCGCCTGCTGCATCACCTGCAGCGCCGCCCAGGAATGCGCGCTCGCCCAACGGTCCGGCTCTTTCTTGTGGCGCGCGATGTGGGCGTCGAAATAGGCCTTGGCGGCAGGGCTCGAATTCGGGTTGAGCGTCCCCAGGCCCATCACGCCCTCGACCGTCGGCCCGAGCTTGTCGCGGTAGAACGCGAACGCGGTGCCGACCGAGGTGTAGAAGGCTTTCGGATTGAAGGCGATCTCGCGCGCCTGCGCGGTGATGAGGAAGGTGTCAGGCGGATAGGACAGGGCGATGAACGCGTCCGGGTTCTTGGTCTTGATGTCGTTCAGCACCGGCTTCAAGTCCTTGACGCCGAGCGGGTAGCTCTTCTTCTCTATAATCTGGATGCCCTTTTCCTTGAACGCCGCCTCCAGCGCCGTGGACTGCTCCAGGCCGAACAGGTCGTCCACATAGATCATCGCCGCGGTGGCCGTGTTGCGCGCCTTGAGGAACTCGGCGAGCGCATCCATCATGCGGTCGGGCTGCTGCAGGATGGCGAAGAAGTACGGGTTCTTCATGCCGAGCAGCTTGCGGCCGGTGGCGGTGGGCGCGATCATCGGATAGCCGTACTTCTGGATCAGCGGCATCATCGCGAAGTTGGCGCCCGTGCTCCAGGGCGGCAGGATCAGGTCCACCTTGTCGCTGCCCATCAGCTTTTCATAGGTCCGCACCACGGTCTCGGCCTCGCTGCGGTCATCAAACCCCACCAGCTCGACCTTGCGCTTCTTGCCCTTGACGTTGAGGCCGCCGGCCGCGTTCACCTGCTCGGCCCACATGACGTAGTTCGGCTCCTGCGTGGTCTGCGCGCCGATCGACCACGGCCCGGTGCGCGCGATCGCGTAACCGATCCGCACCGGCGCGTCCTGCGCCAGCACAGGTAAAGCCGCCGCGAGCGTCAGAGCCGCCAGCGACAGTCGTATTGCGATGCGATCGAGCTTCATTCTTCGTCCCCCTTGGATTCCCGCTCGGGAAAGGGATTGATGCTAGGGCCGCGCGCGCGCCCCGTCCACACGGCTCATTGGTGCATTGCAGCAACCGGCGCTAGAGAATGCCGTGGCGCTTGAAGACGGCGGCGAGCTTTTCGCCCTTGGCGAGCGCGTCGCGGGTCGCGTTCTCGCCGCGGACTTTCTCCAGCGCCGCGGCGATCACGCGTTCTTCCGCGGCACGCGGGATCACGACGACGCCGTCGGCATCGCCAAAGACGAGGTCGCCCGTCGCCACGCGCACGCCCGCCACCATCGCCGGCACGTCGATCGCCATCACCTTGCCACGGCCCTTGGAATCGAGCGGCCCGATGCCGCCGTGGAACACCGGGAATTTCATTTCGCGGATCGCGCGCACGTCGCGCACCAGGCCGTCCATCACCGCACCCGCGGCGCCGCGCGCGCGAGCCGCCGTGGAAAGCAGCTCGCCCCAGGGACCGATGCGCCCGGTTGCACCGCAGGCGAATACCGGCACTTCGCCCGGCTTCAAGTCGTCCACCAGCCGGATCTCGAGCTCGTAGGGATTCTCGCCCTCGGGCGCGTGGTACACGTCCATGTAGAGCGCGGTGCGCGCGCGGCCGCACAGCACCAGCGCATCATCGAGCGGCCGGATGCGCGGCGCCAGCGCCTGGTGGCGATACCCTGCCGCATCCAGGCAGTCCGAGAGCACGGCGGTGAACAGCGAATTGCGCAGCGTTTCGAGCGAAGCGGTCATGCGCGAACCTCCTTGCGTGACATCGCGTAGCGTATGAGCGGCACGGCGATCACGGCGAGCGTCAGGGCGCCGAGCCCGCCCGCGATCGGGCGCTCGAAGAACGCGAGCAGTCGGCCGTCGGACTTGATCATCGAGCTGATGAAATGCTCCTCCAGCATCGCGCCCAGCACCATGCCGAGGATCGCCGGCGCCACCGGAAAGCCGTTCTCCTCCATCACGTAGGCGATTACGCCGAACACCAGCATCAGCACAACGCCGAAGATCGAGTTGTTGATGGCGAAGGAGCCGACGATGCAGAACAGCAGGATCACTGGCATCAGCACCTCGCGCGGGGCGCGCAGAAGCTGCTTCGCCCCCTTGATCGCGGCGACGCCGAGCGGCAGCATGAGCAGGTTGGCGAGGATGAAGACGATGAAGATCGCGTATACGGCGGGCGCGTTGGTCATGAAGATGGTCGGCCCCGGGTTCAGGCCCTTGATGTAGAGCACGCCGATCACGATCGCCGTGATCGAGTCGCCAGGGATGCCGAACACCAGCGCCGGGATCCAGGCGCCCGCAAGCGCGGAATTGTTGGAGGCGCCTGCTTCGACGATCCCCTCGACGTGCCCGGTGCCGAATTTTTCGGGCTCCTTGGAGAACCTCTTCGACATGGCGTACGACATCCACGCCGCAATGTCGGCACCCGCCCCGGGGAGCGCGCCGATGGCGGTGCCGAGCACGCTGCCGCGCAGGATCGGCAGCGGGTACTTTTTCGTCAGCCCCCACATGCCGCGGAACACGTTGCCGATCGCCGCCTGCGCCATCTCCCAGGGCCGGTCGATGGCGGCGACGTTGCGCAGGATTTCCGAGACCGCAAACATGCCGACCATGATCGGGATCAGCGTCAGGCCCCCGGCGAGCTCCGAGTTGCCGAAGGTAAAGCGCGGGTGGGCGGCGGGGTTGTCGAGGCCGACCGAGGCCACCAGCAACCCGAGCAGCAGCGACACCACGCCTTTCAGCGGATTGCCGAGCGCGAGGAAAACTGCGCTTGCCAGGCCCAGGATCACCAGCCAGAAATACTCGAAGGAGGAGAACTTGAGCGCGATTTCGGCGAGCGCCGGCGCCGCGACAATCAGTACTGCGGTGCCGAAAAGGCCGCCGATCACCGAGAACACGAGCCCGGCGCCGAGCGCGAGTTCGCCCTGGCCTTTCTTCGTCAGCGCGTAGGCCTCGTCGGTGTACGCGGCAGAGGCGGGGGTTCCGGGCATGCGCAGCAGGCAGCTCGGGATGTCGCCGGCGAAGATCGCCATCGCCGTGGCGGTGACGATCGAGGCGATCGCCGGCACCGGCGGCATGAAGAACGTCACCGGCACGAGCAGCGCGGTCGCCATCGTCGCCGTCAGCCCGGGAACCGCGCCGACGAACAGGCCGAATACCGCCGAGCCAAAGATCACCCACAGCACGTAGGGGTCGAACACCAGCACCCACGCGGCAGAGAGCGTCGCGAGCGTCATCTCAGAAAGCCCAGCGCTCCAATACGCCCCAAGGCAGCGGGATGCGCAAAAGCTTGTAGAACGCGAGATGGATCGCGCCGGTTGCCACGATTGCGACCGGCAGCGCCACGCGCCAGGCGCCGCCGAGCACTCGGATCCAGACGCAGAGCAGCGCCACACCCATGAGGTGGAATCCGACCTTGTCCGCGGCAAGCACGTACAGGACGAGCCCCAGCACCACCGCGACAATGCCTGCGAACGGGCGCGGCTGTGAGATCCACTCGGGGAGCGCGAGCCAAGGCCCGCGCTGGCGCAAGCCCGAGGCAACAAGCAGCGCTCCGCAGGCGCCAAGCCCGATTGCGATCACGCCGGGAAACCACGCCGGGCCGAATTTCTGCCCCGGCATCGCCGGGAACCCCTGTATATGCCAGAGGATCACCGCAGCGACCAGGATGAGCGCCGCGCCACTCAGCGCGTCGTTGACCTTCACGCGATGGGCTCCGCTCGCGCCAGCAGAGGGATGTCCAGGCCTGCGGCCAGGCTGCCTACTTGGCGATGCCGACCGCTTTCAGCGTCGCGCCCATGCTGGTGTCCGAGGCTGCCATGAACTTCGTCGTGCCCTCGGGATCCGCCCACACCACGCCGAAGCCGCGGCTCGCCATGAAGTCCTTGTAATCCTTGGAGTCGTAAACCTTCTTGAGTGCGGCGACCAGCGTCTTCTGCGTATCGGCGGGAATGCCCTTGGGTGCCGCGATTACACGCCAGGCGGCCATCTCCCACTTGGTGCCCAGTTCTTTCGCCAGGGTGGGCACGTTGGGATAGAGCGCGGGCGGGTTGGCATCCATGATCGCGAGCGCGCGCACCTTTCCCGCGTCGATCATGGAGCGCGCCTCCGGAATCGAGCAGGGCACCACGTCGACGCCCCCGGCGACCAGGTCTTGCAGGCCGGGCGCGGCGCCGTTCGAGGGCACCCACGGCAGCGCCGCGGGATCCACGCCCTGATCCTTGAGCAGGCCGGCGATCGCAAGGTGCCAGATGCCGCCCTGCCCGGTACCCGACGCCTTCAGCTTGCCCGGGTTCGCCTTGATGGCGGCGATCAGGTCCTTGGTGTTCTTGTGGGGCGAGTCCACCCGCACGTGGATGCCCGCAGGATCCGCGTTCACCAGGCCGATAGGGGTGTAGTCGGTGTACTTGAGCGGGGTCAGGCCGACGTGGTGCATCATCGTGATCTCGACGGTGATCATGCCCAGGGTGTAGCCGTCGGCGGGCGACTTGGCAATTGCGTCGTGCCCGACGACTCCGGAGCCGCCGGTACGGTTGACGACGTTGATCGGCTGCTTCAGGTCTTTCTCCATGAGGGCCGCGATGATGCGGGCGGTGGCGTCGGTGCCGCCTCCCGCGCCCCAGGGCACGATGAGCTGGATTGGCCGTTGCGGGTACTGCGCCTGCGCCGCGAACGCGGCGAGGCACAGCAGTGCTGCCAGAACTTTGCGCATGGAGTCCTCCTTGTTTGCGACGCCCGCATTCTAGCCGCGCGATTGCCTTTGGGCGGAGAGTAGAATCGCTATCCTGCACAGGAGATCCGCTCTATGAACGCCCCATCACAGGCAGGCCTTCCCACCCTCAATCTCAAAGACCCGAAGCTGTTCCGTGAGCAGTGTTACGTGGACGGCGCCTGGATTAGCGGCAGCCGCAGCTTCCCGGTCACCAACCCAGCCACCGGTGCCGTGCTCGCTAACGTGCCGGACCTCGGCGCGGCCGAGGCCAGGCGCGCCATCGAGGCGGCGCACACGGCCTGGGCGGGCTGGCGCGCCAAAACGGCGAAAGAGCGCGCCGCGATCATGCGCAAGTGGTTCGAGCTGATCATGGCGAGCCAGGAAGACCTGGCGCAGATCCTGACCGCCGAGCAGGGCAAGCCGCTGACGGAAGCGCGCGGCGAGATCGCCTACGGCGCTTCGTTCATCGAGTGGTACGCCGAGGAGGGCAAGCGCATCTACGGCGACATCATCCCGCAGCACCAGGCCGACAAGCGTCTGCTCGTCATCAAGCAGCCGGTGGGCGTCACCGCGGCGATCACGCCGTGGAATTTCCCCAATGCCATGATCACGCGCAAGGTCGCGCCGGCGCTCGCCGCGGGCTGCACCGTGGTGCTCAAGCCCGCCGAGCAGACGCCGCTCTCGGCGCTCGCGCTGGCGGAGCTCGCCGAGCGCGCCGGCATGCCCAAGGGCGTGCTCAACATCATCACCGGCGATGCGCCGGCGATCGGCGCCGAGCTCACCTCGAACCCGCTGGTGCGCAAGATCACCTTCACGGGGTCGACGGAAGTCGGCAGGATCCTGATGCGGCAGTCGGCGGAGCAGATCAAGAAAGTCTCGTTCGAGCTCGGCGGCAACGCACCGCTGATCGTGTTCGACGACGCCGACCTCGACGCCGCGGTGGAGGGCGCAATCGCGTCCAAGTACCGCAACGCGGGGCAGACCTGCGTCTGCGCCAACCGCATCTACGTGCAGGACAGTGTCTACGACGCGTTCGCGAAGAAATTCACCGACAAGGTCAAGGGATTCAAGGTCGGCGCCGGCACCGAGGCCGGCGTGGTGGTCGGGCCGCTGATCGACCAGCAGGGCATCGCCAAAGTCGAGAGCCACGTCAAGGACGCCACCGCCAAGGGCGGCAAGGTGATGCTCGGCGGCAAGCGCCACGCGCTTGGCGGCTTGTTCTTCGAGCCGACCGTGCTCACGGAGGCGAACGACAGCATGCAACTCGCCCGCGAGGAGACCTTCGGGCCGGTGGCGCCGCTGTTCCGCTTCAACACCGAGGCCGACGTGATCCGCATGGCGAACGCATCGGAGTTCGGCCTTGCGGCCTACTTCTTCGCGCGCGATGTCGGGCGCGTATTCCGCGTCGCTGAGGCGCTCGAGGCCGGGATCATCTCGGTGAACACCGGCATTTTCTCGCAGGAAGTGGCGCCCTTCGGCGGCGTCAAGCAGTCGGGCATCGGCCGCGAGGGCTCCAAGTACGGCATCGAGCCGTTCCTCGAGATCAAGTTCATCTGCCTCGGCGGCGTCTAGCCGCGCGGCGCGTCAGCGGCGGCACGGCGCGGGCGGCTGCCGCGGCGCGAGCGCGCTTTCGCGCTCGCTGAGCGACTCGAGGAAACCGACCAGGTCGGCGGACTCCTGCGCACTCAGCTTGAGCGGCTTGAGCACGCTCTCGCCGTCGGCGTGCAGGCGCTCTATGTTCAGTTCCGAGTAATGCCGCACCACGTCGGCGAGCGTCGCCAGGCTGCCGTTGTGCATGTAAGGCGCGGTGCGCGCCACGTTCCTGAGCGAAGGCACCTTGAACTCGCCGAAATTGCGGTGCTCGAGCGCAACGTGTCGCGTCTTGATGGCGCTGGCGCGCGCCGCGGCGCCGCCGCCTCGTTCCCCCTCTCCGCGTTCGTCGTTGTAGCGGCCGAGCAGGTTGAAAGGATTCGCCTGCAGCCGGCGGATGCCGTCGTGCCGGCCCGGGTCGACGCCGCCGGGCACGAAGAACGGGATGCCGACGTCGTGGAATTCGCCGTTGGAGAAGTTCGGCCCGAGGTGGCAGAGGTTGCACGCGCCCTTGCCTACGAACAGGCGCAGGCCGCGCTGCGCCGCAAGCGGATAGCGCGCCAGCGCGGCGCGCTCGCCGCGTGCCAGCGCGTCGCGAAAATCGTCGAACGCCGAGCGCCCGGATAGCAGCGTCTCCTGGAACGCGGCCAGCGCCTTGCCGATGCCGGCGAGCAGCGCCTCGTCATCCCCGGGCGGCGGCACGCCGAAAGCGTTTTCGTAGCCGCACGCGTACTGTGTGTCGCCGCGCACCAGCGCCGCGGCGTGCGCCGCGCTGCCGCCCATCTCGCGCGCATCCAGGATCGGGCGCACGCTCTGCGCCCAGAGCGAATCGCCGGCCCCGCCCCAGCCGAACCAGCGGTTGTAGCGCACGTTGAGCACGCTTTGCGTATTGCGCGTCACCCGCTCGAGCCCGGTCGCCACCGCCTGGCCGTCCTGCCAGCCGAGATACGGCACATGGCAGGTGGCGCACAGCACTTTGCCGGAAGGCGACAGGCGCGGCTCGAAAAACAGCCGCTCGCCGAGTGAGATCGCGTGCGCGTTGCCGGAGGCGTGGTTCGACGGATCGGGCGACCAGGGCGCGGGCCAGGGGCCGTGGCGCAGGATCGCGCGCAGCTCGGCGTCGCTGAATGCCAGAGCCTGCGCCGCGGCGCTGCCCGCTGCGAGGGCAAGCGCCGCCCCGCAGGCGGCAAGTACGCTGCGGGCTGCGATCGGCAGGCCGCGGCTCACTCCAGCCGCACGCTGTCGGTGAATCGCTCGCCGCCCATCTCGAACACGAACTCCCAGCGCCCCGGCATGTGGAACAGCCAGCCCTCGGAGCGATAGCGCCCGCTGCCGAGTGCGCGCACGCTCGGCGTGTAGTTCATGCCGTGCCGGTGCTCAGGCATGTGGGCGCTGGCGGCGACCCGATGTTCCCGATCGGGAACATTGGCACCTTTGGCGCAGAGCGCGAACTCGACCAGGAAGTGCTCGCCGACGGCGAGCGTCCCGGGAACGGTGCGGTAAGCGAGCGTGTGGCGCGCGCCATCGAGCACGCGCCAGTCGCGCGGCAGCTCGCAGGCGGGCGCGGCGCCCGCGAGTAACGCCGCGGCGACGAGCGCCGTTAGCGGCGCAGCATGGCGCCGAACAGCTCTTCGCCGTTTTTCCAAGCGATGCGCTCAGCCACCTCGCGCGGCAGGTCGGCGAGCCAGCCGCGCGACCAATTGGCATGCTCGATGACGTAATGCCAGCGCTCGGGCGTGAAGGTGTCGGTGCCGACCATGAAGCGCTCGGGAAATTCGAGGAACGCGGCGCGCCATTCGGGGCCGACCTTGCCGCCCGAGCCATGGTCGCTGCGGAACGCCAGGTCGCACCACAGGTTGCGGTGCTTGCGCAGCATCTCGCGTACCGCCTCCGGCCGCTCGAAGCCCGAGTGCGCCCACAGGATGCGCGCTTGCGGATCCTGCTTGAACAGCCGCTCGACCGCGTCGACGTCGGAATGCGCGTGCAGGAAAAGCTTGTCGCGGCGGGCGAGCTGCACCATCTGCCGCGGCACCGGCAGGTCGGCATCGGCGCCGTAGAGGTGGAATTCGCCGATCGCGACATAACGATATTTCTTCAGGCGCTCCTCGAGATACGGCGGCACGCTCGCATCGCGCACCCAGCTCGAGATCTCGCCGCGCGTGCGGTACGGGCGCAGCGACGGCAGGATCAGCTCGGGCGCCTCGGCGTACAGTCGCTGCTGGCCGTCGTCGCCGGAGCTCGACACCAGCGCGCGCTTCAGCCCGGCCTTGCGCAGCAGCGCCACCGCTTCCTTCGGCGGCAGCACCTCCCACGCGTCGTGCGAGTAGTGCACATGCGCGTCGAAGATCGGCAGCTCGCTGGCGCTGGCCGCCGCCGGGACCGCGAGGCCCAGAGCCGCAGCGAGCAGTGCGCGGCGCGCAACCGCCAGCGTCATCGCCTGGCGCCGTTGCTGCGCAGCAGGTCTGCGGTGGCTTTGTCGCCGCGTTCCTGCGCGATCGACAGCGCCGTGCGGCCCCCCGCCGAGCCCAGATTCGGATCAGCGCCCTTGGCAAGAAGCTGCTCCACGACATCGACGTCGCCCTGCGAGACCGCGATCATGAGCGCGCTGTAGCCATCGGGCTGGCGCGCATTCGGGTTCTTGCCGTCGTTGAGCAGCTCGGCCACCGCGGCGCGATCGCGCATCACCACCGCGCTGATCAGGTCGTTGTAGCGCGTGTACAGCTCCTTGATGTTGTCCGGCCTGCGATACGCCGGCGGCTCCGTCGACGCCGCGGCCACTGCGGCTGCGGGCGGCTCGGCAGGCGCGGTGGCCGGCTTTGCCTCCGCAGCGCTAGGCTTGGGCGCGGGCTTCGACGCCGGTTTCGCGGTCGGCGCCATAGCTACCGGCTTCTCCGGCTCTTTGGCGGGCGGTTTCGCGACCACTGGCTCTGGAGCGGGCGGTTTCGCGGCCGCCGCTTCGGCAGCGGGCTTTTCGGCCACCGGCTTGGGAGTTTCGGGTTGCGGTTTCGCCGCCGGTTTCGGCGCCGGCTTGGCCGCGACCCTGGCCGGCGGGGGTGGGGGTGGCGCATCTTCTTCGAACAGGAAAAACCAAGCTGCGGCGCCTGTCGCCGCGAGCAAACCGACTGCGGCGAGGATCGTGGTGCGAGTGGACATGCCGAATGCCATGGCGAGCCTCCTTGTCTAGACGTGGAAATGATACCCCGGCGCCGGCATGGCACGCCTGCGGTAAACTTCACGAATGGGCAAGGAACACGTCGCCGCGCTCAAGGCAACCGAAATCTGCCGCTTGTTGTCGGATGCCGAAATGGCGGCGATCGCGGAAATTCTCGAGACGCGGACGGTCGCGCCCGGCACCGACCTGTTCCGCGAAGGCGATCCGGGAGACGGGCTGTTCCTGGTGGTCGCGGGAGAGATCGACGTCCTCAAGCGCGGGCCGGCGGGCGAGCGCTCGCTCGCGAGGCTCAATGCCGGCGCGGTCCTCGGTGAAATGGCCCTGATCACCAGCGAGCCGCGCTCGGCCACCTGCCGCGCCCAGGTCGAGAGCACGGTGCTGCGCCTGCCCGCTGCCCGCTTTCGCGCCCTGCGCGACGGCGGCTCCACCGCCGCCTACAAGATCGCCGCGGGGATCGCCGAAGTGCTTGCGCGCCGGCTCGCGGCCATGAACAGCAAGGTCATCGAGTTCACCGAGAAAATGGAAAGCGGCGGCGCAACGCCCCATCGGGTCGACGACAAGGAACTGGCCGAGCTGCACCGCACCCTGCAGGTGTGGTCGTTCTGAGCGCCCGCCCGCGGCGCCCTTACCCTTGCCTCAAACGGCGATGCGGAAGTAGATGACGTCGCCGTCCTGCACCACGTAGTCCCTGCCCTCGAGGCGCATCTTGCCGGCGGCTTTTGCGCCCTGCTCGCCGCCGCAGGCGATGTAGTCCTCGCACGCGATGACCTCGGCGCGGATGAAGCCGCGCTCGAAATCGGTGTGGATCGTCCCGGCCGCCTGCGCGGCGGTCTGGCCGATGTGCAGCGTCCAGGCGCGCACCTCCTTCGGCCCGGCGGTAAAGAACGTTTCCAGGCCGAGGAGCTTGTAGCCGGCGCGAATGAAGCGGTTCAGGCCGGGCTCCTCCATTCCCATGTCATCCAGGAACACCTTCTTGTCTGCCGCCGTCATGTCGGCGATCTGCGCTTCGATGGCAGCGCAGATCGCGACCGACTGCGCGCCTTCGTCCGCGGCGCATCGCTCGACCGCGGCGAGCATCGGGTTGCCCTTGAAGCCGTGCTCGGCCACGTTCGCGACGTAGAGCGTCGGTTTCATGGTGAGGAGAAACAGCGGGTCGAGCACCGCGCGCTCTTGCTTGGCCCAATCCACTGTGCGCGCTGGCTTGCCCTGGTCGAGCGCGGCCTGCGCTTTCTCGAGCACCGACACCAAGCGCTGCGCGTCCTTGTCGCCGGCGGTCTTGGCCACTTTCTCGTATTTCGAGAGCTGCTTCTCGACCGACTGCAGGTCGGCAAGGGCGAGCTCGGTATGGATTGTCTCGATGTCGGAAAGCGGGTCCACCTTCCCGGCGACATGAACCACGTTCGGGTCCTCGAACGCGCGCACCACGTGCACGATCGCATCCACTTCCCGGATGTGCGTCAGAAACTTGTTGCCCAGGCCCTCGCCCTCGGATGCGCCCGCGACCAGCCCCGCGATGTCGACGAACTCGACCGCGGCCGGCACCACGCGCTCGGGCTTGGTGATCGCGGCGATGCGCTCCAGGCGCGGGTCGGGCACCTGAACGATGCCGACGTTGGGCTCGATGGTGCAGAACGGATAGTTCTCCGCTGCGATGCCCGCCTTGGTGAGCGCATTGAAGAGCGTCGACTTGCCAACGTTCGGCAGGCCGACGATGCCGCACTTGAGGCTCATTTCTTGCGGCTTGGCCCCGAGAGCAGCGACTTGAGCAGCGACTTGACCCCGCCTGGCGCCGCCGCTTCCGTCTGCGGCGCTTCCTTCCGTGGCGTTTCCTTCTGTGGAGTTTCCTTCTGTGGCGCTTCCTTCCGCGACGCTTCCTTCTGCGGCGATACCTCGGGCGCTTTTTCGGCAGCCTTGGCCGGCGCCGCAGGCTTGTCCTGGGTGTGCAGCTTCAGCATCGCGCCCTGCAGGTCGCCCGACAGGCAAAGCGGCAGCACCTCGAGCGAGCGCCCGATGGCGCCGTCGATCGCTTCGCGGTCCTCCGCCGACGGCTTGTGCAGCACGTAGTCGGCGACCATGTCCTTGTCGCCGGGATGGCCGATGCCCAGGCGCAGCCGCCAGTAATCGTGCGTGCCGAGCCGCTGCGAAATGTCCTTCAGGCCGTTGTGCCCGGCGATGCCGCCGCCCTGCTTGATGCGCGCCGCGCCGGGCGCGAAGTCGAGCTCGTCGTGCACCGCCAGGATTTCGGCCGCCGGAATCTTGAAGAACCCTGCCAGCATCTGCACTGCGCGGCCGCTCGAGTTCATGAAGCTCTGCGGCAGCACCAGCCAGGCGCCGCTCGCCTCGTGCCGCCCGACCAGGGCTTGGTAGCGCGTGTCCTTGCGCAGCACGACGTGCTCTAGCGCGGCAAAGCGCTCGACCAGCCAGAAGCCCGCGTTGTGGCGCGTGCGCTCGTATTCCTTGCCCGGATTGCCCAAGCCGACGATGAGGCGTATGCCCATGTGTTCCCCGTGGAATCGCAACGCAACGCGGCAGCGCCGCGCCGCGTTGCGCGCCGATCGAGCGTGTTACTTCTTCTCTTTCTTCTCGGCCTTGTCGCCAGCCGGCTTCGCTGCGGCCTTGTCGCCCGCAGCGCCTTCGGCCGCCTGCTCGGGCTGGGCCTGCTCGGTAGTCGGCACCTCGGACGGCGCCGGCACTGCCTCGGCCGCAGCGGTCTCCTCTTCCTCGGTGATGAGCGCCGGCAGGATGATGGTGGCCACCACCGGGTTCTCGCCCCGGTGCAGCACCGGCTCGACGCCCTTGGGCAGCTTCAGGTCCTTGACGTGCACCGAGTCGCCGACCTTGAGCTCGCCCATGTCGACCTCGACGAACTCCGGCAGATCGTCCGGCAAGCAGGTCACGTTGAGCTCGTTGAGGACATGGTTCGACACGCCGCCCATTTCCTTGACGCCCGGCGATTTCTCGGCGTTTACGAAATGCAGCGGCACCTTCATGTGGATCTTCTTGTCCTTGGACACGCGCTGGAAATCCACGTGCTGCACGTGGCCCTTCCAAGGGTGCATGTTGAAGGCGCGCAGCAGCACCTGCTGCTTGGCGCCGTCCAGGTCCAGCGTCAGGATGGAGGCGTGGAACGACTCCATGGTGAGCCTCTGGTACAGCTCTTTGTGGTCTAACTCCAGGTTCACCGGGCCCTGCTCGCCGCCATAGAGGATGCCCGGGACCTTGCCCAAGCGGCGCAGGCGGCGGCTCGCACGCGTTCCCTGCAGCCCGCGCTTCTGGGCGTGGATTTCTATTTTCATGGTTTCGCTCCTTGTAAAGCCGCCGGCTCCGCGACCAGACGCCAGCGGGGTTGAGAAATCATTCGATGAACAGCGAGCTCACCGAGTCCTCGGTGAAAATCCTGAGGATGGTCTCGGCGAGCAACCCGGCCACCGACAACTGGCGGATCTTCCTGCAGGCGCGGGCGTCATCGCGCAGCGGGATGGTGTCGGTGACCACCAGCTCGTCGAGGTCGGAGGCGGCGATGCGCTCGACCGCGCCGCCCGAGAGCACCGCGTGGGTGCAGTAGGCGACCACCTTGATCGCGCCTTCTGCCTTCAGCACCTGCGCCGCCTTGCACAGCGTGCCGGCAGTATCCACCATATCGTCCATGATGACGCAGGTGCGGCCCTTGACCTCGCCGATCACGTTCATGACCTCGGAGACGTTGGCGCGCGGGCGCCGCTTGTCGATGATCGCCAGATCGGATTCGAGGCGCTTGGCGAGCGCGCGCGCCCGTACCACGCCGCCGACATCCGGCGAGACCACGATCAGGTCGTCGTAGCGCTGCTTCCACACATCCCCCAGCAGCACCGGGGCGGCATAAATGTTGTCCACCGGCATGTCGAAGAAGCCTTGGATCTGGTCGGCATGCAGGTCCATCGTCAGCACGCGCGAGACGCCGGCAGCGGTGAGCATATTCGCCACCACCTTGGCGCTGATTGCGACGCGCGCCGAGCGTGGGCGGCGGTCCTGGCGCGCATAGCCGAAGTACGGGATCGCCGCCGAGACGCGCGCCGCGGAGGAGCGCTTGAGCGCATCCACCATCACCAGCAGCTCCATGAGGTTGTCGTTGGTCGGGGAGCAAGTGGACTGCAGCACGAACACGTCCTTGCCGCGCACGTTCTCCATGATCTCGAGCATCACCTCGCCGTCGGAGAACCTGCCGACCGTGGCGCGGCCGAGCGAGATGTTGAGATGCTTGACCACGTCCTGCGCGAGGCGCGGGTTGGCGTTGCCCGCGAACAGCATCAGGCGCTCCATCATCGCGGCGTGCGGCGTTAGCGTGTTCATGATCATCCCTGGCGGGCAGAAATGGCTGGGGCGCTAGGATTCGAACCTAGGAATGCCGGAATCAAAATCCGGTGCCTTAGACCAGCTTGGCGACGCCCCATCCGAGAAACTTTCACTTTGCCCAATCGTGGAGCGGGTGGCGCTCGAGTCCCCCGGCGACGAAGCCACGCATCGTGGCCGGCAGTTGCGACAGCAGGGCGAGCGCGTCGGACTGCCGCGCCAACTCGGCGAACACGCATGCGCCCGAACCGCTCATGCGCGCCTGCGGGCTTCGCTCCCGCAGCCATGCCAGATGCTGCGCGATCTCCGGGTGGCGGCGCAGCGCGATCGCCTCAAGGTCGTTGCGGCCCTGTGCCAACAAAAAGGGCGGTATTTTGAGTCGTTTCGCATCCCCTGTCAACGCGCCATCGGAGAAGATTTCCTTCGTCGATACCTGCACTTGGGGCTCGAGCACGAGGTACCAGGCGGGCGGCAAGAGCAGCGTCGTCAGGCGCTCGCCGATGCCCTCGCCAAGCGCATTCTCGCCGTGCACGAACAGCGGCACGTCGGCGCCCAGCCGGGCGGCAACCGCCAGCAGCTCGCGGCGCGGCAGGTCGAGATTCCAGCGCCGGTTGAGCACGAGCAGGACGGTCGCTGCGTCCGAGGAGCCTCCTCCCAGGCCGCCGCCAACCGGCAGTTGCTTCTCCAGCGCGAGGTCGGCGCCGAGGCGGGTGCCGCTCGCCTGCTGCAGCAGCCGCGCAGCACGCGCGCACAGGTCCGCCTCGGGCGCGATTCCGGGGAGCGGATTGAGGCGCTCGATGACGCCGTCGCGGCGCACGCGCACGCCCACACGGTCGCAGCGGTCGATCAGGCGGAAAACCGTCTGCAGCTCGTGATAACCGTCCGGCCGCTTGCCCAGGACGTGCAGCATCAGATTCAGCTTGCCGGGTGCCGGCAGCCACTCCAAATCCGTACTCATTTCCATTCCGAAACCGCGACGCGCAGTTCCAGCCCGGGATAGGTGAGCCGCAGGCGCGAAGGCAGCGCGCCGGAGTACTCAAGGTACTCGACGCGCCAGCCCGCCTGCTCGAGCGCCTCGAGCCGGCCGGAGGCGTCGCGCTGCGTATGCGCCGGTCCCGGCGCTGGCCGCGCCCGCACCCAATCCGCCAGCCCCGCCAGAGGCAGGCGGAAACCCAGCACCTGCTCGGTGAGGGACTCCGCATCGGCGGCGCGATGCTCGTGCCCCTCAGGCGTGGTCAGCACCACCTCGCCGCCCTCTCGCACGATGCGCGCCATGCCTTGGCCCAGCGGTGACGTGATCAGCAGCTCGTCGCTGCCGGCAGCGTGGCGCCAGGCGAGGTTGCCGCTCGCAGCCTGGTCGCGGTACTTGACGGCGATGCGGCCGGCGAGCTCGAACTCGACTTCCTGCGCCGGCAGGATGAATGCCAGCTCGGCGCAGGCGGTGAGCCACACGCCCGCAAGCGCCGCGAGCGAGCGCGCCACGGCACTCACTTGCCGAAACGCTTGATCGTTTTCTGCAGCGTCTCGTTCTCGGGGCTCGCCTGCTCGGCTTCCTTCCAGATGCGCTCGGCCTCGTCGCGCTCCCCCATCATCCAGAGCACCTCGCCCAGGTGCGCTCCGATTTCGCCGTCCGGCCGCCCGCGCCAGGCGCGCTTGAGCTGCTGCGCCGCGCCGGCGAGGTCGCCCTGCCGGTAGAGCACCCAGCCCATCGAGTCGATGATGAAGTAGTCCTCGGGCGCAAGCTCGAGCGCTTTCTCGATCAGCTTGCGCGCCTCGGGCAGCCGCAGATTGCGGTCGGCGAGCGAATAGCCGAGCGCGTTGTAGGCGTGCGCATGCTCCGGCCTGAGCTGGATCAGCCGCTTGAGGTTCGCCTCGAGCACGTCGAAGCGATCGATGCGCTCCGCGGTCAGGGCGTGGTCGTAAAGCAGTTCCGGCTGGTCAGGGTTTTTCTTCAGCGCCTCGCCCAGCAGCGCGAACGCATCGCGGTGCAGGTTGGCTTCGCGCAGCAGCTGCGATTCGGCGATGACGAGCTGCACGCGCTGCGGCTCGTCGTCCGTTTTGACCGCCTTCAGGAACGCGCGCGCCTCCTCCAGCTTGCCCTGCTTGGCAAGCGCGTTGGCAGTGCGCATGCGAGCCGGCATCGCGTGGTCGCCGCGCCGGATGGTCTTGTACCACTCGATGGCGCGCGGCCAGTCCTTCTGCTCCTCGGCGATCTGACCGAGGGTGTAGCGCACGCCGTCCGGGTCGCGGTAGCCGATCTCCAGCAGCCGCTTCATGCTGGCTTCCGCGGTTGGGTAGTCCTTGACCTGCATCGCGAGCAGCCCCACCGCGTAAATGGCATCGGTGTCGTCGCGGTTGCGCGCCAGGATCTTGTCGAACTCGGCGCGCGACTCGGCAAAGCGCTTGTCCACCGCCAGCGCGCGCGCATAGTTGAGCCGCACGTCGCGCGAGTCGGGATACTTCTCCAGGAAGGCGTCGAGCCGCTTGGCGGCATCCGCCGGCGAGCGGCGCTGCAGCAGCTGCGCCTCGTAGACCGCCGCCGCCTCCCAATCCGGGCGCAGCTCCGAGGCGCGGCGGATCTCGCTCAGCGCCAGCGCCTCGTCGTTGGCGGCGAGCGCCGCCTGCGCGAGCGCGAAATGCGCCTGCGCCAACTCCGGATAGCGCGCCGCCAGCCGTTGCACCACGCGCAGGTTGGCGGCAGTGTCCTGGTTTCCAGCCAGCAACCGCCCGAGCTGCATGAAACCGTTCGCCGCCGCAGTGGGTTCGGTAGCGAGCAGTTTCGCCAGGTAGGGCTCGGCTTCGTCCACGCGCTTGGTTGCGACCAGCAGCAGCGTCACGGTCTGCAGCGCCTGCGGCGATGCGGGCTCGATGTCGTGCCACAGGCGCGCCGCCTCGAGCGCGAGGTCCTGCATGCGCGCCTGGTTGGCGATCTCGACCGCGCGCCTGGCGATGCGCGGATCGCGCGTGCGCTTGGCGAGATCGACGTAGGTCTGCGCCGCGATCCCCGGGCTGCCGCGCTGCGCCGCGATTTCGCCGAGCAGGAACTCGTACAGGATCGGTTCGCTCAGGTCCTGCAGCGGCAGCTTGGGCTGGGGTTTGCGCGCCGGGGCCGCAGTGCGCGGCGACGTGCTTTCCTCGGCAGGCTGCTGCGCCAACGCAGCGCCGCATGCGAACCACGCTGCAGCGAGCGCCGCAACGGGCCACACGGCCAAGCGTGAAAGCGGGAACATGGGGGCTTGAGTGTAGGTATATTTGCTGCCTCGCACAAGGCGGTTTCTCCGCATGCCCGAGCTACCTGAAGTGGAAGTCACGCGGCGCGGCATCGCGCCGCACGTCGTCGGGCGGCGCATCGTCGCCATCAAGGTGCGCGAGCCGCGCCTGCGTTGGCGCGTGCCGCGCGCAATCGGCGCGCTCGCCGGGCGCGCAGTGCGCGCCGTGAAGCGGCGCGCGAAGTATCTGCTGCTCGATTGCGGCGACGGGCACCTCATCGTGCACCTCGGCATGTCTGGAAGCCTGCGCCTGGTGGCCGCGGGCGCCAAGCCGGGCAAGCACGACCACGTCGACTTTTCTTTCGGCGAGCGCGTGCTGCGCCTGCGCGACCCGCGGCGGTTCGGCGCTGTGCTGTGGACCGAGCAGCCGCCGGAGGAGCATCGGCTCCTCCGGCACCTTGGGGTCGAGCCGCTGTCGCGCCGTCTCGACGCGCGGCGGCTGCATGCGTTGACGCGCAAGCATCGCACCTCGATCAAGCAGTTCCTCATGGACGGGCGGCGCATCGTCGGCGTCGGCAACATCTACGCCTCGGAGAGCCTGTTCCTGGCCGGCATCCATCCGCGCACGCGCGCGCGCCGGCTGTCGCTCGAGCGCTGCGGGCGCCTGGTGGCGTCGATCAAGCAGACGCTGCGCGCGGCGATCCGCGCCGGCGGCTCGACATTGCGTGATTTCGTCGGCGGCGACGGCGCGCGCGGCTATTACCAGACACGCTACTGGGTGTACAGCCGCGGCGGGCAAGCGTGTCGCCGCTGCGCTGCGCCGGTGCGCAGGATCGTGCAAGGGCAGCGCGCCAGCTATTACTGCGCCCGCTGCCAGCGCTGAAGGGGGTTAACCCCCCAGGGATTTGACTTTTTCGGAGAGCCGCTGGCGCACCAGCGGATGCACGAACTTGGAGACGTCGCCGCCCAGGGTGGCGATCTCGCGCACCAGCGTCGCCGAGATGAACATGTGCTGCTCCGACGGCGTGAGGAAAATAGTTTCCACGTCCGGATACAGGTTGCGGTTCATGCCCGCGAGCTGGAATTCGTACTCGAAATCCGACACCGCGCGCAGGCCGCGCAGCACCACGCGCGCGTTCTGCTGCCGCACGAAGTCGGTCAGCAGGCCGCTGAACCCGACCACGCTGAGGTTCTTCACCCCGGTGAGCGCCTCGCGCGCCATCTCGATGCGCTCCTGCTGCGTGAAGAACGTGTGCTTGGTGCGGCTGGCGGCGATGCCCAGGATCACCGCGTCGAACAGCAGGCTCGCGCGCCGCACTAGGTCTTCGTGGCCGCGCGTCAGCGGGTCAAACGTTCCCGGATATACCACTCGGATCATTGCCATCCCATCGTAGTAATTGGTAGCTCACCTGCCCGGCGCGCGCGCGCTTCAGCTCGCGCCACGGTGCTGCCGCTTGCACCGCGGCAGCGCCTTCCACGTAGACGCGCCCACCCGGGGCCAAGCGCGGCGACAGCCGCGCCAGCAACTCCGGCACGGCATTCTGCCTGAACGGCGGATCGAGGAAAACCACGTCGAAGCGCTCGCGCGAGCGCGCCAGAAAATCGAGGGCATCGTCGGCGACGATTTCCACCTGCGCGGCGCCGAGCGCGCTGCAGCTTTCCGCGAGCGCCGCCCTGGTGGCGCGGTCTGTCTCGACCATGACTACGCGCGCGGCGCCGCGCGATGCAGCCTCGAAACCGAGGGCGCCGCTGCCGGCGAACAGGTCGAGGCACGACAGCCCGCCGAGATCCTGTCCCAGCCAGTTGAACAGCGTCTCGCGCACACGATCCGGCGTCGGCCGCAGGTCCGGACGCACCGGCACCCTGATGCGCCGGCTGCGCCAGACTCCGCCGACGATGCGCACGCGCCCGCTCGCCCTCGCGGCCGGGCGCGCTTTGCTAGAATCCATCGGTTCATGTTAGCAGTGACTTCCTGGACGACGCGCCTCAAGGCGGGCTTGGCGCGCACGCGCGAGGCACTCGGCGGCGGTCTAGGCGCGCTTCTCGGCCGCAGGGCCATCGACGATGTGCTGTTCCAGGAGCTGGAAGGTGCGTTGCTTTCTGCCGATTGCGGCGTCGAGGCGACGCAGGCGCTGCTGGCGCGGCTGCGCGAGCGGGTCAGGAAGGAACGCATCGAGGACGGCGCCGCGCTCAAGTCGGCCCTGAAAACCGAACTCACGGCGCTGCTCGCGCCGCTCGAGCGCACGCTCGACACCTCGGGCGCCAAACCCTGTGTGATCGTGGTCGCGGGCGTCAACGGCTCGGGCAAGACCACCTCCATCGGCAAGCTCGCCAAGTGGCTGCAGGATCAGGGCAAGAGCGTGCTGCTTGCCGCGGGCGATACCTTCCGCGCCGCGGCGCGCGCGCAGCTCGCTGCCTGGGGAGAGCGCAATAACGTGGCGGTGATCGGGCAGCAAGGCGGCGATCCGGGTGCGGTGGTGTTCGACGCTGTCGCCGCGGCGCAAGCGCGCGGCGTGGACGTGCTGATCGCCGATACCGCCGGCAGGCTGCCGACGCAGCTGCACTTGATGGAGGAGATCCGCAAGGTGAAGCGCGTGATCGCCAAGGCATTGCCCGGCGCGCCGCATCACGCCCTGCTGATTCTCGATGCCGGCACCGGGCAGAACGCGCTCGCGCAGGTCAAGGCGTTCGACCAGGCGCTCGACCTGACCGGCCTGGTGCTGACCAAGCTGGACGGCACGGCCAAGGGCGGCGTGGTGTGCGCCATCGCGCACGCGCGCGCCGCGGAGTCGCGTGCCGGCAGCCTGCCGCTCATGTTCGTCGGCGTGGGCGAGGGCATCGACGACCTGCGTCCGTTCGTCGCCAGCGAGTTCGCCGAGGCGCTCGTTGATTAGCTTCTCCGGCGTCGCCAAGCGCTACCCTGGCGGCCAGCAGGCGTTGCAGGACATCAGCTTCGCCATCGAGGCGGGCGAGCTGGCCTTCATATCGGGGCATTCCGGGGCGGGCAAGTCGACGCTGCTCAAACTGATCGCGGCGATCGAGCGCCCGACCTCCGGCGCAGTGCTGGTCAACGGCCAGAACGTAGGCGCATTGAAGCGCGCGGCGCTGCCGTACCTGCGCCGCAATCTCGGTCTGGTGTTCCAGGACCAGAAGCTGCTTTACGACCGCAGCGTGTACGACAACGTCATGCTGCCGCTCGCGTTCGGCGACCTGGCGCCGAAGGAGGCGGCGCGGCGCGCGCGCGCCGCGCTCGACAAGGTCGGCCTGCTCGGCCGCGACCGCGCCAACCCGATCCAGCTCTCCGGCGGCGAGCAGCAGCGCCTCGCCATCGCGCGCGCGGTGGTCAACCGCCCCTCGATCGTGATCGCGGACGAGCCGACTGCCAACCTCGACGCCGAGTCGGCGGCGCGCATTCTGGAGATCTTCGTCGCTTTCAACCAAGTCGGCGTCACGGTGCTGGTGGCGACGCACGACCAGGCGCTGATCGGCCGCTACGCCCGGCGCGTGCTGCGTCTGGCGCAAGGACGCCTGCAGGCAGAGGAAGTCGCGGCATGAGGGCCTGGCTGCGGCATCATCGCCGGGCGCTTGGCGGCGCCCTCGCCAAGCTTGCAGCGCAGAAACCCGCCGCCATCCTCAACGCGCTGGTAATCGGCATCGCGCTCGCCCTGCCTGCTGGAGGCTACGCGCTGCTCGGCAGCGTGCGCGGGCTGGCGCAGCACGCCTCGCTTGATGCCCAGCTGTCGGTGTTCCTGCGCCCGGAGGCGGCGCGCCCGGAGGCCGAGGCGCTCGGTGCGCGGCTGAAGCGCGATGCGCGCGTGCGCGAGGCACGCTTCGTGCCGCGCGAGCAGGCGCTTCGCGAGCTGCAGGCGACCGAGGGACTCGCCGAAGTAGTCGCCGCACTCAACCGCAATCCGCTGCCGGACGCGTTCGTGGTGCGCTTGCGCTCGGCTGATCCGTCGGCCGTGGAGGCGCTGGCGCAGGAACTGCGCGCGCAGCGGGCGGTGGCGCACGTGCAGGCGGATTCCGCCTGGCTGCGCCGGCTGCGTGCACTCGCCGACACCGCGCGCCTCGCGATCGCCTTGCTCGCCACGCTGCTCGCCTTTGGCATGGTCGCAGTGACCTTCAACACCATCCGCTTACAGATCCTCACGCAGCGCGACGAGATCGAGATCGCGAAGCTGCTGGGCGCGACCGACGGCTTCATCCGGCGGCCGTTTTTCTACCTCGGCGCGCTGCAGGGGTTGGCGGGGGGGGTCGTGGGGTTGGGCATCCTGTGGGGGAGCCTCGCCCTACTCAACACCGGCATCGCCCCCCTCGCGGAGAGCTATGGCTCGACCTTTAGATTGCCGTTCCTCAACGCTGGCGATGCCCTAGCGGTACTGGTCTTCTCTGGGCTTCTGGGCTGGTTTGGGGCCTATATGTCAGTAAGCAGATACTTACTTGAAATAGAGCCTAAATGAAGCACTCATGTCATCCTATACGGGGAACTCCATGGCGAGTTAGCACTCGAATAGTAAGACTGCTAACATTTGCTCAAGGAGGCATGCAATGTCAGTTGCGATGACGCTGCCGATGACGCTGCCGGTGCCGATGGCCGCCGGGAGCCTTGAGGCTTACGTCCTAACGGTCAATCGTTTCCCGCTTCTCAGCGCCGAAGAAGAGCAGGCTCTCGGCCGCCGGCTGCGCGGCAACGAAGACCTCGATGCGGCCCGCCAGCTGGTGCTGTCGCACCTGCGATTGGTGGTCGCGGTTGCGCGCGGCTACTTGGGCTACGGCCTGCCGCACGCCGACCTGATCCAGGAGGGCAACATTGGCCTGATGAAAGCGGTGAAGCGCTTCGATCCCGAGCGCGGCGTGCGTTTGGTGTCGTTCGCAATCCACTGGATCAAGGCCGAGATCCACGAATACATCCTGCGCAACTGGCGCCTGGTGCGCGTCGCCACCACCAAGGCGCAGCGCAAGCTGTTCTTCAACCTGCGCTCGATGAAGCAGGGGCTGGCGCCGCTGACACGCGAGGAAGTGGCGCGTGTCGCCGCCGCGCTCAAGGTCAAGCCGGAGGAAGTGAGCGAGATGGAGACGCGCCTCGCCGGCCAGGAGGTGGCTTTCGAATCCGACAACGAAGACGATGTCTACGCGCCGGTGAACTGGCTCGCCGACCGCGATGCCGAGCCTTCGAGCGTGCTCGAAGCCGCCGAGGGCGAGCGCATGCGCGCGGAGGGACTGGGCATGGCGCTCGGCGCCCTCGACGCCCGAAGCCGCCGCATCGTCGAGGCCCGCTGGCTGCGCGACAAGGACGGTGCCACGCTGCACGAGCTCGCGGTCGAGTTCAAGGTCTCGGCGGAGCGCATCCGCCAGATCGAAGCCAAGGCGCTCGAGAAGATGCGCAAGCTGATGCAATCCGGGGCACCGGCGCGCGCCCTGCCTGCGCCAGCCGCCTGAGGGCGGTCAGCCCTTTTCCCTAAAGGGCTCTCAGCCCTTTTCCTTCAACAGCGTCCGCAGGTCCTCGGCGAGGTCGGTCGCGATGCGGTCGTGGCGCACGAACAGGCGCAGCCGCCCCGCAGCATCGATGACGTAACTCTGCGCGCCGTGGTCGACCGAGTAGCTCCCGGGGGTCGAACCGGCGCGCTTCTCGTAGAACATTTTGAACTCCTTCGCCACGCGCTGCGTGGCCTGGGAATCGCCGTACAGCCCGAGGAAGGCCGGATGGAACGCCGGCACGTACTTCGCCAGCACCTCGGCGGTATCGCGCTCCGGATCCACCGTCACGAGCAGCACCTGCACGCGCGCCGCGTCGGCGCCGAGCGTCTTCATGACGCTCGCCATGTCGGCGAGCGTCGTCGGGCAGATGTCGGGGCAGTGCGCGAAGCCGAAGAACAGCACCACTGCCTTGCCGCGGAAGTCGGCCAGGGTTCGCGGCTTGCCGTCGTGCCCGGTGAGCGACAGCTCCTTGCCGTAGTCGACGCCCGTTATGTCGGTGCTGCGGAATTTGGGGCGCGCCGCGTCGCAGCCGGCGATAAGCGCGGCCACGCACAGCACGGCAAGGCTACGCGAGGTAATGGTCAACCAGCAGCGCCGTAAACAGCGCGGCGAGGTACAGGATCGAGTAACGGAAGCAGCGCCGCGCCAACTGGTCGCTGTAGGCGAAGTGGATGCGCAGCGCATAGGCGAGGTAGACCGCGCCCAATGCAATCGCTGCCGCGAGGTACAGCCAGCCGCTCATGCGGATGGCGAACGGCAGCAGTGACACCGCGAACAGGATCAGGGTGTAGAGCAGCACCTGCAGGCGCGTGTACGCCTTGCCGTGCGTCACCGGCAGCATCGGCACGCCGGCCCTGGCGTAATCCTCGGTGCGGTAGAGCGCCAGCGACCAGAAGTGCGGCGGCGTCCAGGCGAAGATGATGAGGAACAGCAGCATGGCTTCCGTTGTCACCTCGCCGGTGACCGCGGCCCAGCCCAGCACCGGCGGCATGGCGCCCGATGCGCCCCCGATGACGATGTTCTGCGGCGTGAGCGGCTTCAGGATCACGGTGTAGACCACCGCATAGCCGATGAAGGTGGCCAGCGTCAGCCACATGGTGAGGTCGTTCACCCACTGATGCAGGATGAACAGCCCCAGGCCGCCGACCGCGCCCGCGAACACCAGGGTCTGCAGCGGCGTCACCTGGCCGCTCGGCAGCGGCCGGGCGCAGGTGCGCGCCATCAGCGCATCGATCTTCTGCTCGACCAGGCAGTTGACCGCCGCGGCCGCGCCCGCGGTGAGCGCGATGCCGAGGGTGCCGGCAACCAGAGCCTGCAGCGGCACCATGCCTGGCGTGGCCAGGAACATGCCGATCACGGCGGTGAAGACGATGAGCGAAACCACCCGCGGCTTGGTGAGCTGGTAGAACTGGCTCAGGCGCGCGGCCAACGGCTGGCCGGCAAGGCTGGAGGACATCAAGAGGCTCTAAGTTTCGTGACGCTGAAAAACAGTGAAGTTTAGCACCACCGCGATGGTCAACAAAACGCGGCGCCGGCGTTGTGCGCCCCCACCGGAAGCGGTACCGGCGAAGGCGCTAGAATCCCAGCGTACCGGATACGTCGACCACGCCACGCCGAAGTTGGCGGCGCACTCCGGATTTCCTCATTCAGCCGTCATGAACAAGATATCTCTCAGATTCAGCATCATCATAACAACCGTCACGCTGGCCGCGATACTAACCGGAGTGTGGCTCACTGAAATATATCGGGAACGCGATTCGCGGGCCATATTGCTACCGGATCGGGTGATCACGTTGTTTCCTGATCCGAAGCCACTGACGGCCTTTGCGCTCGCCGATCACAACCATCGGGTGTTTGATCTGGCAAGCTTGAAGGGCAAATGGTCATTCCTCTTTTTCGGCTTCACCCATTGCCCGGACGTCTGTCCGGCGACCCTGGCGGTACTGGCCCGCGCGCGCGACCTCATCGCCAAGAATACCGCCGGCGCGGAAGATATCCAATTCATCTTTATCTCAGTAGATCCGAATCGCGATACCGCCAGCAAGCTCAGGCAATACGTGGACTATTTCGATGCGAGCTTTCTCGGCGTCACGGGAGACAACGCGCAGATCGCCAACCTGGCTGGCCAACTGGGCGCCGCCTATCAGGTTGCGATCACACCGGGTATTGAAAACTATCCCGTCTATCACACCACGGCCGTATTTCTGCTGGATCCGCGAGCCCGATATCACGCCGTGTTCACGCCGCCCCATGACGCGGAGGCTATCGGCAAGCGTTTCAAAGTGGTGCGGGAGCTTGCAGCAGGCAATGCGACATGAGAGGGCGACATCCGCTTCTGGCCTGCCTGATATTGGCGCTTACGCCGCTCCCCGCTGCGAGCGAAGAGGCGGGCGTTTCCGTACGCGATGCCTGGATCCGGGAAGCGCCGCCAGGCATGACCATGATGGCGGGATACATGGAGTTGCGAAACAACACATCACGGCCGCAAGTACTCGTGGCCGCAAGCAGTTCCGGGTTCGAGAGCGTGATGATTCACCGCACACTCGTCAAGGACGGCATGGCGGGCATGGTGCACGCGCCGCAGATCGAGCTTGCCCCCAACGCGAGCTTGACCTTCGCGCCGGGAGGTTTTCATCTGATGCTGATGCACCCGAAACGGACACTGCGCGCCGGCGACCCGGTTGTCATCAACCTGGAATTCCGCGGCGGCCTGGTTTTACCTGTCGCCTTCCAGATCCGAAAATGAGAACCGGCAAACGGCTTATTTCGACTGCGCCACCATGTAGTCGACGGCGGCCTTGACCTCGGCGTCGCTCAGCGCCGGATTTCCGCCTTTGGGGGGCATCACCCCCGCGCTCCCCTGTACCCCATTGACGGCGCTGGCGTAAAGAGTGTCGAGGCCCTTGGCGATGTATTTACCCCACTGGCCCTTATCACCCAGCTTCGGCGCGCCG
The DNA here is from genome assembly GCA_964393745.1 of uncultured Enterobacteriaceae bacterium. Classification (GTDB taxonomy): domain Bacteria; phylum Pseudomonadota; class Gammaproteobacteria; order Burkholderiales; family SG8-39; genus 2-02-FULL-66-14. The sequence continues at coordinate 943 of CAYMVA010000015.1, read as the reverse complement.
GCAATACCGGCACCGTGGCAGGCGACGCAACCCGCTTGGTAGACCTGCTGACCGTCGCGGCTGGGCGGCGGCGTGGTCACCGCGCTTTTTGCCGGCTCCGGCTTAGTTTCCGCCGAAAGCACGCTGACCTGGCCAACGGGTTTGATGCGCTCGGCCACACTCGACCCGGTGGACAGCAGGGCGCTGCGATCCAGTCGGACCCGGTCGGCCATGCTGTGGTGATGGGTCACCAGAACGAATATAAACAGCATCAATGCCGCACTGATGCCAAGAATGATCGCAACGTTCATCGTGTAGCTTTTTGGGGTCATTTACAGATCTTGTAGTAAGGAACGGAGTCCGACATTGGATGGGCTCGCCGCAATTCGAATCAGTTGCGCTACAACGATTCCTTCACGAAAAAGACGCCTCGCGTAAGGAAGGTGTAGTCCGCTTAAAGCGCCACGATGCCCAGAAGTACCATCAACAACAGCGTTGGGACCAGAATGGCATACATCAGGGCCAGCCGCTCCCACATCATGTGCATGAAGACGGCGACGATCAGCCCGGCCTTCAACAGCATGAAGACGATGATCAGGAACCACCTGAGGTAACCCTGAAAGTGGAAGTAGTCGACCGCATAAGACATGGCGCTGAGAACGAAGAGCAATCCCCAGATCTTGAGATAGATGCCGATCGGATGCTGCTGCCCTTGCGCGTGCGCCTGCGGTTGCACTTGCGCGCCATGCTGCTGCCCTTCCGCGTGCGCCATGATCTGCCTTACCAGAGATAGAAAACTGCGAAGATGAATACCCACACCAGGTCGACGAAGTGCCAATACAGGCCCATGATTTCGACGATCTCGTACTTTCCCTTCCGGCCGGTCATAAAGCCTGGCCGCTCGTTATCCAGATCTCCCCGCAAGACCTTGATGGCCACGATGATCAGGAAGATCACGCCGATC
>CAYMVA010000014.1:0-3332 GCA_964393745.1 uncultured Enterobacteriaceae bacterium | reverse complement strand
ACCTCGCCGACGCGGTAGTTGTCCACGGTGCGCTGCCACTTCACTCCTACGCCTTTCAGCGCGCGCTCGATGCCCATGTCCTGCGTCTTCGATTCGCTGTGCTGCGGCGACGAGGGCAGCTCCTGCGTGCCGGTAGCCGCGCTGTAGCCGTTCTTCATGATGATCAGGATGCCGTCATCTTTGTTGAACACCGCGTTGGCGACGCCGGAAGTGAGGCCGTTATGCCAGAAGCCGCCGTCGCCCATGATGGTCATGGTGCGCTTGCCGAACATCGGGTGGATCGCAGAATTGGAAGCTAGCCCGAGGCCGTAGCCGAGCACCGTGTGGCCGATGTTGAAGGGCGGCAGCGTGGCGAAGGTGTGGCAGCCGATGTCGGCCGAGACGTGAAACGCGCCCAGTTCCCGCTCCACGACCTTCATCGCCGCGAACACCGGCCGCTCGGGGCAGCCGACGCAGAACCCGGGCGGGCGCACCGGCACGCCGGCGGCCAGGAGTTCCGCGGCCTTTATTTTCGGCGCGAGCAACGGCTCCAGCGCTTCCTCCATGCCGAGAAAACTCGCCATGCCCCTGAGCACCACTTCACCCGTGTACTCGCCCGCCACGGGAAGCATTCCTTTGCCGAGCACCTTGACGCCATTCACGTCGTGACGGCGCAGCAGCGCCAGCACCGCATCCTCCAAATAGGCGGGTTGGCCTTCCTCGACCATCAGCACCGCGAGCTTGCCGGCGCAGAAGCCGACGATTTCTTCGGGCACGAGCGGATAGGTGACGTTCATGCAGTAGATCGGCACCCGCGTCGCGCCGAACGCATCCGCCATGCCAAGCTGCTGCAGCGAACGGAGCACCGCGTTGTACATCCCGCCCTGGCACAGGATGCCGATGTCGGTCCGCTCGCCCGCGAAGGTCTCGTTCAACCCGCGCTCGCGGATGAACTTCACCGCCGCCGGCCAGCGCACCTCGACCTTGTGTTTTTCCTGCGCGTAGGTGGCGGGCGGCAGGCTGATGCGGCCGAAATCGAAATCCGGATTCTGCAGCAGGTTGCGGCGCGAGAACTGAGGCGCGCGATTGGCCTTGGTGGCGAACGCGCCCTGCACGTGGCAGGCGCGGATGCGCAGCTCGAGCATCACTGGCGTGCTCGAAGCCTCCGACAGCTCGAAGCCTTGCTCCACCATGCGCACGATCGAGGGCAGGTTGGGGCGCGGGTCGAGCAGCCAGAGCTGCGATTTCATGGCGAAGGCGTGGCTGCGCTCCTGGATGATCGAGGCGCCTTCGCCGTAGTCCTCGCCGAGCACGATCATGGCGCCGCCGCGCACGCCTGCGGAGCCGAGATTTGAGAGTGCGTCCGAGGCGACGTTGGTGCCCACCGTGGACTTGAAGGTGACCGCGCCTCGCAACGGGTAATTGATCGAGGCGCCGAGCATCGCCGCCGCGCCCGCCTCGGAGGCGTTGGTCTCGACGTGCACGCCGAGCTCATCGAGGATGTCGCGCGCGTCGTTCAGCACGTCCATCATGTGCGATACCGGCGCGCCCTGGTAGCCGCCGACGTAGGCGACGCCCGACTGCAGCAGCGCCTTGGTCACCGCGAGGATGCCCTCGCCGTGGAACACGTCGCCGTCACCGAGCTTGAGCTTCTGGACCTCTTCGCTGAACGAGCGCTCCATGGCTTTTCATCTTATCAGCGCGCGCGGCAGCCAGGTCGCGAGCGCGGGCACGAGCGCCACCAGCACCAGCATCACCAGGCCGAACACGACATAGGGCGTCACCGCCGACCACACCTGGCGCATGGTGATTTCCTTCGGCGCCACGCTCTTCATGGTGAACAGCAGCATGCCGAAGGGCGGCGTCAGCAGTCCGAGCTGCATGCAGATGAGGAACAGCACCCCGAACCACAGCGGGTCGATCTGGTAGAGCTCCACCAGCGGCATGAAGAACGGCAGCGTGATCAGCATCATGCTCACCTGGTCCACGAAGCAGCCGAGCACGAGCAGGATCAGCATCATGACTGCGAGCACCGCCCAGCCCTGGAACTGCGCCCCCGCGATCGCCTTGACCATGCCGGTGGTGGCGCCGGAGAAGGTGAGGATCTGCGAGAAGGTGGTGGCGCCCACGATGATGAACAGGATCACCCCCGAGATCGCCGCGGTGCCGGTGAGCGCCTTCATCAGGTTGGCCCAGCTCAGCGAGCGGTAGAGCCACGCCACCGCCACCGTGGCGACCGCGCCGATGGCGGCGGATTCGGTCGGCGTCGCCCAGCCCGCGGCCATCGCCAGCACTACCGTGACGAAGATCAGGAGCAACGGAATCACGTAGATGATGAGCGGCCGCCAGCGCTGCCACGGCGTCAGCTCCTCGTGCTCGAACGCCGGGGCGAGCGTTGGATCGACTGTCGCGCGCAAGACGATCCAGCCCACGAACATCACCGAGAGCAGCACCCCGGGAACGATGCCGGCGATTAGCAGCTGCGAGATCGAGATCCCCGCGAGGCTGCCGAGCAGCACGGTGAGCGCAGAGGGCGGGATCAGCATGTCGACGCCGCCAATCGCCATGATCGGCCCCATCGCCATGTTGGGGTGGTAACCGCGTCTGAGCATCTCCGGGAGCAGCAGGGCGCCCAGCAGCGCGGTGGTGGCGATGGTGGAGCCCGAGATCGCGGAAAACACGGTGCCGGCGACCACTGCCACCACGGACAGCCGCCCCGGCACGCGCCAGATCAGGCGGTCGATGGCGTCGATCGCCTTCATCGCCACGCCGGTGTGGAACAGCACCTCGCCCATGAGGACGAAAAACGGAATCGGCGTGAGCGAGAAGCTGGTGATCGAAACCACGCCGTTGCGCACCAGCTGCACCAGGCCGACCTCGCCGCCGAGCCAGATCCAGGCACCGGCGATGTTGATGCCGAGGAAAGCGAACGCGGCCGGCAGGCCGATCGCGAACAGCACGCTGAGCAGCCCGAACAGCACCAGCGATGCGGCAATCCAGCTCACGGGAGCAGGGGGGCCGGGCCCCCGGGGCGCGCCAGTCGTCGCACGAACTCGATCGACAGCAACGCAAAACAGAACACGAATGGCACGAACAACCACCACTCAGAGAATGTCATCGCCTTGATGACTAACGAATCCTGGCGAAACGAGTCCGCGAGCGCGGCGAAGCCGTACCACAGCAGCAGCAGGCTGATCGCCAGTCCGATGGCGTCCACGACACGCTCCAGCCAGCGCGCCGTCCTTGCGGGCAGGGCGGTCAGCAGCACGTCGAGACGCACATGCTGGTTGCGGTACAGGATCCAGGGCGCGGCGATAAAGGTCGCGAACGGCAGGGTGTATTCCGAAACCTCC
>CAYMVA010000013.1:0-118526 GCA_964393745.1 uncultured Enterobacteriaceae bacterium | reverse complement strand
TCGTCTTCGTTACGGAGCCGACGGACGAAGTCCAGGCGAACTGGCTCAACTGGTTCCAGGCGGGCGGCAACACCTTCGTGCAGGGCGACGTGAACGGCAATATCGGGGCCGACTTCGAAATCCAGCTCGCCGGCAATATCGACCTCACCGAGTTCGACTTCATCCTCTAGCCAAGGGAAACGCTGGGGCCGGCAGCGGACCCCCGTGCAGCCCCCCACGCCCCCCTTGGAAAGGGGGGCCAGAACCACGTTTACAGGATTTATAACAACTAGTTACGCGATATTGCTACACTATCGCCTCCGATGACTGAGTCGCCCCTGAACGCGCTCGCCTCCCGCTTCCGGCCCTTTTTCGTGTCGGCGGCGGGCTTCAGCCTGGTGCTGAACCTGCTGATGCTGGTGCCGGCGCTGTTCATGCTGCAGGTGTTCGACCGGGTGATCACCAGCCGCAGCACGGAAACGCTGATCATGCTGCTGCTGTTCGCCCTGGGCGCGCTGCTCGTCATGGCGTACCTGGACATCATCCGGGCGCGGTTGCTGACGGCGGCCGCGGTTTTCCTCGAAAAGCTGCTCGGGCCGCGGGTGCTCGCCGACATGATCCGCCGCAACGCCGCCCCCGGCCACGGCGAAGCGCTGCACGGCCTGCGCGACGTCGGCGCCCTGCGCGCCTTCCTCACCGGCCCGGGGATTCTGGCGCTGTTCGACTCGCCCTGGGTGCCGGTGTACGTGCTGGTCATTTACATGTTCCATCCGCTGCTCGGCGCGGTGGCTTTCGGGGGCGCGCTCATCATGCTGACGCTCGCCATCCTCAACGAGAAAATGTCACGCCAGCCGCTCGAGGCGATGCAACTCGATGCGCGCAGGGCCGGGCGCTTCGCCGACCAGAGCATCGCCAACGCGGAAGTCGCGCGCGCGCTCGGCATGGTGGAGAACCTCTCGCGCGGCTGGGAGAGCTTCAGCCGCAAGGGGCTGGAGAACCAGTTGCAGGCCAACCGCACTGCGAGCGTGCTTACCAGCATCACGCGCTTCACGCGCCAGTTCCTCCAGGTGGCGATGCTTGCGGTGGGCGCCTGGCTGGTGATCGATCAGCAGGCCACCTCGGGTGTGATGATCGCCGCCACCATCCTCATGTCGCGGGCGCTGGCGCCGGTTGAAACCGCGATCGCCGGTTGGAAGGGGCTGGTGGACGCGCGCGCCGCTTACGCCCGCCTCGAAAAAGTGCTCGCCGAGGAGCCGCGCGACGACGCCGTCACCGAGCTCCCCGCCCCTTTGGGGGCGGTGTCGGTCGAGCGCGCGGTGTTCGGCTTCCGCGGCCAGGAGCGCCCGGTGATCAAGCAGGTGTCCTTCCAGCTCGACGCGGGCCAGATGCTAGCCATCGTGGGGCCGAGCGCCGCGGGCAAATCCACGCTCGCGCGCCTGATCGTGGGGCTGTGGAAGCCCAACATGGGCACAGTGCGCCTGGACGGCGCCGATATCGCGGCCTGGCCGCGCGCGCGCCTGGGGCCGTATGTCGGCTACCTGCCGCAGGACGTGGAGCTGTTTGCCGGCACCGTGAGCCAGAACATCGCGCGCATGGGCGAGGTGGATTCCGCGGCGGTGATCGAGGCTGCCAAGCGGGCCAACGTGCACGAGCTGATCCTGCGCCTGCCGCAGGGCTACGACACCCACATCGGCGAGGGCGGCATGTTCCTTTCCGCGGGGCAGCGCCAGCGCGTGGCGCTCGCGCGCGCGCTCTACGGCTCGCCCAAGCTGGTGGTGCTGGATGAGCCCAATTCCAACCTCGACGTGGATGGCGAAGCGGCTCTCAATGATGCGATCCACCACATGAAGGCCGAGGCGGTGACGCTGGTGATCGTCACGCACCGCAGCCGGCTGCTCACCGCCATGGACCGGATCCTGTTGCTGCGCGACGGCGTGCTGGAGAAGTTCGGCCCGCCTGCCGAGGTGCTCGCCCGCGTGGGCCCGCGCCCCGAGGGCAAGCCGGCGATGATCGCCGGCCAGATCCAGCCCAAGGGCTGAGCCGATGGCGTTCAGGGTCAGCGACCTCGTTCTCCCGGCGCTCGATGTAGAGCGCGCCGACCGGCCCTGGCCTCTCATCGCCGCGGGAATCGTGGCGATCTTCGTGCTGGTGGGCGGCGTCGCCGCCTGGGCGTGGCTCGCGCCCATTTCGGGCGCGGTGATCGGCGCGGGGCAGGTCAAGGTGGACCAGAACCGCAAGACCGTGCAGCACCAGGAAGGCGGCATCGTGGGCGAGATCCTGGTGCGCGACGGCAGCAAGGTGAAGGCGGGACAGGACCTGATCCTGCTCAAGGACGTGCGCGTGGACGCCAGCAACGAGCTGGTGCGCGCGCAGCTCGACGCCGAGCTCGCCAAGAGCGCGCGCCTGCAGGCGGAGCAGGCCGGGATGGCGAAGCTCGAGTTTCCCCCCGAACTTGCGGACCGGAACGCGGACGCGCGCATCGCCGAGACCCTGAAGCGGGAAAGTTCGTTGTTCGCCGTGCGCCGCGATGCACTGGTCAACCAGCTCGCCTTGATCGCCCGCCAGGTGCGCGACACGCAGGGCGAGATCCAGGCGCGGGTGACGCAGCTCAAGGCCGACGACGCGGCGCTCAAGCATCACCGCGACGAGATCGGCGCCAACGAGAAGCTGGAACAAGAGGGCTTCATCGGCAAGACGCGGCTGACGCAGCTGCAGCGCGCCGCGGTGGAGTACGAATCCCGGCGCGCAGAGAACCAGGCGGAATTGGCGCGCGCGCAGCAGAAGGTCTCGGAGCTCGAGCTGCGCGCCGAGACGCTTCGCAGCCAGTTCAAGCAGGAGGCCTCCAACGAGCTGCGCCAGACCACCGCGGCGGTGAACGACCTGCGCGAGCGGTTGCGTCCGGCGGTGGACGCGGAGCAGCGCCAGCGCATCGTGGCGCCGATCGGGGGCGAGGTGGTGGATCTTAAATTCACCTCTGCGGGCATGGTGATCGGGCCGCGCGAGCCGATCCTGGATATCGTGCCCGTGAACGCGGTGCTACTGGTCGAAGCACGGGTGCGTCCGGAGGACATCAACTACGTGCACCTCGATTCCGTGGCCGATGTGCGGCTGACCTCGTTCCGCCAGCGCATCACGCCCACGGTCGAGGGCAAAGTCATCTACATCTCGGCCGACCGGCTGGTGGACAAGGCCTCCAACGCGCCCTACTACACTGTGCACATCCGGGTGTCGCCCGAGTCGCTGCGCAAGGCGGGCGACCTGCAGCTCCAGGCGGGCATGCCGGCCGAGGTGTACATACAGACCGCGGCGCGCAACGCGCTGCAATACCTGTTCGACCCGATCCTGGGATTCCTGCAGCGCTCGATGCGGGAGCAGTGAGCGCCGGGCGGCTGTTGCCGGCGCGCCTTGATTGACTCGAATATGGGAACCTGTAAAAATGGGTTCCCATATTCGATTCCGAGGAATCGTTCGTGAAAACGACCGTCGAGTTGTCAGAAGAGCTGTTCCGGCGCGCCAAGGCCGAGGCGGCGCTGCGCGGGCGCAAATTCAAGGACCTGGTCGAAGAGGGGCTGAGGCTCGTGCTGCAGACGCCGCGGAAGGAGCCTGCGCGCCCTAGCCTGCAAGAACTCATGAAATCGGCTTGCGGGGTGGTCGATTCGGGAGTCCCAGACCTGGCATCCAACCCGAAGCACCTCAAGGGCTTCGGCCGTGAGCCGCGCCGCAATCGCTGACACCGGTCCGCTGGTTGCGTTCCTCGACCGGGCGGAGCGCCACCACGCGTGGGCGGTGGAGCGCATGGGGGAGCTGACGGCGCCACTGCTCGTGTGCGAGCCCGTGCTCGCCGAGGCGATGTACCTTCTTTCGGACCTGCCCAAAGCGCAGGACGCTCTGTTCGGGCTCATCGAGAACGGTGCCCTGCGTATCGCATTCCACATTGAAGAGCACGTGCCTGACCTGCGCGCGCTGCACCGTAAGTATCGCGACCGGCCGATGTCGCTCGCCGATGCCTGCATCGTGCGCATGGCCGAGTTGTTCGCTCAGCATCAGGTGCTGACGCTCGATTCCGATTTCTCGATCTACCGCAAGAACGGCCGCGAGCCATTGGATCTGATAAAGCCTTCTGGTGCCGAGTGAATCCGGCGTCGAAGCGACGGCGTATCCTTGAAATCACATACACGTTACGGGCTCTCGCCATGAAATTCCTGATTGCCTGCTTCGCCGCCTTGCTCCTCGCGGGGTGCGCCTCGTATGACGGTCGCGGCCTGGTCGCCGGCAGCTCGACCGTGAAGGACGTGGAAGCGGTGATGGGGCAGCCTCACGAGAAGCTCACCGTCGCAGGCGGCGACAGCATCTGGTTCTACTCGCGCCAGCCCTTCGGCCGCCGCATCTTCGCGGTGCGGCTTGCGCCCGACGGCACGCTGCGCGGCATCGAGCAGACGCTCACGCGGGAAAACGTGTTCAAGATCCGGGCCAACGTGGACACGCAGAAAGACGCGCGCGAGCGGCTCGGCCCGCCTTGGCAGGTGGGCAGGATGACGCGCCAGGAGCGCGACACCTGGGAGTACTGGATGTGGGAATTCGAGTACTGGCCCAAGCGCCTCATCGTGCAGTTCTCCTACGACGGCATCGTGCGCGAGGTGATGATCCTGCGCGACCCGATGGAGGACGGCGGCGCTCCGGGCCGCAGCTGAAAATCGGGGTCAGAGCCCGATTTCGTTTCCGCAAATCGCTTAGGGCGATTTCGGTCAACCCAACGGGGTGCAGCCCCGTTGTGCACGCATGCCCAGGCAACCTCGCCTCACGCTTCCCGGCGTCGCCATGCACGTCGTCCAGCGCGGCAACAATCGAATCGCCTGTTTTCGCGCCGAGAGCGATTACCTGCTGTATCTACATTGCCTGCGCCAGTTGAGCGAAAAACGCGCCTGCGCGATACACGCTTACTGCCTGATGCCCAACCATGTCCATCTGCTGATTACCCCCGCCGCGACGGGTAGCTGCGCTGCCCTGATGAGGGACCTCGGCCAACGCTATGTTCAGTATTTCAACCGAAGCTACGGGCGAACCGGCACGCTATGGGAAGGCCGCTTCCGCTCTTGTGTCGCAGAGTCCGCTCGTTACGTCCTGGCGTGCTACCGGTATATCGAACTCAACCCGGTGAGAGCCGGCATCGTGCATCACCCGCGCGAATATGCCTGGTCAAGCTACCGGGCGAATGCGGAAGAGCACGACGATCCGCTCATAACCGCCCATCCTGAGTACGCGAGTATGGGAAACGACCGGGCATCACAGCGCGCCGCGTACCGCGGCCTCGTCGAAGGCACGCTCGAAGCGTCAATCGATGACAGCATTCGCAGTTCTACCAACGGCGGCTACCCGCTGGTGAGCGAGCCGTTCAAGTCCAGCGTGATGCCGCAGTTCGGGCGAAAGCTGGAACGCGGTCGCCCCGGGCGGCCGCGGAACCAGGACGCCAACGTCGACGAGTGGTCGCAGGAAATCGGGCTCTGACCCCGATTTTCCGTTATTCGTAGCGCACATCCAGGATCTCGAAGCGCTTCACGCCTCCCGGAGCCTGCACCTCGACCACATCGCCCGCGTACTTGCCGATGAGCGCACGCGCAATCGGCGAGCTGATCGAGATCTTGCCGGACTTTATGTCGGCTTCGTCCTCGCCGACGATCTGGTAGGTGACCGCGGCGCCGCCGGCCGCGCCCTCGAGGTCCACGGTGGAGCCGAACACGCAGCGGCCGTCGGCGTCGTGCAGCTTTGGGTCGATCACCTGGGCGTTGGCGAGCTTCGCTTCGAGCTCGGAGATGCGCCCCTCGATGAACCCCTGGCGGTCGCGCGCGGTGTCGTATTCCGCGTTCTCCGACAGGTCGCCGTGCGCGCGCGCCTCGGCGATCGACGCCGAGACCGCCGGCCGCTCCACGGTCTTCAGGCGCTGCAGTTCGGCGCGCAACTGCTCCGCGCCCCGGATGGTCATCGGGGTTTTTGCCATCGCCGGATGTTAAGGCCCTTGCCGCTCAGGAAAGCGCGAGTTTCGCATGCAAGTCCTGCAGGCGATAGGGCTCGAGCTGCGCCAGCGCCCGCATGCCGGTGCAGGCCGCGCGCGCCCCCGAGACGGTGGTGTAGTAGGTGACGCGCTGGGCGAGCGCGCTGGTGCGGATCGAGCGCGAGTCCGAGATCGCGGTGCGGCTGTCCTCTACCGTGTTGGCGATGAAGCTGATCTCGCCGTTCTTGATCATATCCACGATGTGCGGCCGGCCTTCGGCGACCTTGTTCACCGGCGTGGCCGCGATGCCGTGCGCCGCGAGTACCGCGGCGGTGCCGCGCGTCGCGAGCACGCTGAAGCCGAGCTCCACCAGGTCGCGCGCCACCGACACCGCGGCGTGCTTGTCGCCGTCGCGCACGCTGACGAACGCCCGCCCGCCCTTGGGCAGGCGCACGCCCGCCGCGAGCTGCGATTTGACGAACGCCTCGCCGAAAGTCTCGCCCACCCCCATCACCTCCCCGGTGGACTTCATCTCCGGCCCCAGGATCGTGTCCACGCCGGGGAACTTGGCGAACGGGAACACCGCCTCCTTGACCGAGAAGTACGGCGGCACGACTTCATTCCGCACCCCCTGCGCGGCGAGCGAGATCCCGGCCATGCAGCGTGCCGCGATCTTGGCGAGCGGGACGCCGGTCGCCTTGGACACGAAGGGCACGGTGCGAGAGGCGCGCGGATTGACCTCCAGCACGTACACCGTGTCGCGCTGGATGGCGTACTGCACGTTCATCAGGCCGACGACCTTCAGCGCCCTGGCGAGCACCGCGGTCTGGCGGCGCAGCTCGCGCTCGAGGTGGCTGGCGAGCGAGTGCGGCGGCAGGCAGCAGGCCGAATCGCCCGAATGCACGCCCGCCTGCTCGATGTGCTCCATGATGCCGCCTACGAAAACGTCTTTGCCGTCGGCGACGCAATCCACGTCCACCTCGATCGCGTCCGAGAGGTAGCGATCGAGCAGCACCGGCGACTCGTTGGAGACCTTGACCGCCTCCTTCATGTAGCGCTCGAGCTCGGATTTCTGGTGCACGATCTCCATGGCGCGGCCCCCGAGCACGTAGCTCGGGCGCACCACCACCGGGTAGCCGATTTCCTCCGCCAGCCTGACCGCCTCGGGCGCCGAGCGCGCGGTGCGGTTGGGCGGCTGGCGCAGCTTGAGTTTCACGAGCAGCTTCTGGAAGCGCTCGCGGTCCTCGGCGACGTCGATCATGTCGGCGCTGGTGCCGATGATCGGCACCCCCGCGGCGGCGAGCTCGCGCGCGAGCTTGAGCGGCGTCTGGCCGCCGTATTGCACGATGACGCCGAAGGGTTTTTCCTTATGCACGATCTCGAGCACGTCTTCCAGCGTGAGCGGCTCGAAGTAAAGCCGGTCCGAGGTGTCGTAGTCGGTCGAGACCGTTTCCGGGTTGCAGTTGACCATGATGGTCTCGAAGCCGCCGTCCTCGTCCTTGCCGCGCAGCGCGAAGGCCGCGTGCACGCAGCAATAGTCGAACTCGATCCCCTGCCCGATGCGATTGGGGCCGCCGCCGAGCACCATCACTTTCCTGCGCCCCGTGGGCTCGGCCTCGCATTCTTCCTCGTAGGTCGAATACAGATAGGCGGTCCTGGTGGCGAACTCGGCGGCGCAGGTGTCCACGCGCTTGTACACCGGCCTGATGCCCTCGGCGTGGCGCCGTGCGCGCACCTCGGTCTCGGTGGTGTTGAAGAGGTACCCCAGCCGGCGGTCGGAAAATCCCTTCCGCTTGAGCGTGCGCAGCGTGCCAGAGTCGATGTCGGCGAGCTTGCGGTCGTCGAGCTCCATCTCGAGATCCACGATCTCCTTGATCTGGGCGAGGAACCAAGGATCGATGCCGGTGAGGCGGTTCACCTCCTCGAGCGTGAAGCCGTTCTCGAAGGCATCGCCCACGTACCAGATGCGCTCGGGCCCGGGCTCGCCGAGCTCTTTTTCGATGGTCTCGCGGTCGGTGGTGCGCTGGTTCAGGCCGTCTACGCCGACCTCCAGCCCGCGCAGCGCCTTCTGGAACGACTCCTGGAAGGTGCGGCCGATCGCCATCACCTCGCCCACCGACTTCATCTGCGTGGTGAGGCGGTCGTTAGCCTGCGGGAACTTCTCGAATGCGAAGCGCGGCACCTTGGTGACCACGTAATCGATGGTCGGCTCGAACGAGGCAGGAGTGGCGCCGCCGGTGATCTCGTTGGCGAGCTCGTCCAGCGTGTAGCCGACGGCGAGCTTGGCCGCCACCTTGGCGATCGGGAATCCGGTCGCCTTGGAGGCGAGGGCCGACGAGCGCGACACGCGCGGGTTCATCTCGATGATCAGCAGCCGCCCGTCCTGCGGATTGATCGCGAACTGCACGTTAGAGCCGCCGGTTTCCACGCCGATCTCGCGCAGCACCGCGATCGAGGCGTCGCGCAGGATCTGGTATTCCCTGTCGGTGAGGGTCTGCGCAGGCGCCACCGTGATCGAGTCGCCAGTGTGCACCCCCATCGGATCGAGGTTCTCGATCGAGCAGATGATGATGCAGTTGTCCTTGCAGTCGCGCACCACCTCCATCTCGAACTCTTTCCAGCCCAGCACCGATTCCTCGATCAGCAGCTCGTGCGTGGGCGAGGCTTCCAGGCCGCGCTCGCAGATGGCGACGAACTCCTCGCGGTTGTAGGCGATGCCGCCGCCGGTGCCGCCGAGGGTGAACGAGGGCCGGATCACCACCGGGAAGCCGATTCCCGCCTGGATCTGCAGCGCCTCCTCGAGCGAGTGCGCGAGCGACGAGCGCGGGCTGGCAAGGCCGATGCGCGCCATCGCCTGCTTGAATTTCTCGCGGTCCTCGGCCTTGTCGATGGCGGCGCGCGAGGCGCCGATCATCTCGACCGCGAATTTTTCCAGCACCCCTTCGCGCGCGAGATCCAGCGCACAGTTGAGCGCGGTCTGCCCGCCCATGGTCGGCAGCAGCGCGTCGGGGCGCTCTTTCTCGATGATCCGCGCCACCGTCTGCCAGGTGATCGGCTCGATGTAGGTGGCGTCGGCCATCTCCGGGTCGGTCATGATGGTGGCGGGGTTGGAATTGACCAGCACCACGCGGTAGCCCTCGGCCTTGAGCGCCTTGCAGGCCTGCGCGCCGGAGTAGTCGAACTCGCAAGCCTGGCCGATGACGATCGGCCCCGCGCCGATGATCAGGATCGACTTGATGTCAGTTCTTTTTGGCATCGTCCATCAGCGCGGCGAAGCGGTCGAAGAGGTAGGCGATGTCGTGCGGGCCGGGGCTGGCTTCGGGATGCCCCTGGAAGCAGAACGCCGGCCGGTCGGTGCGCGCCAGGCCCTGCAACGAGCCGTCGAACAGCGACACGTGCGTCGGGCGCAGCGTCTTGGGCAGACTGTTCGGATCCACCGCGAAGCCGTGGTTCTGGCTGGTGATCACCACCTGCCCGGTATCGAGGTCTTTCACCGGATGGTTGGCGCCGTGGTGGCCAAACTTCATCTTCACGGTCTTCGCGCCCGATGCGAGCCCCATCAGCTGGTGGCCGAGGCAGATGCCGAACACGGGGATCGGGCTCGCGTCGAGGATCTGCCCGATCGCCTCGACGGCGTAGTCGCAGGGCTCGGGATCGCCCGGGCCGTTGGACAGGAACACGCCGTCGGGCTTGAGCTTGAGCACCTCGCGCGCCGGGGTTTGCGCCGGCACCACGGTGATGCGCGCGCCGCGCTCGGCGAGCAGCCGCAGGATGTTGCGCTTGATGCCGAAATCGTAGGCGACGACGTGGCGCGCCGCCCCCTCGATGCGCCGGAATCCCTTGCCCAGTTCCCACCGGCCCTCGGTCCACTCGTAGGGCTTCGCGGTGCTGACCACCTTTGCCAGGTCCATGCCGGCGAGCCCGGGAAACGCACGCGCCTCGGCGAGCGCCCGGTCCATGTCCGTATCGCCCGCCATCAGGCAGCCGGCTTGCGCGCCCTTCTCCCTCAGGATGCGCGTCAGTTTGCGCGTGTCGAGATCGGCGATCGCGACCACCTTGTGCCGCTCGAGGTACGCGCCGAGCGATTCCTGCGCGCGCCAGCTCGACATCCGCGCCGGCACATCGCGCACTACCAGCCCGGCGGCGTAGACCGCGCCCGACTCCTCGTCCTCGGCATTGACGCCGGTGTTGCCGATGTGCGGGTGCGTCAGGGTGACGATCTGGCGGCAGTACGAGGGATCGGTGAGGATTTCCTGGTAGCCGGTCATCGCGGTGTTGAACACCACTTCGCCGGAGGAAATGCCGTGCGCGCCGACCGATCGGCCCCGAAACGCCGTCCCGTCGGCAAGGACGAGCACGGCAGGTTCGAGCGCAGCCAAAACGACACTCCAGGAGTAGATGTGAAAAGCGGGAGGGGCCGCCGTTAGGCTCTGGCCCTTCCCGCTCGGCTTGAGAAAAAAATTATACGCTACTTCAGGCGCTACTTCAGGCCGAGGACGTGCTCCATGCCGTACAGGCCGGGCTTGCGGCCGCGCAGGAACTTGGCTGCGCGCAGCGCGCCCAGCGCGTAGGTCATGCGGCTTTGCGAGCGGATGGTCAGCTCGACGCGCTCGCCGGTGCCGGCAAAGATCACGCTGTGCTCGCCCACGATGTCGCCGCCGCGGATGGCGTGAAAGCCGATCGCCTTGCCGGGGCGCTCGCCGGTGTCGCCCTCGCGGCCGTGCACCGCCACCGTGTTGAGATCCCGGCCGAGCGCCCGGGCGACGATCCTGCCCAGCTCGAGCGCGGTGCCCGAGGGCGCATCTACCTTGTGGCGGTGATGCGCCTCGATGATCTCTACGTCGTAAGAGTCGCCGAGGATTTTTGCCGCGGTCTCGGCGAGCTTGAACACGGCGTTGACGCCGATGGCGAAGTTGGGGGACAGCACCACCGCGATGCGCTCCGCTGCGTGCACGATATTTGCCCGTTCGTTTTCGGAGAAACCGGTGGTGCCGATGACTATGGGCTTGCCCGCCGCTGCGCAGGCCACGAGATGCGCGAGCGTGCCTTGCGGGCGCGTGAAGTCGATCAGCACGTCGGCGGCCACCACCGCGGCGGCGATGTCCTCGCCGATCGTCACGCCAGCGATCTCGGTGCCGAGCGCCGGGCTGTCTGCCGCTTCGAGCGCGGCGGCGAGCGACAACTCGGGGTCGGCCAGCACCGCCTCGATCAGCGTGCGCCCCATGCGCCCGGTCGCGCCTGCAATCGCGATCTTCATGTGCGCTCCATTCAGAATCCGATTTTCTCGAGCATGCGGCCGAAGAATCCGCGCTCGCTCGCTTGCGCGGCGGGCTTGTCTGCCTTGCTTTCTGTGCTTGGCGCTTCGGGTTTATCGGCTGCCGTCGCCGCCGCCGTTCCAGCTGCGGCTTCGGCGGCTGGTTTTTGAGGTGCCGGGGGTGCAGGTGTCACTGCAGGCGCCGCGCGCGGTGGCGGCGCGGCAGGGGTAGCCGGGCCCGAGGCTGCCGGTACCACGTCGCCCGCCACACGCGCCAGCTTTCCGCCCTCGAAATGCACCGACAGCACGCGCTGCTCGCGCTTGCCGTAGGGAAGCTCGCGATAAAACACGTAATCCCAGCGGTCGGCGTGGAAGATGTCGGTCACGAGCGGCGTGCCGAGGATGAAGCGTACCTGCTCCCGGGACATCCCGGGCTTGAGCTGCGCCACCATTTCCTGTGAAAGATAGTTGCCCTGCTGGATTTCCATCCGGTAGGGCGTGACGATCTGCGGCACGCCGCAGGCGCCGAGCGCCAGCGTCGCAGCGGCGAGGAGCGCGCGGAGCGCGGCGGACATCGAAACGCGATTTTCAGAGTGCAACAAAGCTAATATGATAGCCGAACCCCTCCCTCGCATCGCCACGCCATGACCTCCGCGCAGAGCCTCAAGCACATCGGCCTCAAAGCAACGCTGCCGCGGCGCAAGATCCTGGAGTTGTTCGAGGCGAGCAAGGTGCGGCACCTGTCCGCCGAGGACGTCTACAAGGCGCTGCTCGGCGAAGGGCTCGATGTCGGGCTCGCCACCGTGTACCGCGTGCTGACGCAGTTCGAGCAGGCGGGGCTGCTTTCGCGCCAGCATTTCGAGGCGGGCAAAGCGGTGTTCGAGCTCAACCAGGGCGGGCACCACGATCACCTCGTGTGCCTGCAGTGCGGCCGCGTCGAGGAGTTTTTCGACGACGAGATCGAGAAGCGCCAGGGCGAGATCGCCAAGAGCCGCGGCTTCGAGCTGCGCGGCCATTCGCTCGCGCTGTACGCCGACTGCGCCAAGGCCAACTGCCCCTACCGCTAGACCGTAGACCGGGGACAGACCCCGATTTCAAGTCGCAACTCATTGACGGGGCGATAGTTTCTCCGAGGTCTGTCCCCAATCCATTTCGGCAGTGTCAACGGAGGGCACGGTGTCATCGTTCTCAGGACATGCCGCGTCACGCGCGCACGATCATCCCTGAGGTCGCCACGCATATCGTCCAGCGCGGCAACAACCGCGGCGCGTGCTTCTTCTCGGACGCCGATCGGCTGATCTACCTCGCGCAGCTCGGCGACCTCAGTCGGCACCACGGATGCGACGTGCACGCCTATTGCCTGATGGGCAATCACGTTCACCTTCTTGTCACGCCGCTGCGGCCTGATTCGTGCGGGCTGCTGATGAAGAATCTGGGCCAGCGCTACGTGCAGTACGTCAATCGCACTTACGGGCGAACCGGCTGCCTGTGGGAGGGGCGCTTCCGATCCTGCCTCGCGCAGTCGGAGCGCTACGTCCTCGCGTGTTACCGCTATATAGAATTGAACCCCGTTCGCGCCGCGATCGTTGACGATCCAGGCAAGTATCAATGGTCGAGCTACCGGGCAAACGCTGAAGGCAGATCGGATCCCATCCTCACGCCGCATCAGGAGTTTCTCGCCCTCGCGCACGACGAGGCCGCGCGCCGGAGGGCGTATCGAGGCATGTTCGACGATGCGCTCAGCGCGGAGCTGCTTAGCGAAATTCGCGCCGCAACTAACGGCAGCAACGCACTCGGTAGTGACGCGTTCAAGGGCTTGCTCGCGAGAGCCGCGGCGCGCCCGGTCATGCCGGGGCGAGTTGGCCGCCCTCTCTCGACCGGGCCTAGAAAGGGCGCGAGGGACAGGTCAGGTGAATTTCCGTCCTGATTCAGCGCCTTAGACGAAGAAATCGGGGTCTGTCCCCGATTCTATTTGCCGAGTAATTCGGCGGCGTGCTTGCGCGTGGTCGCGGTGATTTCAGCTCCGCCGAGCATGCGGGCGAGTTCTTCCACGCGCGCCTGGCGGTCGAGGCGCGCCACGCTGCATGCGACCTTGCCGCGCGCGCCGGTCTTGGTGACCGACCACTGCTCGTCGGCCTGAGCCGCGACCTGCGGCAGGTGCGTCACGCACAGCACTTGCCGCTCGCGGCCGAGGCGCTTGAGGGCCTTGCCGACAGTGTCCGCGACCTTGCCGCCGATGCCCGCGTCGACCTCGTCGAACACCAGCGTCCCGACCGGCGATTCGCGCGCCGCGACCAGCTGGATCGCGAGGCTCACGCGCGAGAGCTCGCCGCCCGAGGCGACTTTCGCCAGCGGCCGCAGCGGCAGGCTCGGGTGCGAGGCGACTTCGAATGCCACCTCCTCGAGGCCGCTCGCAGCGGGCTCATCGAGCGGCCGCAGCGCAACCGAGAATCGCCCGCCCTGCATCGCCAGTCCCTGCATCGCTTCGCTGACCGCGCGTCCGAACGCTTGCGCCGCGCTTTTCCGCTTGCCTGACAGCTTCGTTGCCGCCGCCCCGTATTTCTGCTTCGCCGCTGCCACCTCGCGCTCGAGCGCCTCGGGGCTCGCAGCGAGCTCGAGCTCCGCGAGCCGCGCCTTCAGTTCCTGCGCGAGCCGCGCCAACTCGCCGGGCTTGGTGCGGTGGCGGCGCGCCGCCGTGTGCAGCGCCTCGATGCGCGCCTCGGCTTCGCGCAGCGCTTCGGGATCAAGCTCGACCCGCGAGGCGTAGTGCCGCAGCTCGCGCAGTGCCTCGCTGGTTTCCGCCTCCGCGGAAACCAGCATCTCTACCACCGGCTTCAGGCGCTCGTCGTGCTCCGAGAGGGCGCGCATGCGGCCAAGCACAGCGCCGAGCTGCGGCAGGCAGGCGCCCTCGGACTCGGACAGCGCCTCCAAGGCCGACTGCGCCCCGGCGAGCAGGCTCGAGCCGTGGGCGAGGCGTTTGTGCTCGGCGGCCAGCGCCTCCCACTCGCCTTCACGCGGCGCGAGCTTACCCAGGTCGTCCAGCTTTTCCTCGATCTCGGCGCGCTCGCTCTCGCGCTTCGCGAACTGCTCCTGCACCTCCGCCATGAGCGCCTCGAGCCGCCGCCAGGTGCGCCAGGCCTCGGCGCACTCGCGCGCCAGCGGCGCACAGCCGCCGTGCGCATCGAGCAGCTCGCGCTGCGCCGCCGGGCGCAGCAGCGACTGGTGCTCGTGCTGGCCGTGGATGTCCACCAGGAACTCGCCGACCTCCTTCAACTGCGCCAGCGTCGCCGTGTGGCCGTTGATGAAGCAGCGCGAACGGCCGCCGCGGTCGATCGTGCGCCTGAGGATCAACGTGCCCGGATCGCCCTCCAGCTCGCGCTCCCCGAGCCACGCGGCAAGCGCGTCCGCGGGCGCTGCGTCGAACTCGGCCGAGAGCTCGGCCCGTTCCGACCCTTCGCGCACTACCGCGGCGTCGGCGCGGCCGCCCACCAGCAGCTCGATCGCGTCCACCAGGATGGATTTGCCGGCGCCGGTCTCGCCGGTGAGCACGGCGAAGCCGCGCGCGGTCTCGAGCTCGACCCGCTCGACAATGACGAAGTCGCGGATCGCCAGCGCGCGCAGCATCAGCGCGGCTTGCGCCGTTCGACCGCCTCGCTCCAGCGCAGCTTCTCGCGCAGCATCACGAAATAGCTGTAGCCGGGCGGATGCACGAAGCGGATCGGATCTTTCGAGCGCCGCAGCACCAGCCGGTCGCCCTGCGCCATGTCGGCGAGGGCGAAACCATCAAAGTGAGCCCGGGCGTCCAACGCCCGCAAGAGCACGATCTCGATGACGCTCGAGTCGCTCACGCTCACCGGGCGCGCCGACAGCGTGTGCGGGTTGAGCGGCACCAGCGCGAACGCCGGCACCGTGGGCTGCAAAATCGGCCCCTGCGCCGACAGAGCGTAGGCGGTGGAGCCGGTGGGCGTGGCGACGATCACGCCGTCGGAGCGCTGCGTGTAGAGATACTCGCCGTTGACGTAGACCTCGAATTCGATCAGCCGACCCTGGGCCCCCTTGCCGACCACGGCATCGTTGAGCGCCAGGGTGCGCAGCAGCACCGCGCCGTCGCGCCGGATCTCGGCATCCAGCAGCGCGCGCTCCTCGACCGTGTGCCGCCCCTCGAGGATCGCGCCGACCGAATCGTGCATCGCCTCGAGCGCGATGTCGGTCATGAATCCCACCCGCCCCTGGTTGACGCCGGTGAGCGGCACGCCGTGGCGCACCAGGTTGCGCGCCGCCGCGAGCATCGTGCCATCGCCCCCGACCACGATGGCGAGGTCGGCCCTGGCCCCGATCTCGTCAAAGCTCAGGCCGCCGGCGTCGCCGACGCTGGCCGCGGTGTCGCGCTCCACCATCACCTCGCAGCCGCGCGCGCGCAGCAGCTCGCGCAGATCGCGCACCGACTGCGAAATCTCGGGGGTGTGCTTGCCGATCACGGCGACGCGGCGGAACGCGGGCAGCATCGCCGCATTGTAGCGGGATGCCGTAAAATCCGGCGCATGCTGGACAAGCGCGCGCAGCTGCTGCTGAAGACGCTCATCGAGCGCTACATCGTCGAGGGACAGCCGGTCGGCTCGCGCACGCTGTCGCGCTTCGCCGGCCTGGACCTGTCGCCGGCGACGATCCGCAACGTGATGGCCGATCTCGAGGAGCTCGGCCTGATCTCCAGCCCGCACACCTCCGCGGGCCGCGTGCCGACGCCGCTCGGCTACCGCTTCTTCGTCGATACGCTGCTGGTGGTGAAGCAGATCGAGTCCGGCGAGCTGCTTCAGATCGAAGACCAGCTGCACCCGGACAACCCGCAGCGCGTGATCCAGGCCGCCTCGCAGCTGCTGTCGCAGCTGACGCATTTCGCCGGCGTCGTCATGGCGCCGCGGCGCCGCGCCCTCACCTTCCGCCAGATCGAGTTCCTGCGGCTCTCGGAAAAGCGCATGCTGCTGATCGTGGTGACGCCCGAGGGCGAGGTGCAGAACCGCATCCTGGTCACCGAGCGCGACTACACGCCCTCGGAGCTGGTGGCGGCGGCGAACTACCTCAACCAGAACTACACCGGGCAGAGCTTCGAGGGCGTGCGCACGCACCTGCGCGAGGAGCTGCACGAGATCCGGCAGGACATCATCGGCCTGATGAGCGCCGCGGTGGAAGCGGGCAGCGAGGCGGTCGCCGAGGGCAGGAACCAGTACGTGATTTCCGGCGAGCGCAACCTGCTCGGTGTGCACGACCTGTCGCAGAACATGCCGCGCCTGAGGCAATTGTTCGATCTGTTCGAGCACAAGACCTCGCTGTTGCATATCCTCGACCTGTCGCTGCACGGCGAGGGCGTGCAGATCTTCATCGGCGGCGAGTCGGGCGTGGGCGCACCCGACGAGGTGAGCGTCGTTATTTCGCCCTACAAGGTGGACGGCGAGGTGGTCGGCACGGTCGGCGTGATCGGGCCGACGCGCATGGCCTACGACCGGGTGGTGCCGATCGTGGACGTCACCGCCAAGCTGCTTTCCAGCGCGCTGTCGCAGCCCTGAACGGCCTGCTGCTCGTCAATCTCGGCACCCCTGCGGCCCCCACCCCGGCCGCGGTGCGGCGCTACCTCGCCGAGTTCCTGTCCGACAGGCGCGTGGTCGAGCTGCCGCGCATCCTCTGGCTGCCGCTCCTCTACGGCGTGATCCTGAACGTGCGACCTTCAAAATCGGCCGCGAAGTACGCCGCGATCTGGACGCCGGAGGGATCCCCGCTAGCCGTACACAGCGCGCGGCAGGCGGAACTGCTGCGGGCCCGGCTTCCAAGCTGGCGCATCGAGCACGCGATGCGCTATGGCGAGCCGTCGATCGCCGCCGCCCTCGACCGGCTCTCAGGCTGCGACCCGGTCACCGTGCTTCCGCTCTACCCTCAATACGCCGCGAGCACCACCGAGAGCGTGCGCGACCGCCTGCCGGCGAACACGCGCATGATCGAGAATTTCCACGACCATCCGGCGTACATCGGCGCGTTGCGTCGGCTGGTGCGCGAATACTGGGACGCAAACGGCGAGCCGGAGGTGCTGGTGCTGAGCTTTCACGGCCTGCCACGCCGGACGATCGAGCGCGGCGATCCCTACTTCAAGCACTGCATGGCAACCGCGCACCTGCTGGCGAGCGCGCTCGGGCTCGACAAGGAGCGCTACCGGGTCGGCTTCCAGTCGCGCTTCGGGCCGGCGCAGTGGATCGAGCCGTACACCTCCGACATCCTGGTCCAGCTAGGGGCGGCACGCGCCCGGCGCGTGGACGTCTTCTGCCCGGGCTTCGTCGCCGATTGCCTGGAAACGCTGGAGGAGATTGCGATCGAGGGCGCGCAGATCTTTCGCGACGCGGGCGGCGGCGAGTTCCGCGCCCTGCCCTGCCTGAACGAGACTCCGGCGTGGATCGACGCGCTGGCGCAGATCGGCGGCGCCGCGCGCGGCGAAGCCTCTATCCCGTCGGCGGCGCCACGTTGACGCCGCGCACGCCGTGGCGCGCGATCAGCTCGGCGACCAGCCCTGAGGCCTTGATCTCCTCGGCGAATCCACGCAGGTAGGCCGCAGCCGCTGCGTTCCGTTTCGGCGTTCCGATGGCCTGCTGGACCGCGGTCACGCGCCCATCGAGAATTCGCGCACCGGTGAGCTTGACGACGTCCTGCAACAGCCGCGGCCGCAAGCCGGCAAGCGCCTCGAGCTTGCGGGACACGAACAGCTCGCAGGAGGCGTCGATGCCCTCGGCGCGCACCAGCTCGGCGTGCTTGAGCGTGCGTGACAGGTACAGGTCGTAGGCGCTGCGCGCCGAGACAGCGATGCGCACCCCGGGGCGGTCCACGTCCGCGAGCGAGCGCAATTTGGAGCCCGCGGGCACCAGGTAGGTAACCTCTATTTCCAGGTAGGCGGCGCTGAACGCGATCTCGTTCGCCCGCGCCGGCTCGGCGCCGATGAAAGCGACGTCCCAGGCGTCCTTGCTCGCTGCGTCCGCGACGTCGCCCGGCCTGTCGTAGCCGATGAACTCGACCGGCAGCTGCGCGCGCTTGGCGAGCTCCTCGGCGAGATCGACCACGATGCCGCGCGGGCCCGCAGGCGTCTTGGTCACGAGCAGGAAATTGGCGAGGTTGAGCGCGGCGCGCAGCCGCCCTTTGGGCCCGAGTTCAGCGCGGGCGGCCTGAAGCATGGTTTCGGGCATGCCTTGAAGGTAGCACGGCGCCGGCGCGCGTCGCCATTTACCTCTGAGAAACAATGAGTTATCTGCACACCGTCCAGGACTCGAGGGATTTCGAACGAACTCTTGAAGCAGCACTTACCGCCCCCATGTCTTTTGGGCTTTAAACCGAGCCGCCCAAAACAACATGACGCAAACACCCCCGCAGGCCGAGTCCCTGCCCACCGAGCCCGCTCCTGTAGAGGAGAAGTCCCTCGATCAGCTGCTCGCCGAGGCGCAGGCGAAGATCGAGGAGCAGCGGGAAACCTGGTTGCGCGCGCTCGCCGAAGCGGAAAACGCGCGCAAGCGAGCCCAGACGGAAATCGCTGCCGCTCATAAGTACGGCATCGAGCGCCTCGCGGAGAGCCTGCTTCCGGTATTAGACAGCCTGGAAGCGGCGCTCGGAGCCGAGTCCGCCGACGCCGCGGCGCTGAAAAGCGGCGTGGAGCTGACGCTCAAGCAGCTGCGCGGCTCCTTGGAGCGGGCGCGCGTGGCGGAGATCAGCCCGGCCGCGGGCGAGCGCTTCGACCCGCACCGGCACCAGGCGATCGCCGCGGTCGAGGCGGACGCCGAGCCCAATTCCATCGTCGCCGTGATCCAGAAGGGCTACAGCCTGCACGAGCGCGTGATCCGGCCGGCGCTGGTCACGGTGGCCAAGGCGCGCGCCTCGGACGAAGCGGCGCAGCCTTGAAATCCGGCGCCGAAACCCCACTTAGTACAGTGGCTTAGCACTCTTACGGGAAACGACATGGCAAAGATCATCGGCATCGACCTCGGTACCACCAACTCGTGCGTCGCCATCATGGAAGGCGGCAAACCGAAGGTGATCGAGAATTCGGAGGGCGCGCGCACCACGCCCTCGATCGTCGCTTACACCGACGAGAGCGAGATTCTGGTCGGCGCGCCAGCCAAGCGCCAGGCGGTGACCAACGCCAAGCACACTTTTTACGCGGTCAAGCGCCTGATCGGGCGCAAGTTCGAGGAAAAGGAAGTGCAGAAGGACATCGGCATGATGCCCTACAAGATCGTGCGCGCCGAGAACGGCGACGCCTGGATCGAGGAGCGCGGCAAGAAGATCGCGCCGCCGCAGATCTCGGCGGAAGTCCTGCGCAAGATGAAGAAGACCGCCGAGGACTACCTCGGCGAGGAAGTCACCGAGGCCGTGATCACGGTCCCGGCCTACTTCAACGATTCGCAGCGCCAGGCGACCAAGGACGCCGGCCGCATCGCCGGCCTGGAAGTGAAGCGCATCATCAACGAGCCCACCGCGGCCGCGCTCGCCTTCGGCATGGACAAGCAGGGCGCCAAGGGCGACCGCAAGCTCGCGGTCTACGATCTCGGCGGCGGCACCTTCGACATCTCGATCATCGAGCTCGCCAACGTCGAGGGCGAAAAGCAGTTCGAGGTGCTGTCCACCAACGGCGACACCTTCCTCGGCGGCGAGGACTTCGACCAGCGCCTGATGGACTACATCGTCGAGGAGTTCCGCAAGCAAAGCGGCGTCGACCTCGCCAAGGACGCGATCGCGCTGCAGCGCGTGAAGTCGGCGGCCGAGCGCGCCAAGATCGAGCTCTCCTCGGGCCAGCAGACCGAGATCAACGAGCCCTACATCGCGATGTCGGGCGGCGCGCCGCACCACCTGACCATGAAGCTCACGCGCGCCAAGTTCGAGGCGCTGGTGGACGACCTGGTCGAGAAAACCATCGAGCCCTGCCGCATCGCCATCAAGGACGCGGGGGTGAAGGTGAGCGACATCCAGGACGTGATCCTGGTGGGCGGCATGACGCGCATGCCCAAGGTGCAGGACAAAGTGCGCGAGTTCTTCGGCAAGGAGCCGCGCAAGGACGTCAATCCGGACGAGGCGGTGGCGGTGGGCGCCGCCATCCAGGCGGGCGTGCTCCAGGGCGAAGTCAAGGACGTGCTGCTGCTGGACGTGACGCCGCTGTCGCTCGGCATCGAGACCCTCGGCGGCGTGTTCACCAAAGTGATCAACAAGAACACCACCATCCCGACCAAGGCGCAGCAGGTGTTCTCGACCGCGGACGACAACCAGACCGCGGTGACCATCCACGTGCTCCAGGGCGAGCGCCAGATGGCCGCCGGCAACAAGTCGCTCGGCCAGTTCAACCTGGCCGAAATCCCGCCGTCGCCGCGCGGCATGCCGCAGATCGAGGTCATGTTCGACATCGACGCCAACGGCATCCTGCACGTCACCGCCAAGGACAAGGCGACCAGCAAGGAGGCGAAGATCAAGATCCAGGCGGGCTCCGGCCTGACCGAGGAGGAGATCCAGCGCATGGTGAAGGACGCCGAGGCGCACGCCGACGAGGACCGCAAGGCGCTCGAGCTGGTCACGGCGCGCAACCAGTGCGAGGCGCTCGTACACTCTGTGAAAAAGTCGCTCACCGAGTACGGCGACAAGCTCGAGGCCGCGGAAAAGGAGAACATCGAGGCCGCGATCAAGGACGCCGAAGGCGTGCTCAAGTCCGAGGACAAGGCCGCGATCGACGCCAAGTCGCAGGCGCTGGCGCAGGCGGCGCAGAAGCTGGGCGAGAAGATGTACGCCGAGGCGCAGGCCAAGGAGCAAGCCGCGGGCGCCGGCGAAGCCAAGGGCGAAGCGAAGCAGGACGAAGGCAACGTCGTGGACGCGGAGTTCACCGAAGTAAAAGACAAGAAGGACGGAACCGGACGCTAAGGGCGCGCCGGTTCCGTCTGGCCGGATTGGAGCGGACGGCTAGAACCGCCGCCGCTCAATCCGGCCGTTTTGCGTTAGGAGCGACATGGCGAAGCGTGATTTCTACGAGGTGCTGGGAGTCAACCGGGACGCCTCCGACGAGGACATCAAGAAGGCGTACCGCAAGCTCGCCATGAAGTGGCATCCGGACCGCAATCCGGACAATCCCAAGTCCGAGGAGCGGTTCAAGGAGGCGAAAGAGGCCTACGAGATCCTGTCGGAGGCGCCGAAGCGCCAGGCCTACGACCAGTTCGGCCACGCCGGGGTCGATCCCTCTGCGGCCGCGGGCGCGGGCGCCGGCGCGGGCGGCGGCTTCGGCGACATCTTCGGCGACATCTTCGGCGAGATCTTCGGCGGCGGGCGCGGCGGGCGCTCCAACGTGTTTCGGGGCGCTGACCTACGCTACAACCTCGAAATCACACTCGAGCAGGCGGCGCACGGCTTCGAGACCAAGATCCGCATCCCGACGCTAGCCGCCTGCGACACCTGCCACGGCAGCGGCGCCAAGCCCGGCACCCAGCCGCAAACCTGCACCACCTGCCGCGGCGCGGGACAGGTCAGGGTGTCGCAGGGCCCGTTCTCGATCGCGCAGACCTGCCCGCGCTGCCACGGCAGCGGCAAGATGGTGGCGCACCCCTGTGCCGCGTGCGGCGGCGCCGGCCGCGTCAAGCACCAGAAGACGCTATCGGTGCGCATCCCCACAGGCATCGACGAGGGCGACCGGGTGCGGCTCACCGGCGAAGGCGAGGCCGGCGTCAACGGCGGCCCGCCGGGAGACCTGTACGTGCAGGCGCATATCAAGCCGCACGCCGTGTTCCAGCGCGACCACGACGACTTGCACTGCGAGATGCCGGTGTCGTTCTCGGCCGCGGCGCTCGGCGGCGACATCGAGATCCCCACTCTCGATGGCAGCGCGCGTATCAAGGTGCCGGCCGAGACGCAGAGCGGCAAGACCTTCCGCCTGCGCGGCAAGGGCATCAAGGGCGTGCGCAGCCACGCGCCGGGGGACCTGTTCTGCCACGTGGTTGTGGAAACGCCGGTCAACCTGACCGCCCGCCAGCGCGAGCTGCTGCACGAATTCGAGACCCTCAGCCAGAAGGACGCGGCGCGCCACAACCCCCGCGCCAAGGGCTGGCTCGACAAAGTCCGCGAGTTTTTCGAGGGCTAGGCAAGCCCTGCGCAAGTTGCGCGCTTGACCGTTCGGGGGGCGGGACCCAAAATCCGGGCGTCCGCCACAACCCGCTCAGGTGAAGGCATGGCGCTCGATAGAGCGATCAGGGCAGCGATTACGGCAGTAATGGCGCTGACTGTCCTGGCGCTCGCCGCGCCACCCGCGCGAGCGCAGGCCAAGGCGCCAGGCGTGACTGTCGTTCCGGGAGTGACCGCCACAGGCATCCTCATCGGCCAGTCGGTGCCGCTCTCGGGCGCCAACAAGGACCTGGGCGAGGACATCCGCAACGGGGCGCTGGCCTACTTCAAGAAAGTCAACGAGGCGGGCGGCGTCAACGGCCGGCGCATCGAGATGGTGACGCTGGACGACGGCAACGTGGTGCAGCGCGCCGGCGAGAACACCCAGCGGCTGATCGAGGAGCGCCGCGTGTTCGCGCTGTTCGGCTACGCCAGCGCGACCTTGTCGCGGCCGGCGTTGCCGCACGTGGAAAAGTACCAGGTGCCGTTCCTCGCGCCGTTCACCGGCGCCGACCCGATGCGCGTGTTCAACCGCTACGTCTACAACATGCGCGCCAGCTACGCCGACGAGCTGGAGAAGATCGTCGACCATTATTCGCTCTTCGGCATCAAGCGCTTTGCCATCGTGCACTACGACGACGTGGTCGGAAACGAGAACTTCACCGCCGTGGACCGGGCGCTGAAAAAGCGCAACCTGGCGGCGGTCGCGGTGGCGGCATTCAAGGACCGCGCCAAGCCCGACATCGACGTCGGCGTCAAGGCGGTGCTCAAGGGCAATCCCGAAGTGGTGATCCTCACCACGCTATACAAGGCGAGCTCGGATTTCATCAAGCTGGCGCGCAAGTCGGGCTCGACGGCGCAGATGGTGAGCAACTCCTTCCCCGGCTCGACACCGCTCGCCAAGGAGCTCGGCAAGGAGGGCGCCGGGGTGGCGATCGCGCAAGTGGTGCCGCCGCCGAGCAAGCAGTCGGTGCCCGTGGTCGCCGAGTACCGCCTCGCGATAGAGAAGCAGCTCGGGCGCAAGGAGTACTCGTTCACCTCGCTCGAGGCCTACATCGCCGCCAAGGTGACCGTCGAGGCGATCCGCCGCGCCGGGCCGAAGCTGACGCGCGAATCGTTCATGCAGGCGCTCGACAACCTGTCGAACTACGACACTGGCGGCTATATGGTGGGCTTCACCCCGACCAACCACAATGGCAGCTCGTTCGTCGAGCTGACCATCATCGGCAAGGACCTACTGTTCAAACATTGATTGGAGCCGGCCTTCGGCCGGCTCGATTAGGCCCGCCGCCAGGTGGTGCCGCCAGGGCCGTCTTCGAGCACGATGCCCGCGGCTTCGAGTTCCACCCGAATCCGGTCGGCGGCGCCAAAATCACGTGCCTTGCGCGCCTTGGTGCGCTCGCCGATGCGGCGCTCGATCCCGGCGTCATCCAGGTCGCCGCCCGGACCTGCCCGCAGGAACGCTTGCGCGTCGCGCTGCAGCAGGCCGAGCACGCCGCCGAGCGCGCGCAGCTGCGGCGCGAGCCCTGCGTTGCCGCGGCCGATCTGGTGCGCCAGCTCGAACAGCGCCGCCACCGCCTGCGGGGTGCCGAAATCGTCGTCCATCGCCAGCTTAAAGCGCTGCGCGTGCGGCTCGGCCCAGTCCACCGGCACGGCGCCGGCAGGCGCGCCCTTGAGCGCGGTGTAGAGCCGCGCCAGCGCCTGGCGCGCGTCCTCGAGGTTCTGGTCGGAGTAGTTCAGCGGGCTGCGGTAGTGCGCGCGCAGGATGAAAAAGCGCGCCACTTCGGGGTCGAAATGCTTCAGGATCTCGCGGATGGTGAAGAAATTGCCGAGCGACTTCGACATCTTCTCCTGGTCCACGCGCACGAAGCCGTTGTGCATCCAGTAGTTGACGAAGCGGCTGCCCGGCCCCATCGCTCCCTCGGACTGGGCGATCTCGTTCTCGTGGTGCGGGAACTGCAGGTCCTGGCCGCCGCCATGAATGTCGAAATGCTCGCCGAGCAGCGCGCAGCTCATCGCCGAGCACTCGATGTGCCAGCCGGGGCGCCCCTCGCCCCAGGGCGACGGCCAGTGCGGCTCCTCGGGCTTGGAGCGCTTCCAGAGCACGAAATCGAGCGGGTCCTGCTTGGCGGCGTCCACCGCCACGCGCTCGCCGGCGCGCAGCTCGTCGAGCGACTTGCCCGAGAGCTTGCCGTAGCCGGCGAACTTTCGCACCGCGAAGTTGACGTCGCCGTCGGCGGCCCGGTAGGCAAGGCCGCGCGCCTCCAGCCGCCCGATCAGCTCGACCATCTGCGGCACGTACTGCGTGGCGCGCGGCTCGTGGTCGGGCTTCTCCACGCCCAGCGCGGCCGCATCCTCGTCCATGTAGCGGATGAAGCGCGCGGTGAGATCGCCGATGGTTTCGCGGTTCTCCAGCGCGCGGCGGATGATCTTGTCGTCGATGTCGGTGATGTTGCGCACGTAGGTGACGCGGTAGCCGCTCGCGCGCAGCCAGCGGCGCACCATGTCGAACACCACCAGCACGCGGGCGTGCCCAAGATGGCAGTAGTCGTACACGGTCATGCCGCAGACGTACATGCGCACTTCGCCGGGGCGCAGTGGGACCAACGCAACCTGCTGCCGGGACAACGAGTTATGAATTTTCAGCATGGCCGCGGCGCGCGCTTTCGAGCTCCGGCCAGGGGCACCGGACCCCGGCTGGGCGGGCGTTTTTCAGGGCCTTCGGCCGTTGCTTCCGCATTGCACCAAGTTGCGCCGAAGTTGAGTGGCACGATGCATCATCCTAGAATGCGGCGTCTGTGCCCAAAAGCATAAAAAGTCTAGCACAGCACTTTTTCGCCGCGCTGCCGCGCGCATTGAAGCCAGGCGTTGCCGCGGCGCTGTGCGCGCTGTGGCTGGGGGCGCCATCGACGGCAGCGGCCGCGACACACACGGCCCCGGACGCTGCGATTCTGGAGAGCGTCGCTGCGTGGGCGCAGGCGTGGTCGGCAAAGGATGCGGAGCGCTACCTCGCCTTCTACGCGCCGGCGTTCAAGCCGCCTGGCGGCCAGGCGCGCGCCGCATGGGAGAAGCAGCGCCTCGCGCGTATCACGGCGCCGCGCTTCATCGAGGTATCCACCAGCGACCTCAAGGTTCTGCGGCGCGACGACGCCAGGGCTGCGGCATCCTTTCGCCAGCGCTACCGCTCGGACAGGTATCAGGACGAGACCAACAAGACGCTTGAATTCATCCGGGATGGGGAACGCTGGCTGATCGTCGAAGAACGGGTCGATTCAGTTGCGCCAGATGCCGGCGCGGCGGTTCCAACCGCGCCTGCCGCAGAATCCGGCGTTTCCACGGCCCTGGGAACTCTTCACGTGCGGTCCTCGCTCGGCCAGCCCTTGCGAGCTGAAGTCGAGGTCGGGGCGCTTAAGCCCGGCGAGCAGGGGATTCTGGCGGTGCGCCTCGCCTCGCCCGACGCCTACCGGCAGGCTGGAATCGAATTCATTGCCGCGCTGAACGGCGTCAACATGTCGATTCAGCGGCGCGACGGCAAACCGTTCATCGCAGTGACGACGGACCGTCCGGTGAACGAGCCGTTCCTCAAGATACTGATCGAGCTGGAGTCGAAATCCGGGCGCCTGGTGCGCGAATACACCGTCCTGCTCGACCCACCGACCGATGTCCCGCGTGCACCCGCCGTCGCAGTGATGGCCCCGACGGCGCCGGCGGCTGCGGCACCGCCGCCTTCGGCTGCTCCGCCCGTCGCCCCACCCGTTGCCCAGCCCACTGCGCCGCCCCCACCCCGCAGCGAGGGCAGGCGTATCGCGGAGGGGAGGATCAGGTCGCAGGGCGACCCAGCAGCGCCTGCCGCTCCAAAGGCGCGCGTGAAGCTCGCGGGCGCCGAAGCCAGAAAGCCGGAGGTTGCGGCTGCGGCGAGCGCTGACGATCGCGAGGCGCACGCGCGCGCCATGAAGGACGTGCAATCTCGTATCAATGAACTCGAGAAGAGCGCCGCGGATCTCGCGAAGCTGGTCGAGATCAGGAATCTGCAGATTGCCGCGCTGGAAAGGCGCGCTGCAGAAACGCCGCCCGCGCCGGCGGTGGCGCCGGTCGCGAAACCCGCGGTCGAAGCGCCCAAGCCCGCAATTGAGACCCCCAGGCCCGCAGTTGAGGCTCCCAAGCCCGCGCCTGGACCGAAGCCGGCGGCAAAGCCGCGACCGGCACCGCCGCCGCCCGCGCCGGAGCGGAGCCTGCTCGAGGAGTACCTCGAAGACCCGGTCATGCTAGGTGGGCTCGGAGTGGTGCTGCTGTTGCTCGCCGGATACGGGGCTTATGCGTGGCGGCAGAAGAAGCGCGCGGCGCTCGCGCAGCTCGGCGCCAGGCCGCCGGCCATGCCAGTGGCGACCGTGTCGGACCCGGGCGTTGCCGCAGCGGTCGACATGAGAAGCGCCGCCGCTGCGGCGGCCGCCGAAGAGATCGACCCGCTTGCGGAGGCGGATGTTTACATGGCCTACGGACGCGACGGACAGGCCGAGGAAATCCTGCGCAAGGCGCTCCAGGAGGGCGAGGCCCGGCCAGTCGTTTACCTCAAACTGCTTCAGATTTACGCCAAGCGGCAAGAGACGCAGAAGTTCGAAGCCGAGGCACGCAAGCTGAAGGGTCTGGTGAACAGCGAAGGGCCGGAGTGGGACAAGGCGCTGGCGCTTGGCCGGTCGATCGACCCGCGCAATGCGCTGTACGGTCAGGGTGAAGGCGCCGAAGTGGCGGCTGCAGCCGACTCGGCCGAGTTGCCCAAAGTCGACTTCGATCTCGACACGATGATGGAACCCGCCCCAAGGCAGTCCCCGGCGCCTGCAGCGGCGCCGGCGTCGGCCGATTCGATACTGGACTTCGACCTCGGCGGAACGACGGGCGAGACGCCCGTGGTGACGAAAGCCGCGGCACCCTCGGCGAGCGAAATGGATCTTTCCACGATCAGCTTGGATCTGGACGAGGTCAAGTCCGCTGCCAAGAGTGCGGGCGGTCGCGACAAGAAATGGCAGGACGTCGCGGTCAAACTCGACGTTGCCATTGCCTACCAGGAGATGGGCGACAACGACGGCGCCCGGGAACTCCTGAACGAGGTCCTCCAGGAAGGCGATGCTGCGCAGCAGGCGCAGGCGAAGCAGATCCTCGCAAGCCTCGCATAATCCCTACGACACATTCTGCGCAGATGCACTCCAAGTTGTGAACGCGGAGTGCTTGGTCTAGAATGAACAAGTTATCGTAGGGCCTTGAAAAGTATAAGACAATGCCTATGTTTCCAGCCCTACCAGCGGCGCTCCGGGCGTTCGTGGCCGCGCTCGCGCTGGGCCCTGGTGCGGGATGGGCGGACGAGCTGCAGGAGGCAAGCAAGCTGCTGAAGGCGGGGCAGCATCCCCAGGCGCTGGATCAGGTGAACAAGGCGCTCGCGGCCAACCCGCGCGACGCGCAGCCGCGCTTCCTCAAGGGCCTGATCCTCGCCGAGCAGGGCAATGTCAAGGAGGCGAGCGAGATTTTCCTCAAGCTGACGCAGGATTTCCCCGACCTGCCCGAGCCCTATAACAATCTCGCCGTGATCTACGCCTCGCAAGGGCAATACGACAAGGCGCGCGCTGCGCTCGAGCGCTCGCTGCGCACGCACCCTAGTTATGCGATCGCCTACGAGAACCTCGGCGGCGTCTACGCAAAGCTCGCCAGCCAGGCTTACGACAAGGCGCTGCAAACCGATTCCACCAATGCCGGCGCGCAGAACAAGCTCGTGCTGGTCAGGGAAATGAGCGGGGCTGCGCCGCGCCCGGTGCGCGCCGCTGCCGCGGACAAACGGCCGATGACGCAAACGGGGCCGGTGACGCAAACGGTTGTGGCTGCGGCACCGCCCTCGGCACAACCGCCGCCACCGGCGCAACCACAGCCAGCAGCGCAAACCACGGCGGTTGCGGTCGCGAAGCCCGCACAGGCGGCCCCGCCGGCCAGCGCA
The DNA here is from genome assembly GCA_964393745.1 of uncultured Enterobacteriaceae bacterium. Taxonomy (GTDB): domain Bacteria; phylum Pseudomonadota; class Gammaproteobacteria; order Burkholderiales; family SG8-39; genus 2-02-FULL-66-14. Next base: position 90,170 of record CAYMVA010000013.1, on the reverse strand, counting down.
GACGTGCTCAAGACTGTCAACGCCTGGGCGAAGGCCTGGTCGGCCAAGGACGTGGACGGCTACCTCGCGTTCTATGCAAGGGATTTCGTGACTCCCGGCGGCGAGGCGCGCGCCGAGTGGGAGAAAAGCCGGCGCCAGCGCATCGCCGCGCCGAAGTCGATCGCGGTGGCGGTGGACTCGCCCAGGGTCACGCTTGCGTCCGATGGCCAAGCAAGCGTCACCTTCAGACAGAACTATCGCTCCGACGTAGTCAAAGCCTCCAGCACCAAGACGCTGCTGCTTGCGAAAGCCGACGGCCGCTGGCTGATCCGGCAGGAAAAGGTGGGACGTTGATCGCCGCACGCGCCCCGCTGCGCAGCCTGCTCGCCGCCCTGCTCCTGGCCGCGGCGGGCGCAGCCCTTGGCGCCGGGCCGGAAAAGGCGCTCTCTGGAATCGTGCAGGCGATCGAAGCGCACCGCTTCGACCTGGCGCTCGAGCGCACCGAGGCATTGCTCGCCGCACACCCGAATTTCCGTCTTGCGCACCTGATCCGCGGCGACCTGCTGTTCGCGCGCGCGCGCCCGCTCGAGACTTTCGGCAACGTCCCCAAGACCGTGCCGCGCGAGAAGGTCGAGGATTTGCGCGCCGAGGCGCTGTCTCGGCTGCAGGCGCTGCGCGAACGGCCCACCAGCGACCGCCTGCCGCGTTACGTGCTGCAGCTGCATGCGGAGCAGAAGCACGCCATCGTGGTGGACTCGAAACGCTCGCGCCTGTTCCTGTACCAGAACGAAGGCGGCCGGCCGCAGCTCGTGTCGGACTACTACGTCACGCTGGGCAAGAACGGCATGGAGAAAACGCGCGAAGGCGACCAGAAGACGCCGATCGGCGTGTATCACGTCACGGCCAACCTGCCGCGGCAGAAGCTGACCGATTTCTACGGCGCCGGGGCGTACCCGATCAACTATCCCAACGCTTGGGACCGGCGCCAGGGCCGCAACGGCTACGGCATCTGGCTGCACGGCACGCCCTCGGATACCTACAGCCGGCCGCCGCGCGCCAGCGACGGCTGCATCGTACTGGCAAACGCCGACATCGAATCGCTCGGCCGCAACCTGCAGGTCGGGCTGACGCCGGTGATCATCGCCGACGAGATCGAGTGGGTGAGCGCCGCGGCGCTCGAGGCGGAGCGCAAGTCACTCGGCGCCGCGCTCGAGAGCTGGCGCGCGGACTGGGAAAGCCGCGACACCGGCAGGTACCTGGGCCACTATTCGCCGCGCTTCCACTCGGGCGACCAGGACCTCGCCGCCTGGTCGGAGCACAAGCGCAAGGTGAACGCCGCCAAGAGCTGGATCAAGGTGGGCGTGTCGCGCGTCGCCATGTTCCAGTATCCGCGCGAACGCTTTGTGGTGGTGAGCTTCGAGCAAAACTACAGCTCGAGCAACCTGTCGAACGCGATGCACAAGCGCCAGTACTGGATCAAGGAAGGCGCGCAATGGAAAATTCTCTATGAGGGTGGCGCATGAAGCTCGCTGATTTCTGCAAGTCCCTGGTAGTGCTTTCCGCGGCCGCGGCCGCGCCCGGCGCGGCGGCCGCCGATCCGCAGGTGGACGTGAAAACCAATGCCGGCACCATCCGGCTGGAGCTCTATCCGGCCAAAGCGCCGAAAACCGTCGACAACTTTCTGCAGTACGTGAAGGACGGCCATTACAGCGGCACCGTGTTCCATCGCGTCATCGACGGCTTCATGATCCAGGGCGGCGGCTTCGACCCGAAGTTCAACCAGAAGCCGACGCGCCCGCCGGTCGAGAACGAGGCCAAGAACGGCCTCAAGAACGACCTCGGCACCGTCGCCATGGCGCGCACCAGCGCGCCGCACTCGGCGAGCGCGCAGTTCTTCATCAACGGCAAGAACAACGATTTCCTGAACGCCGCCGCGGCGCAGGACGGCTGGGGCTACGCGGTGTTCGGCAAAGTGGTATCGGGGATGGACGTGGTGACGAAGATCGCCAAAATGCCGACCGGCGCGGGCGGCCCGTTCCGCAGCGACGTGCCGCGCGAGGCGGTAGTGATCGAATCCATGAGCGTGGTCGACGCCAAGTAACTAGGGACCCTCTGATCAATTCCCGCGTGCGCGACGGCGGCGATTTTCGTGCAGGGCGAGCCAGCGGACGCCGCCGTGTACTTGACGTCCACAAGGCGGCCGATGGCGATGCCATGCGCGAAAACTCGCCCCGTCCCTCTGGGCGGCGAGGCCGTGCCGCAGGAGTGCAAGACAGAGGCCCTCGCCGCCCCCGGGTTGCGGCCGGAAGTCGGTATCTCGGGCGACGGTCATCGCGGCTACACGGGCGCCTGCGTTGTTGCTCGGCCTTGCGATATCGACATATCGCTGCGGCCTCGCGCCTAGCAGGCGCCGCGTTCCGGCCGCAACGCGCATGCGCGTGAATTGATCAGAGGGTCCCTGGGTGAGCCGGGCGCTGTTCATCTCCGACCTGCACCTTTCAGGGGAGCGCCCGCAGGCCAGCGAGCAGTTCATCCGTTTCCTGCGCCACGAGGCGCGCGACGCGCAGGCGCTCTACATCCTGGGCGACCTGTTCGAATACTGGATCGGCGACGACGAACTGGAGGACGTTCCCGGCGACCCGCTTGGGCGGCAAGTGGCGCAAGGGCTGCGGCAGCTCTCCGAGGCCGGCGTTGCGCTGCGCCTGATGCACGGCAACCGCGACTTCCTCATCGGCGAGCGCTTTTGCGCCGCCGCCGGCGCGCAGCTGCTCGACGATCCCGCCGTCGCCGAGCTGGATGGCGAGCGCTTCGCGCTGCTGCACGGCGACACGCTGTGCACCGACGATTTGCCTTACCAGGCATGGCGCCACATCGCCCGCTCGGCGGCCTGGCAGCAGGAGTTCCTCGCCAAGCCGCGCGACCAGCGCCGCGTCGCGGTGCTCGGCTACCGCGAGCAGAGCAAGGCCGCGGTACGCGCCAAAGCGCCCGAGATCATGGACGCCAACGTGGGCGCGGTGTGCGAGGCGTTCCGCAGGCTGGGCGTGACGCGCCTCATCCACGGCCACACCCACCGCCCGGCGCACCACCAGCACAGGGTGGACGGCAAAGCCTGCGAGCGCTGGGTGCTGCCGGACTGGTACGATCGCGGCGGCTACCTCGCGGTCGAGCGCGACGTGGTGCGCATGGTGCAATTCGGCGAAGTGTAAAGTCTGACTTTACACTTTGGCCCTGCCAGCCCGGGTCTACCCGCGCAGCCCTAGACCGAGGTCAGCTACCTGCCGGCGAACTGCCGGCCGAGCGCGGCGGCGAGTGCTTGCAGCACCTTGTCGTTGTCTCCCACGTACAGCACGAGGAGTTTTCCCGCCTTGTAAAAATGCGGCGAGCCGATCCAATGGACGTTCGTCGTCCCTACCGTGCCGCCAGTCGGCGAGATCCGGGCGGCCTGCGCATCCGCCACTGCGGCAGCTGCGAACTCGAAGACCTGCACATCCTCGCCGTGGACTTGGAGCATCTTTCCGGTGACGGGGAAGAATGGCTGATCGACTTCCCCTCCCGGCTTGACGCTTGCGCCCGCGGCACGCAAGTAGGCCGCGAGACTTGCGTAGCCGGTCACGCGGCTTGGGCGCGACTCACCCTGCCGAGGCTGGTCTAATCCCGATGCGCTCGAGGTGCAGCTAACGGCACCAGCCGCTGCGACCACAGCCAAGCGGACTGCAAGCAGCCGCATTCCATGGCCTCACGACGCGCCCGAGGCCCGCGCGCAATCAGTGTCGATTGCCGCGTCCGCGGTCTTCTTCGTCCGCCCAGATGACGAAGGTGAAGACCTTGTGCCCGCCGCCGAAATCGAGTTCATACACCTCGGTCCGGCCGCGGTTGGTCGAACGGAGGAGCTTGCCCCATTGGCCCGGCCCCTCGAAGTCGATGTCGGACATCGCCGGGGGCATCGCGCCCTGTGCGCTGGTCTGGGTGGCCGTGGTGGTGGTGTCGGTATGGCCGCCGTAAATCGTCACCAGTTGATCGTAGTCATGCTGGTTTGGATGCTCGTTGCTGGGCGGGCCGACCGGGTTGGACGTGTAGTCCATGCAACTGCCAAAGTTCAGGTTGGAGAAATTCTCGTCCTGGTGATCGAGGCCGAAGGTGTGGGCGATCTCCTGACACATCACCAGCCGTCTCCATGCTGGGGTGTTGTACGGCGCGGTGTTGAAGTACGAGTCGTTCATCTTGGCAGTGCCCTGCGTGATGTGGCTCCCGCTCGCCCAGATCGAAGCCAACCCCAGCCATCCGTTTTTGCCATAGGTGGTAGCGCAAACTTCCACGCGCCCGCTGCTGGGCCTGCACCTCTTTGGCGTAGTCAAGCCCGTATCGATTACGGTGTTAAGCACGCTAGAGGCGCTCCAATCGTTCGACGCCTCAATGAGGTACGGATCCCACGCGCTCGACACGTTGTCACCGAGCTTCAAGGTGAATGAGCCGCCAGTACGCGCCCAATGATAGGCGCCCCACGAATGATCTGCATAGATAAGCCCCGGGAACGCGGCCAGTCCTAACAGAACCAGGAGCACACTCAATAGACGTTTCATGGCAACCTCCCTTTCGAGATCACTGACGCAATGATAATAGACCGAAACGCGACAACTTAAGACAGTCTGCTGAAATCGACTGGCGGTGCGAGCGATTCGTGCAATATGCCCTTACCGAATCGTGACACGGTGCTCGCCCGGGTTGCTGCGCTGCGGTGCGACTGGTGCAGTTCGGCGAAGTGTAAAGACAGACTTTACACTTTTGCCCTGCCAGCCCGTGCGTTACCTGCGCAGCGAAAGTTCCTCAAGCTGGCTCGCCGCTCGCTCCAGACACCCAGCGATCATAGTAACCTGTGGATCACGCTGCGGTGATTCGCCGCCGGCGGCGCTCCACGAGGAGGGCCTGCCATGCTTGAATGGTTGAGCGGCAGCAAGAAGGCCGACCATCCGATGTACAACGTCGAGGAGGCGGGCAGGTTGCTCGCCGACCTGCCTGCCGCGCACGGCAAGGCCGTGGAGGAAGTGTCCTCCTCGCTCGAGACGGTCGCCGCGACCCCCGGATTTGGCCTCTCCGACCGGATCGGGGTGATCAAGCTGCTCGATGAGACGGGGCAGAAGCGGGAAGCCGCCGCGCTGTCCGAATTCCTGCGCAACGACAAGCTCAAGGAGATCGAGCGGTTCCAACTCTGGCAGGCGCTGGTCGGGTTCTGGGAGCATGTTTCTTCCGCCTACCGCGTCTGCCTCCGGGAGATCGCCCAGGCGGCGAAGCCGGGCGAGGCCGTGCATCCGGAGCGCACGCTCCTGGCTTTGCGCGCACTCCGCGCCCTCACCAACGAAGGCAAGCTCCTCCAATTCCGCTACCTGCCGGTGAAGCCGCGCATCTGGCAGGAGCTCGCGGTGCTCTACGGCCAGGCCGAAAAGGAAAGGTTCGTCGCAGAACGCATCAAGGCCTACGCGAGCGACGCCTTCCACAGCCATGCGCGCCAGGAATTCCTGCGACTGCCGATGATGGACGCGGCCAACCCGGACGCCGAGCGGATGCTCGAGGTGGAGCTCTCGGCGCGAATCATCTCGCGGACGGCTTCCGGCTTCGCTCTCAAGGCGAAGCCCGGGGAGAGGTGCAACTTCTGTATCGATCTCGCCCATCCGAACCGGCCGATCCGTCACTCGCCGGAGGTCGCGCAGAGCGCCACTCTGCGCTGCTTCGGAGCCGGCGACGCCGGCGCCTCGATCCAGGAAGTGATAGACCGCCACACCGCCAACCCGCAGGAGCCGGAAAAGCGCTTCGGAGACGATTTCACGATCCCGGAGAAGCTGCTCGTGCTCAAGCGCCTGCTGCTCTACTGGGGCGACTCCCCGCCCGAACCGCGCGGGCCGCGCGTGAAGATCGAGGCAAAAATAAAGGTCTCGCACGGATTCTCCGCAGCGTCCGAGCTGGTGACCCGCATCGAGTTCAGCGGCATGGCGGAGATGACGGAAGACCAGCGCCTGGAGGTGAAAAAGCAGACCGGCATCGCGCTCCAGGCCCAGGAGGTGACCGCCGTGATCACCGAATGGATGCAGCACGAGGGCAGCACATGGGGAATCGGCGTGGACATCCCGCGCCAGGACGAGCCCTGGGCGAAAATCGGCGCGCTATGCGTGTTCCAGGTGGCGGGGCAAAAGTCATGGTGGTTGGGCACGATCCGGCGCCTGCAACGCGACCTGCAGGAGCGCATGCGCGCCGAAATCGAAATCCTCGCCAAGAAGCCGGTTTCGGTGTACCTGCGCGGCCTCGGCGAGGGTGCTGAGAGTGCCGAGAACTGGCGGACCTCCTCCGGGTCGTTCAAGTTCACTTTCGTGAACGCGCTGATCCTGGCCGAGAGCGCCGCCTCCGGCACGCCTCACGAGATCCTTCTGGAGCGCGAGGGCTTCGTCCCCGGCCTCAAATACGAAGTCATGATGGGCGAGCAGATGACGCAGGTGCGGTTCGAAGAGCTGATCGAGCGCGACCAGGATTACGACCGCGTACGGGTGACGTGGCTCAGGGGCGCCGCATAAATCGGTTCTTATTGGCCCGCGAACTGACGACCCAGCGCAGCCGACGTGAGTCCCGTTTTAGCAGCAGTTTGATTTAGAGCCTGTCGCTGCAAACGGTGCCCGATTTCTTTGCGCCTGAGTTCGCGAGCGAATTCAGGCGCGCCGCGGCAGAGTGTAAAGCGTGACTTTACACTTCGGCCCTTCCAGCCCGGCTCTATTCGCCCAGCCCCCGCGCCAAGTCGGCTTTCACGTCCTCGACCGCTTCCAGGCCGACCGCGACGCGCAGCAGACCATCGCCAATCCCGGCCGCGGCGCGCGCCTCGGGCGTGATGCGCCCGTGGGTGGTGGTGGCCGGATGGGTGATGGTGGTCTTGACGTCGCCGAGGTTGCCGGTGATCGAGATCAGTTGCGTCGAGTCGACCACTTTCCACGCCGCCTCGCGCCCGCCCTGCACCTCGAACGACACGATCGCGCCGCCGGCGCGCTGCTGGCGCATGGCGAGCGCGTGCTGCGGGTGCGATGCCAGGCCGGGATAGAACACGCGCGCTACCTTGGGATGCGCCTCCAGCCAGCGCGCCAACTCCAGCGCGCGCTCCGATTGCGCCAACATGCGGAGTTCGAGGGTCTCCATGCCCTTCAGGATCACCCAGGCGTTGAACGCCGACAGCGTCGGCCCCGCAGTGCGCAGGAAGCCGAACACGCCGTCCATCACCAGCGCCTTGGAGCCGAGCACCGCGCCGCCGAGCACCCTGCCCTGCCCGTCCAGGTACTTGGTCGCGGAATGGATCACCAGGTCGGCGCCGAATTCGAGCGGCCGCTGCAGCGCCGGGGTGCACAGCGCGTTGTCCACCGCGAGCAGCGCGCCAGCATTCTTCGCCACGGCGGCGATCGCCGCGATGTCAGAGACCACGCCAAGCGGATTGGACGGCGTCTCCAGAAAAAGCAGCCGGGTGTTCGGTTTCAGCGCCCGCTGCCAGTCGCCAATCTCGGTCGGGGAAACGAACGTGGTCTGGATGCCGAAGCGCGCCAGGATCCCTGAATACAGCTGCACCGTGGCGCCGAACACGGCATTCGAACAAACCACATGGTCGCCCGACTTGAGCAGCGCCATGTTCACGGCGAGGATCGCCGACATCCCCGAGGCGGTGGCGACGCAGGCCTCCGCCCCTTCCAGCGCCGCGAGCCGGTCCTGGAACATGGCGACCGTGGGATTGGTGAAGCGCGAGTAGACGAAGCCGTCCTCGCCGCCGGTGAAGCGCGCCGCGGCCTGCGCGGCGTTGTCGAACACGAAGCTCGAGGTGAGGAACAGCGCCTCGGAGTGCTCGTGGAACTCGGTGCGGGCCTGTCCGGCGCGCACCCCCAGCGTGGCAAGCGAATTTTTCATGATCCCCATCCTTCGCTTGCGGGAATAAAAAAACCCGGCCAAGCGGACCGGGTTTTGTCGGCACGCTTTAGCTGAATTTATAGCGCGCCCGCAAGCTGTGGCTCAAATCGGCGCGTGCGAAAATTATAGCACTGTCAGCCGCTCGCCACCAGGTTGAGGTCGAGCTGGGCGGTTTCGTCCTCGCCGGCGTCGCGTGCGGCGTCGCGCCGGGTCTCGATGGCCTGCAGGTAGTCGCTGGTGACGTCGCCGGTGACGTAGATGCCGTCGAAGCACGAGGTCTCGAAGCGCGCCAGCCGCGGGTTGGCCTTGCGCACCGCGTCCTTGAGGGCGTCCAGATTCTGGTAGATGAGCGCGTCGGCGCCGATCTCGGCCGCCACCTCCTGCTCGCTGCGATGCGCGGCGATCAGCTCGGCGCGCGTCGGCATGTCGATGCCGTAGACATTGGGGAAGCGCACCGGCGGCGCCGAGGAGGCGAAGAACACCTTTTTCGCGCCCGACTCGCGCGCCATCTGCACGATCTCGCGGCTGGTGGTGCCGCGCACGATCGAGTCGTCCACTAGCAGCACGTTCTTGCCCTTGAACTCGACGCCGATCACGTTCAGCTTCTGGCGCACCGAGCGCGTGCGCAGCGCCGCACCGGGCATGATGAAGGTGCGCCCGATGTAGCGGTTCTTGACGAAGCCCTCGCGGTACGGCACCCCCAGGCCCATCGCCAGCTGCAGCGCCGAGGGGCGGCTGGAGTCCGGGATCGGGATTACGACGTCGATCTGCAGGTGGCGATACTGGCGCTGGATCTTCTCCGCCAGCTTCTCGCCCATGTGCAGGCGCGACTCGTACACCGAGGCGCCGTCCATCATCGAGTCGGGGCGCGCCAAGTAGACGTACTCGAAGATGCACGGGTTGAGCGAGGCCTCTGGGGTGCAGGGTTGGCTGTGGAGGCGGCCCTCCTCGTCGATAAGCACCGCTTCGCCCGGCGCCACGTCGCGCAGCACGCGAAAGCCGAGCGCCTCCACCGCCACCGATTCGGAGGCCACCATGTATTCGATGCCCTGGGCGGTGTCGTTGTAGCCGATCACCGCGGGGCGAATGCCGTACGGGTCGCGAAACGCGAGCACGCCGTAGCCCGCGATCATCGCGATCACGGCATAGGCGCCGCGCACGCGCCGGTGCACCGCCGCCACCGCGGCAAAGATGGTCGGCGGGTCGAGGCGCTGGCGCACCGAGGCCCGCTCCAGCTCGTGCGCCAGCACGTTGAGCAGCACTTCCGAGTCGGAGTTGGTATTTATGTGGCGCAGGTCGAGGCGGAACATCTCCTCCTTGAGCGCGTCCGAATTGGTCAGGTTGCCGTTGTGCCCGAGGACGATGCCGAAGGGCGAGTTGACATAGAAGGGCTGCGCCTCGGCCGAGTTGAAGGCCGAGCCGGCAGTCGGGTAGCGGCAGTGCGCGATGCCGATGTTGCCCGGCAGTGCGCGCATGTTGCGGGTGCGGAACACGTCGCGCACCGTGCCGCTGCCCTTGTGCATGTGCAGCGTCTTGCGTTCGCTGGTGACGATGCCCGCCGCGTCCTGGCCGCGGTGCTGCAGCAGCAGCAGGCCGTCGTAGAGCAGCTGGTTGACGGGCGAGCGGGCGACGATGCCCAGAATTCCACACATGGGACCCGGCTCCCGGGTGTATTAAGGATCAATCATAGCGCAGCCGCTCGGTAAGCGTATGCGGCAGCCACGGCTTGAGCGCGAGCGCGGCGCGCGCCATGCCCGCGCCGGCCGCGGAGTCGCGCCAGAACGCCTGTTTCGGGGCGCTCGTCAGCCCGGCGAGCAACGCCACGGCCAGCACGATCAGCACGCCCCTGGCGACGCCGAACAACCCTCCCAGCAGGCTATTGAGTCCGCCAAGCCCCACCGCCTGTATCAGCCTGGACAGGAGCAGCGCCAGCAGCGTCGAGACGATCAGCACGCCTACGAAAATGCCGAGGAAGGCCGCCAGCACCCGCAGTTCGGGGGTCGGGATGGATAGCGGCAGCGCCTCGCCAAGCGGACCCGCGAACAGATTGGCGGCGAGGAACGCGATCACCCAGCCCAGCACCGAGATGACTTCGCGCACCAATCCGCGCCATGCGCCCCAGAGGACGGAAAACGAGAACACGCCGAACACGGCGTAATCGAGCCAGGTCATCAGGGAAGCTCTGAGCAAGTTGCGCGCATGCGCGTTGCGGCCGGAACGCGGCGCCTGCTAGGCGCTCGACTGCAGCGATATGTCGATATCGCAAGGTCGAGCAACAACGCAGGCGCCCGTGTCATCGCGCTATCGTACCCCCGGTTACGCGACTTCCGGTCGCAACCCGAGGGCGGCGAGGGCTTTTGCCTTGAACCTTTGCGGCCGGCCTCGCCGCCCAAAGGGACGGGGCGCTGAGCAGCGGCTTTGCCGCTGCGCGCCCCTCGGTCGCGCTAAAGCGCGAGGAGCGCAGGCGCAAGCGCCTGCGCGTTCGCGCATGCCATCGCCATCGGCCGCCTTGTGGGCGTCAAGCACACGGCGGCGTCCGCTGGCTCGCCCTGCACGAAAATCGCCACCGTCGCGCACGCGGAACTTGCTCAGAGCTTCCCTAGGACTTGGCCGCGACGTCGGCCGGCTTTAAGCCCAGGCCTTTGAGCTGCTCCAGGGCCTTCTGTGCCGCTTCGCGGCTCGCAAACGGGCCCGCGCGCACGCGCAACACCTTGCCCGCCTTGGTGGCGACCGGCTCGGTGTAGTAGGGAATCTTCGCCGCCTTGAGCTTCTCGAGCACGCCGCTGGGTTCGGCGAACGCGCCCACCTGGACGTAATACTGCTCGCCCGCGAGCGCGCTTTGGGCGCGCGCTTTTTCCTCAGCCGCCGCGGCGGGCTTTTCGGGCGCCGGCTTCACGATCGGCTTGGCGGGCTCGGGCGCGGCGGGCTTTTCGGGCGCCCGCTTCACGATCGGCTTGGCAGGCTCGGGCGCGGCGGGCTTCGCAGGCGCAACCTCTGACGCCTTAGTTTCCGCTTTCTCCGGCGCGACTGGCGCGGGAGCGGGTGCCGCCGGCTTGGCTGCCACGGGCGGCTGCGCAGGCACAGTCGGCGTGACCTTCGGCTTGAATCCGGCGTCGTCCTCGGAGGGAATGCGAACGCTCACCGGCGGCGGAGCCTGTTTCGGCGCCGAGTCGAACACCATCGGCAGGACGATGACCGCAGCGAGCACCAGCGCGATCGCGCCCACGAGCCGGCGCCGGCCGCGGCGCTTGAGCGCTTCGACGTCGCGCGCTTCAGCCATGCCCGGGGCGTCGTTGCGCCTGGAGTTGAGCCATCGCTTCGGCTACCGTGAGGAATGATCCAAAGACGATGATTTTATCACCCTCACCTGCTTCACCCTGCGCTGCAGCAAGCGCTCGCGCGACGGAGGCGTGCTCGGTCGCCGGCGCGCTCACGCCGCACGCCACAAGCGCCGCCGCAAGCTGGTGCGCGCTCGCGCCGCGCGATCCGCCCAGCGTCGCAAGGTGCCAACGCGTGATGCGCGGCGCGACCGCACTCACCACGCCACCGATGTCCTTGTCCGCCAGCATGCCCAGCACCGCGATAGTTTGCGGCGCAAAGCCGCTCGCCTGCAGGTTCGCCGCCAGCACCGCCGCCGCTTGCGGGTTGTGCGCGACGTCGAGCACGACCTGAGGCCGGCCCGGCAATACCTGGAAGCGGCCCGGCAGGTTCACCTCGGCCAGCCCGCGCCGCACTTCCTGCATGCCCACTGGAAGGCGCTCGCGCAGCGCATCCAGCGCGACGATCACGGCGCTCGCGTTGCGCAACTGGATGGCGCCGCGCAGTGCCGGATACGCCAGCCCGGCGCGCTTGCCGCCCGGTCCCCAGCAGGACCACTGCCCGGCTTCGGCGCGAAAGCCGAAGTCGCGCCCCACCAGCAGCAACTTCGCGCCGACCCTCGCCGCTTCCTCGAGAACGCTCGCGGGCGGCTCGGGCTCGGCGACCACCGCCGGCTTGCCGGCGCGGAAGATGCCCGCCTTCTCGCGGCCGATTTCTTCGCGCGTGGCGCCAAGGTACCCAACATGGTCCACGCCCACGCTGGTGAGCAGCGCGCAGTCGGGCTCGATCGCGTTCACTGCGTCGAGCCGCCCACCGAGGCCGACCTCCAGCACCAGCGCGTCGAGGCGCTCGCGCGCGAACAGCCACGCCGCGGCGAGGGTGCCGAACTCGAAATAGGTGAGTGGCACCTGGCCGCGCGCACTCTCCACCGCTTGAAAGGCCTCGCACAGCGCCGCATCGTCGGCCTCGCGCCCGGCGATGCGCACGCGCTCGTTGTAGCGCAGCAGGTGCGGCGAGCTGTAGAGCCCGGCGCGATAGCCGGCCGCACGCAGGATGCTCTCCAGCATCGCGCAGGCGGAGCCTTTGCCATTGGTGCCGCCGACGGTGATCACCGGGCAAGCCGGCGACACGCCCAGGCGCGCCAGCACTTCGCCGACGCGCTCCAGCCCGAGGGCGATTTCCTTGGGGTGCTGGCGCTCGACGTGGTCTAGCCACGCGCCGAGCGTGCGCCCGCTCACGAGGCCGAGTCGGAAGGTTTCCCGAGCAGCAGCGCGAGCAGCGCGTGCAGCTTGTCGCGCAGCTGCCGGCGGTCCACGATCATGTCGACCGCGCCCTTCTCCAGCAGAAATTCGGCGCGCTGGAAACCCTCGGGCAACTTCTGGCGCACGGTCTGCTCGATGACGCGCGGCCCGGCAAAGCCGATCAGCGCCTTAGGCTCCGCGAGCACGATGTCGCCGATCATGGCGAAGCTTGCCGAGACGCCGCCCATGGTCGGGTCGGTGAGCACGGTGACGAACGGCAGCCCGCGCTCCGCGAGCTCGGTGAGCGCGGCCGTGGTCTTCGCCATCTGCATGAGCGACAGCAGCCCTTCCTGCATGCGCGCGCCGCCGGTCGCGGTGACTATGATCAACGGCAGCTTCTGCTCGACCGCGACGTGCACCCCGCGCACCAGGCGCTCGCCCACCACCGAGCCCATCGAGCCGCCCATGAACTCGAACTCGAACGCCGCGCACACCACACCCAGCGACTTGATCGAGCCCTGCATCACCACCAGCGCGTCGCTCTCGCCGGTCGCCGCCTGCGCCTCCTGCAGCCGGTCTGGATAGCGCTTGGAATCCTTGAACTTCAGGCTGTCCACCGGCAGCACCTCGGCGCCGATCTCGAAGCGGCCGTCGGGGTCGAGCAGGCCGTCGAGCCGCGCGCGCGCGCCGATGCGCTGATGATCGCCGCACTTGGGACAGACGTTGAGGTTCTTTTCCAGGTCGGTGCTGTAGAGCACCGCATTGCACGCCGGGCACTTGGTCCAAAGGCCCTCGGGCACGGTCTTCTTCGGCCCGGTGCCGCGCTGGATCTTGGGCGGCAGCAGCTTCTGCAGCCAGCTCATGCCAATGCCTTGGTCTTGCCGGAGACCATGTCGTCCAGCGCGGCGCGGATCGGCCGCAGCAACGCCTTGACGCGCGCCGGCGCGCTTTCGGCGCCGCCCGACTCGATCTCCTCCATGATGCGCGCGCCGATCACCACCGCGTCCGCAACCGCGGCCACGCGGCGCGCCGATTCGGCGTCGCGGATGCCGAAGCCGACGCCGATCGGCAGCTTGGTGGCGGCGCGCAGGCGCGGCATCCTGTCGGCGACGCTGGCGGCGTCCAGATGCCTGGCGCCGGTAGTGCCGCGCAACGACACGTAGTAAATGAAGCCGCTCGCAACGCGCGCCACCTCGTCGATGCGCCGGTCGGTCGAAGTCGGCGCCAGCAGGAAGATGGGATCGATGCCGTTAGCCTTGGCGCGCGCGGCGAACTCGACGCATTCCTCGGGCGGGTAATCGACCACGATCACGCCGTCGACTCCCGCGTCCTTGGCGCCGGCGATGAACTTGTCCGCGCCCATCGCCTCGATGGGGTTGGCGTAGCCCATCAGGACCACCGGTGTCTTGGCGTCCGCGGCGCGGAACTCGCGCACCAGGTCGAGCACCCGTGCCAGCGACATGCCCTTGGCGAGCGCGCGCTCCGAAGAGCGTTGCAGCGCCGGGCCGTCCGCCATCGGGTCGGAGAACGGCACGCCCAGTTCTACGATGTCGGCGCCCGCCTCGACCAGGGCGCGCATCAGCGGCACCGTAAGCGAGGGATCCGGATCGCCGGCGGTGAGGTACGGGATGAGCGCTTTGCGCCCGGCCGCCGCCAGCGCCTCGAAGCGCCCGCGGATGCGCGACATCAGAGTGTGATCCCCGTTTTCTGCGCCACGGTGTGCATGTCCTTGTCGCCGCGGCCAGAGAGGTTGACCAGCAGCAGCTTGTCCTTCGCCAGCGTCGGCGCGATCTTCGTCGCGTAGGCGACCGCGTGCGCCGATTCCAGCGCCGGGATGATCCCCTCGAGCCGGCACAGGTCGTTGAACGCCTTGAGCGCCTCGTCGTCGGTGACCGCGACGTACTCGGCGCGCCCCGAGTCCTTGAGCCACGCATGCTCGGGCCCAACGCCCGGGTAGTCGAGCCCGGCCGAGATCGAATGCGTCTCGATGATCTGGCCGTTCGCGTCCTGCAGCAGGTAAGTGCGGTTGCCATGCAGCACGCCCGGCTTTCCCGCGCACAGCGAGGCCGCATGCCTGCCGCTTGCCAGGCCCTCGCCCGCCGCCTCGACGCCGATCAGGCGCACGCCCTCGAGCGCAAGGTACGGATAGAAGATGCCCATCGCGTTCGAGCCGCCGCCGACGCAGGCGATCACCGCGTCGGGCTGGCGGCCGGTGAGCTCGGGCATCTGCAGCTTGCACTCCTCGCCGATCACCGACTGGAAGTCGCGCACCATCATCGGATAGGGATGCGGCCCGGCGACCGTGCCGATGATGTAGAAAGTGCTCTCTACATTGGTCACCCAGTCGCGCATCGCCTCGTTGAGCGCGTCCTTGAGCGTCCTGGAGCCCGATTCCACCGGCACCACGGTGGCGCCGAGCAGCTTCATTCGGTATACGTTGGCCGACTGGCGCTTGATGTCCTCCGAGCCCATGTAGACCACGCACTCCATGCCGTAGCGCGCGGCGACCGTGGCAGCGGCGACGCCGTGCATGCCGGCGCCGGTCTCGGCGATCACGCGCCGCTTGCCCATGCGGCGCGCGAGCAGCGCCTGGCCGATGGTGTTGTTCACCTTGTGCGCGCCGGTGTGGTTGAGGTCCTCGCGCTTGAGGTAGATCTGCGCCCCGCCCTGGCGCTCGGACAGGCGCTTGCAGTGGTAGATCGGGCTCGGACGGCCGACGTAGTGCTTCAGGTCGTAGCGGAATTCGGCCTGGAATTCGGCATCGTTGCGGCTGTGCTCATAGGCCTCGCGCAGCTCGTCGAGCGCCTGCGTGAGCGTCTCGGCGACGAACACGCCGCCATACGGCCCGAAGTGCCCGCGCGCGTCGGGCAAGTCATACATCCGCATTCCTGACCTCTCCGATGAAGGCGGCGATCCTGGCCGCGTCCTTGATGCCTTTGGCGGATTCGACGCCGCTCGACACGTCCACTGCCCACGGCCGCAGCGCGCGGATCGCCTGGCGCACGTTGTCGCGTCTCAGCCCGCCGGAAACGATCAGCGGCCGGTCCAATTTCGCCGGCACCAGCGTCCAGTCGAAGCTCGCTCCGGCGCCGCCGTATGCCTCAACGAAAGCGTCCGCCAGCCAGCCGCTGGCGCCGGAAAACGGCCGCCAGTATTCTAGCAAATCGACCCCCTGCCTCACGCGGCATGCCTTGATGTAGGGCACGCCGAAGCGGGCGCAGAATTCGGGCGTTTCCTCGCCATGGAACTGCAGCGCGTCGGGCTGCACGCGCTCGAGCACGCGCTCGACTTCCTCGGCCGATGGGTTGACGAACAGCGCGATCGCGCTCACGAACGGCGGCACCGCACGGCGCAGCGCGCGCGCCTGCTCGAGCGCAAGGAACCTCGGGCTGGGCGGATAGAACACCAGCCCGAGCGCGTCCGCTCCCGCATCGGCCGCGGCCTGCACGTCGCTCTCGCGGGTAAGGCCGCAGATCTTGACGCGTGTTCTCACGGCTGCGCCGCCTGCAAGACCGGCACGCCGACCAGCCCGCCGGGTGCCTGCGGCAGGCCCCAATGCGGTTCGTATTCGACCGCCTCGAGGTACAGGCCCTCGGCCGCGAAGGTCGGCGCCGCAAGCGTGCGGTCGCGAGATTCGAGCACTTCGCGCGCCCACAGCGGCGGCCGCTTGCCCCTGCCGATCAGGACCAGGGTGCCCACCAGGTTGCGCACCATGTGATGCAGGAAGGCGTTGGCGCGCACCACGAAATCGAGGCGCTCGCCGCGGCGCTCGATGTCGAGCGCGTACAGCGTGCGCACCGGGTTCTTGGCCTGGCACTCGGCCGAGCGAAAGGCGGAGAAGTCGTGCTCGCCGGCGAGCAGCAGCGCCGCTGCGCGCATCGCCTCAAGCTCGAGCGGCGCATGCAGCCAGCCGGCGTAGCGCGCCGCGAGCGCCGGCCGCACCGCGCGGTTGAGCAGCACGTAACGGTAGCTGCGCGAGCGCGCCGCATAGCGCGCATGGAACTCGGCGGGCACCGGCAGCGCCCACTGCACCGCCGCAGATTCCGGCAGCAGCGCATTGACGCCGCGCACCCAGGCGCCCAGCGGCCGCTGGGCGGGGGTGTCGAAATGCGCCACCTGGGCGCGCGCATGCACGCCGCGGTCGGTGCGCCCGGCGCAGGTGAGCGCAACCTGCTCGCCTGCGATCACGCCGATCGCGCTTTCGAGCGCGTCCTGCACCGTGCCGCCGCCAGGTTGCGTCTGCCAACCGAGGAAGCGGCTGCCGTCGTATTCAATACCGAGTGCAATTCTCATCGCCATAAACGAAAAGCCGCGGTCGCTTGCGCGCCGCGGCTTCGAGATTCCGCCTCCGTGTCCCGCGCCGGGGCTAGCGCAGGTTGGAGAGCATCTGCTTGGCCTGACCCTTCTGCGCGGCGTCGCCTTCCCTGAGCACTTCGTTGAGCAACTCGCGCGCGCCATCCTTGTCGCCCATCTCTTCGTAGGCCTTGGCGAGGTCGAGCTTGGTCGCCACCTCCTGCCACTTGGGATCGGACGCCGCCGGCCCGCCGCCCGCGGGCGCGCCCAGATCGAGGTTCAGCGCACCGAGGTCGAGGGGCGCATCCGCAGCCAGTGCCGGTTGCGCGCCGCCCAGATCGATGTTCAGGTCGAAGTCGATCGAGCCGCTACCGGCGGACGGCGAGGCGGCTCTAGTCGGCAGTGTGTCGGTCTTGAGGGTGGTGGTATCGCCCAGATTGAAGTCGAGCGCCGGCACTTCGGCGGAACCCGACGGCCTGTCCATGATGAGCGTGCCTTCGGCCGTGAAATCGCTCTTCGGCTTGGGCATCCCGGGCGTGGTCGCGCCGAGGTCGAAATCGAGCCCTGCCGCGGTGCTCGCCGGCGCCGTCGCGGTGCGCGCCAGTCCGCCGCCCGTGATGTCGATGTCGATCGTAGGCGCAGCGGCGCTCTGTGCGATCGCCTTTGGCGCGATCGCCTGTGTGGCGTCGGGCGCCCCGCCATACAGACCGCTGCCGGGATCGACGGTGCGGCCCAGAGCGGCAGCCTTCTCCCACTCCGGCCCGGTGCCATGGGTCAGGTTCTTCACCTTGAGCGCGGTCTGCTCGAAGCCCCGCTTGTCGCGCCGGTTGGCGTAGATCTCGAGCAGCTTTACGTGCACCGGCACGCGATTGGCGTCCTTGGCTAGGGCCTCTTTCAGGATTTCCTCGGCCTGGGCATCGCGCCCGTACGCCATGTAAACGTCCGCCTCGGCGATCGGATCGACTTCTTCGCTCCCCCCGCCGACGGCAGTCTGGCTGACCGAGGCTACCGAGGTCGCGGCGGCACCGGCGGCTGCAACAGGGCCAACTGCGGCGCCTGCGGCAGGTCCGGCGCCCTGGCCGGTGAGCACGCTGTCCTGGAACTTGGTCGCCGACCCTTTCCGGCGCCGCCATGCCCAGATGCCGTAGCCAGCCAGCAGCACCACCACGCCGCCGAGCCCGCCCAGAGCGACCGGGTTGTCGAGGAACTCGTCCACCAAGCTTGGCGGAGGCGGCGGCGGAGGTGCCGCAGGCCTCGGCTTGGGCTTGGCCGCTGCGACAGCCGGCTTCGGCGCTTCAGCCGCAGGCTTCGCTGCCTCCGGTGCCTTGGCTGCTTCCGGCGCCGGCTTGGGCGCCTCTGCCGCGGGCTTGGGTGCTTCTGGAGCAGGCTTGGGCGCCTCTGGAGCGGGCTTGGCTCCCGCCTTCTTCTCGAGTTCCGCCAGTTGCTGGTTTTTCAGCTCCACCAGCTTTTGCAGGTCGGTGACGTTCTTTTCCAGATCGGTGGCGCGCGACTGCGCATCCTTCAGCGCCCGCTCTCGCGCGATGCGGTCGTCTTCGCGCGCAGCACGCCCGGCCGCAGTCGCGGGGGCAACGTCGGCGCGAGACAGTTTCAGCTGGTCCTTCGACTCAGCCGGCGCAGGCGCGCCGGGCTTGGCGGTGATGCGGCCAGCGACCTCGCGCTCGCGCGGCGCTGGCGCCGCCGGCGCTGCCGCAACCGCCATGCCGAGCTGCCGCCGGTACTCGGCGAATTCCGCGTGATGCGTTTGCACTAGGCGGTTGGCCTCCGCCACATCCACGGCCTCGATGGCGCTGCGGTCCGGAATCGTCAGGATGCGCCCGGCGCGAACCAGGTTGATGTTTTCACGGATGAATGCCGATTGGTTCGCGCGGTACAGCGCGATCAGCATCTGGTTGAAGGTGACGCCAGCCGGCCGGTTGTCCCGCGCGATCGCGCCGAGGGTGTCGCCCTTTTTCACTTCGTACGAGCCAGCCGGCGCCGCTGCCGACGGCGCAGGCGTAATCGGTCTCGCTTCGACGCTTGGCGCCGGCTTCACCGCCTCAACTGCGGGCGCCGGTTTCGCCGCGGGCGCGGGCGCCGCCGCGATCGGCTGCGGTCCCTTGTACTCGGGCGGGTCGAGCAGGAACGTGTATTCCCGCACCAGCCGGCCAGTAGCCCATTGCAATTCCACCAGCAGATCGAGAAACGGCTCGTTCACCGCCTGCAGGGTGCTGACGCGGATCACTGGCCGCCCGGCGCGGCGCTCGATTGCGAAGCGCACGCCTATGAGCGCGGAACTCATCTCGATTCCAGCCTGGCGGAACGCTTCCTGCGAAGCGAGCCGCGCATTCAGGCTATCGTCCTCGCCCGGTTGCAGCGAGACGATCTCGATCTCGGCCGCGAGCGGCTGGCCCAAGGCGGACTGCACCGTCAGCCTGCCCAGTCCGGCGGCATGCGCGAGCAGCGGCACAAAGAGCAGCGCGGCTAAAGCAAGCCGAAATCCGGTGACCCATTTACTCACTGGCACCACCCTGAGTCGTTCTTCTGGGATTGAGTACCATAACATCATGGCGTTAGGCGTGCAACCTGAGAGAGAGTCTTGATATTGCTACTGTAGTACCTTGCAGGAAAAGGAATTTTTCCCTGCGCGGGGTCACGAACGGACCCCTGCATCGAGCAGGATATGAACCATGCGGCGAAGCGGCTCGGCCGCACCCCATAGCAGCTGATCGCCAACGGTGAAAGCGGCAAGATACTCGCCGCCCATCTGCATTTTGCGCAGCCTGCCCACCGGCACCGACAGCTTGCCGGTGACCGCGGCGGGCGTGAGCTCCGCCAAAGACTCCTCGCGCCGGTTGGGAACCAGCTTCACCCATTCGTTTGCCTCGGCGAGCATGCCCTCGATCTCGTCCAGCGGCACGTCGCGGCGCAGCTTCACCGTAAGCGCCTGGCTGTGGCAGCGCATCGCGCCCACGCGCACGCAGATGCCGTCCACGGGAATCGGCCGCTCGCTGCGGCCGAGGATCTTGTTGGCTTCGGCGCCCGCTTTCCACTCCTCGCGGCTCTGGCCATTGCCGAGGTCCTTGTCGATCCATGGCAGCAGGCTGGCGGCGAGCGGAAAGCCGGTGTGCTCTTTCGGCAGCCCGGGCGCGCGCAACGTCTCGGTGACATTGCGGTCGATGTCGAGCGCGCTCGCTGCAGGATCGTCGAGCAGCCGCGAGGCGCCATCGCTCAGTTTCCTCATCTGCGCCACCAGCTCGCGCATGTTGGCCGCGCCGGCGCCGGAGGCCGCCTGGTAGGTCATGCAGGTCATCCAGTCCACCAGATCGTGCTGGAACAGGCCCGCCATGCCCATCATCATCAGGCCGACCGTGCAGTTGCTGCCGATGAAGTTGCGCCCGCCGTTGCGCACCGAGTCCCGGATCAGCGCCAGGTTGACCGGGTCGAGGATGATCACAGCATCGTCCTTCATGCGCAGCGCGCTCGCGGCGTCGATCCAGTAGCCGTTCCAGCCCGCCTGCCGCAACCGGGGATAGATTTCGTTGGTGTAGTCGCCGCCCTGGCAGGAAATGATCACCGGGAGCTGCCGCAGCTGCTCCAGGTTCATCGCGTCCTGCACCGGCGCCGCCTCCTTGCCGATCGCGGGGCCCTTGGCGCCCGCCTGCGAGGTGGAGAAGAACACCGGCTCGAGATGGTCGAAGTCCCGCTCCTCGCGCATGCGTTGCACGAGCACCGAGCCCACCATTCCGCGCCAGCCGACGATTCCGATTCTGAGCATTGCGTGTCCTGCGAGCACTATTTGCCGAGCGCCGCGACCACCGCGTCGCCCATCTCTTGCGTGCCCACTTTTTTCGTCCCCGCAGTATATATGTCGGCGGTGCGCAGGCCCTCGCGCAGCACGCGCTGCACCGCGCGCTCGATGCGCTCGGCGGCCTGCGGCTGCGCGAGCGAATGGCGCAGCATCATCGCCGCCGAGAGAATGGTCGCGAGCGGATTGGCGACGTCCTGCCCGGCGATGTCCGGCGCCGAGCCGTGGATCGGCTCGTACAGGCCCTTGCCGTTTGCATCCAGCGATGCCGATGGCAGCATGCCGATCGACCCGGTGAGCATCGAGGCTTCGTCCGACAGGATGTCGCCGAACAGGTTGCCGGTGACGATGACGTCGAACTGCTTGGGGTTCCTCACCAGCTGCATCGCGCAGTTGTCGACGTACATGTGCGACAGCTCGATGTCCGGGTAGTGCGCGGCTTCGGCGCTCACCACCTCGCGCCACAGCTGCGAGGTCTCGAGCACGTTCGCCTTGTCCACCGAGCAGACGCGCCGGGCGCGCTTGCGCGCCGCCTCGAATGCCACCTTGGCGATGCGCCGGATCTCGCTTTCGCTATAGCGCATGGTGTCGAAGCCTTCGCGGCCACCGTCCTCGGCCGCGCGCACGCCGCGCGGCTGGCCGAAGTAGATGTCGCCGGTCAGCTCGCGCACGATCAGCAGGTCGAGCCCCGCGACCACCTCGGGCCTGAGCGCGGAAGCGCCCGCGAGCTCGCTGTAGACCTGTGCCGGCCGCAAGTTGGCGAACAGCCCGAGCGCCTTCCTCAATCCCAGGATCGCCTGCTCGGGGCGCTTGGCGCGCGGCAGCTGGTCGTAGCGCGGGCCGCCGACGGCGCCGAACAGGATCGCGTCGGCGCCCCTGGCGAGCGCCAGCGTCGCTTCGGGCAGCGGGTCCCCTGCGGCGTCGTAGCCAGCGCCGCCGACCGGAGCCTGCGCCAGCTCGAGGGGAAGCTCCAGCCGCTGCAGTACCTTGAGCGCCTGCGCAACGATCTCACCGCCGATGCCGTCGCCCGGCAATACCGCGATCTTCATGGCCTTACCGGTAGAGCCAGGGCAGCTCGGCGTGGCGCTTCGCCTCGTAGGCGCGGATCTTGTCCGCTTGGCGCAGCGTCAGCCCGATCTCATCCAGGCCGTTGAGCAGGCAATACTTGCGGAACGGGTCGATCTCGAAGCGGAACACCTTGGAGCGGTTCTCGGTCGCCACCGTTTGCTCGGCGAGGTCAACCGTCAGGCGGAATCCCGGGAACGCAGCGCAGTCGTGGAACAGCGCCTCCACCTCGCTCTCAGCGAGCACCACCGGCAGAAAGCCGTTCTTGAAGCAGTTGTTGAAGAAGATGTCGGCGTGCGAAGGCGCGATCACGCAGCGAAAGCCGTAATCCTGCAGCGCCCAGGGCGCATGCTCGCGCGAGGAGCCGCAGCCGAAGTTCTTGCGCGCCAGCAGGATCGCGGCGCCCTGGTAGCGCGGCTGGTTGAGCACGAACTGCGGGTTCGTCGGGCGCCGCGTGTTGTCCATGCCGGGCTCGCCGTGATCGAGATAGCGCCAGGCATCGAACAGGTTGGGACCGTAGCCCGAGCGGTGGATCGACTTCAGGAACTGCTTCGGGATGATCTGGTCGGTGTCGACGTTGGCGCGGTCGAGCGGCGCCACGATCCCGGTCAGCGTACTGAACTTTTCCATATTCTCAGCGCCACTGCCGGACGTCTACGAAATGGCCCGCGATCGCGGCCGCGGCCGCCATCGCGGGGCTCACCAGGTGCGTGCGCCCGCCCGCGCCCTGTCGCCCCTCGAAGTTGCGGTTCGAGGTCGAGGCGCAGCGCTCGCCGGGCTCGAGGCGGTCGGCGTTCATCGCCAGGCACATCGAGCAGCCCGGCTCGCGCCACTCGAAGCCGGCGTCTCGGAAAATACGGTCCAGGCCTTCCTTCTCGGCCTGCGCCTTCACCAGGCCCGAGCCCGGCACCACCATCGCCAGGCGGATGCTTTGCGCGACGCGCCGCCCTTTCGCCACCGCGGCGGCGATGCGCAGGTCTTCGATGCGCGAGTTGGTGCAGGAGCCGATGAATACCTTGTCGAGGCGGATATCGCTGATCCGGGTGCGCGGCGCGAGGCCCATGTACTGCAGCGCGCGCTCGATCCCCTCTCGCTTCTGCGCGTCTTTCTCCTTCTCCGGGTCGGGCACCGTGTCGGCGATCGAGGCGACCATTTCCGGCGAGGTGCCCCAGGTCACCTGCGGCGGGATCTCCTCCGCGCGCAGCTGGACTTCGCGCTCGAACTTCGCGTCCGGGTCGCTCTTGAGCGTCTTCCAGTGCGCCACCGCCGCGTGCCACTCGTCGCCGCTCGGCGCGAACGGCCGCCCTTTCAGATATTCGATCGTGGTGTCGTCGAGCGCCACCATGCCGGCGCGCGCGCCGGCCTCGATCGCCATGTTGCAGACGGTCATGCGGCCTTCCATCGACAACGCGCGCATGGCGCCGCCGGCGAACTCGATCGCGTGCCCGCTGCCGCCCGCGATACCGATGCGGCCGATGATCGCCAGCACCATGTCCTTCGCACCGACGCCGCGTGCCGTCTTGCCCTCTACGGTGACGCGCATGTTCTTCATCTTCCTCTGCACCAGGCACTGCGTGGCGAGCACGTGCTCGACTTCCGAGGTGCCGATGCCCTGCGCCAGGCAGGCGAAGGCGCCGTGCGTGCTGGTGTGCGAGTCGCCGCACACCACCGTCATGCCGGGCAGCGTGGCGCCGTTCTCCGGGCCGATCACGTGCACGATGCCCTGGCGCTTGTCGAGGAACGGGAAGTAGGCCTTGGCGCCGTGCTTGCGGATGTTGGCGTCGAGCGTCTCCACCTGGATGCGCGAGATCGGATCGACGATGCCGTCGAGGCCGCGCTCCCAGCCCGTGGTCGGCGTGTTGTGGTCGGCGGTGGCGACGATCGATTCGACGCGCCACGGCTTGCGCCCGGCGAGCCGCAGCCCTTCGTAGGCCTGCGGGCTGGTCACCTCGTGCACCAGGTGCCGGTCGACGTAGAGCAGCGCGGTGCCGTCGTCCTCGACGTGCACCACGTGGCTGTCCCAAAGCTTGTCGTAAAGCGTCCGGCCCATCTGATTCTCGCGCTGCGAAAGCGTGGAATTATGGCACAGCGCGCGTGCTGGAAAACCCTGCGCTCAGCGCGGCGCGCGCGCCTGCTCGTAGAGCGGCATCACGCGCTGCGCATAGACCCGCAGGTCGGCGATCCGGTTCTCGTGCGCCGGGTGGGTCGAGAGGAACTCGGGCGATTGGCCGCCGCCCGTTTGCTGCATCTTCTCCCACAGCGTCACCGCGGCACGCGGGTCGTAGCCGCTGCGCGCGGCGAGCTCGACGCCGATGCGGTCGCCTTCGATTTCGTCGGTGCGCGAGTTGGGCAAGTTGAAGGTCACATCGAGCACCAACTGCGTCAGGTCGGCAGCAGCCGGAACGCGCGCCGCGGCCGCGATGACCGCGATGCCCACGCTCTGCGCCATCGCCTGTGAGGCGCGCTCGCGGGCATGCTCGCGCAGCGCATGCGCGATCTCGTGGCCCATCACTGCGGCGATTTCGTCGTCGCTCAGCCGCAGGCGCTCGATCAGGCCGGTATTGAACGCGATCTTGCCGCCAGGCATGCACCAGGCATTCGCTTCCTTGGAGCTGATCAAATTGACTTCCCATTTCCAGCCCGGCGCGTCGCTGCGGAATGCACCGCTGTGCGGAATCAGGCGGCGCGCGATGGTGCGCACCCGCTCGAGCTGGGCCGCGTCGCGGTTGAGCTGGCCCTTGCGCTGCGCCTCCGCCAGCACCTTGGCGTAAGCCTGTTCGGCGCTGCGATTGATCGAGGCCGAGGACACGAGCATCGATTGCTCGCGATCCACGCCGACCACCCCGGGCTGGGTCGTGCGCACGGTCTGGCAGGCCGCCAGCGTAAGGGCGAGCAGAACGAGGAGCGTCCTCATGCAGAAATCTAACCTAAATTTTTACTTTCCAGGCCACAAGCACGCCGCCAAGAGCACCAAACAGCGCACTCACGGCAAAACTCGGCGCCGCGCCGAACGCCTCCCAGGTCCAGCCGGCGAGCAGCGTCCCGGCCGCACCGCCCAAGCCGTAGGACAGGCTCGAATAAAGCGCCTGGCCGCGCGCTTCGAGCGCACCGGCAAACATGCGGTGGACCGCCGCCACCGACGCAGCGTGGTAGGCGCCGAACGTCGCTGCGTGCAGCAACTGCGCCGCGGCAAGCACCGCGAGCGAGCTCACGCCCCAGCCGATGGCGAGGAAGCGCAGCGCCGCACAGGCGAAGCTCGCGATCAGCAGCGTGCGCAGGGAAAAACGCCGCATCAGCTGCGGCAGGCGCAGGAACAGCAGCACTTCGGCGACCACCCCGAGCGTCCACAGCGCCCCGATCGTGGTCTTGGAGTAGCCCTCGGCCTCGAGATAGAGCGAGTAAAACACGTACATCGCGCCGTGCGCCACCGCCATGCAGAAGCAGGCGCCGAAAAAGGCGAGCACCTCGGGGCGGCGCAGCACCGCCGTTAGCGGCGTATCGGTGCGCGCGCGCTGCACGCCAGCGGCGCGCGGCACAGCGAGCGATACGACGACAGTGATGGCAGCGAGCACGACCACGATGTCGAGCACGCTGTGCGGCGAATGCGCATCGAGCCAGGCACCGACACCGAGCACCGCGAGGATGAATCCGATCGAGCCCCACAAGCGCACCGGGCCGTAGCGGCCGGCTGCGCCGCCGAGCGCCGAGAGCGTGATCGCCTCCACCAGCGGCAGCGCCCCCGCCGAGAGCACGCTCATCGCCAGCATCACCAGCGCGACGCCGGCGAAACTGCCGATTGCATAGAGCGAAACGAAGCCGGCGAGCACCGCAATCGCGGAGAACACGACGATCGCGCGCCGCGCGCCCGCATAGCGCGCGCCCCACTCGTCGGCGAGCCAGCCCCAGAAAGCGGGTGCGAAAATGCGCGCCAGTTGCGGCATCGCCAGCACCAGGGCAATTTGCGCCGGCGCGAACTCCTGCGCCGCGAGCCAGAGCGCGAAGTACGGCACCAGCGCGCCCGCATACGCGAAATAGGCGAAGAAGTAAGCCGCTAGCCGGGCCGGGGCATGTCGCATGCCGGCGCGACTGTAGCACCGGCGCTTAAGTGCGCGCTGCGGCGTGATATAAAGCGCCGCCATGCTTGCGCCCGCTCTGCCGCGTGCGGCGTACTACGCGCTGTTCACCTTGTCCGGATTCGCGGGACTCATCTACGAGTCGATCTGGACGCATTACCTGAAGCTGTTTCTCGGCCACGCCGCCTACGCTCAATCGCTGGTGCTGGTGGTGTTCATGGGCGGCATGGCATTGGGCAGCGCGCTGCTCGGCCGGTTCTCTACGCGGGTGCGCAATCCGCTCGCCGCCTATGCGCTGGTGGAGGCCGTGATCGGCACGCTGGCGCTCGGGTTTCACGAGTTGTTCGTCGTCGCGACCGACTGGGCGTACGAAGGCCTGTTGCCGGGCCTGGGAGCAGAGGGGCCGGCGCTGGCGGCCAAGCTCGCGCTTTCCTGCCTCCTGATCTTGCCGCAATCGGTGCTGCTCGGGGCCACGTTCCCGCTGATGAGCGCCGGGCTGGTGCGCGCCTACCCGGCATCCTCGGGCGAGTCCGTGGCGATGCTCTATTTCAGCAACAGCCTGGGCGCGGCGCTGGGCGTGCTGGCGAGCGGCTTCGTGCTGATCGCCTGGGTCGGGTTGCCGGGCACGCTGCGTACCGCCGGTGTGCTCAACCTCGCGCTCGCCGCAACCGTGTGGTGGCTGGCGCAACCGGCGCACGCCGCGCCCTTGCAGTCGGCGCCGCGCGCGCAGGCGCAGGCGGCGCAGCTGCTGCTCGCGGTCGCATTCTTCACCGGCCTGGCGTCGTTCGTCTACGAGATCAGCTGGATCCGCATGCTCTCGCTCGTGCTCGGAGCCTCGACGCATTCCTTCGAGCTGATGCTCTCGACTTTCATCCTGGGACTCGCGCTCGGCGGCCTCGCGGTGCGCCGGCGAGTGGACGCAACCGCGAATCCCGAGAGGCTGCTCGGCTGGGTGCAGGTGGTGATGGGACTGTGCGCGCTCGCCACGCTGCCGGTCTACGACCAGACCTTCGCGCTGATGGAGTACCTGATGAAGGGGCTGGCGCGTACCGAGGCGGGCTACCTTCTGTTCAACCTCACCGGCCAGGGCATATCGGCGCTGGTCATGCTGCCGGCGACTTTCTGCGCCGGGATGACGCTGCCGCTGATCACCGGCGCGCTGCTGCGCCGCGGCGCCGGCGAAGGCGCGATCGGGCGG
Source organism: uncultured Enterobacteriaceae bacterium (assembly GCA_964393745.1). Classification (GTDB taxonomy): domain Bacteria; phylum Pseudomonadota; class Gammaproteobacteria; order Burkholderiales; family SG8-39; genus 2-02-FULL-66-14. The sequence goes on along the minus strand of CAYMVA010000013.1, from coordinate 63,275 downwards.
GTGTACGCCGCCAACACCCTCGGCGCGATCGCCGGCGTGCTGCTCGCGGTGCACGTAGGGCTGCCGCTGCTCGGCCTGAAAGGCGCGCTCGCAGGCGGTGCGCTGATTGACGCCATGCTCGGCATCTTGCTGCTGTGGCGCTTCGCGCCGGCGCGCGAGCTCGCAATCGCGGCGCTAGCCTGCCTGGCGTTGTTCCTGCCACTGACTCTTGCCTTCGAGCTGGACGCCAACAAGATGACTGCGGGCGTTTTCCGCTACGGCGAGCTGTCCGCGTCGCGCGATGCCAAGGTGCTCTACAACCGCGACGGCAAAACCGCGACCGTGCACCTGGTGCGCTATCCGGACGCCACCAGCATCCGCACCAACGGCAAGTCCGACGGTTCGATCAACCTCGACCGCGAAGGACAGCGCGGCAGCGACGAGATCACCATGGTGCTGACCGGCGCCCTGCCGCTCGCGCTCAAGCCGGAGGCGCGGAGCGCCGCCGTGATCGGCATCGGCACCGGCCTCACCACGCACACCCTGCTGCAGAGCATGGCGCTGGAGCGCGTCGAGACGGTGGAGATCGAGTCGGCGATGGCAGAGGCCGCACGTGGCTTCGCGCCGCGCAACAGTGCCGCGTTCGCCGACCCGCGCGGCGCCATCCTGATCGACGACGCCAAGAGCTTTTTCTCGACCCACAACCGCCGCTACGACATCGTGATCTCGGAACCCTCGAACCCCTGGGTGAGCGGCGTCTCGAGCCTGTTCACGCGCGAGTTCTACCGCCGCATCCGAAGCCACCTCAATCCCGGGGGCGTGCTGGTGCAATGGTTCCAGCTCTACGAAATCGACGCCTCGCTGCTCGCCTCCGTAATGCGGGCCCTGGGCGAGATGTTTCCGCACTACGCGGTATTCGCGCCGAGCGACCATGACCTGCTGATCGTCGCCTCCGAGTCGCCGGTCCCGCTACCCGTCGGCGCCAAGGTGTTCGAGCAACCGGGGCTCGCCAAGGAGCTGTTCACGGTGCATGTGCTCACGGCGGGCGATCTCGATGCGCGTTACCTCGGCAATCGAGCCACGCTGGAGCCGCTGTTCGCGAGCTACGGCATGCCCGCGAATTCCGACTATTACCCGGTGCTCGACCTCAACGCCGCGCGCTACCGCTTCATGGAGCGCAGCGCCACCGACGTGGTCGCGCTGCTCAATGCGGGCGTGCCGGTGCTCGAGATGCTCGAGCCGGCGCGCAGCCTGCGGCCGGTGAACCCGTTGCACCAGGGCGGCTACGCGTTCGAACGCATCGAGAATACGCGCGCGGCGCGCTACGCGCGCGATTTCCTGGTCGCGCCGCGCGCGCCCGAGCCCGAGCGCACCGGGACGCTGCTGCAGAAGGACCTCGAGCTGGTCAAATTCCGGTTGCTCGAATGCATCCAGCCCCGCGAACTCGACGTCTGGCTGCATAGCCTGGTACACGTGGCGCGCACCATCAATCCCTACCTGTCGCCGCGCGAGGCGGACGAGGTGTGGGCGCGCATTGCCGCGGCGCCGTGCCATGGCGAGCTGCTCGAATTCCAGCGCCGCTGGGTGGCGCTGTTTCGCGCCGTGGCGCTGCGCGATGCGACCCGCATGGCCGAGCTCGCTTCCGGCCTGCTCGCCACGCAGAGCGATCTCGGCAGCGACGCGCGCGAATATCTGCTTATGGCGGGCATGGCGGGCTATATCGCTGCCAACGCCCCGCAGCACGCGCGCACGCTGTGGGGCTATTACGCCGAGCGCATCCCGCGCGCCGCCTCCCGCCCGCTTTTCCGCCTGCTGCGTTGTCACGCCGAGCCCAGCGATGCTGCGGCCTGCGCCGCGGCGTTTGCCGGCTAAGCGGCCGGTCGCTGAGCGCCGAGGGTGATGCGGATCGCGCCGAGCACGGCACGCACGAACTCCTGGGTCTCGCGTCCGTCGTTGGTGGCGCGCCGAAAATGGCCATCGAGCAGCAGGTTCGCCAGCCCGTGCGTGAGCGACCAGGCGGCGGCCGCAGCCACTTCCGCGCCGCGCGCATCGCCCATCGTGGCGAACGCCCGCACCAGGTCGTCGTAGGCGCGCGCCGCGTGCTCGCGCAGCGCCGGATGCGCCTCGAGCCGGATGCCGCCGCCGAACATCAGCCGGAAGCGCCGCGGATGCTCCAGCGCGAAGCGCACATAAGCCCCGCCGCGCGCTTGCGGCCCGCTTTTTCCGGCCTCTTCGAGCGCGCTCCCGAGCAAGCGGAAGCCCTCTGCGGCGAGCGCTGCAAGGAGCGCTTCCCGGTCCGGAAAATGGCGGTACGGAGCATTGTGCGACACCCCCGCAAGGCGCGCCGCCTCGCGCAGGCTGAGGTATTCAACCCCTTGTTTTTCCATGAGAGTCCCGGCCGCCGTCAACAGCGCTGCCTTGAGTTCGCCATGGTGGTAGGCGGCTTTGCGCGTCTTCCTCGAGCTTGATGTTGACATCGTATACATTTACCCTCAGACTTATGTTGTCATTGACAACATAACACTTGCCGGCGCAGCCGTCAACCGCGATCCCCATGAGAGAGCTCAGCCTGCCGATTGCGCTTCACCTGTCTGCGGCACTGCCGGCGATTGCGCTCGGCATAGCGGTCCTGCTGCGCCGCAAAGGCACCCCCAGCCACAAGCTGCTCGGTTGGATCTGGGTGGCGGCGATGGCGTCGGTCGCCCTGTCCTCGTTCTGGATCGTGGAGATCCGGGACGGTGCCGGATTCTCTCTGCTGCACCTGCTTTCCCTGTGGACGCTGCTCTGCCTCGCCTGCGCGATATGGGCGATCAAGCGCGGCAAGGTTCGCTCGCACAAGGGGTTCATGGTCGGGGTGTTCATCGGCCTGGTGGCGGCAGGGCTTGCCAGCCTTGCCCCGGACCGGTTGCTGCACGAGGGCGTGCAAAGCTTATCCGGGCCCCTCCAGGCACCCTCGCATTGACCCTGTGGCATATAATTTCTGCGACTATTTAATCAGGTTTGGAAATCGCGGATGCCGCGAGAGCGGAGCCCCGCATGACAAGGATAGCGACCGCTGTGCCGGCAGCACCGGCGATCGAGCTCGAGCTGGCGGCGCTCGTCGCGGAGGTGCTCAACCTCGATTCGGCGCCCGGGGAGCTCGATCCGCTGGCGCCGCTGTTCGGCGACCAGGGACTGGGCCTGGATTCGATCGACATCCTCGAAATGGCGGTCGCCATCTCCAAGCGCTATGGCTTCCAGATCCGCTCCGACGACCCCGACAACGAGCGGATTTTCGCTTCCTTGCGCGCGCTAGCCTCGCACGTTGCCGCGCACCGCACCAAGTAGCGCGCCGCGCAGCGCCCGGGGGTGGTGGCGCGCCGCCGGTGTCGCGCTGGCGCTCGCTTATCCATTCGCCGTGCACTACTCAGTGGTGTCCGGAAGGCCAGCGCCAGCACTCGCCCTGCTTGCAGCGCTTGCAGGGTATGTGCTGGCGTCGTTGCTTCCAATTGGATCGCTTGCGCGCTGGGTGTTGCCGCTGATCGCGGCGGCCCTCGCGCTCGCAGCGCCGGATGCCGGCAGCCTGCTGCTCGACCTGCCTCCGATTCTGATTCCAGTTCTGCTGTGCTGGCTGTTCGGCCGCACGCTCGTCAAGGGCGGCACCCCGCTCATCAGCCGCTTCGCCGAGCTCGAGCAGGGCGGCGTGCTGACTGCCGAGCTTGCGAGCTATACGCGGCGCCTGACGTGGATCTGGACGCTGTTCTTTGTCGCCCTCGCCGCAATCTCGGCCTGGCTCGCGGCAAGCGGCGACCGGGTGGCGTGGTCCTGGTTCACCAACTTCGTCAGCTACCTGCTGGTGGGTGCGCTTTTTCTCGGTGAGTTCGTGTACCGCCGCATCCGCTACCGCCGCTACCGCCACGATTCCCCGGTGAAGCTGGCGAGCCGCATCCGGCTCGCCGACCTGCTGCGGCGCCAGTGATGGCACGCACCCTGCCCCTCCTGTCGGGTTACGAGACCGAAGGCGTGCTTGCCTGGCGAGGCGGAGAGCCGCTCTACGCCTCCCGCTTTGCCGCGGCTGCGGTGGCGCTCGCGGAGCGCCTGCCGCGCCGGCGCCACGTGCTTAACCTGTGCGAGGAGCGCTACGCATTCATGCTCGGCTACGCCGCGAGCCTGCTGGCGGGCCAGACCACGCTGCTGCCGCCGAGTCGTGCTGCGCTGGCGGTGCGCGAGGTCTGCAGCGACTTCACCGACGTGTATTGCCTGAGCGACCGGGGCGCGATCGCCACTGAGCTGCATACGGTAGAGATACGGGTAGAGATGCGGGTAGAGGATCGCGACGCGCCAGCGGACGCGCACGCAGAGCCCGGCACGCTCGAAGTCGATGCCGAGCAGATCGCTGCAATCGTGTTCACCTCGGGCAGCACCGGGCGCCACATGCCGCATCCGAAGACCCTGGGATCGCTGGTCGCGGGCGCACGCACGCTGGGCGAGCAACTGGCGCTTTCCCCGGGCACGACGATCCTCGGCACTCTCCCGCCGCAGCACATGTTCGGCCTCGAGTCGACGGTGATGCTGCCGATGCAGAACGGGCTTGCGGTTCACGCCGGCCGTCCCCTGCTGCCCGCCGACCTGCGCGCCGCAGTCGCGGCGCTGCCGCGGCCGCTGTGGCTGATGACCTCGCCCCTGCACTTGCGCGCCTGCGTCGCCGAATCGCTCGCCCTGCAGGGCGTGTCGGGCGTGCTTTCCTCTACCATGCCCCTCGCCCCAGAGCTGGCACGAGCCGTGGAGCGTCTCTGGAAGGCGCCGTTGTACGAGATCTATGGGTCGAGCGAAGCGGGCATGATCGCGATGCGGCGCACGGCGCAGGACGAGACCTGGCGCCTGGTCCCCGGCCTGCGCTTCAGCGAGCGCGACGGCACGCTCTGGGTGCAGGGCAACCACGTGCGCGCACCACAGCCGGTGCTCGACCGCGTCATGCAGCTCGATGCGGAGCGCTTCACGCTCCAGGGGCGCAAAGCCGATGTGGTGAAAATCGCCGGCAAGCGTACTTCGCTCGAGGCGCTCGAGACGGCGTTGCTCGCGGTGGAGGGGGTCAAGGATGGAGTGTTCTTCGTGCCCGATGAGCCAGCCGGCGGGCGATTGATCGCCTTCGCGGTCGCGCCGGGCGTCTCGGCCAAGGAGATCCGCGCCGCCCTGCGGCAGCGCATCGACGCCGTATTCCTGCCGCGTCCGCTGCACCTGGTCGCCGAGCTGCCGCGCGGCGACAGCGGCAAGATTCCGCGGCGGGCGCTCGCCGAGCTGGCGGCGGCGCTCGGCCGCGACGTTGCGGTAGAGGATTGATGGCGGTCGAAGTCCGCGGCGCGGTCGCCGCAAACCATCCGGCACTGGCAGGGCATTTCCCGGGGGACCCGATCGTTCCCGGCGCGCTGATCCTGTGCGAAGTGCTGCGCGCGGCACGACAAACGATGGGCGGCGATTTTGTGCCTGCGGCGATCCCGCTGGCGAGGTTCCATGCGCCGTTGCGGCCGGGCGAGCCCTTCGTGTGCACGATCGAACGCGTCGACGCAGCAACGTTCAAGTACCAGCTGAAGCGGGAAACGACCCTGATCGCCTCTGGAACGATGCAGGCGATGGCGCGCTCGCCGAAGAATCCGCCATGAGCAACGGCTGGCGGGCGCAGCGCGAGCGCGGCAGCGTAGCGGCGATGCGCATGCTGGTCCGCCTCTCGCTCGCGCTCGGCCGCGGCGCGGGGCGTCTGCTGCTGTTCCCGATCTGCTTTTACTTCATCCTGTTTTCGCCCAAGGCGCGGCGCAGCTCGCGCGCCTACCTGGAGCGTGTCCTCGGCCGGCCTGCGGGCTGGCGCGACCTGTTTCGCCACTACCACGCCTTCGCCTCGACGCTGCACGACCGCATCTTCCTGCTGACCGATCGCCACGACTGCTTCGAGTTCGAGTTCCGGGGGCTGGAGGAGTTCGAGCAAGCGATGGCGCAAGGCCGTGGCTGCGTTCTGCTCGGCGCGCATCTGGGGAGCTTCGAAGTGATGCGCGCGCTGGGGATCCGGATGCGCAAGCTTCCGATCAACGTCCTCATGTTCCGGGAAAACGCCGCCAACACCGAATCCATCGCCGGTGAGCTCGCCCCTGACATGCGCGAGCGCGTCATTCCGCTGGGGCGTCCGGACACGCTGCTGCGGGTGCGCGAGTGCCTGGAGCGCGGCGAGGCGGTCGGCATTCTGGGCGACCGGGTCCTTGACAAGGACAAGGCGGTCGCGTGCGACTTTCTCGGCGGCACGGCGCGCTTTCCGCAAGGACCGCTGCTGGTGCCGGTCCTGTTTCGCGTTCCGGTGGTGCTGTTCTTCGGTCTGTACCTGGGCGGCAATCGCTACGCGATCCACTTCGAGCGCTTTGCCTGCGACGCCGCGCCCGCGCGCCGCGGCGACCGGGCAGCGCAGCTTGCGCCCTGCATCGCGCGCTACGCCGAGCGCCTGGAGCACTACTGCCGTCTGGCGCCTTACAACTGGTTCAACTTCTACGACTTCTGGGAAGCGCCGCGTGCGTAGTTTCGCCATCGCCGCGCTGCTGCTGGCCGCTGCAAGCGCCGCCCGCGCCGAGGAATGGAACCTTGGCGCCCTGATGAAGCGCATGGCCGAAGTCCCTGCAAGCCAGGCCAGCTTCACCGAAACGCGGCACCTTGCCATTCTCACGGCGCCGCTCGAGGTCCGCGGCAGGCTCAGCTACGTGCGCCCCGACCGCATCACCAAGCACGTGCTGGCGCCGTTCGAGGAGCGCATCAGCGTGGAAGGCGACACACTCACCGTGGAGAACAAGGCGCGCGGCGAGGCGCGAACCATGCCGGTGCAGCGCAATCCCGTGGTCTGGGGCCTGGTGGAGGGCCTGCGCGCGACGCTGGCCGGCGATCTGTCGCTGCTGCAGCGCTTTTACCGGGTCGCGCTCTCGGGCACGCGCACCGCCTGGGTCGTGACGCTCGAGCCGATAGATCCGCAGATCGGCAGGCATCTGCAGGCGATCCGGATCTCCGGTACGGACAGCCAACTCGGCTCGATCGAGATCCGGGAAGCGAATGGCGATCGCTCCATCATGACGATCCAGCGCGATGACCGCTGACTCCGGCGGCGAGGCTCCGCGTCTGCGCAGCTATCCGGTCGCGGCAGTGGTCGTCTGGCTGCTCGCGCTCACGGCCAGCGCCTGGCTGCTCGCTAACGCGCAGATCAAGACCGACCTAACCGCGTTCCTGCCGCCGTCGGCGTCGCGCAATCAGCAACTGCTTCTCGAGCAACTGCGCAGCGGCGTGACTTCGCGCATCGTCCTCGTCGCCATAGAAGGCGCGGACGCCGAGGCGCGCGCCGCTGGCAGTCGCGCTCTGGCGGCCGCGCTGCGCCGCAGTCCCTTGTTTGTCAGTGTACGTAACGGCGAGCCCGGTGAAGTGGAAGCCGACTACGAGTTGCTGATGGGTTACCGCTATCTGCTGAGCCCGGATGCCGACGCCGAACGCTTCAGTGCGCAGGCGCTGCGGGAGAGGCTGCAGGCAGCTTTGCAACAACTCGCATCCCCGGCGGGCGCCCTGACACGCGCCACGCTGCCGCGCGATCCCACCGGCGAACTCGGCCGCATCCTCGAGCGCATCCGCACCGAGGGTCCAGTGTCGCGCTCCGGCGTATGGTCCTCGCCAGACGGGCGGCGCGCGCTGCTGCTCGCCGAGACTGTCGCCGGAGGATTCGACGCCCCGCGGCAGCAGCAAGCCGTTGAGTCGGTGCGCAGCGCATTCGCTGAAGATCCCGCGCACCGCGAGTTGCGCCTCACTTTGTCCGGACCCGCGGTGTTCGCGGTAGAGACGCGCGCGAGCATCGAGCGCGACTCGTGGCTGCTTTCCACCATTGCCGGCGCGCTGGTGCTGATCCTCCTGCTGTTTGTCTACCGTGCGCCCTGGATCGTGCTGCTGTGCATGCTCCCCGCTGCGAGCGGCCTGCTGGCTGGAAGTGCGGCCGTCAGCCTCGCGTTTGGCTCGGTGCACGCGGTCACGCTGGCGTTCGGCGCCACTTTGATCGGCGAGGCGGTGGACTACCCGAGCTACGTGTTCACCCACTCGGCACCCGGAGAAAGGGTGCTCGATGCGCTGCAGCGAATCTGGCCGACGCTGCGCCTGGCCGTTCTGACCACATTGATCGGCGGCGTCACCATGGCGATGTCGAGCTTCGGCGGGCTGGCGCAGCTGGGCTTGCTGCTGATCTGCGGCGTACTGGCCGCAGGTCTGGTGACGCGCTGGGTCGTTCCCGCCCTCGCCGCGCAGCGCGTGGTCACTACGAGCGGGTTCCAGGCCCCTGCACGCGCCACCGCGTGGGCTGCCGGCGCCGGCCGGCTTGGCCGCACGTTCCTGGTTCTGGGCGCGCTCGCGGCGGTATTCCTGCTGCTGCGAGCAGAGCGCGTCTGGGACGACGATCTCGCCAGCCTGAGCGCGATTCCCGAGCATGCAAAAGCGCTCGACCGGCAGCTGCGGTCGGAACTCGGCGCGCCGGACGTGCGCCAGCTGGTCGTCATCACCGGCGCCACTCGCGAGCTCGCTATGCAGCGCACCGAGCAGGCCGAGCCCTGGCTGGTCTCCCTGGTGTCGCGCAGGGTGATCGCAGGCTACGATTCCGCAACGCGCTATTTGCCTAGCGCCGCCACGCAGGCGAAGCGGCGGGCGGCGCTGCCCGAGCCGGAGCCGCTGCGTGCCAGCCTCGCGCAGGCGCTCGCCGGCCTGCCGTTCCGCCCCGGCTTGTTCGAGCCGTTCCTGCGCGAGCTGGAGCAGAACCGGGCCCACGGCCCGGTGCTTGCAGAGCAGCTGCAGGGCAGCGCGCTTGGCCTGAAACTCCAATCGCTGCTGGCGCAAAGCGACGGCCAGTGGGTCTCGCTGGTGCCGCTGAACGGCGTCAGCGACGCGCGCGTGCTGGCGCACGAGGCCGCACGGCAGCCAGTGCCGCACACCGCACTGCTCGACCTGAAGGAGGAGTCCAACGCCCTCATCGCCGGCTACCGGATGCAGTCGCTGACGCTGACCGGGGCCGGCATGCTCGCGATCGCGCTCGTGCTCACCGCAGGCCTGCGGCGCCTGCGCGAGGTCGTGCGCGTGCTGGCGCCGGTGCTCGCAGCGCTCGCCCTCACCATCGCCTTGCTGCAGTTGCTCGGCCACCGCCTGAGCGTGTTTCACCTGATCGCGCTGCTGCTGGTGCTCGGCATCGGCCTCAACTACGCGCTGTTCTTCAACCGGCCAGAGAGCGACCCGCAGGTGCGCTCGCGCACGCTGCTTTCGGTGCTGGTCTGCAGCCTCACCACTGTGATCGCTTTCGGCACCCTCGCGGCGTCCTCGAATCCTGTGCTGCGCGCCATAGGGCTCACCGTGGCGCTCGGCGCAGCGCTGTCGCTGGTCTCTTCCGCGGCGCTGGCGCGCCGCCGCGAATCAGGGTAAACCGCTCAGCGCCACGCACGCGCCATGGAACCGCTCGCCATCACCGCGATGTCCGCCGTCAACGCCCTCGGGCGCGGGCTCGGCGCGTCCCTCGAGGCGCTGCGGCAGGGACGCAGCGGTCTGCGCCCGAACGACTTCGACGACGCCACGCTGCGCACCTGGATCGGGCGTGTGGACGGGCTCGAAGACGAGCCGGTACCGCGTGCGCTGGCGGAGTTCGATTGCCGCAACAACCGCCTGGCGCACACGGCGCTGAGCGTAGACGGCTTCGCCGCCGCAGTGCGAGGCGTCCGGGGGCGATACGGCGCGCACCGCGTCGCGGTGCTCATCGGGACCAGTACCTCGGGAATCCTGCAGACCGAGCTCGCTTATCGCGAGCGCGACGCCGCCGGCCACCTGCCGGCGCGGCTGAATTACCGCGGCACGCACAATCTTTTCTCGGTGACCGATTTCGTGCGTCGCAGCCTCGCGCTGGCCGGCCCGGCAGCGACCATTTCCACGGCCTGCTCTTCCAGTGCCAAGGTGTTTGCGAGCGCCCGCCGTCTGTTCGCGGCCGGGCTCGCGGATGCGGCGGTCGTGGGCGGGGTCGACAGCCTGTGCCTGACGACGCTCTACGGCTTTGCCTCGTTGGAGCTGCTCTCGGACGAGCGCTGCGCGCCGTTCGACAGTGCGCGCAAGGGGTTGTCGATTGGCGAGGCGGCTGGATTCGCGCTGCTCGAGCGGGGCGTGCGCGGGCGCGTGGCATTGCTCGGCTACGGCGAGAGTAGCGACGCGCATCACATGTCGGCGCCGCATCCAGAAGGCGCAGGCGCGCGGCGCGCGATGCAGGCAGCGCTCGACGCTGCCGGGATCGAGGCGCGGGCGATCGACTACATCAACGCCCATGGCACCGCGACACCGGCGAACGATCGCGCCGAAGACGGTGCCATCTTCGAGCTGTTCGGCGCCGCGGTTCCGGTGAGTTCGACCAAGGGATGGACCGGGCACGCGTTGGGCGCAGCCGGCATCACAGAGGCGATCCTTTGCTGCCTTTGCCTGGAGCACGGCTGGCTGCCGGGCACGCTCAACACCGCCACGCCGGATCCCGGCCTGCGCAGCGGTATCGTGCGGCAATCGGCGCCCCGGCGGCTCGCGCGCGTGCTGTCCAATTCGTTCGGCTTTGGCGGCAGCAACTGCAGCCTGGTGTTTGGAGCCGGGGAATGATCGAACTCGGCGTGCTCGGCATCGGGCTGCTCGCACCGGGCCTGCGCAACTGGGCGGAGGCCGAGGGCATTTTTTCCGGGCGGGCGCGCTATAGCCCCGCTCCGGTGGCGCCGCCCGCGCCACAAACGCTGCCACCGGCGGAGCGCAGGCGCTGCGCCAAAACCGTGCTCTGGGCGCTCGGCGCTGCGCACGAGGCGGTGACGCATGCCGCAATCGAGGCGCGCGAGCTGAGCGCCGTATTCACCTCGAGCGACGGCGACGGCGCGATCGTGCACCAGATCTGCAGCGCGCTGGCGAGCAGCGACCGGCGCCTGTCGCCGATCCACTTCCACAATTCGGTGCACAACGCCGCGACCGGCTACTGGAGCATCGGCGCGCGAGCCGAAGGACCGGCGACCTCGCTGTGCGCGCACGACGGCTCGGTCGCGGCAGGCCTGATCGAGGCCGCCTGCCAGGTTGCGGTGGAATCGCGCCGCGTCCTGCTGGTCGCTGTGGACCTGCCCTATCCGGAGCCGCTGCTCGAGCACCGCCAGGTGCGCCACGGACTCGCTGCCGCGCTCGTCCTGGCGCCCGCGACCACTCCCGCACTCGCACGCCTGCAACTCGCAATCGAGTCTGGCGGCGCCCCGGATCCGCTGCCGGAAGGAATGCAGGAGTTCGCCGGCAACTCCGCCGCCGCCTGCCTGCCGCTGCTGCAGGCGCTCGCCGGCGCCGGCGGCACGGTCCGGCTGGCCGGTGCGTCGGGCGAAGCTCTGGCCGTCACGGTGCGCCGATGAAGCTGGGACGCGAGGAAATCACCCGGCTGGTGCCGCACGCCGGCGCCATGTGCCTGCTCGACGAGGTGCTCGAATGGGACGACACCCGAATCGTCTGCCGCGCGCGCAGCCACGGTGACGCCGGCAACCCTTTGCGCAGCGATGGCGCGCTGCCGGCGCTCGCCGGCATCGAGTATGCGGGGCAGGCGATGGCTGCGCACGGCGCGCTGTGCGAAAACGGTGCGCGAGGCCGCGCCGGCTACCTGGTGAGCGTGCGCGACGTAGTGCTCGCGGTCTCCCGGCTCGACGACCTGGACGCAGACCTGACGGTGACCGCGGCGCGGCTCAGCCCGGCCGGCCCGCAATTGCTTTACGATTTCCACCTTCAGGCGGGCGGCCGCGAACTGGTCGCGGGCCGCGCCCTGGTGGTGCTTCGCGAGCGGCAATGACGACGCAGCAGAAAAGGCGCGCCCTGGTCACCGGAGGCAGCGGCGCCATCGGCGAGGCCATCTGCCGCGCGCTGGCGCAGGCGGGCCTGCACGTGATAGTGCACGCGCACCGCAACCTGTCGCGAGCCGAGCAGATCGCCGGCGGCATCCGCGCGGCCGGCGGCAGCGCCGCGACGGCGTGTTTCGATGTCACGGATCGCGAGGCGACGGCGGCGGCCCTCGAGCTCCTGCTCGCGGAAGGCCCGGTCCAGGTGCTGGTCAACAACGCGGGCATCCACGCCGATGCGCCGCTGGCGGGAATGTCGCCGCAACAGTGGGACAGCGTGATCGGCGTGTCCCTGCAAGGCTTCTTCAACGTCACACGGCCGCTGCTCTTGCCGATGATCGGCACGCGCTGGGGCCGCATCGTCAACATCTCCTCGGTGGCCGGCATCAGCGGCAATCGCGGCCAAGTCAATTACGCCGCTGCCAAGGCAGGGCTGCATGGCGCCACCCGCTCGCTCGCGCTCGAGCTTGCCTCGCGCGGCATCACGGTGAACGCGGTGGCGCCCGGGATCATCGAATCGCCCATGGCCGCGCAGGCGTTCAGCGCCGAAGCGGTTAAGTCGCTGGTGCCGATGAAGCGTGCGGGCACCCCGGATGAAGTGGCGGCGCTGGTGGCGTATCTCGCCTCGGATACGGCGGGCTACGTCTCCGGCCAGGTGATCTCGATCAGCGGCGGCCTCGCATGAGAGATCGTTTATTGACCGCGCTCGGGGGGTGCGGGGGGGCCGGGAAGGCCCCGAGTGCATCTACCGGAAGGGGCCCGGCCCCTCTGCTATGACGCGCATCGCGATCGTCATCCCTGCGCTGGAGGAGCAGGCGACCATCCGCAACGTCGCCGAGCGCGCGCTGCGCCAATCCGACTGGGTGATCGTGGTGAACGACGGCTCGAGCGACGGCACCGCGCAGGCGCTGGATGGCCTGCCCGTCACGCTGCTCTCCAACCCCCATACGCTTGGCAAGGCGGCGAGCCTCTGGCGGGGCATGGCGATCGCGCTGGCGGAGGACGCCGACGCGGTCGTCACCCTGGACGGCGACGGCCAGCACGAGCCGGAGGACATTCCAAGGCTGCTAGCTGCCTGGCGCGAGCGGCCCGAGGCGATCGTGATCGGGGCCCGCCAGTGGCAGCGGCATGCGGTGCCGAGAATGCGCTACTACGCCAACCGCTTCGCCAACTTCTGGATCGCCTGGGCTGCCGGCTACGCGATATCCGACAGCCAATCCGGCTTTCGCCTCTACCCGGCGGGCGTTCTCAGGCGGGTGCGCGTGGCGCACGACGCGGGTGCGCGCTTCTGCTTCGAGAGCGAAGTCCTGATCGAAGCCGGGCGCATCGGCGTGCAGAGCGTTCCGGTTCCCATCGCCGCGCTCTACCCGCAGTACGCGCGCCCGAGCCACTTCCGCCCGGTCGCCGACATCGCGCTCATCGTGCGCATGGTCGCCTGGAAGCTGCTGTCGCGCGGGCTCTACCTGCCGGGCCTGGTGCGCAGCCTGCGCGGCAGGAATTGATTACCTGCGCGCCTTGCCCTTGCTTTTTCTCTTGGCGTTCGGCGACGCGTAGGGATTTTTTCCGGTGCGCAGCTCGATCTTGAGCGGCGTGCCGTGCAGCTCGAATGCCTCGCGGAACCAGTTCTCCAGGTAGCGCAGGTAGGCGTCGGTGACGTCGCGCAGCGAGTTGCCGTGGATCACGATGCGCGGCGGGTTCGAGCCGCCCTGGTGCGCATAGCGCAGCTTGGGGCGCGAGTAGCCCTTGCGCGCCGGCGACTGGCGCTCGACTGCGGCGATCAGCGCGCGCGTCAGGCGGGGCGTGGGCAGCTTCGCCATGGCGGCCGCATAGGCCGTATCCACCGCCTTCATCAGCGCGCCTATGCCCTTGCCCTCCTTCGCCGAGATGAAGTGGGTCTCGGCGAAGCTGAGGAAGCCGATCTTCCAGCGCAGCTCGGACTTGACACGCTCGCGCGACTCCTTGTCAGCGGCGTCCCACTTGTTGACCGCGATCGCCACCGAGCGCCCGCGCTCGAGGATGTAGCCGGCGACGTGCGCATCCTGCTCCAGGATCCCTTCGGCGGCGTCCAGCACCAGCACCGCGACGTTCGAGGACTCGATCGCCTGCAGCGTCTTCACGATCGAGAAGCGCTCCACATCCTCGCCGCTCTTGCCGCGCCTGCGAAGGCCGGCGGTATCCACCAGCGTGTAGCGCTTGCCGCGGTGCTCGAACGGCACCTCGATGGCGTCGCGCGTGGTGCCGGGCTCGCCGTGGGCGATGACGCGCTCCTCGCCCACCAGCGCGTTCACCAGGGTGGATTTGCCGACATTCGGCCGGCCCACGATCGCCACCCGCGGATGCCGGTCCGCGGCTTCGGCGTCGGCCTCCTCATCCTGTTCCGGAAAATCGTCCAGCACCGCCTCGAGCAGCTCGCCAACGCCCTCGCCGTGGGTCGCCGAAATCGGCGCCGGCGCGCCCAGGCCAAGCTCGTGGAACTCCGCAGCCGCGACTCCCGGCGCAAGGCCCTCAGCCTTGTTGGCGGCAATCCAGAGGCGCGTCTTGATGCGGCGGAGGCGCTCGGCGATGGCGCGGTCGGCTGGCGTTAAGCCGGCGCGCGCGTCGGTCACCAGGATGACCGCATCCGCCTCCACGATCGCCTGTTCGGCCTGGCGCGCCATCTCCGCGTAGATGCTCGGCGCCGCTTCCGGGGCCAGGCCACCGGTATCGATGGCGATGAACGGCCGGCCTCCCAGCCTGCCCTCGCCGTAGTGCCGGTCGCGCGTCACGCCGGGCACGTTGACCACGATGGCGTCTCGCGTGCGCGTGAGGCGGTTGAACAGCGTCGACTTGCCGACGTTCGGCCTGCCCACTATGGCAATGATCGGCTTCATGCGCTAAGGAATCGGATTCAGAGCGACAGCGCGTACAGGCCGCCGTTGGCGGTCTGCACCAGCACGCCGCCGGCGAGCCGCTGCGGCGCGGCGCGGATCGCGCCGCCGTCGGTGGCGAAGCGCGCCACGAACGCCCCCGATTCGCGTGCCGCGAAGTGGACCTGGCCCTCGAAGTCGCCGAACGCGATCTCGCCCTCGAGCGGCAGCGGCAGCGACAGACGCCGGTTCGCAAGCCGGTCTTGCTTCCAGATGCTGCGGCCGTTAGCGCGGTCGAGCGCGTGCACCGCGCCGCGATCGTCGCTCACGTAGGCGTAGCGCGCGTCGAACGACACGCCGCTGACGGTGGACATGTCGCGCGCCCAGAGCTGGTTTCCGGTCTGCACGTCGTAGCAGGCGACGCGGCCCTGGAAGGCCGCCGCGCACACCACGCGCCCTTGAATCGCCGGCTCGCCGACCACGTCCGTGACGCGCTCGAGCTCGGTGGATCCCTTGGGCAGCGCGACGGTCGCCTCCCAGCGCACGCCGCCGTTCGAAAGCGCGATCGCGACCAGCTTGCCGCCCGGAAACCCGGCGTAGGCCGAGCCCTGGTGCAGCGTCAGCCCGGTCGGCGAGCGTACCGTCAGCGAGGCGGCAGCGCGCTGGTACACCCAGCGGCGCTTGCCATCCTCCGCGCCGAACGCAAACACGCGGTTGTCGGCACTGCGCACCAGCACCAGTCCCTCCCCGACCTTGGGCGGTGCTAGCACCTCGCTCGAGACTCGCGCCCGCCAGCGCACGCTGCCGTTATCGGCGTCGAGCGCGAAAACCTCCCCCTCGTCCGAGGCCACCACCGCGATCCGGCCGTCGCTGCCCACGCCCGCGGAGAGCGGCGCGCCGGCGCTGACACGCCAGCGCGTCTGGCCGGTGGCGCCATCCAGCCGCACCACCGTGCCGTCGCGCGACGCCGCGTAGACGTCGCCGCCAGCAAGCGCCGGGCTGAACGCGAAGCGCTCGGCGCCGCCCACCGAGGCGGTCCAGAGCACGCGCACGCCCTGTGGATTGGTGAGCGGCGGCAAATCGGCCGGCTTGGCCGAAGCCGGCGTCGAGCGGAACCACTCCGTCGGGTCGAGGCTCGGCACGCTCGGAACGTACGAGCACCCGAAAAGCAAAGCCGCCGCCACCGCGGCGAGCAGCCGTCGCACTCTCAGCCGCCGAGCGCGTCGAGGCGCATTTGCACGCTCGCGCGGAAAGCGTCGTTCTTGCGGTCCGCCTTCTCCAGCGCCAGCTTGTAGGCCGCTTTCGCCTCCGCGGCCTGGTTCTTCGCCACCAGGATGTCGCCCTTGAGCGCCGCGTACTGCGCCGCCATCGGCTCGGCGTGCTTCGCCTCGAGCAGCCGCAAGGCCTCGTCGTGCGCCTTGTCGTCGAGCAGCACCGCGGCGAGCCGCAGGCGCGCCAGGTCGCGCAGCTCTTCGGTCGGCGCGCGCTCGATCGCCCACTGCAGCTGCGCCCGGGCATTCTTCAGGTCGCCGCGGTCGAAATGAAAGCGCGCCGCCGCCAACGCGCCCATAGAGGCATAGAGGGTGCGCGGATAGTTCTCCGCCAGCGCCCCGCCCGCGTCGCGCAGCGCCTTGGCGTCGCCCGCCTGCATGGCGCGCGCCAGCGTCTCGTACAGCGCCCCCGCCTGCATCGCCTGGTTCGCCTGCCAGGTGCGCCAGCCGAACCAGCCGGCCACGGCGAGCGCCACGGCGGTGATCACCGAAAGCACCAGGTTGCCGTGATCGCTCCACCACCCCTTGAGCGTGGCGATTTGTTCCTGTTCTTCCAGATCGTATGCCATGTCCAGTTCCCTAGTTCCCTTGGTTGCGCAACATTTCCGCCAGCGTCTGCGCAACGCGCGCGCGCGCGACACGCTGCTGCGCTTCGGCCCGGCGCAGCGGCTTGAGCGACACTTCGCCGGCGCGCAGCTCGTCTTCGCCGACGATCAGCGCGACGCGCGCGCCGCTCGCATCGGCCTTCTTCATCTGCGACTTGAAGCCGCCGCCGCCTGCGTGCTGCACCACCGAATGCCCCGCCGCACGCAGCGCATCGGCGATGGCGAAGGCATACTCGAGCGTGCCCTCGCCCTGCTGCAGCACGTAGGCGTCGGGCAGCGGCGCCACCGGCGCCCGGCCCGAGTCCTTCATCAGCGCGATCAGCCGCTCGCAACCCAGCGCGAAGCCCACCCCGGGCGCGGGCTTGCCGCCGAGCTGCGCGAACAGGCCATCGTAGCGGCCACCGCCGCAAACGGTCCCCTGCGCGCCGAGCGCGTCCGACACCCACTCGAACACGGTCAGGTTGTAGTAGTCCAGACCCCGCACCAGCCGCGGGTTGATGCTGAAGCCGACGCCGGCAGACGCCAGCAGCCGCTTCAAGCCGTCGAAATGCTCGCGCGAGGCGTCGCCGACGTAATCCATCAGGCTCGGCGCCGTCGCCGCGACCTCCTGCACCATCGGGTTCTTCGAGTCGAGCACGCGCAGCGGGTTGGTGTGCAGGCGCCGCTTGGCATCGGCATCGAGCCTCGCTTCGTTCGCCTCGAGGTGCCGGATCAGTTCGGCGCGGTGGCGCGCGCGCTCCTCGCTCGAGCCGATGGTGTTGAGCTCGAGCCGGATCCCTTCCAGCCCGAGTTCGGCCCACAGCCGCGCGCAAAGCACGATCAGTTCCGCGTCCACGTCCGGCCCCGCGAACCCCATCGCCTCGGCACCATACTGGTGGAACTGGCGGTAGCGCCCCTTCTGCGGCCGCTCGTGGCGGTACATTGGGCCGCCGTACCAGACCCGCTTCGGGCCGTCGTAGAGCAGGTTGTGCTCGATCGCGGCGCGCACGCACGATGCGGTGCCCTCGGGGCGCAGCGTCAGCTCCTCGGCATTGAGCTCGTCGCGCCAGGAATACATTTCCTTCTCGACGATGTCGGTCGACTCGCCGATGGCGCGCCGGAACAGTGCCGTGTTCTCCACCAGCGGCATGCGGATGTTGCGGTAGCCCCAGCGCTCCAGGCACCCTTGCACGGTGCGCTCGAACGCCAGCCACAGCTGCGCCTCCTCCGGGAGCACGTCGTTCATGCCCCGAACCGCCTGAATGCCACCGCTCACGTCACGGCCTTGATGGCGATGTTCTTGGGCGCCACCGAGCGCGCCTTGCGCCGGCGTTCGGCGCCGGGCGCGAAATTGCGTCGCACGTAGTCCTCCACAATCGCCTGGAACTCCTCGGCGATGCGCTCGCCCTTGAGCGTCACGGTCTTGGCGCCGTCCACGTACACCGGCGCCACCGGAACCTCGTTGCTGCCCGGCAGGCTGATGCCGATGTCGGCGTGCTTCGACTCGCCCGGCCCATTCACCACGCAGCCCATCACCGCGACGCGCATCTCCTCGACGCCGGGATAGCGCTGCTTCCAAAGCGGCATGCTGTCGCGCAGCCAGCTCTGGATGCGCTCGGCGAGGGTCTGGAAAGTGGTGCTGGTGGTGCGTCCGCACCCCGGGCACGCGGTCACCATGGGCGTGAAGCTGCGCAGTCCCATGGTCTGCAGCAGCTCCTGCGCCACCACCACCTCGCGGCTGCGGTCGCCGCCCGGCTCGGGCGTAAGGGACACGCGGATGGTGTCGCCGATGCCTTCCTGCAGCAGCACCGCCATCGCGGCGCTCGAGGCGACGATGCCCTTGGACCCCATGCCCGCCTCGGTGAGGCCGAGATGCAGCGCGTAGTCGCAGCGCCGCGCAAGCTCGCGATACACCGCGATCAGATCCTGCACCCCGCTGACCTTGCACGAGATCACGATGCGCTCTGCGCCCAGGCCGAGTTGCTGCGCCTGCGCCGCCGATTCCAGCGCCGAGGCGATGAGCGCCTCGCGCATCACTTCCTCCGCAGCCAGCGGCTCGGCGCGCGACGCGTTGCGGTCCATCATCCGCGCCAGCAGCTCAGGATCGAGGCTGCCCCAGTTGACGCCGATGCGCACTGTCTTGCCGTAGCGCAGCGCCACCTCGATCATGGTCGCGAACTGCTCGTCGCGCCTGGCGCCCTTGCCGACGTTGCCCGGGTTGATGCGGTACTTGGCGAGGGCGCGCGCGCACTCCGGATACTGGGTGAGCAGCTTGTGGCCGTTGTAGTGGAAGTCGCCCACCAGCGGCACGTCGCAGCCCGCGGCATCGAGGCGCGCGCGGATCTCCGCAACCTGCGCCGCCGCCTCGGGCGTGTTCACGGTGATGCGCACCAGCTCCGAACCCGCGCGCGACAGCTCGAGCACCTGGCTGGCGGTCGCCGCGGCGTCCGCGGTGTCGGTGTTGGTCATGGACTGAACCACCACCGGCGCGCCGCCGCCGATCGCGATGCCGCCGACCATTACCTGTTTCGAGAGCCTGCGCGCGGCGGTCATGACCTCACTCCAGCGTGAAGCGCGCGACCTCGACCTTGACGTGCGGCTTGAGGTCCACCGGGCGGTCGTCGTACGAGATGTGCACGTGCTGCGCGTTGCCGATCACCACGCTGAACGGCGGGTTGCCCTCCACCACCCGCTCGCTGCCGGCGGGATTGAGCTGCGACATGAGCATCCTGCCGTTGCGGCCCCGGATCTCGACCCACGACTCGCGATCGAAGCGCAGCACGATGCGGTGCGCGCTCGTGCCGGAGGCGGCGGCCGGGGCTGGCTTGGCAGCAGGGGCCGGCACGGCGGCCGGGGCTGGCTTAGCAGCAGGGGCCAGCGCGGCAGCCGGGGCTTGCGCCGTCGGGGCAACGGCTGCAGGCGATGCCGGCGCAGGTGCGGCTTCGAGCGGCGCGATCTGCGGCGTCACGGTGCTTGAAACCTCGGCGCGCGGCGCTTCGGCTGGGGTCTGCGCGGCGGGGACGAAAGTCAGGCGCGCGGCGCGCGAGCGTTCCTGCTGCCATTCGACGATCACCGCCCCGATCACCGCCAGGATCGCAATCGACAGCACCACATAGATCAGATTGGTGCGCCGCGCGCTGTCTGTGATCGGGATCGGCTTGCGAAAGGCGGCGATGGCGTCGGCGTTGTCGGGGGTCGCGACGCTCGGCGCCATGCGCGCCACCAGCGGCGCGGGTTCGAGGCGCAGCATGCGGGCGTAGGCGCGCACCATGCCGCGCGCGAAAGTCCCGCCCGGCAGGGTGTCGAAACGGCTCTGCTCGAGCGCCTCGATCTGGCGCACGCCGAACTTCAATTGCTGCGCTACGTCGGCGACCGACAAGCCGAGCGCCTCGCGCGCGCGCGCCAGCGTCTCGCCGACGCCCTCGACCGCCGGCGCCGGTGCCTGCTGAAGCTCGGAATCCTGCTGCATCGTTCAGGCGCCGCGCAGACCGGCGGCGCGCCGCTCAGTCATACGCCCCGCGCTGCATCAATTGGTACTCGGGCGAGGCGGGATAACGCCGCCGCAGCTGGGTGGCGTAGCTCGATTCGGCGACGCGCTCGCCGAGCTTGCGCTCGACGCGCAAGGCGAGCCAGAGCGACTCCGCATTGGGCGTCACCAGCTTGTTGAAGCGCCCCACCAGCTTGCGCGCCTCCTCCATGCTGCCCTGCCGGTAGCGGATCTGGCCGAGTTGCAGCAGCGCGGCCGGCTCGTCGGGTTCGAGGCGCAGCGCGCGCTGAAAATAATCCTCCGCACCCTTGATGTCGTTTTTCTTGAGCGAGCAGACGCCGGCCGCCGAATACGAGCGCCACGGCGCCGGATAGAGCGGATTGCGGATCGCCTGCTCGAAGTACTTGAGCGACTCGGTTTCCTGCCCGGTCTGGCACAGGAACCAGGCGTAGTTGTGGTTGATGTCCGGGTCGCTGGGCGCGAGCGACAGCGCGCGCTGGAAGTTGCTTTCGGCGAGCCGGTTCTCCTTCAGCTCCATGTAGACCAGCCCGAACATGCTGTAGGCGGTCGGGTAATTGGGATCGGCCGCGACCGCCGAGCGCAGCTCCTCGAGCGCGATCGCCATGTTGCCGCGGCTGTAATAGAGCGACGCCAGCTCGGTGCGCAGCTTGGCGCGATTGCGCGGGTCGGTCGATTCGCCGGTGATGGTTCCGGTTTCGGCCACGTGCTCCTTTTGCGACTGCGGCGTGGCGCAGCCCGCAAGCAAAGCGGCGACGATCCAGCAGGCGCGTTTCATGCGCGGACCTCCGTCAGTGGAATGCTGCGCTGCTTGCCGGAGCGGCGCGTGCGGTCGGCGACGTCGCCGGCCAGCTGGCCGCAGGCCGCGTCGATCGCATCGCCACGCGTCTTGCGGGTGGTGACCGTGATGCCGCCGCGCTGCAGCACCTCGGCGAAGCTCCTGATGCGCTCGGGCGCCGAGCGCTCGAAGCCGGAATTGGGGAACGCGTTGAACGGGATCAGGTTGAACTTGCAGCGCACGCGCGCCGCGATGCCGAGCAGCTCGCGCGCGTGCGCATCCGAGTCGTTGACGCCGTCGAGCATCACATATTCGAAGCTTATGAAATCGCGCGGCGCGCGCTCGAGGTAGCGGTTGCAGGCCGCAAGCAGCGCGCGCAGCGGGTACTTGCGGTTGATCGGAACCAGGCGGTCGCGCAGCGCGTCGTTCGGCGCGTGCAGCGACACCGCCAGCGCCACCGGGCATTCCTCGCGCAGCCGGTCCATTGCGGGAATGACCCCGCTGGTGGACACCGTCACCCGGCGGCGCGACAGCCCGTAGGCACGGTCATCCAACATCAGCCGCAGCGCCGGGATCACCGCATCGAGGTTGAGCAGCGGCTCGCCCATGCCCATGAAGACCACATTGCTGATGATGCGCTGCTCGCGCGAGCGCACGCCCAGCGCCCGGTTGGCGAGCCAGAGCTGGCCGATGATCTCCGCAGTGCCGAGGTTGCGGTTGAAACCCTGCTTGCCGGTCGAGCAGAAAGCGCAATCGAGCGTGCAGCCCGCCTGGGTCGAGACGCAAAGCGTGCCGCGATCGGTCTCGGGAATGAACACCGCATCGACCGCGTTGGCGCTGTCCACCTTGAGCAGCCACTTGCGGGTGCCGTCCGTGGCGGTGCTGTCGCCTACCACCTCGGGCGCGCCGATCGCCGCGTGCTGCGCCAGCTTGGCGCGCAGCGACTTCGCGATGTCGCTCATGGCATCGAAATCGCCGGCCCCCCGCTGATGCAGCCAGGCGAGCACCTGGCGCGCACGGAACGGCTTTTCGCCCAGGGTGGCGAAGAAGCGCTCCATGCCGCCGGCGTCGAGATCGAGGAGGTTTACTGTCATGGCAGCCGCGTCAGCGCGAAAAGACCTCGCAGGCGGGGAAGAAATACGCCACCTCTGTGCGCGCAGTCTCCAGCGCGTCCGAGCCGTGCACTGCGTTGGCATCTATGGAATCGGCGAAATCGGCGCGGATCGTGCCCTTGGCCGCTTTGCGGGGGTCGGTCGCGCCCATCAGCTCGCGGTTCCGCGCGATCGCGTTCTCGCCTTCCAGCACCTGCACCAGCACCGGCCCCGATGTCATGAATTCCACCAGATCTCGGAAAAACGGGCGCTCGCGATGCACCGCGTAAAACCCTTCCGCCTCAGCGCGCGAAAGGTGCATCATGCGCGCGGCGACGAGCTTCAGGCCAGCGGCCTCGAAGCGCGCCAGGATCTGCCCGATCGCGTTCTTCTTCACCGCGTCCGGCTTGACGATCGAGAGCGTGCGTTCCACCGCCATTCCTGCTACTCCTGCAAAGGTTTGTAAACAACCAAAAATTATAGCACGATGATGCTCTCTTCCTCTAAAAAACAAGGGCTTGCAACCATGTTCCGCACTCTGAAGATCGCGCGGCGCGGCCGCGCAGCGAGTATCACGCTCAACCGGCCCGAGTCACGCAACGCGATGTCGGCCGAGCTGATGCGCGAGATGATCGCTTGCGCCGGCGAGCTCGCCGCGCGCAAGGACATCGACGTCGTGATCGTGAGCGGCGCCGGCGTTGCGTTTTCCGCGGGCGCCGATCTCAAGGACGCGCGCCGCTGGGCGAACGAGGCCATGCCGCTCGCCGAACGGCGCGAGATCGCCGCGCTCGGCTATCGCATGGCGCGCGCCTGGGAAGAATTGCCACAGATCACCATCGCGGCGATCGAGGGCTACGCCATCGGCGGCGGGCTGGCGCTTGCGGTGGCGCTCGACTGGCGGGTGCTGGCGAAAAACGCCTTCGTCTCACTGCCCGAGATTTCCCTCGGCATCCCGCTCACCTGGGGCACGATCCCGCGCCTGGTCAACCTGCTCGGGCCTGCGAGAGCCAAGCGCCTCACGATCCTGTGCGAGCGGTTCGCGGCGCCGCAGGCGTTGGCCATCGGCCTGGTGGACTACGTCGCCGCCCCGGGCAAGGCGCTCGCTACGGCGCGCGCGATCGCGGCCCAGGTGCTCGAACTGCCGCAGACTTCGGTGCGCATGAGCAAGGAAACCATCAACGTCTACGCCAACCTGGGGGCGCAGGCGGTGAGCCACATGGCGCACGACCAGATCCAGGCTGCGGCCGTCAGCAGCGAAGCCCGCGCCGCGCGCGCAGCGTTTCTGGCGCGGAACAAGAACAAACGGAAACGCTGAGCCGTCGTCCCCGCGAACGCGGGGATCCATGGTTGCAAAAGACGCGTGGGTCCCCGCTTCCGCGGGGACGACGGTTGTCGGAGTGTGAAGGTTGTCGGAGTGCTATTGGCGGGCGCGCCAACGCGGCACGATGCCGCGCCTGCCGGCGGGCGCGCGGTAGGCCACGTCCACACCCAAGCCCGGCACCCACACCAGGTCCTCGCCGCAAAAAAGCATCGGCAGGCGCTCGCGCTCCCAGGGCGGAATGCCCGCCTCCTGGAAAAGATTCTTCAGCGTGCGCCGCGGGCGCGCCGCATCCAGGCGCAGGCGCTCGCCGCCAGCGCGCGTGCGAACCGTCACGCGCGCGCGCTCGAGCTTCGCGGGATCGATGCCGCCGCGGCCGCGCGCAAATCGAAGCTCGCCGCCGAGCGCGCGCAAGGCGAGCTTGTTCTCGCCTCGCCAGCGCATCGGCTCGAATTCGGCGCGCGGCGCCTTGCGCGTCACGCTGACGCGTCCGCGATGCAGCCGTAGCACCGCGCCGTCGTGGGCGAGCGCCGCGCCCGCACCCGGACTTGGATTGCCGAGCTGGCGCAGCATCTCCGCAAGCAGGCGTTCGCTCGGCGAGCGCAAGCCCTGCTGCGCGAGGAACTCCCGCAGCAGCTCGGCGCGCCGGCCACCCTCGGCGGCGAAATGCCGCGCCGCGCGCGCCAGCGCCTCGCGCCAGCGCGGGAACCTCGACTCCAGCAGCGGGCCGACCTGGTGCCGCAGGAAGGCGCGCGCGAGCGCCGCATCGGCGTTCATCTCGTCCTCAATCCAGGAAAGGCGTTTTGCGCGCGCATACGCCACGATCACCTCGCGCCGCACGCCGAGCAGCGGCCGCAGCAGGCGTTTCGCGCCGAGCTTTCCTACCGCTGGCATCGCGGCCGCGCCCTTGAGGCCGGTGCCGCGCAGCAGATTGAACAGCACGGTTTCGGCCTGATCGTCGAGCTGGTGGCCGAGCGCAATGGCATCCCCAGGCAGCGCCGCGAAGGCCTCGCGCCGCGCCTCGCGCGCCGCCGCCTCGATTCCCTTTCCAGCTTTCGACACGCGCACGCGACGCGTAGTGAATGGCACCTTCCAGCGCGCGCACAGTGCCGCGCAGCGCTTTTGCCATGCATCCGCGTGCTTGCTCAGCCCATGATTCACATGCACGGCGCTCAGCCGGTAGCCAAACTCGGGCGCCAGGGTGCGCAGCACGTGCAGCAGCACCACGGAGTCCACCCCGCCCGACAGGCCGACAGCAACACGCTTGCCGGAGAGCGCGCCCGCGGCAGCGAGCGCCTCGCGCGCGGCGCCAACTACGCTTGCGCTAGCGCTCGACTTCTTCCTTGAAGCGGCCATAGCTCATCAGCCGCTCGAGGCGCTGCTCGACGAGGTCCTTGGGCTTTTTGTCCTGCAATACGCGCAGCGCCTCGGCGAGCGCCTTCTTCAACGCCGTGCCGGTCGCCTGCGGGTCACGGTGCGCGCCGCCCAGCGGCTCGGGCACCAGCTTGTCGATCAGGCCGAGCGTTTTCAGGCGGCTGGCGGTGATGCCGAGCGTCTCGGCGGCCTCGGGCGCCTTGTCGGCGCTCTTCCACAGGATCGAGGCGCAGCCTTCGGGCGAGATCACCGAGTAGGTCGCGTATTGCAGCATCAACGTCACATCGCCGACAGCGATGGCGGGCGCGCCGCCCGAGCCGCCCTCGCCGATCACGCTGACGATGATCGGCGTGCGCAGCCGCGCCATCTCGAAAAGGTTGCGGCCGATGGCTTCGGATTGCCCGCGCTCCTCGGCGTCCACCCCGGGGTAGGCGCCCGGCGTATCCACGAAGCTGAACACCGGCAGCGAGAATTTCTCCGCCAGCTTCATCAGGCGCAGCGCCTTGCGGTAACCCTCGGGGCGCGGCATGCCGAAATTGCGCAGGATCTTCTCCTTGGTGTCGCGCCCCTTCTGGTGGCCGATCACCATGCAGGGCACGCCGTCGAAGCGCGCCATGCCGCCCACGATCGAGGCGTCGTCGGCGAAGCTGCGATCGCCGTGCAGCTCCTCGAAGCCGCCGAACAGCATCTGCACGTAATCGAGCGTGTAGGGGCGCTGCGGGTGGCGCGCCACCTGCGCTACCTGCCAGGGCGTGAGCCGGGCGTAAATCTCTTTGGTGAGGGCAGCGCTCTTCTTGGTGAGGCGCTGGATTTCCTCCGACAGCTCCGCCGCCGGGTCGTCCTGGGCGTAGCGCAACTCCTCGATGCGGTTCTCGAGCTCGGCGACCGGCTGCTCGAACTCGAGGAAGGTGGTCTTCATTGGAGCGCGATTCTACGCCCGCCGGAAGCCGGCCGCAGGACACCAAAGTGTAAAGTCACGCTTTACACTTTGGCCGCCTGGCACCGCAGCACGCGGGCAAGGGCTGGTAGCATCGCTCATGGGCCAGCCCCACGCCACGCACGCTCCGGATGCGGCGCCTGAAACGCGCCTGCGCAAGCGTCGCCGCTGGTGGCTTGCCGCCCTCGTCTTCGCGGCGCTGCCGGTTGCGGCGTTGCTCGTCCTCGCGCTGGTCGAATTCCGGATTCCGGTCGAATTCGCACGCGAGCGCGTCGAGCTCGCTGCGCGCGAAGCAAGCGGGCTGGAGGCGCGTATCGAAGGCCGGCTGTTCCTCGTCACGGGGATGCGGCCGGGCATCGAGATCTCCGGCCTGGTCATCGAAGCCGGGACGCAGGCCGCGAAGCTCGAACTGCTGCGGCTCGGGGTCGGGCGGGCCGAAATCGAGCTGCGCGCGCTGCTCGATCGCGAAGTCCGCGTCCGGCGCGTGCTCGCCTCGGACCTGACGCTGCGGCTCGACGCGGCGGCGCTCGAGGCAATCGCGGCCGCCGAATCGCGGGCCGGGATGCCGGAAACCGGGCCCGCGCCCGGCGGCTGGCGCTTCGCAAGTCTAAGAAACCTGCAGGTGGAGCGCGCGCGCTGGACGCTCGGCCTGCCCGCGCTGGCGCGCTCGGTGGAGATCGGCGTGGATGCGCTCACGTTGCACGCCCCGGGGGCCGAACCGCTGACCGTCGAGGCGCGCGGAACTTTCGCCGGCGAAGCGATGAAGGTCGCATTTCACACCGCCTCCTTCGATCAGCTGCGCAGCGGCGCGCAGGCAATTCCGCTCGACCTGCGCATCGCGCTGGAAGACGCATCGTTCAACGTCAAGGGCACGCTCGAACTCGCGGCGCAGCGCGGCGAGTACGCCATCGCGGCCACGGCGCGCGGCAGCTTCCTTGAGCGGGTCGTGCCCGGCTTCCGGGCCGTCGCGGGCGAGGTGAACGAAGTTTCCGCCGAAGGCCGCGTGCGCAATGCACCCGGCGCGAGCTCCATCGAACTGGCGACGTTCGCCGCGGGCCGCACGCGTGGGCGGGCGGAGATTCAATTGAGCGACAGCGGCAACCGCAAGGCGCTGCGGGGGCGGCTGGATTTCGAGGCGCTCGACCTGACGCCTTGGCTGCAGGTGCTTCGCGAGCAGCAAGCCAAGGCACCGGCGCAAGGCGATGCGCTCGACGCCATCCGGAAAGTGCAGCAGGCCGCCGACGTCGACTTCGATATCAAGATTGCGACGCTGATGTGGCCGGAGCGCACGGCGAACGACGTCCAGCTCGCGCTGCGCGCGGGCAAGGACGCCGCCGCGCTCGACGGCAGCGCGCGCCTGCACGAGGGAAAGCTGCGAGCGCAAGCACGCCTCGACACCGCCCAGCAGGAGGCACGGCTCCTGCTCGAGGCGCAGGCCGGGCCGGTTCCGCTCGAGCGGCTGCACGCCGCGATCGAGCGCGAGGGTGTATCCGGAGTCGTGCGCGCGGCGAAACTGTCGGCGAGAAGCCGCGGTGCAAGCCTGGCAGCGCTTGCGGATTCGATAGAAGGCGAGTTGGTACTCTCCAAGGTGGAAGCGAAATGGCGCCCCGGCAAGGAGCGCGAGGCCCTGCGCGTGGCGATCGACTCGGCGCGCCTGGCCGCGACGCGCGATGCGCTGCACGCCTCGCTCGCGGCAGTGTTCGCCGACGCGAGCATCGCATTGAAGCTGGCAGGCAAGCGGACCGCGACCATCGCGGAGCAGCGTGTAGTGCGCAGCGACTTCGATCTCGGCATTCGACGCACGCGCCATCCCGGCATGCAGTTTGCGGCGCGTGGTTCGCTGGCGCTCGATCGCAGGACTTGGTCGGTGGAGCTGCAGGATGCGAGCCTCGGCGCTAGCCGCGGCAGCGCGACGCTGAAGGGCGCGTGGGCCGGCGCTGCGCCGATCGCGCTGCGCGCCGCCCTCGAGCGGCTCGACCTGAAGGCGCTGGATTTTTTTGCAATCGATGGCGCCGCCCAATCCGCGAAGCCGGCGCCCGCGGGCAATCGCTGGGAGGACATCAGGCTGCTGCCGGCCGAGACCCGGCTGCCCGACATGGACTTCGAGCTGGCGGTAAAACGGCTCGACGCGGCGCCCGCGCGATTCCAGGATTTGCGCGCGTCAGGACGAAGTCGGGACGGAGCACTCGCCGAGGCGAAATTCGAGGCGCGCACGAACGCCGGCGCGCTTTCCGGCGAGCTGAACGCGGACCTGCGCGGCAAGGTGCCGCAGCTCCGGGCGAGCGTCAAGGCAAAGGACTTCGATGCCGCCGGCATCCTGGCTCGCGTCGGCGTAAAGGCGAGCCGCGCGAATACCGGCACGCTCGAGGCGAGCGTCGACCTGCGTGGCGCAAGGCTCGGGGACGCCATTCCGGCGAGCACGCTTCAAGTCGCGGCACAGGGCCTGGACGTCGCGTTGCCAGGACTGCTGGATGCGCGCCATACGCTCAGGCTGAGCGGCCGCGCGGAAGCGAGCAGCAAGCAAGGCCTGCTGCAGGCGACGGCGAGCGGAACGCTCGACGGGCACGCGTTCAACGCAAGCTCGAGCGGCGCCGAGCTCGCCGCGCTGCTCGCGGGCCGCGGGCGTTTACCAGTGGAGATCGCATTCAAGGATGCGGACAACCAGCTCGAGCTGCGCGGCACGATCGCGAAAGGCCCGCAAGCCGAGCTGCATCTGCGGGTGCAGGCGAAGCGCGTAGAAGAGCTACTCGCGCTCGGCGGCTTGCGCACGGGCGCGCGCGGCGCGCTGGCGGCGCAGGCGCAGCTCAAGCTGACTCCGCCGGCGCGCTACGAGCTGGAGAACTTGGACGTGCGGCTCGGCGAGAGCGCTCTCGGCGGCCGCATCGTCGCCGACTGGTCGGCGAAGCGCCCGAGCATCGAAGCGACGCTCTCGGGGTCGCGGCTGCGTCTGCGCGACCTGGGGATTGGCGCCGAGGCGCAGGCCAAGCCGGGCGCCGCGCCGGCGAAACCCGGAGCGCAAAAGGCTGCCGGCGCAGGCTGGGTTGACGCGCTGCGCCGATACGACGCGGTCGTCGCGCTCAAGGTCGAGCAGCTGCATGCCGAAGGGGAATTGCTGGGCAGCTTGAATGCGGCGCTGCGCCTGGCAGGCGGCCAGTTGCGTGTTGCGCCGCTCGAAATCCGCCAGGGCAGCAGCGTGCTGCGCGGCGCCGGCGAGCTCAACGCCGTGCCCGCAACTCCGGAATACGCGCTGCAGGCCGAGCTGGTGCGCTACGACCTGACGCCGCTGCTACGCGCGTTCCACCCCGGGGCGCCCGGCAGCGCGACGCTCGACGCCCGCACCGCGCTGCGCGGCCGCGGCCTGGATAAGGCGGCGATCGCCAATCTGCAAGGCGAATTCGACGTCGCGGGCTACGGCCGCGACCTGGGCTCGGGCGCGATCGGGGCGATGGGCCTGAACATCTTCCGGATGGCGCTCAGGACGCTCGACCGGGACGAGGGTTCCAGGATCAACTGCGCGGTGGGCGTGTTCGACATCGACCAGGGCCAGATGAAGAGCCGCGCCCTGTTCGTTGACACCACGCGCCTTCGCATCATGGGAAATCTAGATCTCGAGCTGGCATCGGGCGCGCTCGCCGGTGCGCTGCGGCCGCACCCTAAGAACCCGAGCCTGTTCAGCATCAATACCCCGGTGAACATCGGCGGCTCGGTCGCCGCCCCGCAGGTGGCGATCGCAACGGGAGCGCTGCCCGGCTTGCTGATCCGCTACTCCAACCCCTATACGATTTTCCTTGGATCCCTCGTGGATACGAAAAGCGCATTGCCCGACGGCAGCGAGGACTGCCGGGCGGCCTTCGCCAAGGCGGACGCCGCGCGGCCCGAGCGCGCCGAGCAAAGGCGCGGGCTGTTCAGATTCCTGCCCTGAGCCCGGCCGTTCCGGGGGTACGCCTCGGCCGCTACTGCAGCACCGGCCGCGCGTTCACCGGTTGCAGCGGGCGGTTGTTCGCCACGCCGACCGCCTTGGAGAACTGCTCGATCTGCGCCTTGGAGGCGGTAGCGGGTTTTTTCAGCACCATCCAGCGCACGCCCTCGGAGCAAGGCGGCGTGGTGAGCGAGCCGTTGTAGCGGTAGTAGTCGCGCTCCTTGGGCAGCAGCTGCGCGACGCTCAGGCCTTGCGGCAGCGCGTTCTTGTCGCCCGCTTTGCCCGGCAACTTTTCCCAGAGCTTCGCCAGCAGCGGATTGGCGGCCCCTTCCTGAAACATCACCGCCACCACTGCCAAATTGCCGTCCTTGTCCGCATGCACCAGGTGCCCTTCCATCGGAAAGGACTTGCCCTTCACCTTGTTCTCGCTCGGCGCATGGAAGTGGAACTGCAGCAGCTCGAACGCCCGGCCATCCACGGTAAGCGTGCTGCCCTTGGCGTAATCCACCTGCACGCTATGGCCGTTATTGAGGATGTCGGCCGCGCCAGCCTTGTAGGCGAGCTTGAGCGGCTTCAACTGCGCTTCGACGAGATCCGCAACATCAATCGGCGACTGGTTCCTTCCAAGCGCGCACATCGCGAACTTCGGATCGAGCTTGCCCCAGTTGGCGGGGCCGGCCTCTCCCGAGTAGCCCCAGTGCTGCGCCGAGGCGGTTGCAGCCGAACCGGCGGCGAGCGCAAAAGCCGTAGCGATGAACCCTGTTTTCATGGGGGTTTTCCTATCTACCTAGAAGCGGAAATTCAATCCCAGGGCAGGACCGGACAAGGCGACATTCTGCAGCAGCTTGTCGCTGCCCATGTCGTAGTGCAGGTAGCGGTAGGATAAGTACGT
This sequence comes from uncultured Enterobacteriaceae bacterium, assembly GCA_964393745.1. Classification (GTDB taxonomy): domain Bacteria; phylum Pseudomonadota; class Gammaproteobacteria; order Burkholderiales; family SG8-39; genus 2-02-FULL-66-14. The sequence goes on along the minus strand of CAYMVA010000013.1, from coordinate 32,884 downwards.
CTCGCCCCACTTGAACGAATAGCCGACGCCCAGCACCGCCTGGTAGGTCAAGTCGGAGTTCCCCGCGCCAACGTCGAGGTGATACGGCACAAACCAGTTGCCGTCGCCGAGCTTGAAGCGGCCGCGCACACCGACGATCGCATCCACGATGCTTTCGGATTTCGTCACGCTGCCAGACCTCGCGAAGGTGAGTCCGCTGCCGGCTGGCCCGGTGATGGTGGCGCTCAGATTCCAATTGGTGGTCGCGTCGATGCCGAGATAGCGCAAGCCGCCGATGCCGTAGAGCGTGGCGTGCGGCTCCTGCAGCAGCGCGTAGCCGCCGACGAGCGTGAACACCGTGCTCTCGAATTTTACGTCGGCACCCCCGCTGACAGAGTTGGCGACGGTGAATCGCCCACCAGGGCCACTGAAGTCGACCTCCTTGATTCCGCTATTCGCGGCGCTGAGTTTTATATAGATCAGGTCGGCGCCGATCAGCCACCTGCCCTTGCGCGCCTCGCCCTCGAGCATCAGCCCGAAGTCGAACGCCTCCAGAATCTTGTCGGCGTCCACGCTCACCTTGGGGGTGGCGCCGCCGGCGGAAGGCGGCCCGTAATTCAGCGTGCCTTTGATCCCCGGCAGCCACAGGTACGGTGCCAGCGAGAAGTTCCACTTGTCCGCAGCGGCTTGCGCCGAGGCGCGCAGCGGCAGCAAAAACGCAACCGCGGCCAGCGCGGCAATGGTCACAAACCCGGGAAAAGTTCTATGCATGTCGGCCACCCTCCGTACGCAACGTTGTGCGGCGATTCTACGCAAGTTTCGCTAGACTCGGCTCCGAAGGGGCATCCAAAGCTAAATTGGCCAAAAAGCAGAAACGCAATCCCGCGGCGGCCAGCGCCGCCCCTCAGCCCGCCATGAGGGCAACAGCGGGTTCGACGATCCGCCGGCGCTGGGGATGGCTCGTATTCGCGACCGGTTTCGTCATCGTTGCGGTAGTGCTTGGCTGGGTACACCAGATCAAGCCGGGCAAGCCGCCGCCGCAACCGCAGCAGGAATCCGCAATGCCGACGCCTGCCGCATTCGCCGACGAGAAGACTTGCAGCGCCTGCCACGCGGCGCAGAGCGCGGCCTGGCAGCGCTCGCATCACGCGCTCGCCATGCAGGAAGCGTCGGCGCAGAGCGTGCTTGGAGACTTCGGCGACACGGCGTTCATCTCTCACGGCATCACGACCCGTTTTTTCCGGCGCGACGGCAAACATTTCGTCCACGCTGATGGGCCCGATGGCAAGCCTACCGATTACGAAGTGAAGTACGTCTTCGGCGTGACGCCGCTGCAGCAATACCTGATCGAGCTGCCGGGCGGGCGGCTGCAGGCTCTGTCGGTCGCCTGGGACAGCGTGCGCAAGCGCTGGCTGCACCTCTACCCGAAGGAGCGCATCGATCATCGCGACGAGCTGCACTGGTCGAAGCCGTCGCAGAACTGGAACTTCATGTGCGCCGAGTGCCACTCGACCGGCCTGGAGAAGAATTACGACGCGGCGAAAAACGCGTATGCCACGCGCTGGCACCAGATCAACGTCGGCTGCCAGGCCTGCCATGGTCCCGGTTCGGCGCACGTGGCCTGGGCAGACGCTTACGCCAAGGAAAAGAAAGGCTCTGCTACCGCTGCCGGCGCAATGGGATTGCAGGTCGACCTGAAGGCGGGCGAGAGCCGCGTACAGATCGAAACCTGCGCGCGCTGCCACGCGCGGCGCAGCGTCATCGCCCCGGATTACCAGCACGGCAAGCGCTTCATGGACACGCACCTCCCCGCGCTGCTCGCCGAAGGGCTGTACCACGCCGACGGCCAGATCCGCGACGAGGTGTACGAGTACGGCTCGTTCTTGCAGAGCAAGATGGCGCAGAGGGGCCTGCGCTGCTCGGATTGCCACGACGCGCACTCCGGGCAGCTCAAGGCCGAGGGCAACGCGCTCTGCATTTCCTGCCACAACGCGCAGGCACCCGCCGTGCGCGCAGGGATCGACACCGCCGGATTGAAGAAGCTCGACTACGACAGCCCGGCGCACCACTTCCACGCCCAGGGCAAGCCGGGCAGCGGTTGCGTCGAGTGCCACGCCCCGCGCACTACTTATATGGTGGTGGATCCGCGCGCCGACCACAGCTTCCGCATCCCGCGCCCGGACCTGACGCCGAAGATCGGCACGCCCAACGCCTGCAACGGCTGCCACGCGGGCAAGGGCGCGCAGTGGGCCGCCGCGGCGATCGAGCGGCAGCGCCCTGGGTACAAGCCCGCTCCGCACTACGGCGAGGCGCTTGACGCGGGCCGGCATGGCAAACCGGGTGCGCTGCGCCTGCTTACTAGCGTCATCGAGGACAGGCAGCAGCCGGCGATCGTGCGCGCGAGCGCGCTCGACCTCGTGCGGCGCTACCCCGGCGCGCTCTCCGGCAGGCTGTTCGTAGAGGCGCTGAAGGACCCCGATCCGCTGCTGCGGCGCGCTGCGCTGAGCGGCTTCGAGGCGGCGCCGCCCGAGCGCAGGGCGCAACTGATCGGCCCGTTGCTGTCGGATCCGGTGCGCGGCGTGCGCATCGAGGCGGCGCGCCTGCTGGCGCACCAGTCTGGCACGTCGCTCGCGGAGCTGGAGGCAAGCCACCGCGCCAACGAAGACCGTCCAGAGGGCCGCGTGGGCTTGGGCAACCTGGCGCTCGCGCGCGGCCGCACCGCGGACGCCGAGGCCGCGTTCCGCTCGGCAATCGCGCTCGATCCGGCATCGGTTCCCGCGATCGTCAACCTCGCCGACCTGCTGCGCGGAACGCAACGCGAGGGCGAGGCGGAAAAGGCCTTGCGCGCCGGCCTGGCGCTGCGCCCGCGCGAGCCTGCATTGATCGAGGCGCTCGCGCTGTCGCTGGTGCGCCAGCAGCGCAAGCGCGAAGCGCTCGAATTGCTTTCGGCGGCGGCGCGCGCCAAGGACGCCGCGCCGCGGCTCGCTTACCTCTACGCGCTCGTGCTGGAAGATGCCGGGCGGCGGCCCGAGGCATTGCGCGTGCTCGAGGCCGTGCTTCCGAGGTCGGACGGCAATCGCGACATCCTGATCGCGCTGGCGTCGCTTTACCGCGAGGCCGGCAAGCCCGAGCAGGCTGCGGCGCATGTCCGGCGCCTTGCCGAAATCAATCCGGGCGACCCGGCCCTTCCCGGGCTCGCAGCCGCCAAATAGCTAGTTCTCCAGGCGCGGCGAAAGCGCGATCAGTTCAAAACGACAGCGTCGCATGCGCGTGTCCTCCTCTTTTTGTACGCGCGCTCACTTCACCTCCACCGTCACCTTGACGATCTTGCCGGTGAAGGCGTTGTTGCCCTGCTGGTAGTCGTTGGACACGTTGGTCTCGCCGTCGAGCCCCACGTCCGCACCTTCATCCGCAAAGAACGCGAACGGCTGGGTCTTCGGAATTTTCCCTTCGGCGAGCTTCTTGCCATCGACGCTCAGAATCGACTTGCCGCCCGTGCCCGGCTTGGCTGAATCCGGGATGAACTCGTACAGAATCGTGTGCTTCCCGGGCGCGAGCGCCGTGGTGCTCGCGATGTTGGTGCGTTCCAAGGCGAACCAGTTGTACTCGTGGTGCACCTTGCCGTCCTTCATGTAAAGGACCCAGCCGCCGAAGTAGCCGGCTTGGGCAATGATGACGCCTTGCGTCTTGGCGTCCTTCACCTCCACCTCGGCGGTGATGGTGTGGTGCACCCCCTTCACGTTGATGAACGCGTTCTCCATCATGCCCGTCATGCCCTGATAGACCGTCAGCGTCTTGCGCCCGCCCAGCAGGTCGGGACGGCCCGCGATGGCCGGATTGAAGCGCTCGGAGCGACGGTCGTCGATGGGCAGCACGTTGTTCCGCGCGGCTTCCTTCATGAATACGGCCTGCAGTTCCTTGAGCTTGGCGGGATTCTGCTTGGCGAGGTTGTTCGCCTGGCTGAAGTCCTCGTTCACGTTGTAGAGCTCCCACACGTCGTCCTTCAAGGGGGGAATTTTCGCGGCCATGTCCCATGGGATGGAATGCCGGGTGCAGGCCACCCAGCCATCATGGTAGATGCCGCGATTGCCGAACATCTCGAAGTACTGGGTCTTGCGCCGGTCGGCGGCCTTGGCATTGTCGGCCGAGTACAGCATCGAGACGCCGTCCATGGGCCGCTGCTTGATGCCGTTCACCACCTTGGGCTGCGGCAGTTTCGCGGCTTCCAGCACGGTGGGGGCCACGTCGACCACGTGGTGCAACTGGCTGCGAAGCTCACCCTTGGCCTTGATGCCCTTGGGCCAGTGCAGCACCATGCCGTTGCGCGTGCCGCCGAAGTGGCTGGCCACCTGCTTGGTCCACTGGAAGGGCGTATTGCCCGCCCAGGCCCAGCCGATCGCAAAGTGCGGGAACGTCGTGGGGCTCCCCCAGGTGTCGACGTGCTGCATCATCTGGTCGGCTTTGCCGATGATGCCGTTCAGCGCCATCATCTCGTTGTAAGTGCCTTCCGGACCGCCTTCGGCGCTGGCGCCGTTGTCACCCACGATGTAGTAGAAGACCGTGTTGTCCAGCGCACCGATGGCCTGCAACTGCGCCACCAGCCGTGCCACTTCATGGTCGGTGTGTTCGGCGAAGCCGGCGAAGGTTTCCATTTGGCGTTCGAACAGCCTCTTCTGCTCGGCGCTCATGTCAGCCCAGGCGGGGATCTCCTTGGGCCGAGGGGTGAGCTTGGTGTTGGCCGGAATCACGCCCAGCTTCTTCTGGCGGGCGAAAGTCTCCTCGCGCAGCTTGTCCCAGCCGCTGCTGAACTGCCCCTTGTACTTGGCGATCCACTCCTTGGGCACGTGGTGAGGGGCGTGCGTCGCGCCGGTGGCGAAGTACATGTAAAAGGGCTTGCCCGGCGTGAGGGCCTGCTGGGCGCTGACCCAGTTGATCGCCTGGTCGGTCATGTCCACCGTGAAGTGGTAGTCAGAGCTTTGCTTGTGCTCGACGCGCACCGTGCCGTCGTAGATGGCCGGAGCCCACTGGTTGGTCTCGCCACCGATGAATCCATAAAACTTGTCAAAACCGGACCCCGTGGGCCAGCGGTCGTACGATCCTGAGACTGAGACCTCCCAAGGCGGAGTTTCGTGGTACTTGCCGAAGGCGGCGGTGCTGTAGCCGTTCTGGCGCAGGATCTCGGCCAGGGTCGTGATGGTGCGTGGGCGCACGCCGGTGTTGCCGGGAAAGGCGGTGGCGAGTTCCATGATCGCGCCGGCGTTGTTGGCATGGTGGTTGTGGCCGGTCAGCAGGGCCGTGCGGGTGGGGCTGCAGAGCGCAGTGGTGTGGAAGCGGTTGTACTTGAGACCGCCGGCTGCCAGCTTCTCCAGCGTGGGCATGGGGATGGGCCCGCCGAAGGCGCTGCTGTGGCCAAAGCCGATGTCGTCGATCAGCACGATCACGATGTTGGGCGCGCCTTGCGGGGCTTTCACTTCGAAGCGAGGCGGTGCCTTCGCATTGCGCGCGTCCAACTCGGTGATCGGCTTGAGCTGCGGCTCCGGAATCGGCAGCACCGTGCGATCGAGCGCTGCCCCTTTCGTCTGCGCAAGCGCTGAACCCACGCACCACAACACTAATACAGCTACCGACAACTGCCGAAAGAACGTGTACCTCATGATTCCCCTTTCACGACGATGCCCGCACCCGCACCACCGGTTGCGGGTGCGGCAACGCTATATTAGTGGAAATACTTCAGCGCCAAGCCCAAAGCGTTCACGCGCGCGGGCTCCGAGCGGCTGTCGTTCTGCCGGTAGAGCGAGGGCTCCAGCCGCCAGCTCCGATTGAGCTCGAGTTCCGCGCCGAGCTGGTAGCGCTGCCGGTTCCAGGTGTCGAAGCGGGTGTCGTAGAAGGTCTCGGCGTTTGCAAACGGCACCACCGTGTGCCCGCCGAGCGATAGCGACTTCTCGACCTGCAGGCGCAGGCGGAAGCGGTTGGAGTAGCGGTCGTTGACGTCGCGCGCATCCCACCTGAAGCGCGTGATGACCTCGATGCCGCCTGCGAGCGGCGGCGTGCGGCCGGTCAGCTCGAAGATGCCGCTCCGCTCGCGATAGCTGCTGATCGCCTCGGCGTCTCCGAAGCTGCGGCCATAGAGGAAGCCGACACGCATCCAGAGGTAGCGGTTGCGCTGCCAGTCGCCCTGCGAAAGCGCGGGCCGCAGCAGCGGGTCGAGCGTGACGTCGAGGTGCACGCCGACTTGCACGTCCTGATACTGCGTGCTACCCGCCGCGCTCTGCGTCTCCTCGGCGCGGGTCAGGGCGGTAGACAGAAACAGGCGCGTGCGCTCGCTCAGCTTGAAATAGCCGTCGAGCTCAGGCCAGAACTCGCTGCGTTCCTCGGCCGGCGCCGGCAGCGCAACGCCGAAGGCCAGCACTGAGACCGCAAACAACCTCGGTAACGAAACTGGGATCGCGGCTCTCCTGTCGGGCAAGACGTGGGGCGCAAATGCGTCAACTGTAAAGTCACACTTTACACTTTTGCCCTGCACGGCCGCTTTTGCCCCACCGAACCCTCAATATTCCACAGGCACCGGATCGAGCGAGCGCCACAGGTACCAGGTGGCGACCGAGCGCCACGGCTGCCAGGGCGCGGCGATGCGCTCGATGGTGCGCGCGCTCAGCTTCCGGCCTTTGCGATAGGAGAGGCTCACCGCGCGCTGCAGGCCGAGATCGTCGAGCGGCAGCACGTCGGGCCGCAGCAGATTGAACATGAGGAACATTTCGGCCGTCCAGCGGCCGATGCCGCGCACCTGCACCAGGTCCGCGATCACCTCTTCGTCGGCCATCGCGGGCCAACGGTGCACGTGCACCGAGCCGTTGGCGAAATGCAGCGCCAGGTCGGCGATGTACTCGGTCTTGCGGTCCGAGAGCCCGCAGGCGCGCAGCGCGGGTCGCTCGAGCGAAAGCACCGCCGCCGCCGACATTTCGGGCGCGACGGCGAGCAGCCGGTTCCACACCGACTGCGCCGCCTTGACCGAGATCTGCTGCCCCACGATGGCGCGCGCCAGCGTCTGGAACGGGTCGCCGCGCGACACCAGGTGAACGCGTGGGTGGCGCCGCATGATCGCCTGCATCACCGGGTCGCGGCGCGCAAGCGCGCGCTTCGCCCGGTCCCAGTAGTCGGGCTTCGCGCTCACGCTTTCTGCAGCGGCAGGTTGAGCAGCAGGTTCTGCGGCTTCATGCGCACTTCGTCATTCTCGTCCGCCGACAGCGCCAGGTACACCGGCCGGCCGGCGATGTCGGTGCGCATCGCGCCAGCATCGGCAAACTCGAGGCGGAACAGCGCCAGGATGCGGCGCATGCGCCCGGGATCGAGCTCGTTGCCCTGCCACAGCTCGTTGAGGATCGCCGTGGACTCGGCATCCAGCCCGATGTGCCACGCCCAGCGCCGCTCCTCGATGGCGCGCAGCGGCTTGACTCGCACCTCGATGCCGAAAAAATGCGCCACCCAAGCGGCGATCACGCGCCCCAGCGCATCCAGCGCGGGGCGCCCGAAGGTGAGGCTGATCACGGTGTCGTGGCGCGAGTCGCGCTCCCAGTACAGGCTCGCGTTGGCGCGCTCGAGCACGTCTAGCTCGGTCTTGCCGAGCGGACTCTGCGCCTCCACGATCAACCGGCCGATACTGCCGTACTGCGAGCCCGAGGCGTGCATCTGCACGGTCTCGAGGTCGGCGAGGAGCGCGTGGCCGTCGCGTAGCGTCGCCTTCTGCTCGCGGAAGAACAGCTCCGCGGCGCGCAGCTCGAGCGGGTCCTCGCTCGCGGCGAGGAGGTTGCGCAGGATCACGTGCGCGAGTTGCGCCACGAACAGCGGCGGCACGTCCACGCCGCCGCCATGGAACAGGCCCGCGTAGCATGCCTCGACCGAATCGGCGGCGAGCAGCCGCTCGCGGAAGCGCAGCAGGATGCGGTAGTTGTCGCGCGCATCGGCGTCGGCGATCGCGTCCACCTCCGCCTGCGGCACCGAACGGCGTGGCTCGCGCATCAGCGCAGCATGCAGCGCGTGCTCGGCCTCGCACGAATCTTCTACGGGGTGGATCTCCGGGCGCAGATAGTAGGCGCGCAGGAAGTCGTCCGTGACGCGCAGGCGCCCCGCCGGGTCTCGCTCTAAAAGGTGAAAACCGCTGTTACGCCAGAACTCAGGCAGGGGCCAGGACGAGCCGCGAGTGCGACGCCACGTGCTGCTTCAGGAAATCCATCTGGTCGGCCATGATCCTGCGGTTGGTCAGGATCAGGTACTCGGCCTTGTTGGGCACGTACGGCGCGTACAGCAGCTGCAGCCCGGATTCCTCGGGCAGGCGGTTGCGCTTGTGGCCGTTGCAGTGGCGGCAGGCGGTCACCACGTTCATCCAGGTGTCGCGGCCGCCGCGCGACAGCGGAATGATGTGGTCGCGCGTCAGGCGCAGGTAGGAGTGCTCGTCGCCGCAATAGCCGCACGTGTGCCGGTCGCGCCGGAACAGCTCGCGGTTGTTGAGCGGCGGCACCTGGTTGAAGCCCTTGGCCGCCAGCGCCTTGCCCTTGATGGCGATGATCGAGGCGGCGGTGATGCGCGAGCGCTCGCCCGTGGCGCGCGAAATGCCGCCGTGGAAGGTGAAGCTGCGCTCGCCCAGCGTCCACGCCACCAGGTTCTTGGCGTAATAGAAGCAGGCCTGCTGCCAGCTGATCCAGCGGTGCGGCACGCCGTGGCTGTCGAGGGAGAGAATGAGCAGGCGATCCATGGGTTTGGGTCCGTCCAGGACGGATTTTGCCTCCTCGGGTTGTGCTTTGCAATGCCCACAAAAACAAAGGGCTGCGAGGCAAACCTCGCAGCCCTTGCAAAAATCGGGGACAGACCCCGCGGGGTCTGTCCCCGATTTTCGCCGGTTTTCCGCTAGCGGCTGCCTACGGCGTCCTTGAAGCCCCGGCCGGCGGAGAACGCCGGCACCGTTTTGGAGCCGATGCGGATCTCCTTGCCGTTCGCGGGACTGCGCCCGGCGCGCGCTTTGCGCTTGCGCGGCAGAAAAGTGCCAAATCCGACCACCGTGACGCGGTTGCCCTTGGCGACGCTGTGCACGATGGCATCGAATACCGCATTCACCGCCTCGCCTGCCGCGACCTTGCTCACGTTGCCGGCGCGCGCCGCCGCCTGTACCAGGTCCGACTTGGTGACTACGGATGCCATGCGTTCCCCCTGTTGCACGCTTGCTGCGCCGGCGCGCGGCGCGAAGCGAGTGCGCATCTTATCGGCATCGAATCGCGAATTCAATCGCCGCCGCGAAACATTTTTGATCGCGTGCGCATTTTTTCCGCTTCTCGCATCGGCGTTGCTTGTCGCATCTGCGTTGCAACAAACCCGCGCAACGCATTAATCTTTAAGGAGAGTGATTGCCGATACGCTGTGCGCGCTCAGCCCCCGGCAATTTTGAGCACCGATGGCAGCCACAAGGAGATGGCCGGGAACGCCAGCAGGATGAACAGGCGCACCACGTCCGCAAACACGAACGGCATGACGCCGCGGAACAGGGTCGAAGTCTTCACCTGCGGCAACAGCGAGCCCAGCACGAACAGGTTCATGCCGACCGGCGGGCTGATCAAGCCGATCTCCACCACCACCACCACCAGGATGCCGAACCACACCGGGTCGAAACCGAGGCCGACGACGAGGGGGAAGAACACCGGCACCGTCAGCAGGATCATGGAAAGCTCTTCCATCGCGGAGCCGAGCACCACGTAGATCACGCAGATGGCTGCCACCACCATGATGGGCTGGATCTTGAACTGCTCGACGAAGCGGGTCAGGTCCCCGGGCAAGCTGGTGAAGTTGATGTAATTGGCGAACACCAGCGCGCCGATCAGGATCGTGAACAGCATGCCGGTGGTGCGCGCCGACTCGAGCAGGATGTCGCGCAGCACCGTCCAGGTGAGCGAGCGCCGCGCGAGTGCGAACATGAAGGCGCCGAAGGCGCCCATGCCCGCGCCCTCGGTCGCCGTGAACACGCCGGCGTAGATGCCGCCGATGGAGACCGCGAACAGCGCCACCACGCCCCAGATCTCCTTCAGCGCCTCCAGCCGCTCCCGCCAGGACGAGCGCTCCCCCGCAGGGCCGGCCTTGGGGTCGCGCCACACCACCCAGCGCACTGCGAGGCACAGCAGCGCCACTGCGAGGACTCCCGGCAGCACCCCGGCGGCAAACAGCCGCCCGATGTTGGTCTCGGTCATGATGCCGTAGATCACCATGATGGTGGAGGGCGGGATCAGGATGCCAAGCGTGCCGCCGGCGGCGATCGCGGCGGCTGACAGCTTGTCCGCGTAACCGAGCTTTTTCATCGGCGGGTACGCCACGCGCGCCATGGTGGCCGCGGTGGCGATGGACGAGCCGCAGATGGCGCCGAAGCCGGCGCAGGCCACGATGGTGGACATCGCCAGCCCGCCTTTCCAGTGGCCGATGAAGGTATAGGCGGCGCGGAACAGCTCCTGCGACATGCCCGCACGGGCGACGAAATTCCCCATCAGGATGAACAGCGGCACCACCGACAGCTCGTAGTCGATGCCGGCGCCGAAGGTGGTCTGCGCCACCTGGTCGAAGGCCGCGGGCCAGCCGCGCTTCAGCGCGAAGCCGGTGGCGCCGACCGCCAGCATGGCGAAAGCGATCGGCAGGCGCGCGAAGGCAAGCGCCAGCAGCGCCGCGAAGGCGATCAGGGTCTCGGTCACGGCGCGGCTCGGGCGCGTCGCAAGTGCGACCAGGCGACCACGAGGCAGGCGACGGCCGCCAGCACCGCCATCACGGCGAAGGCGCGGGTGAAGGGGCCGTGCGGGATGTGCAGCGTCATGGTCACTTCGTTGGTACGCAGGTGGCTCGCCGACAGGATCCACAACCGCCAGGCGAGTACCGCCAGCACGCCGCTGCTGAGCAGGCTGACGGCCAGCCGCTGCCAGCGCGCGATCGCACGCGGGATGAAATGGTCGAAGACATCGATCGTGACGTGGTCCTCGCGCGCGGTCACCAGCGGCAGCGCGCTGAAGATCAGCACGCCCATCATGAACTCGGTAACCTCGTAGGCGCCGTAAACGGGCGCGGAGAAGAATTTCCGGCCCGTGACGTCCACGAAAGTGAGCAGCATCATCGCCGCAAGATCCAGCGCGGCGATGGTGCCCAGCGTCCAGGCCGCCCAACCGCCGACGCGGCCCGGAAACAGGGTTTCCGGCCGCTGCAGGTCAGATAGCGTTTCGGACATCTGGTGAGCGCGAAAAACAAAATGCCGCGCCCCGGCCGGCGCCCGGGCGCGGCATGCGTTGCGCTACTTCTCTGCGGCGACCCGGGCGACTTCGGCGCGGAAGAACCGGATGGTCTCCTTGCCGTCGATGCCCATGGCGTCCATCCTGGCGCCGTACTGCACCTCCAGCTTCTCCGTCAGTTGTTTTAGATCGGCGACCAGCTTCGGCGAAGCTTCCTTGATCGTCCCACCTGCCGCCTTCATCGCTACCACGCCTTCCTTGTCGGCGCGATCCCAGCCGGCACCGGCCAGGCGCGCGAATTTCTCGCCCGACACCTTCATGATCGCGTCCTGGTCGGCTTTCGACAGGCTCTCGAATTTCTTCTTGTTCATCGCGAACCAGAACGAGGAGCTGTACAGGCCACCCTTGACGTAGGTCGTGTATTTGACAAGGCTCGCGATGTTGAAGCTCTTCAGCGACTCGGTCGGGAACATGATGCCGTCGGCGATGCCCGCCGAAAGAATCTCGTAGGATTTCGGCGCCGGCTGCGTGATCACGACGCCGCCGAAAGTTTCCACGATCACCTTGGGCACGTCCCCGCCAACGCGGATCTTCTGCCCCTGCAGGTCGGCGGGCAGCAGGATGTGCTTCTTGGAATGATGGAACAGGCCCGGACCGTGAGTCATGACGCCGAGCAGCTGCACGTCCTTGTGGATGCCGGACTGCTCGATGTGCTTCTTATGCGTGCGCCACAGGGCAACGCCGTTGTGCACCGCGGTGTCGCCAAGCTGCGGCAGCTCCGCGATCAGGTAGGGCGCGAAGCGCTCGGGCTGGTAACCGTAGGTCGCCCAGGCAACGTCCACCTGGCCGTTGATGGTGGCGTCGTAGTGCTGGTTAGGCGCGGCGATCGCCTTGGGCAGCATGCTGATGGTGACGCGGCCGCCCGTGGCCTTGGCCACCTCGTCGGCCCAGGGCTTCATCATGTAGATCACGATCGGGTGCTGCGGCGGCACCCAGTTCGAAAGCGTCAGGGTAGTCTGCGCCTGCGCGCCAGCGCCGATCAGGGCGAGCGCCCCGGTGGCTGCAAGGACTGCGATTTTTCCGGTCCAGTTCATGTTACGGTCTCCTCCTCGTAGGGTCGAGCCGCGGATGTGATTTTCCAGCACGCGCGGCCGAGGCCGATATAGTAACAGCCGACACAATGAACCAGCGCGACAAGGCTTACTTCAAGGAGCGCGTCAGCCGCGAGATGGACGCCGACCTGCCGGCGGCCGACCTGCCGCCGCGCGAGGCGCTCGCCGCCGCGAGCAGGATCCTCGCTCGCGAGGGCCACGAATCGGGCCTCGCTGGGCAGTTCACCGCGCGCGGCGAGCGCCCCGGCACCTGGTGGACTCTGCCGCTGGGAGTGGGCTTCGACGAGGCGACCACCGAACGCATGGTGCTGGTGGACGAGGACCTGAAGCCGCTTTCGGGCGGGCGGCCGAACCCCGGGGTGCGGTTTCACGTCTGGGTCTACCGCCAGCGTCCGGAGGTGAACGCGATCATCCACACCCATGCGCCATACGCCTCGGCGCTCGCGGCGACCGGCAAGCCGCTGCAGATCGCGCACATGGATTCGGCGATGCTCTACGGCACCGCGCACCTGCCAGAGTGGCCGGGCGTGCCGGTGGCGGACGACGAGGGACGCATCATCAGCGGCGCGCTGGGCGATGCGAAGACAATCCTGCTCGCCAATCACGGCCTGCTCACGACCGGCAGCAGCGTCGAGGAAGCGACCTATCTCGCGGTGTTCTTCGAGCGCGCGGCACGCATGCAGCTGCGCGCCATGGCGGCGGGCGGCGTGAAAGAAGTAAAGCCCGAGCTTGCGCGCGAGGCGCGCGACTTCCTGCTCCAGCCTTCGATCGTGCGCGGCACCTTCGCCTACTGGGCGCGGCGCGCGGCTCAGTCGTAGTTTCGTCTTCCCCGCGAAATGCCCGCCCCCGACACGATCGGGGGCGGGGATCCACAATTCGAAGATGTCCTCCCCGCAAAAGCGGGGATCCACAATTCGAAGATGTCCTCCCCGCGAAGGGCCTGCCCTCGACTCGATCGAGGGCGGGGACCCAGGAAAGTCCGGTTACGGTACTTCCGAGTTGACCCTCATGCCAACTCCGCGGAGAGATCGCGCCACCCGGGGTTGGCGTTTTCAATCGGCGAGATCTTCCAGGCGCGGTTCCACTTCTTCAACCGCTTCTCGCGCACGATCGCTTCGTACATGTCTTCGTGCAGTTCAAAGTACACCAGCCGTTGCACGTCGTACTTTTTGGTGAAGCCCTCGACCGCACCGCATCTGTGTGCCTCGATGCGCCGCGCGAGATCGCTCGTCACGCCAATGTAGAGAGTGCCGTTGCGCGCACTTGCGAGAATGTAGACGGCTGGCTGCTTCACAGCTACGAGAACGCACGCGCACAGCGGGCGTTGACTTAGAGTTTCTGGTCCCCCGCTTTCGCGGGGGCGACAGTTGAATTCGCGGGGGGCGACGGTTCTAGCGGCCAGCCAAAAGCAGCTCGATCAGCGTAGCTGGGTCGCTCTCGGCCTTGCCCTGCGCCGCGAGCAGCCGATAGCGCGAGGTCGCAGTGTCCGCCATCGGTAGCGGCACGCCGAGCTGCTTCGCCACCGCGGCGGCGTTCTCCAGGTCCTTCAGCATGATGGCGTTGGCGCTCAGCCGCGGCTCGAAGTTGCGCGCGGCCATCCTCGCGCCGTAGACCTGGAGCGGCCCGGAGTCCGCCGAGCCGCCCTTGAGCGCCTCGGGCAGCATCCTCGCGTCGACACCCGCCGCCTCCGCCAGCCGCACTGCCTCGGCGATCACGGCGAAGGCGCTCCCCACGATGATCTGATTACACAGCTTGGTGACCTGCCCCGCGCCCGCGTCGCCCATGCGCGTGAAGCGCTGCGCGAGGTGCATTACCACGGGCCGCGCGCGCTCGATGTCCTCGGGTCTGCCGCCCGCCATCACGGCGAGGGTGCCTTTTTCCGCGCCGGCGATGCCGCCCGAGACCGGCGCATCCACCAGGCCCACGCCGCGCTCCAGCAGCCGCGCCGCGTGCGTGCGCGCCGCGGCTGGCGCGATGCTGGAGAAATCCACCACCAGTTTGCCCGCCGACGCGCCCTCGGCGACGCGGTCGTGCCCGAAAAGCACCTGCTCCACCGCCTTCTGATCGGTGACGCACAGCATGACGATGTCCGAGGCGCGCGCAACTGCAGCGGGCGACTCAGCCGGCTTCGCGCCTTTCTCCACCACCGCAGCGAACTTTTCGCGGCTGCGGTTCCACACATTCACCTCGTAGCCGGCGGCGAGCAGCCGCAGCGTCATCGGCTTGCCCATCAGCCCCAGGCCGATGTAGCCCAGTTTCGGTCTCAATTGCATCATTTCCTTCCGCTATGAGTGACGGCGCCGCGAAATGCGGTGCCGACCAGTGCCGCGTATTTCTCCAGCGCTCCCGAAAGCGGTGCGCGCCGCGGCGCCTTGAGCCGTTTCTTGCGCCGCGCCAGCTCCGCAGCAGGCACCTGGAGCGTCATCGAGCCCTTCGCCGCGTCGATCGAAATCCGGTCGCCGTTGTTCACCAGCGCGAGCGCCCCGCCGGCTGCCGCTTCGGGCGACACGTAGCCGATCATCATGCCGCGCGTCGCGCCCGAGAAGCGCCCGTCGGTGACCAGCGCCACTTTCTCTCCCATGCCCTGACCATATAGAAGAGCGGTGACGCCGAGCATCTCGCGCATCCCCGGCCCTCCGCGCGGGCCTTCGTAGCGGATGACGAGCACGTCGCCCGCCTTGTAAGCGCGCTTCCTCACCACCTCCACGCAGGCCTCTTCCGAATCGAACACGCGCGCCACGCCATCGAACCTGAGCGACTTGAGGCCGGCCACCTTGATTAGCGCGCCCTGCTGGCAGAGGTTGCCTTTCAGCACTACGATGCCGCCCGTTTTGAGCAGCGGCTCGTTCTTCACCACTTCGCCGTCTGCACCCGGGTGGCCCCGGAGCGCCTGCTCCAGCGTGCTGCCGTAGATCGTCAGGCAGTCGCCGTGCAGCGCCCCGCGCTGCAGCAGCTCCTTCAGCACCGCATAGACGCCGCCCACCACGTGCAAGTCCTTGGCGAGATACTTTCCTCCCGGCTTCATGTCGGCGATCAGCGGCGTCCTGCGCGAGACGCGCGCCAGATCGTCGAGCGAGAAGCGGATTCCCGCCTCGTGCGCGATCGCCGGGATGTGCAGGCCCGCGTTGGTCGAGCCGCCGGTCGCGGCGACCGCGGCGCAGGCGTTTTCGAGGCTCTTCCTCGTCACCAGGTCGCGTGGCAGCGGGCCGCCTTTTTTCAGGATCTCCATCACCACGCGCCCGGCTTCGCGCGCCTGCGCGTGGCGCTCCTCCGCCACTGCCGGCATGGTGGAGGAGCCCGGTAGCGCCAAGCCGAGGGTTTCGGACACCATCCCCATGGTGTTGGCGGTGAACTGCCCGGGGCACGATCCCAATCCCGGCAGGCAGACGTGCTCCAGCTCATCGAGCTCGGCGCGCTTGACCGTTCCGGCGTAGACGCCGCCCACCGCCTCATAGCAGTCGAGCACCGTGACATCGCGGCCACGCCAGCGCCCGGGGAGCGCCGCGCCGCCGTACATGAATACGGCGGGGAGGTCGAGGCGCACCATCGCCATCATCATCCCGGGCAGCGTCTTGTCGCAGCCGGCTACGGTGACCAGGCCGTCGTAGGCGTGGCCGCGCGCCACCGCTTCGACGCCGTCGGCAATCAATTCGCGCGACAGCAGCGAGTAGCGCATGCCGGCATGGTTCATGGACATCGAGTCGGCGACCGAGATCGAGGCGAAATCGAACGGCACGCCGCCCGCGTCCCGTACTCCCTCGCAGGCTTCGCGCGCGAACCCGCCCAAGAGCGCGTTGCATGGCGTCACGCGCCCGTCAGTCGAGGCAACGCCTATGAAGGGCTTGCCGATGTCGGCGTCCGAAAGACCCAAGCCGCGCAGAAAAGCGCGGTGCGGCGCGCGATCGATGCCCTCCACCGTGACGCGCGAAGGCAGGATTGGAATGGTTTTGCGGCGAGCCATGCCGCCAATGTTACGCGTAGAATCGTGCCGCATTCGCCCCGGAGGAACCATGCCCCGCATCACCGCTTTGCTGTTCGCTTGCGTTGCCACCTTGCTCGCTGCGTTGCCGGCTCTGGCCCAGCCCTATCCGAGCCGCCCGGTGAAGATCATCGTTCCCTTTGGCGCCGGCGGGCCGGCCGATATCTACGCGCGCGTACTCGGCGCGCGCATGCAGGACACGCTCGGGCAGCCGGTGGTGGTCGAGAACCGCCCCGGCGGCGGCGCGATCGTGGGCAGCGACGCGGTAGCCAAGTCCCCGCCCGACGGCTACACGCTCCTCATGATGTCCAACACCCACACGGTGAACGAGACGCTGATCCCGAAGAAGCCCTACGAGCTGATGCGCGACCTGGCGCCGATCACCGGGGTCAATTACTCCGACCTGCTGATGGTGATCCACCCTTCCGTGCCGGCGAACAACCTGAAGGAGTTCATCGCGCTGGCGAAAGCCAAGCCCGGTGAGCTTAATTACGCGTCGTCCGGCCCGGGCACGCCGTATCACATGGCGGGCGAGCTGTTCAAGGTGATGGCGGGCGTGAACATCGTGCATGTGCCCTACAAGGGCAGCGACGGCGCGCGCGTCGGCATCCTCGGCGGGCAGGTGCAGATGATGCTCGACGCCATCACCACCATGGCGCCGAACGCCCGCGCCGGGAAGGTGAAGGCGCTCGGCACCACCGGCAAGGTGCGCTCGAATATCCTGCCCGAAGTGCCCACGATTTCGGAGGCCGGCGTGCCGGGATACGAGACCGGCATCTGGCTCGGGCTGATGGCGCCCGCGGGCACGCCGCGCCCGGTGCTCGAGCGGCTCAACGCCGAGGTGAACAAGGTGCTCAACGCGCCGGACGTGAAGGAAGCCTGGGAAAAGCAGGGCGCGATCGCGATGGGCATGAGCATCGACCAGTTCGACAAGTTCCTGCGCGAGGACATCGTGAAGTGGGCGCAGGTGGTGAAGGTTTCCGGGGCGAAAGTCGATTGATCCGCTTGCAGGTCCTGAGCGCGGGCGCGGCCCAGGGCGTCGTAGGCGCGCTCGCCAAGCAGGCGGGCTACGAGATCGTCGGCAGCTTTGGCGCAGTCGGTGCGATGCGGGAAAAGCTCCTCGCCGGCGAACCCGCCGATCTGATCATCCTCACGCAGGCACTAATCGCAGCCCTCGCCGCCAGCGGTCAGGTACTGTCCGAATCGCGCGCGGACATTGGCACGGTGCGCACCGGGGTAGCAGTGCGTGCCAGCGATCCGGCGCCTGACGTCACCGGCCCGGATGGACTGCGCGCTGCGCTGCTTGCCGCGGGCGCGGTTTACTGCCCGGATCTGGAGAAGGCCACAGCCGGGATCCATTTCGACAAGGTGCTGGAGGCGCTCGGCATCCGGCAGCAGGTGGCGCAGAGGCTACGCGCGTACCCGAACGGCGCCACCGCCATGCGCGAGTTGGCGGGGTCGCGCGCCGCCGGGCCGATCGGCTGTACACAGATCACAGAGATTCTCAATACGCCCGGCGTCACGCTCGCCGGGCCGCTGCCCACGCAATTCGAGCTGGCGACCGTTTACTCCGCGGGCGTGTGCTCCCGCGCCGCCGATCCAGCGGCCGCGCGCAACTTCATCGCGCTGCTGACGAGCGAAACGACGCGCGAGCTGCGCCGCCGCGCCGGTTTCGAGTTCTAGAATAGTGCTCTTTCCCGATCAGGAAGCCGCCATGAACCAACGCGCCAAGCCGCCCTTCAGAGCCGACCATGTCGGCAGTTTCCTGCGCCCCGCCGCGCTGCTCGAAGCGCGCGACAAGAAGCAGAAGGGCGAGATCACGGCTGCGCAGTTGCGCGAGGTGGAAGACCGCGCCATCCGCGACATCGTCAAGTTCCAGGAAGACCTGGGACTCGAAGGCGTCACCGACGGCGAGTTCCGGCGCACCTATTTCCACATCGACTTCCTGGAGCAGCTCGACGGCGTAGATGTAAGGCAGGGCGTGCTCGGCAAATTCCACGGCGCCAAGGGCGACGTGGATTTCGCGCCGCCGGTGATGCACATCGTCGGCAAGTTGCGGCACGCCAAACCGATTCAGGCGGTGGACTTCGATTTCCTCAAGTCGGTGGCGAAGAAAACGCCCAAGGTCACCATCCCCTCGCCCACCATGCTGCACTTCCGCGGCGGCCGCGGCGCCATCAGCAAGGAGGCCTACCCCGACATGGAAGGTTTTTACGACGACGTAGCGGCGTGCTACCGCGACGAGCTGCAGCAGCTCGGCAAGGCCGGCTGCACCTACGTGCAGCTCGACGACACCAACCTCGCCTACCTGTGCGACCCGAAGATGCGCGAAGGCGCGAAGAGCCGCGGCGACGACCCGAACGAGCTGCCCAAGCGCTACGCCAGGCTCATCAATGCCGCGATCAAGGACCGCCCCGCCAACATGACCGTCTGCATTCATCTCTGCCGCGGCAACTTCCAGAGCGCCTGGGCAGCCGAGGGCGGCTACGAGCCGGTGGCCGAGGCGCTGTTCAGCGACCTCGCCGTGGACGGCTATTTCCTGGAGTACGACGACGCGCGCTCGGGCGACTTCTCGCCGCTGCGCTTCGTGCCCAAGGGCAAGATCGTGGTGCTCGGCCTGGTCACCACCAAGGTGGGCGAGCTGGAGTCCAAGGACATGCTCAAGCGCCGCATCGCCGAGGCCGCCAAGCACGTGCCGCTCGACCAGCTGTGCCTGTCGCCGCAGTGCGGCTTTTCAAGCACCGTGCACGGCAACCAGATCATGCGCGATTCGCAGGCGTCGAAGCTCAAGCTGGTGATCGACACCGCGCGCGAGGTGTGGGGCACCGCCTGAGCACCGAAGCCCCGCTCGCGAGCGCCTACGTGGCGCTCGACGACGGCGCCTTCCGCGCCACCGCGCTGACGCGCGGCCCCTGGCATCCGGAGCACCAGCATGCCGGCCCGCCGATCGCGCTGGTGGCGCGCGCCATCGAGCGCGCCGCCGCCGCGCTGGAGTTGACGCACATCGCGCGCCTTACCGCCAATTTGCTGCGCCCGATTCCGATCGGCGAATGCGCCATCGAGGTGCTGACCGAATACGCCGGCAGGAACGCGGCGCATTTCTCCGCGAGGCTGAATGCCGGGGGCAAGGAGGTGGCGCGCTTCACCGCGCTGGCGCAGCGCGAGGCCGAGGTGGCGTTGCCCGACGGCCTCCCTGGTCACCCGCTGCCGCCGGCGCCGCGCCCGGTCGAGCAATCGGCCGCGGCCAAGTTCCCTTTCGACACCAGGCTGACCGGCTATCAGGACCTGATCGACAGCCGGGTTGCCGAAGGCAGGATGTTCCGCGGCCCGTCGGCGGTGTGGTTCCGGATGCAGTACCCGCTGATCGCGGGCGAGGAGCCGAGCGCGTTCCAGCGCGTTGCTGTGGCGGCCGACTCGAGCAACGGCATCAGCGCGGTGCTCGACTTCAGCCGCTACCTGTTCGTCAACTCCGACCTCACCATCAACCTGCTGCGGGTGGCGCGCGGCGAATGGATCTGCATCGACGCGCGCACCCTGCTGGGGCCAAGCGGCAGCGGCCTGGCCGAGGCGCAGATCTTCGATGCTTCGGGATTGATCGGCCGCGCCACGCAAAGCCTGTCGGTGCGCGTGCGGGAATAAAAACCCCCGCGACGCCGCGGGGGCCCAGGCAAAAACAGACTACACGCCGGCGAGGTCCGACCGGCTGCGCCGCTTGCCACGCGAAACCGCGCCCTTGCGCAGCTTAGAGCCGAAATTGAAGCTGTTGTCGCCTTTCGCCTTGGCGGCTTCGCGCATGCGCTGCTCGGCAATCGATTCGCGCGCCAGTGCGGCGCCGTATTTGCGTTTCATTTTTGCTCCTGCAAGTCGACTAAGGGCGTAATTATACGGCCCCATCGCGTTCTCGACACGATCTCGGCGCATGTTCCTTCCCAAGGCCAGCGCACCCGTAGCCTCGTTCTATTTGTGCGACAATGTCGTACAAATTGGAGAGCGCCGATGACGACCTTGACGATCCGCCTTGACCCCAAGCTCGAAAAGGCCCTCGGCCGGCTTGCGAAAAGCACGGGACGGACCAAGAGCGAAATCGCGCGCGAGGCGCTGGAGCGCCAGGTTGCGGTCGCCCGCTTCCGCGAGCTGCGCCGCAAGACTCTGCCGTTCGCCGAAGCACAGGGCCTGGTGACTGACGAGGACGTGTTCAGCGCCGTTTCGTGAGGGTATTCCTCGATACCAATGTCCTGGTCAGCGCCTTCGCCACCAGGGGGTTGTGTTCCGATCTCCTCGAACTGGTGCTGCTCGAGCACGATCTGGTGCTCGGGCGCCACGTGGTTCAGGAACTGGGCAAGGCGCTCCGGTCAAAGATAAGGCTGCCCGCCGCGCAAGCCAAGGCAATCCTGGATTTTGTCTCCGGCGAGGCGACGCAGACCATCGAACAAGCTGCGCCGGCGCTCGTGCAGGTCGACCCGGCGGACGCGCGTGTCCTGGGCGAGGCGCTTGCGTCGAAGGCCGCACTGTTTGTGACTGGCGACGCCGCCTTGCTCGAGCTTGGCACGATCGAAAACATGGAGATCGTGTCCCCCAGAGGCTTCTGGGAGAGAATGAAAAGGTCCGGGAAT
Organism: uncultured Enterobacteriaceae bacterium; assembly: GCA_964393745.1. Taxonomy (GTDB): domain Bacteria; phylum Pseudomonadota; class Gammaproteobacteria; order Burkholderiales; family SG8-39; genus 2-02-FULL-66-14. Next base: position 11,955 of record CAYMVA010000013.1, on the reverse strand, counting down.
CGTTAAGCCCTTGTTGCGAACCTGCTAGCAAAGGTAGAGACATGTTCAAGCACCTCGCGATCTTCATCCTGGCGGCGGCCGCCGCGTGGGCACCCGCGCTGCAGGCGCAGACCTTTCCCTCGCGCCCCATCACGCTCATCGTTCCTTTCCCGCCGGGCGGGTCGACCGACACCGCGGCGCGCATCATCGGCGAGCGGATGCGGCCAGCGCTCGGTCAGACCGTGATCATCGAGAACGTCGGCAGCATCATCTATCCCCTGACCTACGACTTGCAGAAGGATTTCGAGCCGATCGGCATGATGTCCCTCAATCCGCAGTTGATGATCGCCAGGAAGGGCTTTCCGGCGGACGACCTCAAGGGACTGGTCGCATGGATGAAGGCAAATCCCGGCATGGCGACGTTCGTGGATCAAAATGCGGCGGCGAAGTTGACCGGCGTCCTGATGCAGCAGTCGACCGGCACCACCATCCAGTTCATCCCTTACCGCGGCGCCGGGCCTGCCATGCAGGCCATGATCGCCGGGCAAGTCGACTTGATGGTGGTCCAGGCCGCCGTAACGCTGCCGCAGGCGCGTGCCGGCGCGGTCAAGATTCTCGCCAACCTGTCGCCCAGCCGTTCCCCGGTGGTGCCGGGGGTGGCGACGTCGGACGAGAGCGGCATCCCGGGACTGTATGCCTCGGGATGGTTCGGGTTGTTCGCCCCCAAAGGCACGCCGAAGGAGATCATCGCGAGGATCAACGCCGCGATGGTTCAGGCGCTCGCTGATCCCGCGCTCCGGACGCGTTTTACGGATCTCGGACTGGACGTCGCTTCGCGCGAGTTGCAGACGCCTGAAGGGCTGGCTGCGTTCCACAAGGCCGAGATCGAGAAATGGTGGCCGATCATCAAGGCCGCCGGCATCAAGATGGAATGAAAAGGGCCAGCGATCGCTGGCCCTTTGGAATTGGCGCTTGAGCAGGATCGGGCGCTAGCAGCCCGAAACGCAGCGCGCGCTGCCGTCGAATTCCATCGTCTTGCCGCTGAGCGGCACATGCACCGGCATTTTCGCCGCCTTGATGAAGGCGGCGGTCTTGCTGTTGGGCGTCACCTTCCCGTCCACGGTCGCCGGTTCGTTGGCGTGCGATGCAATCACGGAGTTCGGGCGCACCAATTCGTTGACGACGTAGGTCGCCTCGATCGGCCCGGTGGTGAACGGAAAGCCGCCGATGTTCATCACCACCAGATTCGCCTTGTAATGCCCCCGCACCACGAGATCCTGCTCCGCCGTGATACCGGTGTCGCCTGACAGGTAGGCGGTGAGGCCGTTGCTGAAGCGCAGCACGAACCCTCCCGGAGGCCCGACATAAGCGGTCAGGCCGTTGGCTTCCAGCAGCTGCGCGTGCTCCTTCTGCAGGAAAGCCGGCGGCAGGCCGTTGCTGTGCACGGCCGGCACGCCCGCCACCATGACCTTGCCGACCATGGTCGAAGCGCCGAAGCGCACCAAGCGAACCAGCTTGGCCGGATCGCCGCCCAGGGACTTCACCTTGGCCGCGAGAAACGCGTTCATCTCGCCCCCCACGAAGATCGGAGCCTGCTTGGCCATGGCGATGTTTACCGTATTCGAGTTGGGCGTCGCCGCAACCGAGAAGTCCGGCTTGGCACAGGCACCGGCGTTGGCCGAGGGCTGGTGCAAGTCGCCGAGGTGATCGCCGTGGACATGGCTCAGCAGTATCGCGTCGATTTTCCCGAGCCTGGGGTCGGCGCCGCCGCGCACCGTGCGTCCTGCGTCATACAAAAACCGCGTGCCGTCCGGGTCCTCGAAAATCAGCGCCCGGTCGAGCGGGCAGAATTCGCCATCGTGGCTGCCGAGCGGTGTAATCTTGACGTTCTGCGCCGCAGCCGGCATTCCCGCCATTGCGGCTCCCACCAAGAGCGCCGCCAGGCAAACCGCTTTCGTATTCTTCATCACCCCTCCTCCCCGGTTGAATTACCGCCACTGTGCGGGTTGTGGCGGCGAAAGTATGCCGCTAATGTGAGCGCACTGCCAGCACCGAATCTCCCGCCACGTCCGCGGCTAGGAACGCTTTAGGTTTCAAACCCCTGCCCGTAAAAAAGGGGGGTTGCATCGACCGGTTGAACCCGCCACCAAAAGTGGTCATTCGCAAGGTAGAGTTTAGCCCTGCCGGGTTGGGTAGATTATCCAGCCGCATGGTTCAGATTCTTACTCTGTCTCGTGACGACCGTAAGGAGAACCTGCAGAAGGCCACCTCGATTGATAGCAGCACGCTCTAACCGAACGACATTGCTGCAAAAAGGAATTTGTCGCGCTTGAATACGATCGATCATGTACCGGAAACCCGCTTCGGTATCTGGTTTCTCGGCACACAGACCTGGGTCAAATTCGTCCTTGAAGTGGCAGTTGCGGATTTGCTCAAACTCATTGGGAATCCGCCTCCTACCGGCGTTGGCATGTTGCTCGACGTCGGTTGCGGGCAGGGAAAATCATTCCCGTTGCTGATGCAGGCGTTCCGTCCGCAAGTCCTGATGGGAATCGATGCCTGCCCGCAAATTCTCGAAAAAGCGAGAATCCAGGCCCAACGCGACGAGGTTCATGTGGATTTGCGACTCGCTAGCGGCGCTGCGACGGGCTTACCGGACAACAGCGTCGATATTCTGTTTTGCCATCAGACGTTTCATCACCTGGTCGAACATGAACTGGCGATAGTGGAGTTCTACCGGATTCTCAAACCGGGTGGTTTACTTCTGTTCGCGGAATCGATGCACTGTTACATTCATTCCTGGATCATCAAATGGCTGTTTCGGCATCCGATGGACGTGCAGAAAAACGCGGATGAGTACTTGGCGCTGATTCGCAATGCCGGATTCAGGGTCGAGCCGGACCGCGTTTCGTACCCTTATCTGTGGTGGAGCCGCGTCGATCTCGGCCTGTTGGACAGGCTCGGCATCCAAAAAACACCCCCTTATGGTCAACGCGTGGAAACCCTGATGAACCTAATAGCGGTCAAACCGGATGCCAGCTAAGCCGCGTCCGAGAGCCCATTCGGCGCTTGCCATGCATTGGCGCGAGCGTAAGATAAGCATTCAGTACGACAGCGTTTGACGACGCTGCAGGCCGTCGGATTTCGTGACGGAGTTGGTATCAGATAGTTGATCGACTACCAGGGGGGGGATTCAATGAGCAATTTCAGGATTGTGTTTGCGCTTTTCCTTGGCGTGCTTTCCACAACTGCCGTCGCGCAGCGCGCGCTGGTTCCGATCATCGATTACAGGGACATTTCGGTGGCGACAAGCAGCGCCAAGCCCGTAACCGTCGAACAGGTGAAGGACGCAATCGTCGCCGCAGGCAAGAAACTCAATTGGGATATGGCGTTCGCGGCAAATAACGGCGTGGTCGCTATCTTGGTGGTCAAGAACAAACATACGATTGCCGTCGATATCAGTGTCGCGCCCGAGAAGTATTCCATCAAATACGGGAGCAGCATCAATATGAAATATAGTGCTTCCGATCGCACCGGTCGGCCCGATGCGGCCGATGGGCCAGTTATTCACCCGGCTTACAATCAGTGGGTACAGACGTTGAACTCTGCAATCCAAGCTGAACTCCGGAAACTGTGAGGATCGTTCCCCGCATTTCTTTTATTTTTCCGAGCCTGCCATCTATATCGCGAGCTTCTGGACGCGATAGCGCTTCTGGAAACCGCGGCCACCGATAGCCGACCGCTGACGATGTTGCGGCTGGCGGGGTAGCAGGAAAAAAGGGGCCGACGGCCCCTTTTCCGAACTGCTTGATTTGTCTGGCGCGCCCGGCAGGATTTGAACCCACGACCCCTTGGTTCGTAGCCAAGTACTCTATCCATCTGAGCTACGGGCGCGAGGGCACGGATTATACCGGACCGCGCGATGAGCGGCGCTAAGCGTCCGCTCCATCGCGCGGAGTTGCCGCCGCGCGCCCACTGGCGCGTCCACGGCAACCTTCATTTAGAATCACGCGCTTTCGCGCGGAGGCGGCTTGCAGATCGTGTGCCTGGACCTGGAGGGCGTGCTGGTTCCGGAGATCTGGATCGAGTTCTCGCGCCGCAGCGGCATCCCCGCACTCGCGCGCACCACGCGCGACGAACCCGACTACGACAAGCTGATGCGCGGCCGCATCGCGCTGCTCGAGCGCCACAAGCTCGGGCTGCCCGATATCCAGGCGGTGATCGCGCACATGCGCCCCCTCGATGGGGCGCGCGAGTTCCTCGATGCGCTGCGCGCACATACGCAGGTGGTTGTGCTTTCGGACACCTACTACGAATTTGCCGCGCCGCTTATGCAGCGGCTCGGCTTCCCGACGCTGTTCTGCCACGAGCTGGTGGTGGACGAAGCGGGCCGGGTGCGCGACTACCGGCTGCGCCTGCGCGACCAGAAGCGCGCCACGGTGGCTGCGTTCCGCGCGCTCAACCTCCACACCATCGCGGCGGGCGACTCGTACAACGACCTCAGCATGCTTGCCGAGGCGCATGCCGGAATCCTGTTCCGGCCGCCCGCGAACGTCGTCGCCGAGTTTCCGCAATACCCCGTGACGCGCGACTACGAGGAGCTGAGCTACGAGATCGAGCGCGCCAGCCGCAAGGCGCCGCCCCGCCGGCGACCCTCGCGCAAGCCCTCCGGTACCGCAGGTTCATCCAAGCGTTGACGCCGGCCGCCGTCGGCGCGGGATAATTGCAGCGTGAACTTCGACCTCGTCATTCGCGGCGGCACGGTAGCCACCGCCGAGCGCACGCTGCAATGCGATGTCGGCATCCGCGACGGCAAGATCGCAGCGCTCGCCTCGAATCTCTCCGCGGCGCGCGTCATCGGCGCCACCGGCAGGCTGGTGTTGCCGGGTGGCATCGACAGCCATTGCCACATCGAGCAGCTTTCCTCGATGGGCGTGATGAGCGCCGACGATTTCCACTCGGCCACCGTTTCAGCGGCGCACGGCGGCACCACCACGGTGATCCCGTTCTGCGCCCAGCACCGCGGCGATTCGCTCGCGCAGCAGCTCGCCGACTACCACCAGCGCGCGCGCGCCAAGGCGGTGATCGACTACGGCTTTCATCTCATCATCGCCAATCCGGACGAGCAGACGCTCGAGCGCGACCTGCCGGCGGCGATCGCGAGCGGCATTCGCTCGTTCAAGATCTTCATGACCTACGACCGCATGCGCCTGCATGACGAGCAGATCCTCGACGTCATGGCGGTGGCGCGCAAGCATGGCGCCCTCATGATGGTGCACGCCGAGAACCACGGCATGATCTCCTGGCTCGCGGGACGGATGGTCAAGCAAGGCAACACCTTGCCCCGCTACCACGCCATCTGCCACACGCGCGGCTCGGAAGCCGAGGCGATCAACCGCATCGTCGCGCTGGGCGAGCTGATGGACTGCCCCATCCTCATCGTGCACGTTTCCACGCCCGAAGGGATCGAGGCCATTCGCCAGGCGCGCGCGCTTGGTCTCAAAGTTTTCGGCGAAACCTGCCCGCAATATCTTTTCCTCACCGCGAAAGACATCGACATCGGCCTGCAGGGCGCGATGTTCTGCTGCAGCCCGCCGCCGCGCGACGAGGCCGCGCAAGCGGCCTGCTGGCAGGGGCTGAAGGACGGCGCGCTGGCAGTGTATTCGTCCGACCACGCGCCCTACCGCATGGATGCGAGCGGCAAGCTGCCCAAGGGCGACAAGACGACCTTCAAGGAAATGGCGAACGGCGTGCCGGGGCTGGAGCTCCGCCTGCCGCTGCTGTTCACCTTCGGCTACAAGGCCGGGCGCCTTTCGATCAACGAATTCGTCAACCTCACCGCCACTGCGCACGCCAGGACCTACGGCATTTATCCACGCAAGGGCACGATCGAAATCGGCTCGGACGCCGACCTCGCGATCTGGGATCCCGAAAAGCGCCTCACCATCGAGGCGACGCACGATCACACCGGCTACACGCCCTACAAAGGGCGCGCGCTCACCGGCTGGCCGGTGACCGTGATCTCGCGCGGCGAGGTGATCGTAGAGAACGGCACCCTGCACGCCGAGCGCGGGCGCGGACAATTTCTCGCCCGCGAGTCCTCCGACGCCCTGCGCCCGCTCGGCCGCGATGTGCCGGAAATGGCGCAACTCAAATCCTGGAACACGTCCCTCACACTATGAGCCGACATCTGAAGATCGCCGCCGCACAGCTCGGGCCGCTTCACCGCGCCGACACGCGCGCCGCCGCCACCCGGCGCCTGGTCGCACTGCTGCGCGAAGCGCACGCCATGGGCGCCAAGTTCGTCGTTTTCCCGGAGCTTGCCTTCACCACCTTTTTTCCGCGCTGGTGGATGGAAGACCAGGCCGAGGTGGACCGCAGGTATTTCGAGCGCTCGATGCCCTCGCCCGAGACGCAGCCGCTGTTCGACGAGGCGAAAAAGCTCGGCATCGGCTTCTATATCGGTTACGCCGAGCTCGCCGAGGAGGCGGGTCGCACGCACCGCTTCAATACTGCGATCCTGGTCGGGCCCGACGGCGCGATCATCGGCAAGTACCGCAAAATCCACCTCCCCGGGCACGCCGATCACAAGCCCAAGGCCGCGTTCCAGCACCTTGAGAAAAAATACTTCGAGGTCGGCGACCTGGGTTTTCGCGTCTGGCGCTACCTCGACACCATCGCCGGCATGCTGATCTGCAACGACCGCCGCTGGCCGGAAGCGTTCCGCGTGCTGGCGCTGCAGGGCGCCGAGATCGTGGCGCTCGGCTTCAACACGCCGACCGAGAACCTGCACTACCCGGAGCCGCCTGCGCTCCGGGTGCACCACCACCTCATCATGGCGCAGGCGATGGCGTTCCAGAACGCCACCTGGCTCATCGAGACCGCCAAGTGCGGCTTCGAGGACGGCTTCCGCATGTTCGGCCACTCGCTCATCGTCGCCCCCACAGGCGAGATCGCGGTGCGCTCGCAGTCCGAGGCGGACGAGGTGATCTGCTTCAATTGCGACATCGGCCTCGCCGCGAGCCTGAAGCAGACCATGTTCAATTTCGCCGCTCACCGCCGCCCGGAGCACTACCGCATGATCGTCGAGCGCGTCGGGGCCGAAGTCACGCCCGCGAACGACTGATGGACCTGCGCCTCGCCGAGCTGACGACGCTGGAGCGCTACAAGCTGCTCATCGGCCTGGTGATCCCGCGGCCGATCGCCTGGATCTCTACCTGGAGCGAGAACGGCGTCGCCAATTGCGCGCCGTTCTCCTTCTTCGCCGTATTCTCCGAGGAACCGCCGCTTTGCCTGGTGAGCTTCAACCACCGCTCCGACGGGCAGCTCAAGCACAGCCTGAAGAACATCCACCGCACCGGCGAGTTCGTCGTCAACCTCGCCGACGAGGCCACCGCCGAGGCGATGCACATCTCGAGCTACGAGATCCCCGAGTCGGAGAGCGAGTTCGAGAAGACCGGGCTCACGCCGGTGCCGGCGCTGCTGGTGAAGCACCCGCGCATCGCCGAGGCGCCGGCGTCGTTCGAGTGCAAGCTCGAGCGCCACATCGAGTTCGGCCCGCAGCGCGAAGTGGTGATCGGCGAGATCCTGCTGGTGCACGCGCGCGAGGGCGTGATCGACCCGGTGAGCAAGCGCGTTTCGGAAGAGCACTACAAGCCGGTTGGGCGGCTGTTCGCCAACCGCTACTGCACCACGCGCCAGCGCTTCGAACTGCCGGGCAAGCTACCCGAATAGCAGTGCGCCCGCGATGCCGCCCGCGGCAAGGATCCAGAGCGGATTCAGGCGCGTGGCATAAAGCAACGCCGCGCTCGCCAGCGCGATGAGCGCATTGCGCCAATTCAGCCCGTCGGGCGTCGCCAGCACATAGCCGCCGGCGAGAATCATCCCCACGGTGATCGGCACCAGCGCGCGCTGGAAGGTCCTGCGCCATGGCGCATCGCGCATGCGGTCCCAGTAGCCGCCGAGCCACCAGGTGAGCACCGCGGACGGGCCGCACATGGCGCCGAGGGCCACTAGGCCGCCGGCGAATCCAGCCACCTTCCAGCCGATCAGCGCCGCTACCAGCACGTTGGGTCCCGGCGCGGCTTGCGCCACGGCGAACAGTTGCGTGAATTCGGCGGCACTCATCCAATGCTGCACGTCCACTACCAGGCGCTGCATTTCGGGCATGACGGCGGGAACCCCGCCCACCGAAATAAGCGACAGCAGCGCGAAATAGATTGCGAGCTGCAGGATCACAGCGCGCCCTTCCGTGCCGCGAGCCACGCCACCAGCGCCGCCACGGGTAGCACGATGAAGAGCGACACCCGGCCCACGGCGACGAGCGCGAAGCACGCAACAGCGAGCGCGATGCCGGACCAATTCCCCTGAATCGGCTTGGCGAGCTTGAGCGCGGTGCCGATGAACAGCCCGCCACCCGCGATGCCCACGCCGGTGACCACTGCGCGCACCATGGGCTGTCCCGCCCATTCCGCGTACAGCAGCGCCAGTCCGAACACCCAGAAAAACGGTAGCGCCATAAGGCCCATGAAGGCCGCGACGGCGCCCCGGAGGCCGAACCAGCGCCGCCCCAACACGATGGACATGTTGCCGACGTTGGGGCCGGGAAGGAACTGGCACAGCGCCAGCACTTCCGCAAAGTCCTGCGGAGCCATCCAGCGCCGCTCCTCCACGATGGCGCGGTGCGCCCACGGCAGCACGCCGCCGAAAGCGCGCGCGCCGATGGTCACGAACCCCCAGAACAGCGCGCCCGGCGATTTGGGCGGCGTAGGGGCTTGGTCGCTCAGGGCCCCTCCCAGCCCAGGCGCACGCGCCCGATCGCCATCGATACCGCGGCTTGCGTGGGCTCGACCACGGGGATGCCGATCGCGTCCTGCAGCGGCTTGCGGTAGCGCGCCATGCCCGCGCAGCCCATCACCACCACGTCGGCGCCGTGCGCATCGCGCAAAGCCTTGCCCACCTCGACCATGCGGCCGAAGGTCCTGCCCTCGTCCGCAAGCTCGGTGACGCCGAGGCCCACGGGCAGCTCGCCGGCGAGGCGCTCAGTGACGCCGAGCGCGCCGATATAGCGCAGGTGCCGCGGAATGGATTGCCTGAGAATCGCGATGACGCCGAACTTCTGCCCCAGCGTGAGCGCGGTGAGGATGCCGCACTCGGAGATGCCGAGCACAGGCTTCCTGGTCGCCTCGCGCACCGAGTGCAGGCCCGGGTCGCTGTAGCAGGCGATGACGAACGCGGCATAGTCCTGGTCGCGTTCGCGCACGATGCGGATCAACGGCGCAACCACGCCGTCCACGTGCTGCTGGGTTTCGATTCCCGGCGGGCCTTCTTTCAGCGTCATGCACTCGATCGCCGGGCCACCCGCCATGCGCAGCGGCTCGACCGCCTCGTCGATGCCGCGCGTCACGGTCTCGGAGGAATTCGGATTAATGACGAGAATCTTCGGCGGCATCTCAGTGCAACGCTATCTGGCGGTGCTCGAAGCGGCTCAGCAGCCGCACCAGCGGCCACAGGCATACGAGGTAGATGATACCTGCGGCGAGGATCGGGGTTGCGTTGTAGGTGAGCGCCTGTGCCTGGCGCGCCGCGTACAGCAGCTCGGGCAGCGCCACCACGCTCGCGATCGAAGTCAGCTTCACCACCTCGAGCGTGTTGGAGATCAGGTCGGGGATCACGTTGCGCACCGCCTGCGGCACTATCACGTAGGCGAGCGTGCGCACAGTGCCCAGCCCGGTCGAGCGCGCCGCCTCGTACTGGCCGCGCGGGATGGACTCGATGCCGGCGCGGAAGATCTCGCCGTAGTAGCTCGAGGTGTTGAGCAGGAAAGCGAGCGCGACCGAGGCGAAGGCCGGCATGTCGAGCCCGGCGAAGGGCAGGCCGAAGGCAATGAACATGAGCAGCACCAGCGGTGGGAAGGCGCGGAACAAATCCACGTAGCCCGCCACCAGAAGCCGCACGCTGCGGCTGCGCACGGTCGAGAGCAGCGCCACCGCCAGCCCGCCCGCGAGCCCTAGCGGCACCACCACCAAGGTGAGCGCGACCGACACCTGGAAACCCGACCAGAGATACGGCGCGGTCTCGCGCAGGATGGCGACGTTGAAGAACGCGTCGATCAGCGCTTCCATGCGAATCTCGTTTCGACCCAGCGGCCGAACCAGACCACCGGCACGAACAGGATCAGGTAGGCGATTGCGCCCAGGGTGAGTGGCGACGGGTTGTAGGAAAACGAATAGCCCGATTGCGCCTGGTACAGGATCTCGCCCACTGCGACCACGGCGCCGAGCGCCGTGCCCTTGGTGATGGCGATGGTGCGGTTGGTGAGCGGCGGGATGGTGAGACGCATCGCTTGCGGCAGCACCACGTCGCGCAGCGTCTGCACGAAGCTCAAGCCCGTGGAGCGCGCCGCCTCCCACTGGCCCTTGGGGATCGACAGAATCCCGGCCCAGAAGATCTCCTCGGCGAATGCCGTCAGCACCAGCGACAGCGCGAGCCAGGTGGCGAAGAAGCCCGACATGCGGATGCCCACGGTGGGCAGCGCGAAGTAGAAGAAGATGATGATCACCAGCGGTGGCAGCGCGCGCAGCACGTCCACGAAGGCGACGATGAAGAAATTGAGCACGCGCATGCGGAAGGCGCGCAGCACCGCGAGCGTAAGGCCGCAGGCGAGGCCGGCGACGACGATCAAAAGCGCCAGCTCGATCGTGAGGACGAAGCCCTCGGCGATCTTGGGCGCGTACTGCGCCATCACCTCCCAGTTGAGAAAGGTTTCGGCGAATTTGCCCATTCAGTGCTCGATCGAAGCGAGGAATTCCCTGATGCGCGGATGATCGGGCTGGTTGAAGAGCTTGGCCGGCGGCCCTTCCTCCAGCACGATGCCGTGGTCCATGAAGACGACGCGGTCGGCGGCGCCGCGCGCGAAGCGCATCTCGTGCGACACCACCACCATGGTCATGCCCTGCTCGCGCAGCTCGCGCAGGACGTTCAGCACGCTACCGACGAGTTCTGGGTCGAGCGCCGAGGTCGGCTCGTCGAACAGCATAACTGCTGGCTCCAGCGCGAGCGCGCGCGCGATCGCGACGCGCTGCTGCTGGCCGCCGGAAAGCTCGTTGGGAAACGCTTTCTCTTTCTCCGCCAGGTGCACGCGCGCGAGCGCCCGCCTGCCGATCTCGTCGGCTTCCGCGCGCGGCTTGCCCACGACACGGCGCAAAGCGAGCGTGACGTTGCCGAGCGCATCGAGGTGCGGATAGAGGTTGAACGACTGGAACACCATGCCGATGCGCCGCCGCACCGCGTTTATATCCACGCCCGGCGCGAGGATGTCCACGCCCTCGACCCGGATCGTGCCCGCGCTCGGTTCCTCGAGCCGGTTGCAGCAGCGCAGCAGCGTCGATTTTCCGGAGCCCGAGGGTCCGATGACGAAGACCAGCTCGCGGGGGCGGACCCGCAGGTTCACCCCTTTGAGCACCTCCAGCGCACCGAAGGACTTGTGCAGCCCCGCTACATCGAGGATCGGCGCATCGCCCGCGCAGAGGCTAGGCGGCGCGCCGCTCCCTATTTGCACTTAGGCGTGTGCGGCGTCGCGTCGTGTCCGTCCATTCCCGGCACGCCGTAGCCGGGATACACCGTGACGGCAGCCGAGCCCGCCTCGGGCGCCAGGCCAAACCACTTCTCGTGCAGCTTGGCTATGGTGCCGTCGAGCTTCATGCACTCGAAAGCATCCTCGACCGCGTTGCGCAGCGCCACGTCCTCCTTGCGGAACGCGGCGCCCCACACCAGCCCCTGGTCCACCTTGAGCTTGGACATCGCGAGCTGCTTGCTGGAGCGCAGCACGGCGTAGGCGCCCACGGTGTTGCCGGTGAGGCCGGCGTCGGCACGGCCCGAGGACACCGCCTGCATGGCGTCGGCGTTGGTGCCGTAGGACTCCGCTTTCCAGCCGTACTTGGCGGCGTTTTCCTGCAGCCACTTGTCGTAGGCCGA
>CAYMVA010000012.1:0-2257 GCA_964393745.1 uncultured Enterobacteriaceae bacterium | reverse complement strand
AGACCGAGTTCACCGTGATGCTCACCGCGTTCGGCGACAACAAGGTCAACGTCATCAAGGCGGTGCGCGAAGTCACGAGCCTGGGCCTCAAAGAGGCCAAGGACCTGGTGGACGGCGCGCCCGAGGCCGTGAAGGAAGGCGTCTCGAAGGCCGACGCCGATGCGGTGGCGAAGAAGCTGACCGAGGCCGGCGCCAAGGTCGAAATCAAGTAACAGGCAGTCGAGTACCGCAGTGAACTTCAGTGCCGGGGCAGGGTCTCATCGACCCTCCCCGGGTTGGACCCGCAAAGGGATGACCCTTTGCATTGAAGTATTTAGGAGCGTGCATGAGCTATTCCTTGACCGAACGCAAACGCATCCGCAAAAGCTTCGCGAAACGGGCGATCGTGCAGAAGGTGCCCTTTCTGATCGCGACGCAGCTGGAGTCCTACACCGGCTTTCTCCAGGCGCACATGTCGCCCGATGGCCGCAGGAACGAAGGCCTGCAGGCGGCGTTTACCTCGATATTCCCGATCGCCAGCCATTCCGGCAACGCGCGCCTCGAGTTCGTGAGTTTTTCGCTCGGCGAGCCGCCGTTTGACGTGAAGGAGTGCCAGCAGCGCGGCCTCACCTACGCGAGCCCGCTGCGCGCCAAGGTGCGCCTGGTGATCATGGACAAGGACGCGCCCAAGCCGACGCTCAAGGAGGTCAAGGAGCAGGAGGTGTACATGGGCGAGATTCCGCTCATGACTACCACCGGCTCATTCATCATCAACGGCACCGAGCGCGTCATCGTGAGCCAGCTGCACCGCTCGCCGGGCGTGTTCTTCGAGCACGACCGCGGCAAGACGCACAGCTCCGGCAAGCTGCTGTTCTCGGCGCGCATCATCCCCTACCGCGGCTCGTGGCTCGACTTCGAGTTCGATCCCAAGGACATCGTGTTCTTCCGCGTCGATCGCCGCCGCAAGATGCCGGTGACCATCCTGCTCAAGGCCCTGGGCTACACGCCGGAGCGGATCCTGAAGGAATTCTTCGCCTTCGACACCTTCCACCTGGAGACGGCGGGCGCGCTGTTCGAGGTCGTGCCGGAGCGCCTGCGCGGCGAAATGGCGCGCTTCGACATCACCGACAAGTCGGGCAAGCTGATCGTCGCCAAGGACAAGCGCATCACGGTCAAGCACATCCGCGACATGGAGTCCGCGGGCATCAAGAAGATCAGCGCCCCGGACGAGTTCCTGATGGGACGCACGCTGGCGCACAACGTGGTGAACGCCGACACCGGCGAGATCCTCGCCAATGCCAACGACGAACTCACCGAAACGCTGCTCGCCAAGTTGCGCGAGGCCAAGGCTGGCAGGATCCAGACCCTGTTCACCAACGATCTCGACCAGGGCCCGTACGTCTCGCAGACGCTGCGCGCCGACGAGACCACCGACCGGACCGCGGCGCGGGTCGCGATCTACCGCATGATGCGGCCCGGCGAGCCGCCCACCGAGGACGCGGTCGAGGCGCTGTTCAATGGCCTGTTCTTCGCCGAGGAGCGCTACGACCTGTCGGCGGTGGGCCGCATGAAATTCAACCGCCGCATCGGCGTCGCCAGCGAGTCCAGCTGGCAGTTGCGGATGAAGAACATCGCCCTGCCGCGCGAAACCGAGGACGAACTGCGCGCCTACTTCAAGCAAGCCCCCGAGCTGCACCTGGGCAAGGTGGCGCTCGAGGGCGTGGTGACCGTCGCCGAAGCGCAGGCGAGTGTGGACAAGATGTTCCACGACCTCAAGTCCAAGGGCATCGACCGCAACAAGCTCGAGACCAAGGTCGAGCAGCGCTTCACGCTCTCGCCCAAGGACATCGTCGAGGTGATCCGCATCCTGGTCGAGCTGCGCAACGGCCGCGGCGACATCGACGACATCGACCACCTCGGCAACCGGCGCGTGCGCTCGGTCGGCGAGCTGGCGGAAAACCAGTTCCGCGCCGGGCTGGTGCGCGTCGAGCGCGCGGTCAAGGAGCGCCTGTCGCAGGCCGAGAGCGAGAACCTGATGCCGCACGACCTGATCAACGCCAAGCCGATCTCGGCCGCGATCAAGGAGTTCTTCGGCTCCAGCCAGCTGTCGCAGTTCATGGACCAGACCAATCCGCTCTCGGAGATCACGCACAAGCGGCGCGTTTCGGCGCTCGGACCCGGCGGCCTGACGCGCGAGCGCGCCGGTTTCGAGGTGCGCGACGTGCACCCGACCCACTACGGCCGCGTCTGCCCGATCGAGACGCCGGAAGGGCCGAAC
>CAYMVA010000011.1:0-15072 GCA_964393745.1 uncultured Enterobacteriaceae bacterium | reverse complement strand
GGTCGGCGCCAAGATGACGCAGATGGAAAACCGCATCGTCCTGACCCGTTTCAAGGACGGCTATGGTCCCGTCGGCGCCTACTTCCTCCATCTGAATACGTACACGCAGAACGGCTATGGCGAGGAGTACGAGTCCAAGTGGTACAAACACACCAAGGAACTGGTGGGCGACTACATCGACCGGCATCCGGTGCCGACGTGCCTGCGCAACCACGCCTTTATCGAGGAGGTGAAAGCCGGCCGCGGTCCGATCCGCATGGTGACCAAGGAGGCCTTCCAGGACCCGCACAAGGAAACCGTCGGCTGGGAGAATTTCCTCGGCATGACGATCGGGCAAGCGGTCGTCTGGGCGTCGCAGAACATCGATCCCAAGCACATCAATCCCGAGCTCACCACGTCCGAGCCTTATGTCATGGGCTCTCACGCCACCTGCTCCGGCGCGTGGGCGAGCGGACCGGAAGACTGTGCCCCCGCGCAATATCAGTGGGGCTACAACCGCATGATGACGGTCGACGGGCTTTTCGGCGCCGGCGACACCATCGGCGGCACCGCCCACAAGTTCTCCTCAGGGTCCTTCACGGAAGGCCGGATCGCCGCCAAGGCGGCGGTCAAGTACGTGAACGACATGGGGAAAGCCCAGCCTCAGGTCAGCGAACAGGAGTACCGGGACCTCGAAAAGGTGATCTTCCAGCCGTTGGAGAACTACCGGGTCGGCCGCAACGAGATCGTCGCCGGAACCGTATCGCCGAGTTATCTTCTGCCGATCCATGGTCTGCAGCGCCTCGAGCAGATCATGGATGAATACGTAGGCGGCATCAGCACCAACTACATGACCAACGGCGTGCTGCTCAACCGTGGCCTAGAGTTGCTGGCCATGCTGAAGGAAGACATGAGCCACATGGGTGCCGAAGACCTTCACCAGCTTATGCGTACGTGGGAGCTGCAGCACCGGCTTTTGGCCTCGGAGTCCGTCACCCATCACACGCTGTTCCGCAAAGAAACGCGCTGGCCGGGGTATTACTATCGGGGCGATCACATGAAGCTGGATGACGAGAACTGGCATTGCTTCACCCTGTCCCGCTACGACCGGCATACCGGCGAGTGGGCAATGGAGAAGGCGCCGGTCCACCACATCATCGACTGACGCTCAGGCGTTGTCGCCCTCCTCGCGCGGCCGGTAGAGCACCAGCACCTTGCCGACATGCTGCACCGGCGCGGCGCCGCAGTGCCGGCAGATTTGCACGAGCGCGGCGTCGCGCTCGTGCCGATCCATGGCCGCGGCGCGCACCTTTATCAACTCGTGCGCCTGCAGCGCGCGCTCGATCTCATCTAGCAGCGCCGGCGTCACGCCCTTGCCGCCGATCTGCACCACCGGCTCGAGAGGGTGCGCGCGCGCCTTGAGGATCTTTCGTTGCTTGATCGGGAGACCTGCCATGGCGCTACTGTAGTGGGCGCGAAACGGGTCCTGCAAGCGATCTCTGAGAGCGCGTAAAATCGCTTTTTTGCCCGGAAAGCCCGTTCATGCGCTTCAACGGATCAGCCGAATACGTTTCCACCGACGACCTGACGCTCGCGGTCAACGCCGCCATCACCTTGCAGCGGCCGCTGCTGGTGAAGGGCGAGCCGGGCACCGGCAAGACCATGCTCGCGGTGCAGGTGGCGAAGGCACTGGGGCTGCCGCTGCTCGAGTGGCACATCAAGTCCACTACCAAGGCGCAGCAGGGCCTGTACGAGTACGACGCCGTCAGCCGGCTGCGCGACTCGCAGCTCGGCGATCCCCGGGTGCACGACATCCACAACTACATCGTCAAGGGCATGCTATGGCAGGCATTCACTGCCGAAGCGCCGGTGGTGCTGCTGATCGACGAGGTGGACAAGGCCGACATCGAGTTCCCGAACGACCTGCTGCGCGAACTCGACCGCATGGAGTTCTACGTCTACGAGACGCGCGAGCTGGTCAAGTCGCGCCACCGGCCGATCGTGTTCATCACCTCGAACAACGAAACAGAGCTGCCGGACGCCTTCCTGCGGCGGTGCTTTTTCCATTACATCCGCTTCCCCGACAAGGAGACCAGGGAGAAGATCGTCGGCGTGCATTACCCGGGGCTGAAGAAATCCCTGCTGCGCGAGGCGATGGAGGTGTTCTTCGAGGTGCGCGAGGTCCCCGGGCTGAAGAAAAAGCCCTCGACCTCCGAGCTGCTCGACTGGCTCAAGCTGCTGCTTGCCGAGGACATTCCGCCCGAAGCGCTGCGCTCCAAGGACCGCAAGACCATGATCCCGCCGCTGCACGGCGCGCTGCTCAAGAACGAGCAGGACGTGCACCTGTTCGAGCGGCTGGTGTTCATGACGCGAGCCCAGCGGCAGTAGTGCCGTGCTGATCGATTTCTTCCTCAAGCTCAAGAGCCACAAGCTCCCGGTCTCGATCAAGGAGTACCTGACGCTGCTCGAGGCGATGGACAAGGGCGTGATCGGCCCCTCGGTGGACGATTTCTACTACCTGTCGCGCATCGCGCTGGTGAAGGACGAAGCCAACTTCGACAAGTTCGACCGCGCGTTCTCGGAATTCTGGCAAGGCGTGGAGACGATCCCGGGGATCGAGGCGCAGATCCCGCTCGAGTGGCTGCTGAAGCAGGTCGAGCTGACGTTGTCGGAGGAGGAGAAAAAGCAGATCGCGGCGCTCGGCGGCTGGGAAAAGCTGATGGAGACGCTCAAAAAACGCCTCGAGGAGCAGAAAGCCCGCCATCAGGGCGGCTCGAAGTGGATCGGCACCGGCGGCACCTCGCCTTTCGGCGCCTACGGCTACAACCCGGAAGGCATCCGCATCGGCCAGGACAAGGGCCGCAACCGCAGCGCGGTCAAGGTCTGGGACCAGCGCGAATACCAGAACCTCGACGACTCGGTCGAGCTCGGCACGCGCAACATCAAGGTGGCGCTCAGGCGCCTGCGCAAGTTCGCGCGCGAGGGCGTGCCCGAGGAGTTCGACCTCGAGAACACCATCAACTCGACGGCGAAAAAAGCCTACCTCGATATCCACATGCGCCCGGAGCGCAGGAACGCGATCAAGGTGCTGATGCTGATGGACATCGGCGGCACCATGGACGATCACGTCAAGCTGGCGCAGGAGCTTTTCTCGGCGTCCAAAACCGAGTTCAAGCACCTGGAGTTCTACTACTTCCACAATTGCCTCTATGACTTCGTGTGGAAGGACAACCGCCGCCGCCACTCCGAGCGCACCCGCACCTGGGAGCTGCTGCACAAGTACGGCCACGACTACAAGGTGATCTTCGTGGGCGACGCCACCATGAGCCCGTACGAGATCCTGCAGCCCGGCGGCTCGGTGGAGTATTTCAACGAGGAGCCAGGCGCGGTGTGGCTCAAGCGCGTCACCGACGTCTACTCCAAGTGCGTCTGGCTGTGCCCCGAGCCCGAGGAGATCTGGGGCTACCGGCAGTCGATCCAGGTGATCAAGGAGCTGATGAACAACCGCATGTACCCGATCACGCTCTCGGGCCTGGAACGCGCCATGAAGGTGCTCGCGAAGTAGCCGGGCGCCGCGGCCCGGACTGTAAAGTCACGCTTTACACTTTGCCGCTCTGCCGCCGGCGAAACAGCCGCCTGCCTCGGGCGCGCCCTGAGGTACCCTGCACCGAGCGATGAAGCGCGTCTTCCACGGCTGGTGGATGGTGGCGGCCGGCTGCGCCATGCAGTTCGTGCAGTCCTGCCTGCTGATGCAGTCCTTCGGCGCCTATGTCGCGGTGCTGCGCGACGATCGCGGCTGGTCGAAGACCGAGCTCGCCGGCGCCGCCGCGCTGCACCAGGTGGAGGCCGCGATTCTGGGTCCGCTGCTCGGCTGGTTCATCGACCGCTTCGGCCCGCAGGGCGTGATCCGCGCCGGGGTGGTGATTTTCGGCGTCGGCTTCATGCTGCTCAGCTTCACCGAAAGCCTGCTCGCCTTTTACGGCGCCTTCATCGTGCTGGCGCTCGGCGCCAGCCTGTGCGGCTTTTTTCCGCTCAACGTGGCGCTGATCCACTGGTTCGAGCGCAAGCGCGCGCGGGCGCTCTCCTCGATGCAGCTTGGGCTCGCGCTCGGCGGCCTCGCCGTGCCCGTGGTCGCCTGGTCGCTCGGCGCCTACGGCTGGCGCGCCACCGCGTTCGCCTCCGGCCTCATCATCCTCGTGACCGGCTTGCCGCTGTCATACGTCATCCGCCGCCGCCCCGAGGACTACGGCGAGATCATGGACGGCGCGCCACCGCCCCCTGCGGCCGCGATGGAAGCCGCCGCAACCGCCGAGCGCGCGCGCGACTTCACCGCGCGCGAAGCGCTGCGCACCCCGGCGTTCTGGCTGCTGTCGTTCGGCCACGGCTCCGCGCTATTCGTGGTGAGCGCGGTAAACGTGCACGCCATCACCCACATGAAGGAAGGCCTGGGGTACTCGATCGAGGTGGCGTCGCTGTTCATCATGCTGCAGACCGTGTGCCAGATCTGCGGCATCGCCATCGGCTGGGGGATCGGCGATCATTTCGACAAGCGCTTGATTTCCGCCAGCTGCATGCTGCTGCACATGGCGGGGCTGTTGTGCCTCACCTACGCCGGCGGCACCGCGATGGTGGTCGCCTTTGCCGTGCTGCACGGCACCGCCTGGGGCCTGCGCGGGCCGTTCATGCAGGCGATGCGCGCCGATTACTTCGGGCGCAGCGCCATCGGCATGATCCTGGGGCTGTCCTTCACCATCATCGTCATCGGGCAGATCGGCGGCGGCATGATCGCCGGTATCCTCGCCGATATGACGGGCAACTACCGCGCCGGCTTCACGGTGGTGGCGCTGCTCGCCGGGCTGGGGTCGGTGTTCTTCCTGCTGGCGAAGCGGCCGCAGCGGCGAAGCGCCTAGGGCGCCGGCACGGGCTTGCCGAGGGCGGCGAAGTCGAGCTGCACGTTCTGCAGGTTGACCGACGCTTTGTCCCTCGCGTCGCGCGCCGCGCGCGCCGCCGGGTTGAACTCCAGGTTGCCGACCTCGAACATGCTGGCGAGCTTGAAGCACAGCTCGACCACCGCCTTGGGATGGGGCTTGTCGGTGGCGCTGCCGCTGTAGATGTGCCCGCATAGCTCCACGTAGAGACGCAACGCGACTTCCTGCAGGGGGTCGCGCGCGTGCGCCTGGTCGTGCGAGGCGGTCGGCTGGTCGCTCATGGCAGGGCTCTCCTTGGGGTCAGGAGGCCATGCTACTCCTGCTGCCGCCCCCGGGACCCTTGCCTTGCTTATCGTAAGCCGGGCAACTATCATGGCGGCATGTTCCGCGAAGACCTGTCGCGCAACTTCGGCTTCCTGCTGAACGACGTCGCGCGGCTGATGCGCACCGCCTACGACCGCCGCATCAAGGCGCTCGGCCTGACGCGCTCGCAGTGGTGGGTGCTGACGCACCTGTTCCGCGGCGACGGCATCAGCCAGACCGAGCTCGCCGAGACCCTCGAGATCGAGAAGCCCACCCTGGGCCGGCTGCTCGACCGCCTGGAGGCCAAGGGCTGGGTGCGGCGCGACCACGACGCGCGCGACCGGCGCGTGTGGCGCGTGCATCTCACAGAGGAGGTCGAGCCGGCGCTGCGCACCATGCGCGCCATCGCCGCCGAGCTGCGGCGCGACGCGCTCGCCGGCATGAGCGCCGCCGAGCGCGAGCGCTTCGTCGATGCGCTGCTCGCCATCAAATCAAATTTGCAGCGCCTTCCGGCCGCTGCCGCCGCACCGGCAAGGAGGCGCGCGCGATGAGCAATGCCGTGCCCCGGCGCCGCGGCCGCAGCCTGCTGCGAGGGGTCTTGTTGCTCGGCGTGCCGCTCGTCCTTGCGGCGGGCGGCCTGCACTACTACGCCCAGGGCGGGCGCTATATGGAGACCGACAACGCCTACGTCAAGGCGCACATCATCGCGGTGAGCGCCGAGGTCACCGGGCGCGCGGTCGAGGTGGCGGTGCGCGACAACCAGCCGGTCAGCGCCGGACAACTGCTGTTCCGCATCGACCCATTGCCCTTCGAGCTGGCGATCGCGCGCGCCGATGCGCAGCTCGCAGCCGTGCGCACCGACGTCGAGACGCTGCGCGCCGAGCACCGCGTCGCGCTCGCCGAAGCCACCGAGACCGAGGAGCGCATCCGCTTCCTCACCCTGCAGCTCGAGCGCCAGCAGCGCCTCAAGGAGCGCGGCATGGTGCGCGAGGACGCGTACGACGAGGCGCGCCACAACCTCGAGGCGGCGCGCGCGCGCCTGATCGCGGTGAAGGAGCGCGCGGCGCGCGTGCTGGCGGGCCTGGGCGGCGACCCCAGGCTGCCGGCGGCGCGCCACCCGCGCTACCTCGAAGCGCAGGCGGCGCGCGACACCGCCGCGCTCGAGCTGGCGCGCACGCGCATCAGCGCGCCGGCCGCAGCCACTGTCAGCAACCTCAAGCTGCAGCCCGGCGCGCAGGTGACGAAGGGCGTCCCCGTGTTCAGCCTGATCCAGGCGGGCGAGCCGTGGATCGAGGCCAACTTCAAGGAAACGCAGCTCGCCCAGGTGCGCGTCGGGCAAACGGCGCGCATCGTCGCCGACGCCTATCCGGGCGTCGAGTGGCGCGCGCGTGTCAGCACCATCGCGCCCGCCACTGGCGCCGAGTTCGCGCTGCTGCCGCCGCAGAACGCGACCGGCAACTGGATCAAGGTGGTACAGCGCGTGCCGGTGCAGCTGGTGATCGTGCCGACCGCGGTGCAGACCGCAGAGGCCGCAGCCGAGCGGCCGGCGCTGCGCGCCGGCATGACTGTGAGCGTGAGCGTGGACACCGGCCGCAGCCGCGGGCTGCCCGAATTCCTCGCCTGGCTGGGGCGGTAGGCGCTGCGGCAATGAGTGCCAAGGCGGTACCCCTACCCGAGGCGACCGGCGCCGCGGCGGCGCTGCAGCGCGCGCTGGTGCTCGCCACCTGCACCGCGGTGACGTTCCTTTACGCGATGACCGTGACCATCGCGAACGTGTCGCTGCCGCAGATGCAGGGCGCGCTTTCCGCCACCCCCGACCAGATCGCCTGGGTGGTGACCTCCAACATCGTGGCGACCGCGGTGATGACGCCGCTCGCGGGCTGGCTGGTGGCGCGCTTCGGCGAGCGCCGGCTGTGCAACGGCGGCGTGATCGCTTTCGGCATCGCCTCGCTCGGCTGCGGCCTGGCAGACTCGCTCGGCGAGCTGGTGCTGTTCCGGGCCCTGCAGGGAGCGGTGGGCGCGCCGCTGGTGCCGGTGTCGCAAGCGATCGTGCTGCACACCTACCCCAAGCACCAGCACGGCGCCGTGCTCGCCATATTCGGCATGGGCTCGGTAATCGGGCCGATCGTCGGCCCGGTGGTCGGCGGCTGGTTGTCGGAAGCCTACAACTGGCGCTGGGTGTTCTACATGATCGTGCCGTTCGCCATGCTGGCGCTCGGCGGCACGCTGCTCTTCATCCGCGACCGCGAGGCCGGCGAGCGCGTGCGGCTCGACTGGATGGGATTCCTGCTGCTCGCGGCGGCGCTCGCCAGCATGCAGCTGATGCTCGACCGCGGCGAGCGCGCCGATTGGTTCGACGCCGCCGAGATCGTCGCCTACGCCGCGGTCGCCGGCTTGGCGATGTATGCGTTCATCGTGCACAGCGTGACTGCGGAGCAGCCGTTCCTCGATCCGAAGCTGCTCGCCGACCGCAACTTCACCATCGGCATCATCCTGATTTTCGTCTTCGGCATGCTCAACTTCACGCCCATGACGCTGCTGCCACCGATGCTGCAGGGCGTGAGCGGCTATCCCGACTCGGTGATCGGCTTCGTTCTCGGGGCGCGGGGCCTGGGCACGATGGTGGCCTTTTTCCTTATGATCTTCGCCAGCCGCCTGGACCCGCGCGCCATGATCTTCACCGGCTTCCTGCTGCAGGCGCTCGCCGGCTGGCAGCTGGCGCAGCTCGACGTCAACCCGAGCGTCGCCGACGTGTTCTGGCCGATGGCGCTGCAGGGCTTCGGCGTCGGCATCCTGTGGGTGGCGATCACCATGGTGACCTTCGCCACGCTCGAGGCGCGCCACGTGGCGCAGGGCACGGCGATCTACCACATGGTGCGCAACATCGGCTCCAGCATCCACATTTCGCTCAGCATCGCGCTCGCGGTGCGCATGACGCGCATCAGCTACGCCGAGCTCGCCGAGCGCGTCACGCCCTACAACGAAGCGCTGTCGCTGCCTTGGGTCATGGGAGCGTGGAATCTGCAGGAGGCGCGCGGCCTCGCCTCGCTAAGCCGCGAGATGGCGCGCCAGGCAGCGATGATCGGCTACCTCGATGCGTTCGTGTTCTTCATCGCCACCTCGCTCGCGGTGCTGCCGCTGGTGTTCCTGATCCGCCTCAAGCGCTGAGCACGCCGCCCCGCGCCCGCTATTCGGCCTTCGCGCCCGAGGCCTTGACCACCCGCTCCCAGCGGGCGATTTCGCTCTTTACGTGCGCCTCGAGCTCGGCAGGCGTCGAGCCGACGACCTGGTAGCCGAAGGACTCGATCTGCTTTTTAACTTCGGGCACATTCATGGCGCGAATGAATTCGGCGTTGAGCTTCTGCACGACTGGCGCCGGGGTGCCGGCGGCTGCGAACACGCCGTACCACACCGAGACGTCGAAACCCGGCACGCCTGCTTCCTGCACGGTCGGCACCTCGGGCAGCACCGCGGCGCGCCTGGCGGTGGTGACCGCGAGGGCGCGGAATTTACCCGCCTGGATCTGCGGCAGCGAGGAGCCGATGGCGTCGAACATCAAGTCCACCTCGCGGCCGAGGATGGCGATGATCGCCGGGCCGCTGCCCTTGTAAGGCACGTGCATCATGTCCACCCCGACCGTCATCTTGAACAGCTCCACCGCGAGGTGGCTGGTGTTGCCCGGCCCGGCCGAGGCGTAATTCAGCTTGCCCTGCTTGGCCTTCGCCGCGTCAATCAGCTCGCGCAAGGTGTGGATCGGCGCCTGGGCGTTCACCTCCACCACCAGCGGCGCGACCGCGGCGAGCGTGATCGGCGCGAAATCCCTGATCGTGTCATAGGGGAGCTTCGGCATCATCGTGGCATTGATTGCGTGCGCCGTCAGCAGCAGCGCGATGGTGTAGCCGTCGGGAGGCGACTTGGCGGTGAAGTCGGCCGCGATGGTGGAGCCGGCGCCCGGCTTGTATTCCAGCAGCACCGGCTGGCCGAGGCCCTTGGTCATCTCGTTGGCGATCGGGCGCGCCAGCACGTCCGAGCTTCCCGCCGGCGGGTAGGCCATGATGAACTTGATCGGGCGATTGGGGTACTGGGCGTGCGCCAATCCCGAACTCACGGCCAGCAGCGCAGCCAGAATCACTCCATGGTATTTCACGATCGACCCTTTCCTCAGTAGGTTCGCGACCCCGCAGGTGCAAGCTCGCGTGCAGCCTGAATCGTATCCTGCCGGGCTCGCGCTTTTTCGCCGGGGCGGCGGCGTTCAATCGACTCGGTAGCGGCGAATCACTTCGGGGTCGGGATCGGCGCCCAGCCCCGGCCCCTGCGGCACCGCCAGCTCGCCGCGCTTGGGCGCGAGCAGCTCCCCGTAGAGCGCGGCATCGGCCCAGAGGTAGAAATACTCGAAGCGCGCCTCCGGGGCGAGCGCCGCGCACAGATGCAGCGAGGCGAGCGCGCCCGGGCCGAAGTACGGCGAGTGCGGCGCGAGCTTCACGTTGCTCTGCTGTGCGAGCGCCGCCACCTTGCGGAATTCCGTGATGCCGCCCAACTTGGTGACCGAGGGCTGCGCGTACTGCACCGCGCGCGCCGCGAACAGCGCCTCGAACTGGCTGGCGAAGCAGCAGTTCTCGCCGGCGGCAATCGGGATGCCGCAGGCCTCGCCCACCGCGCGCAGGCCGGCGCCGTTTTCCGGCGGGAACACAGGTTCCTCGAACCACTCCAGCCCGAGAGGCGCGAGGCGTTTGCCGATGGCGATCGCCTCCGCCACGCTCCACTCGCAGTTGACGTCGAGCAGCAGCGCCGTCTCGCGCGGCACCGCGGCACGCGCTGCGGCGATCACAGGCTCGCTCACTTCGTGCAGCTTGATGGCACCGAAGCCCTCGCCGAGCGCGCGCTCGCAGTAGCGTGCGACCAGCGCCGCATCGGCATAGCGCAGCAGGCTGGCATAGCAGGCGAGCCGCTCGCGCCGTGCGCCGCCGAGCATAGCGTGCAGCGGCTTGCCGGCGGCCTTGCCGGCGAGATCCCAGAGCGCGATGTCCAGTCCCGAGAGCGCGAACGCGGTGATGCCGAAGCGGCCGAAGATGTGCAGGCGTTTCTGGATCTCGGCGTGCAGCCCGGCGATGCTGGCCGCGTCGAGATCCGCATCGCGTCCCGCATCGCGTCCCGCATCTCTTCCTACTACGAGCGGCGCGATCATGTCATTTACCGCCGCCGCCACCGCGCGCCGGCAGGAGTAGGAGAACGCCTCGCCCCAACCGGTGAGGCCCGCGTCCGTGTCCACGCGCACCAGGCAGAAGTCGAGCGCCTTCCAGCCGCCGCTGCCGAGCGACCAGCCCTCGGCGCCGTAGCGGCAGGGGATGGAGAGCGGAACCGCCTCGACGCGGATGATTCTCATGGGCGCGGTCTACGTGGGCCCGGAACCCGACGCCATACCCAGAGACCCTACTCGAGGAAGCCAGCCAATCTGGGCAGCCAGAGACTGATGCCCGGGAAGTAGATGCACAACATCAAGCCCACCACCTGCAGGGCGACGAATGGATACATGGCGCTGAACACGTCCTTCATGGTCACGCCCGGCGGCACGGTGCCCTTCATGTAGAACAGCGTGGCGCCGAATGGCGGGGTCATGAAAGCGGTCTGCAGATTCACCGCAACCAGCGTGCCGAACCAGGTCATCAGGGCGGCGTTGTTGCCGATGTGGTCGGAGAAGTCGTACTTCATCAGGATCGGCCCGAACACCGGCAGCACGATCAGGCAGATCTCGATCCACTCGAACGGGAAGCCGAGCAGAAAGATCAAAACCATGATGAAGGCGAGCATCTCCCACTTGGTGTCGACGCCCATAGACGCCAGCGACGAGATCATGAGTTCGTCGCCGCCCAGCACGCGAAACACATAGGAGAAACCGGTCGCGCCGAGGAAAATCATGAACACCAGCCCGTTGGCGCGGCAAGTCGAAAAGATCGCCTCGGTCATCATCTTGAGCGTGAGGCGCTTGTTCAGCGCGGCGATGAACATGGAGCCGAGCACGCCCACGGCGCCGCTCTCGGTGGGCGTCGCCCAGCCGGCGAAGATCGATCCGAGCACGAACACCAGCAGCGTCGTCATCGGGAACAGGCCGCGCCAGAGGGCGTACCAGAAGGCCTTGCGGGTCTGCGGACCGTAGTCCGGCGGCAGCTTGGGCGTCGCCCCCGGCTTGAAAATCGCGACGCCCAGGATATATAGGAGGTACAGGCCGGAGAGCAGGAAGCCCGGCATGATGGCCGCGAGAAACAGATTGCCCGCCGAGGTCGCCAGCATCTCGGCCATCACCACCAGCATGATGGCCGGCGGAATGAGGATGCCGAGCGTTCCGGCGGAGGCAATGGTGCCGATGGCAAGCCGCTTGTCGTATCCCGCGGCCAGCATCTGCGGCAGGGCGATCACCGACAGCGTGATCACCGCCGCGCCGACGACGCCAATCGGCGCGGCGAGGATGGTGCCCATCACCATCACGGAGACCGCCAGCGCGCCCGGGCACCGCTTGAGCAGGACCACGGTTGCGTCCAGCATGTCCTTGGCGGAGCCGGATCGCTCCAGGATCGCGCCCATGAAGATGAACATCGGGATCGACGCCAGCACCGGGTCGTTGGCAACGCCGCCCCACATCCGCAGCACGATATCCGACAGGCCGATCAGATTGAATGTGCCGAGCCACACGCCCAGCAGCGCGAAGACGAGCGACAGCCCGCCCATGATAAAGGCCACCGGGTAGCCCACGAAGATGAAGAAGAACATCGACACGAACATGATCAGGGCCAGGTTGTCGGCCAGGAATCTAAGCACGCTGACTACCCCCGGTTCGCACTAGATGTCCGATTCCACATGGCCGATCTGCAGATTGACTTCTTCCTCCGTCTTGCTGCCGAACAGGAAGACGACGACCCGTAGCAGAACGCTGAGGATGCCGAGCACCACCAGCCACAGGCCGGCGGCATAAACGCCCTTGATGACCCAGCGGTGGGTCAGGCCGACGGTACTGTCGGACGCCTCGTTCAGCACGTAGGATTTCCCCACGAATTCCAGGCTGTAGTACGAGACCAGCGCAATGTAGGGCAGCGCCAGCACCAGGCAGCCGACCAACTCCACCCAAGCCCTGCCGCGATGCGTCATCCGCTCAGTGAAGGAATCAACCCGCGGATGCGCGTTGATGGTGTAGCAGTACCCCATCCACAGGGAGAAAAGCGCGGCGTGGAAGTGCCACTCCAGCTCCTGCAGCTTGGTGAATGGCAGGTCAAAGCCGAACTTGCGCGCGACGACATCGAAACTGGTCACGAGGGCCATGATCACCAGCAGCCAACCGCCGGCCAGGGCGATCACTTCCAGCAGCCGGCGCAAACTCTCCGACACCTTCAACAAGGCGTTCATCAATTGCGCGCTGATTGGTAGTCCGATCCGCCGGCGCGACGAATTCGCGCCGGCGAGGGGGGCCGGCGCAGCACCGAGCTGCGCCGGGTTACGCTCACTACTTTGCTGCCGGTTTGGCCGCGGGCGCCGGCTTGGTTGTCTGGTACGTCCCCTTCATGATCTGCGAATCTCCCCAGATGGCGTATCTCTTGCGAAAGTCAAGATAGTTGTCGGCAATCTTCTTGAACACCGGGTCCTTGGCCGACTCTTCCTTGAGCACATCGTGCCACGCCTGCTCGAAGGCGGCCAGGTCGGCGTCACTCCAGCGCTTGACCTGAACCTTGTGCTTGTCGCGCATCTCGGCCATCACGTCGAACTGCATGGCCTCGGTTTCGGCAAAGGTGTAAATCACCTGAGCCTTGGCAGCGACCTCGACCATCGCCTTGTAGGCGGCGGGCAGCTTATCCCAAGCCGTCTTGTTTGCGATGAAATCGGTGACCGAGGTCTGCTGGTGCCAGCCCGGGAAGTAGTTGAACTTGGCGATCTGGTGGAAGCCGAGCTTGACGTCCATCGCCGGCATGGAGAACTCGGTGGCGTCGATCACGCCGCGCTCGAGCGCCGGATAGATGTCGGCCGCGGCCAGCAGTTGCGTGGAAACGCCGAGCTTGTTCATCACCTGGGCGCCGAGTCCGAAAAAGCGCATCTTCATGCCCTTCAGCTCAGCAAGCGATTTGACCTCCTTGCGGAACCAGCCTGAAGTCTCGGGGCCGATGGCCAAGGCATCGAAGGAAACCAGGTTGTGCTTGGCGTAGATCTCCGCCTGAAGCTTGTTGCCGTCGCCGAACCACTTCCACGCCATGAACTCGCCGATACCCGGGCCGAACGGCACCGCGGTGAAGAATGCGAGCGCGGGATATTTGCCGGTGAAATAGCCCGCCGGCGCCCAGCACGACTCGATCGATCCTTTAGAGACCGCATCGAAGCACTCGAGCGGGGGAACGAGCGCACCGGGCTCGAAGAACTTGACCTGGAAATTGCCTCCGGACATGCGCTCGAGGTCCTTGGTGAAGCGCACACCGGCAGGGCCAAGGTGCGTGAGCGAGCTGGGGAAGGTGCTCTGCATCTTCCAGCTGACCTTCTCCTGGGCGCCGGCCTGCGTGGCCGGCAACGTGAAAGCCAAGGCGGACGCCACCAAGACCCCTAGTTTCAGCAAGTTTCTAGACATGTGGTACTCCTCCCTTGAGATCCGTTGTGCGTCGTAAATTCGCTCGCGTCTCCCACGCGGTCGACGCATCATAATTCACGAAACAGTTAATTCAAAGCAGAGAAATTGCGTGGCCGCGGCGGGCGCCTCCCCGGAAGCGGGTGCTGCACTGCAACAGCAAATCGTTCGGGCTCAGCCCGCCATGGGCATGGTACGGGCGAGATGCTCCTCTACTACGGTGACGCCTGGCACCGACTCCACCGCGACGCGCAGAGCGCGCCGCTGATCCTCGGAATCCACCGCGCCCCAGACGTGCGTCACGCCCTGTACTACCTGCACGTTGACGATCAGGTTTCCGCCCCAGTCGGCGCCCTCCAGCGCCGCCATGACGCGCTTGCGGATTTCGCCGTCGGCGCGCGGCACATCGGATTCGGGCAGCGCCTGGCGCGCGTGCAACGCGCGCAGCAGGTCGGTGCGTGTCACCATGCCGGCAAGCTTGCCGTGCTCGACCACGGGCAGGCGCTTGACGCGGTGGCGCTCGAGCAGCCGCACCACCTCGGCGAGCGGCGCCACCGGCGCGACGCAGACCGCTGGTCGCGACATGACGTCGCGCGCCTTGAGGCCGTGCGTCTTGACGAAGTCGCGCGCGCGCGCGTCGGCCGACACGAACAGACTCAGCCACGCCGACGGGGCGCGATCGGTCCCGATCTCGGGGCGGCGGATCAGGTCGCCCTCGCTCACAATGCCGAGCACGCGGCGCTCCGCGTCCACCACCGGCAGGCCGCTGATTCGCCGCTCCAGCATCAGCGACGCGATCTCGCGCACCGGGGTATCCGGCCCCACTGAAACGACGTTGGTCACCATGATGTCGGCGGTCTTCATGGCCAAAAGGATAGCCCCGTGCAGGGCAGCTGGCTTGACTTTCGTCAAACCCGCTTCGGGGGCTACTCAGGCGACGCGGTAGTGGCCGTCCTCCAGCCGCGCCACGCGCCCGGCCGCGAGCAGCTCATCCAGGTGCTGCGAGATGCTGCGCCGCTCGGCTTCGTCCACCCAGATTTCCTCATGGCCCGGCGGGTACAGCAGGCGGCAGGCGACCAGTTCATCGAGCGTGCGCGGCCGCTCGCCGAGCAAATAGAGCAACCGCTGCTCGCGCTCGCCGAGCTTCGCGGTGAACGCCGCCAGGGATTCGAGGAATTTCGCGCGCTCGGTCAGCACGCCGCGATGGTGCGAGGTGACCCAGGTCTTCGCGGGCAGGTTGGCAAGTCGCGCGAGAGTGCGGCGGAA
>CAYMVA010000010.1:0-5909 GCA_964393745.1 uncultured Enterobacteriaceae bacterium | reverse complement strand
TCGCGTCATCGTGCTCGAGGAACGGAATCAGCGAAGCCGCCACCGAAACGATCTGCGAGGGCGCCACGTCCATGTACTGCACGTCCTCGGGCGCCTTCAACTCGAACTCGTTCTTGATCCGGCAGGACACCAGCGTATCGGTGAGCCTGCCGCCCTTGTCGATCGCCGCGTTCGCCTGCGCGATCACATAGGTGCCCTCTTCGATGGCCGACAGGAATTCGATCTGGTCGGTGACCTTGCTGTCCTTCACCTTGCGGTAGGGCGTCTCGAGGAAGCCGTACTTGTTGGTGCGCGCGTACAGCGCGAGCGAATTGATGAGGCCGATGTTCGGACCCTCGGGCGTCTCGATCGGGCACACCCGGCCGTAATGCGTGGGGTGTACGTCGCGGACTTCGAAGCCCGCCCGCTCCCTGGTGAGGCCGCCCGGTCCAAGCGCCGAAACCCTTCGTTTATGCGTGATTTCGGACAGCGGATTGGTCTGGTCCATGAACTGCGAGAGCTGGCTGGAGCCGAAGAACTCCTTGATCGCGGCCGAAATGGGCTTGGCGTTGATGAGGTCGTGCGGCATCAGGTTCTCGGACTCCGCCTGCGAGAGCCGTTCCTTCACGGCCCGCTCGACCCTCACCAATCCGGCGCGGAACTGGTTCTCCGCAAGCTCGCCCACCGAACGCACGCGGCGGTTGCCGAGGTGATCGATGTCATCGATGTCGCCGCGGCCGTTGCGCAGCTCGACCAGGATGCGGATCACCTCCACCACGTCTTTCGGGCTGAGGGTGAAGCGCTGCTCCACCTTCGCGTCGAGCTTCTGCTTGTCGACGCCCTTCGCCTTGAGGTCGTGGTACATCTTCTCGACCATCGCCTGCGCTTCGGCCTCGGACGCGACACCCTCCAGGCTCACTTTGCTCAGCGAAAGCTCGGGCGCATTCTTGAAATACGCGCGGACCTCCAGCTCGGTTTCCTTCGGCAGCGTGTGGTTCTTCAGGCGCGCCTGCCAGCTGCTCTCAGTCGCCACGCCGATGCGCCGGTTGAACTTCATGCGTCCCACGGCCGACAGGTCGTAGCGCTCCTCGCCGAAGAACAGGCCGTTGAACAGCGTCTCGACCGCGTCTTCGGTGGGCGGCTCGCCGGGACGCATCATGCGATAGATCGCGACGCGTGCCGCGGTGCGGTCGGTGGTCTCGTCGGCGCGCAGGGTCTGCGAAACGTAGGGACCCTGGTCCAGATCGTTGGTGAACAGCGTCTGGATCTTGCCGGTTTTCGCCTCGCGCAGCTTGGCAAGCAGTTCTTCGGTGATTTCGTCGTTCGCGTTGGCGATGATTTCACCGCCGTCGGCATTGATCACGTTGTTCGCGAGCGTGCGCCCGAGAATGAAATCGTCCGGGGCGGCAATCCGCTTGATGCCCGCCGATTCCATGTCGCGGATGTGCTTGACCGTGATGCGCTTGTCCTTGGCGACGATGGTCTTGCCGGATTTGTCGACGATGTCGAAGCGCGCGACTTCGCCGCGCAGGCGCTCGGGGACGATCTCGAACAGCACGCCGTTGGGCTCGACATGGAAGGTGTCGAAGGCGAAGAATTCCTTGAGGATCCGCTCCGGCGTGTAGCCCAGCGCCTTGAGCAGGATCGTCACCGGCATCTTGCGGCGGCGGTCCACGCGAAAGAACACGATGTCCTTGGCGTCGAATTCGAAATCGAGCCAGGAACCGCGGTAGGGAATGATGCGCGCCGAGAACAGCAGCTTGCCCGAGCTGTGCGTCTTGCCGCGGTCGTGCTCGAAGAACACGCCCGGGGAGCGATGCAGCTGCGAGACGATCACCCGCTCGGTGCCGTTGATGATGAACGAGCCCGTGGTGGTCATGAGCGGGATCTCGCCCATGTACACCTCCTGCTCCTTCACTTCCTTGGGCACGGGCTTGGGAGAATCCTTGTCCATGATCACCAGGCGCACCTTGGCGCGCAGCGGGCTGGCGTAGGTGAGGCCGCGCTGCTGGCACTCCTTGACGTCGAACGGCGGCTCGCCGAGCTGGTAGCTGACGAACTCCAGGCGCGCGTTGCCGGAATGCGAGGAGATCGGGAAGATCGAGGTGAACGCCGCCTGCAGCCCCTCGTTCCTGCGCGCCTCGGGCGCCACCTGCGCCTGCAGGAACCCGGTATAGGACTCCAGCTGGGTGGCGATGAGGAAGGGCACGTTCTGCACGATCGCGCGCTTGGCGAAGCTCTTGCGGATGCGTTTACGCTCGGTCAACGAATAGCTCATGAACACTCCCGGGCAGGCGGCTCAAAGGGCAAAGCAAAGGCTGGCGCCTTTGCTGTGCCCTCGGAATCCAGAGAGAGTCGAGACTCTCTCCGGTCCCCGAAGTTCCGTTACTTGATCTCGGCCTTGCCGCCGGCGTCGGTGAGCTTTTTCGCCACCGCCTCGGCCTCGGCCTTGGAGACGCCCTCCTTGACCGCCTTGGGCGCGCCGTCCACCAGGTCCTTGGCCTCCTTCAGGCCGAGGCTCGTGACTTCGCGCACTGCCTTGATCACGTTCACCTTGTTGTCGCCGATCGCGGTCAGCACCACGGTGAACTCGGTCTGCTCCTCGGCCGCCGCGGCGCCACCCGCTGCGCCGCCGCCCGCTGCCGGCGCCGCTACCGCGACGGCAGCCGCGGCGGAAACGCCGAACTTCTGTTCCATGTCCTTGATGAGCTGCGACAGCTCGAGGACGGTCAATTGCGAGATCGCTTCCAGAATCTGTGTACGTTCCATCGTTTTCTCCGATATCGGTAAAAGGTTCCTGATATTTGCGGTCGTTCAGCCGCGTGCGCTCACGCGGTGGCCTGCGGCTTGGCGTCGCGCACTGCGGCAAGGGCGCGGACGAACTTGCCCGGCACCTCGTTCATGGTGCGCACCAGCTTCACGATCGGCGCTTGCATCGTGCCGACCAGCGTCGCCAGCAGTTGCTCACGGCTCGGCATGCTCGAAAGCACTTTCACGTCCTTTTCGGACATGAGGGCATTCGCCATGGCGCCGCCGCGGATCACGAAACGCTCGTGCTCCTTGGCGAACTCCGCGAACAGCTTGGCGCCGGCCACCGGATCCTGCGCGATGCCGTACATGAGCGGCCCGGACATCTGCTCGGCCAGCTTCTCGAACGGCGTGCCTTTGACCGCCCGACGCGCGAGCGTGTTCTTCAGCACGCGCAGGTAGAGGCCGGACTTGCGCGCCTTGGCGCGCAGGCCCGTCACGGCGCCGACGTTCAGGCCGCGGTTTTCCGCGACGATGATCGCCTGCGCCTTGGTCAGCTGCGCCGTCACCTCGGCTACGACCGCCTGCTTTTGCTCCAGACTAAGACCCAAGGTCTACCTCCTTACGGTTGATCACACGCCCTCCTTGCGGAGGGCACCCATATTGGCGACCTTGAACCAGGAACCTCATCAATTCCTGCTTCGGGTGCGCCGTCTGCGCAGGGTGATGCCCGATTAAGCCGCCGGCGCATGCGCCAACAGCCCCTGCGGTCTTTGACAGCGGCCGTCCTTTCGAACGGCAGCCCAAAGTTCCCTTCAACTATTCCGCCTGCGCCGAAAGCGACGCAGGATCCACCTTTACGCCCATTCCCATGGTGCTCGACACCGAGAGCTTCTTCAGGAACACGCCCTTGGTGTGCTGCGGCCTGGCCTTGTTCAGCGCGTCGACCAGGGCGGCGAGGTTGTCTCGCAGCTGTTCGGGCGTGAACGAGGCGCGTCCGATGGTGCATTGCACGATCCCGGACTTGTCGGCGCGGAACTGCACCTGGCCGGCCTTCGCGTTCTTCACCGCGCCTGCGACGTCAGGGGTCACCGTGCCAACCTTCGGGTTCGGCATCAGGCCCCGGGGTCCGAGGATCTGGCCAAGCTGACCAACCACCCGCATTGCCGCCGGCTCCGCGATCACGACGTCGAAATCGAGCTTGCCCGCCTTGACCTGCTCGGCGAGGTCCTCCAGCCCAACCAGGTCGGCGCCGGCATCCTTCGCCGCCTGCGCCTTGTCGCCCTGGGCGAACACTGCCACGCGCACCTTCTTGCCAGTGCCCGCGGGCAGCACCACCGCGCCGCGCACCGTTTGGTCGGATTTCTTGGCGTCGATGCCGAGATTGACCGCCACATCCACCGACTCGTCGAACTTCGCCGTCGCGGTCTCCTTGATCAGCTTCATCGCTTCGAGCGCAGCGTACGCCTTGGCGCGGTCGACCTTGCCGGCAATCGTCTTCCTGCGCTTAGAGAGGGCAGTCATTTACATGCCCTCCACGACGATGCCCATCGAGCGCGCGCTGCCCGCCACCGTGCGCATCGCGGCCTCCAGATCGCCGGCGTTCAGGTCCGGCATCTTGGTCTTGGCGATCTCCTCGACCTGCTTGCGCGTAATCTTGCCCACCTTGTCGGTGTGCGGCCGCGGGCTGCCCGACTCGATTCCGGCGGCCTTTTTGATCAGCACCGTGGTTGGCGGCGTCTTGATGACAAAAGTGAAGCTCTTGTCGGCATACGCCGTGATCACCACCGGCAGCGGCAGGCCGGGCTCAACTTTCTGCGTCTGGGCGTTGAATGCCTTGCAGAACTCCATGATGTTCAGGCCGCGCTGGCCGAGCGCGGGACCGATGGGCGGGGCAGGATTGGCCTTGCCCGCCGGCACCTGCAGCTTGACGTAACCGACGATTTTCTTCGCCATGATTGGCTCCTTTTGGGTGCTAGCGGGCCCCGGCCTGGCCGGCAACCCTCCCCGTCTCGTTCAGTTCGCGGTCAGGCCTTCTCGACCTGGCCGAATTCGAGCTCGACCGGAGTCGAGCGCCCGAAAATCGTGACCGCCACGCGCAGGCGGCTTTTATCGTAGTTCACGTCCTCGACCGTTCCCTGGAAGTCGGTGAACGGGCCGTCCTTGACGCGTACCATCTCGCCCGTCTCGAAAAGCACCTTGGGCTTGGGCTTCTCCACGCCCTCGCGCATCTGCTGCATGATGGCGTCGACTTCCTTCTGCGAGATCGGCGCAGGCTTGGTCGCGGTGCCGCCGACGAAGCCGGTCACCTTGTTGGTGTTCTTCACCAGGTGCCAGGTCTGGTCGTTCATCTCCATCTCGACCAGCACGTAGCCGGGAAAGAACTTGCGCTCCGACATGTGCTTCTGGCCGCCCTTCATCTCGACCACTTCCTCGACCGGAACCAGGATCCTGCCGAACTTGTCCTTCATCCCGGCGCGCGCGATGCGGTCCTCCAGTGCGCGCTGCACGGATTTCTCGAATCCCGAGTACGCGTGCACCACGTACCAGCGCTTGGTCATGTCAACCTGTTGCAGGGTCACGTTTTCTTCCACCCCAGGATCAGCTCGTACAGCACCCATTCGAGCGTTTTGTCGCTGATCCACAGAAAAACCGCCATCACCACCACGAAGGCGAATACCGCCGCCGTGGTCTGCATCGTCTCTTTGCGCGTCGGCCAGACGACTTTCTTCACCTCCACCAGCGCCTCGCGCGCGAAAGCGGCGAATTCGCGGCCCGGCTCGCTCATCCACGCCACCGCGATGCCGGCGGCGATGCCCGCGATCACCGCGAGAATCCGCAGCACCAGGGGACTGTCGCCGAGCCAGTAGTAGCCCGCGATGCCCGCCACGACCAGCGCGGCGGCGACTGCGAGCTTGATTTTGTCGAGCATGTGGTGCGTTCCGGTTAGCCTTTGGCAGGGGCAGAGGGAATCGAACCCCCAACCTTCGGTTTTGGAGACCGACGCTCTGCCAGTTGAGCTATGCCCCTGGGTCTGTGGTGCGTTATTCGATGACCTTGGCGACCACGCCGGCGCCCACGGTCTTGCCGCCCTCGCGGATCGCGAAGCGCAAGCCCTGCTCCATCGCGATCGGGGTGATCAGCGTCACCACCATCTTGATGTTGTCCCCCGGCATCACCAT
>CAYMVA010000009.1:0-7610 GCA_964393745.1 uncultured Enterobacteriaceae bacterium | reverse complement strand
GTCTGGGCAATTCAGTGACGGCGTTGACGCGAAGATCGGCGAACGGCGCGCGGCGGGCTTCACTGCTCACCCAGACAGTTGACATGCCGCGCCTTTTCGCCGCGCGCAGGTTCTCCGGCATGTCGTCGATCAGCGCGCAGCGGTGCGGATCGAGGTTGTGCGCCCGCAGCAGCACCCGGAATCCCTGGAACGCCGGTTTGGGCCGGTAGCGCGTGCTCTCGATGGTGTAGACCGCGTCGAACCAGCGCGCCACGCCCAGCGCGCGCAGCACTTCCTCCACATAGTGGCGCGGCGCATTGGAGAACACCAGCCGCTTGCCCCCGAGGCGCGCCAGCGCGTGCCCCAGGGTGTTGTCGCCGATCACCATCGGGCCCAGTTCGGCGAACTGGTGCGTCTCGCGGATGAATTTCTTCGGGTCCTCGCCGTGATGCCGGACCAGGCCGCGCAAGGTGGTGCCGTAGCGCTCCCAGAAGAAGCGCCGCATGCTGTTCGCGCCCTCCTCGTCCAGCCCGAAGCGGCGCCGCAGATAGGCGTTCATCTGATCGTGCATCGACGGAAAAATGTGCGGCCGCGCGTCGTGCAGCGTGTTGTCGAGGTCGAAGATCCACACCCGCCGGGAAGGCGGCAAGCGCGCGATGCGCATCGCTACTTGGAGCGGATCAGCGTGCCGACGCCGGCTTCGGTGAGCACTTCGAGCAACAGCGCGTGCGGCACGCGGCCGTCGATGATGTGGCAGGACTTGACGCCGGCGCGCGCCGCGTCCAGCACCGAGGCGATCTTGGGCAGCATGCCCCCCGAGATCACGCCTTTCGACACCAGGTCGTCGATGCGGCGCGGCGTCAGCCCGGAGAGCAGCTTGCCGTCCTTGTCGAGCACGCCGGGCGTGTTGGTGAGCACGATCAATTTCTCGGCATGCAGGATCTCGGCCAGCTTGCCGGCGACCAAATCGGCATTGATGTTGTAGGTGGTGCCGTCGGCGCCGGTGCCGATCGGTGCCACCACCGGGATGAAGCCGCCCTGTTCGAGGGTCAGAATCACCGCGGGATCGATGGATTCGATCTCGCCCACCTGGCCGAGGTCGATGGTGCCGCTGTCCTTGGAAGGCAGCAGCATTTTCTTGGCGCGGATGAAGGCGCCGTCCTGGCCGGTGAGGCCGACCGCCTTGCCGCCGGCCTGGTTGATGAGCTCGACGACTTCCTTGTTGACCTGCCCGCCGAGCACCATCTCGACCACGTCCATGGTTTCGGCGTCGGTCACGCGCATGCCCTGCACGAACTTGCCCTTCATGCCAAGTCGCGCGAGCACGCTTTCGATCTGCGGCCCGCCGCCGTGCACCACCACGGGGTTCATGCCGACCAGCTTGAGCAGCACCACGTCGCGCGCGAAATCCGCCTTCAGCACCCCGTCGGTCATGGCGTTGCCGCCGAACTTGACCACGATGGTGCGGCCGTGGAAGCGCTTGATGAAGGGCAGCGCCTCGGCGAGCGTGCGCGCCTTCTCGGCGGCCTGCGCGTTGTGATTGGCGGGCGCGTTCATGGCGCAGCCATTCTACAAACAAAAAGGGCCGGCGGTGCCGGCCCTTCGCCCGCAAGCGGCGATCGTTACTGGATCGTGATCGCTCGGCGCGCGGCAGCCGCCTTCTTGGGCAGCTTCAACTCGAGCACGCCGTCGCGGAATTTCGCCTCGGCCTTGGCCTCGTCGAGCTCCTGCGGCAGCGTGAAGCTGCGCGACACCTTGCCGTAGTAGCGCTCGCTGTGCAGCGGTTGCTCGTCGGCCGTTGCCTCGCGCTCGCGCTTCACCTCCGCGCTCAGGGTCACCTGGGCGCCGTCGATCGCGACGTTGATGTCCTCTTTCCTGACGCCCGGCAGCTCGGCGGTCACCAAGTAGCCGCCGTTCTTCTCAGCGACGTCCACCTTCATGCGCGGCAGCCCTTCCCGGCCTTCGTAGGCGACCGGGCGCACGAAAAAGCCCTTGAATAGGTCGTCCACCAGATCGTTGAACGGGTCGATGCGTGCGATGTTTGCCATGTGTCTCTCCTGTAAGGAAATCTGCCGGACCAGCCGGCTCACAGTTCGAAGATGGGGAGGGCCGGGGCCGGTTTCAAGCCCCCCGGTAGAATTTCCGGCGCATGGCAACCCCCGCCGACAACTCGCGCTGCGCCCGCTGCGGAAAGCCGTTTTCCTGCGGCTTGCTGGCCAGCCCGGCCAAGTGCTGGTGCGCGGAGCTGCCGCCGGTGAAGCCGCTGGCAGGCGAGGGGTGCTTGTGCCGCGAGTGTTTGGAGCTGAGGATTAAAGACCCTGCTTCACAACACGTAGCGCGATAGATCCTCGTTCTTCGCCAGCTCGGCCAAGCGCTGCTCGACGTAGGCGGCGTCGATCGGCACGCTTTGCGCGCCGCGCTGCCCGGCGTCGAAGGAAATTTCCTCCAGCAGCTTTTCCAGCACCGTGTACAGGCGCCGCGCGCCGATGTTCTCGGTGCGCTCGTTCACCTGGAACGCGATCTCGGCCACGCGCCGGATCGCCTGCGCGCGGAATTCCAGCGTCACGCCCTCTGTCGCAAGCAGCGCCTGATACTGCATGACGAGATTGGCGTCGGTCGAGGTGAGGATGCGCTCGAAGTCGTCCACCGACAGCGAGGCAAGCTCGACGCGGATCGGGAAGCGCCCCTGCAGCTCGGGGATCAGGTCCGAGGGCTTGACCATGTGGAACGCCCCCGAACCGATGAACAGGATGTGGTCAGTCTTCACCATGCCGTACTTGGTGCTGACGGTGGTGCCCTCGACCAGCGGCAACAGGTCGCGCTGCACCCCCTGGCGCGAGACGTCCGCCCCGGCGAGCTCGCCCCGGCTTGCGATCTTGTCGATCTCGTCCAGGAACACGATGCCGTTCTGCTCCACGTTGGCGAGCGCACGGCTCTTCAGGTCCTCGTCGCCCACCAACTTGGCGGCCTCCTCGTCGGTGAGCGCCGCGAGCGCCTCGCGGATGCGCAGCTTGCGGGTGCGGCGCCGGCCGCCTCCCAGATTCTGGAACATGCCCTGGATCTGCTGCGTCAATTCCTCCATCCCGGGCGGCGCCAGAATCTCCATCTGCGCCGGCGCCGCGGCGACCTCGATCTCGATTTCCTTGTCGTCGAGCTCGCCCTGGCGCAATTTCTTGCGGAATTTCTGCCGTGTGGCGCTTTCCTCGGCGCCGGCCTCGTGAAAGCCCGCGCCGCGCGCCGGCGGCAGCAGCGCATCCAGGATGCGTTCCTCGGCCGCGTCCTGCGCGCGCGGGCGCACGCGGCGCATCGCCTGCTCGCGCGCGCCCTTGACCGCGTTCTCGACCAGGTCGCGCACGATGCTGTCCACATCGCGCCCCACGTAGCCGACCTCGGTGAACTTGGTGGCCTCCACCTTGATGAACGGCGCATCCGCCAGCCGCGCGAGCCGCCGCGCGATCTCGGTCTTGCCGACGCCCGTGGGGCCGATGAGGAGAATGTTCTTTGGAGTGATCTCCTGCCGCAGCGGCTCGGCCACCTGCTGGCGCCGCCAGCGGTTGCGGAGCGCGATCGCCACCGCGCGCTTCGCCTTGTCCTGGCCGACGATGTGCTTGTCGAGCTCGTGCACGATCTCCTGAGGGGTCATCCCACTCATTCCAGGACCTCGATCGTGCGCTGGTCGTTGGTGTAGATGCAGATCTCGGCCGCGATCGCCAGCGCCTTATCCACGATGTCGCGCGCCGTAAGCTGCGTGTGCTCGAGCAGCGCGCGCGCCGCGGCCTGCGCGTAGGGGCCGCCGGAGCCGATGGCGACGATGCCGTGCTCGGGCTCGAGCACGTCGCCCATGCCGGTGATGACAAGCGATTTCTCGTGGTCGGCGACCACCAACATCGCCTCCAGGCGCCTGAGGATGCGGTCGGTGCGCCAGTCCTTGGCGAGCTCGACCGCCGAGCGCAAGAGGTTCCCTTGGTGCTTGTCTAGCTTGGCCTCGAAGCGCTCGAACAGCGTGAACGCATCCGCGGTGCCGCCGGCGAAGCCGGCGAGGATGCGGTCGTTATGCAGGCGCCGCACTTTCTTCGCGCCGCCCTTCAGCACCACGTTGCCCAGAGTCACCTGGCCGTCGCCACCGAGCGCGACCGCAGCGCCGCGCCGCACTGAAAGGATGGTGGTGCCATGCCACTGCTCCATGGAAGGTCCTCCGGAACCGGCCGCAATGCGCGGCGCAGCACTGCTAACGGGATTCAGCCACTCACTTCGCCGGCTGGGCGTCGGTCAGGCGGTAGAAGACGCCGGTGGGATCGTCCTTGAGCACCGCGAGCTTGCCGCTGAGCACGATCGGCTCGAAGCCGTAGGCGACCGGGGTCTTGGTGCGCACCTCGACCAGCTGCTCGGGGCCGCCGGGCACGCAGAAGGCGCAGCTCTGCGGCATCGCCGAGAGGATGAAGTGCTTCTGCTTGTCGCCCATCTCGAGCGGCATCATGAAGCCCTGCAGCTTCACTTCCTTCTGGTCGAGCTTGCTCACCGCGTCGGCGAATTGCGGCACGTACCGGTCCTTCAGCTTCACCAGCTCGACCTGGGAAAGCGTTTTCCAGGAAACGACGTCCTTGCGTTCGGGCAGCGGCTTGAAGACAGGCGCCCCTGGCAGGGCGGCTGCGGGCGGCGCGCCCGCGGGCGGCACCTGGTCACCGAACTTGGTTCCCTGTGCAAGCACGCCGCCAGCGAAGGCCAGGCAGAAAAACGCGATCAAGGCTAGTTTCATGGCGCGGATTCTACTCCCGGTCCGGACGCGATTACGACGATCACCCGCTTCATGCATCTTCATCAACCTTCGGCAAGCACCGGCGCGACGTCCGTGCGATAGGCGCGCCATGCCGGCACCAAGGATGCCGCAATGCCCACCGCAAGCGCAAGCGCCAGCAGCCACCATTCGCCGGCGTTCCACGCCCAGCCTGTCACTGCCGCCTGCTGCGCAGCCTTGAGCGCCGCGCCAAGCGCCTCCGTGAGCACGTGGCCGAGCGCAATCCCGGCGACGCCGCCGGCGAGCGCCAGTGCCATGCCTTCGACCAGCATCAACCCCATGAGTTTCGCCGGCGAGGCGCCGAGCATACGCATCACCGCGAGATCGTAGCGCCGTTCCTCGAGCGCGTTGAGCAGCGCGATGAACACCGAGAGGCCCGCCGCGAGCACCAGGATCGCGCCGAAAGCGCGCAGCACCTCCACGCCGACGCCCAGCATCCTGAACAGGCGCGCGCTTTCGTAGGCGGGTGACGCCGCCTGCAGCGCGCTGGCGGAATTGACCTGGCGCGGCAGCATCGCCGCGGCAAGCGGCGATGCGTACTGGATGAGGAGCGCGGTGAGCTCCTTTTCCTTGTCGTCCATGTCGGCAAGCAGTTTTTTCAGATCGGCGCCCGGCTCGACATGTTCGTGCACCAGCCACACCGACTCGACGCTGGTGAGGATCAAGCGGTCGAGCACCGTGCCGCTCGATGCCAGCACGCCGACTACCTTGTAGGGCGTGGACTCGTGCGCGTCACCCTCGCCTTCGAGGCCGTGCGCGCCGCTGAAGCTCGCGCCGGCGGCGAGGCTGGTCTTCGCAGCGACTTCGGCACCGACCACCGCTTCCATCGGCTCCGCCCACAGGCGCCCGCCGGCGAGCGTAGCGCCGTAATGCGCCGGGTAATCGTGGTTCGAGCCGACGATCCGAAAGCCGCGGAAGCTGTCGCCGAGCGCGAGCGGGATCGCCTTCTTCACCAGCTTGTGCTTGGCGAGCGCGATCGCCTCGGCGAGCGGGATGTTGCCGGTGGGCGCATCGAGGTGAAACACCGCCGACAGCACGAGCTGCATCGCGCTGCCCTTGGCGCCGGCGACCAGGTCGATGCCGCGCGCATCGCGCCCCATGCGCTCCTCGAGCTGCGCGCTGGCGAGCAGCAGCACAGTGATGGTGGCGATGCCGAGCGCGAGCAGCAGCAGGTTGAGCGCCGTGGCGAAAGGCCGCGCGCGCAGGTAGGCGAAACTGATGCCGAACAATGTCATCGGCCGAGTTCGAGACGGTGCGCGAAACGCTCGCGCGCCCGCCGGTCGTGCGTGGCGATGACCAGCGTCGCGCCGCAGCTAGCCGCTTGCGACTCGAGCAGGTCGAGTGCTGCGGCACAGTTGGCGTCGTCGAGGTTCGAGGTGGGCTCGTCCGCCACCAGCAGGCTGGGCCGGTTGACCACAGAGCGCGCCACCGCGGCGCGCTGCGCCTCGCCGTGCGAGAGGCGCGCCGGGCGCTCGTCGCCGCGGCCCGCGAGCCCGACGCTGGCGAGCACTTCGCCGATGCGCGCGCTGTCTTGCGGCACACCCGCGAGGTACTGCGCAAGCGCGAGATTCTGTGCCACCGTGAGGCTGCCAACCAGGTGCAGTTTCTGCGGCACGATGCCGACGGTACGTCCGCGCCAGTGGTCGAGCGCAGCGCGCTCGAGCTTGCCAAGCGCCTGGCCCGCGACCTCGACTTCGCCTGCGCTTGGCCGGAGCAGTCCGGAGATGATGTGCAGCAGCGTGCTCTTGCCGCTGCCCGATGCGCCGAGCACCAGCCAGTGCTCGCCCGCGGCGGCCTCGAACCGCTCGAGGCTCAGGACCTCGCGCGCGCCGTAGCGCTGGCGGATGCCCGTGAGCTGCAGCATCGGCTTACTTCGCCAGGCACTCTTCAAGCCCCGCGATGAACAGGTCGCGGGGCAATTTCTTGCCGATGAAAACCAGCAGCGAGGATTTCTTCTCGCCCTTCGCCCAGGGCTTGCCGATGTCGCCGCCCATCATCATGTGCACGCCCTGGAACACCACGCGCTTGGGATTGCCCTTCATCCACAGCACGCCCTTGTAGCGCAACAGGTCAGGCCCGTATACCTGGATCATCCCCGACAGGAACTGCTCCAGCTTGTCGCCGTCGAACGGCTTGTCGGAGCGGAACACGAACGACTCGACCTGGTCGTGGTGCGTGTGCGGCGTGTCGGCGAGGAACTCGGGATCCAGCTCCAGGATCGCGTTCAGATTGAAGCCGCGGATATCGAGGATCTCCGCGAGCGGCGTGTCGCCGAAGTGCACCTTTTTCACCGGCGCGCGCGGGTTCATGCGCTTGAGGCGCTCGATGAGCGCCGCGGTCTCGTTCTCGGCCACCAGGTCAGTCTTCGACATCAGGATGCGGTCGGCGAATCCGACCTGCTCCTGCGCCTCGCGGAACTCGTCCAGCTGCTGCGCCGCGTGCTTGGCGTCCACCACCGTGAGGATCGAGTCGAGCAGGTAGTAGTTGCCGATGTCCTCGTCGGTGAAGAAGGTTTGGGCCACCGGCCCGGGATCGGCCATGCCGGTGGTTTCGATGATCACGCGGTCGAACTTGAGCGCGCCCTGGCTGCGCTTTTCCTTGAGAGTGCCGAGGATGCGGATCAGGTCGCCGCGCACGGTGCAGCAGATGCAGCCGTTGTTCATCTCCAGGATCTGCTCGTCGGTCTTCTCGATGATCTCGCTGTCGACGCCGACCTCGCCGAACTCGTTCTCGATCACCGCGATTCGCAGGCCGTGGTTCTCTTTGAGGATGCGGTTGAGCAGCGTGGTCTTGCCCGCGCCGAGAAACCCGGTGAGGATGGTCACCGGCACCATGT
>CAYMVA010000008.1:0-114456 GCA_964393745.1 uncultured Enterobacteriaceae bacterium | reverse complement strand
GCCGGCGAAGGCCGCAGGATTCCAGAAGCGGCGCCCTTCGCCCTTGGTCATGCTGCGCTCGGCCTCGGCTTCTTTCTGCTCGACGAGCTTGAGTGACGCCGCGATCTGCTTGGCTTCAGCGAGCGGCACCACCACCACGCCGTCTCGGTCGCCTACCACGATGTCGCCCGGGCTGACGAACTGGCCGCCGCAGGTGACGCCGGTGTTGATCTCGCCTGGGCCGTTGCGGAAGCCCGAGTTCGGCGTCACGCCGCGCGAGAACACCGGCAGGCCGACCTTGAGCAGTCCCTTGACGTCGCGCACCATGCCATCGCACACCACCGCGGCGACGCCCTTCTTCTTCGCGCCGTGCAGCCACAGGTCGCCGACGGTGGCGGCGGTGCGGTTGCCCGCGGTGCCGATCACGATGACGTCGCCCGGCTTGACGAAATCGAGGCTCGCCATCGCAGCGAGGATGTCCATCGGCGCGCAGAAGGCAGTCACCGCGGGGCCGCAGAAGCGCATCTCGGGCAGCAGCGGCTTGATGCCGTAGTCCATGCAGCCGCCGCCGTTCCTGGCATCGGTGACGAAGCCGCTGGGCCGGCCGCGGAAGCGTTCGAGCAGCGCGCTCGAGGGCCGCTTGATCCTGCGCCGGATGGTGAGTGCAACTGGATCTCCAATCATGACCGTCCTCCCCTGGATGAGCAGGCGGCCATGATAGGGCGAAACTTGGAGAAGCTAGCTCAGCGCCCTAAACATTCGGGTATCGGAACGCTTTGCTGTATGGCCGGAAAGGCACCGGGCGCCACAGGAAGAACTGCCTGCAGGCTATACAGGCTGCCGTCGCTTCTTCGTTTCTCGTCGGCCGGCTCTTTTTCGATCTGGGCAACGGCTATCGCGTTGCCGGGTGCTTTGTCGACCTGACCAATCGCCGGGCCGTTGCCGTTGCCGAAGGCGTTGCCGGTGCCGTTGCCGTTCCCATTGCCGTTACCGTTGCCCGGCACGTCGGCTCCCTGGATTGCGCCAGTGCTGTTGGCA
Source organism: uncultured Enterobacteriaceae bacterium (assembly GCA_964393745.1). Taxonomy (GTDB): domain Bacteria; phylum Pseudomonadota; class Gammaproteobacteria; order Burkholderiales; family SG8-39; genus 2-02-FULL-66-14. The sequence continues at coordinate 113,439 of CAYMVA010000008.1, read as the reverse complement.
TTGGCGTGGCCGAAGGCATGGCCGATGCCTCGGCTTGCCGAACCGGGTGCGGTCATGCTGGGCGGCGGCGGCGCCGGGCGCTGCGACTGGATCAAGCTGGCGGCGTGCATCACGCCGACCGAGTGCTGCGGAACCAGGAACTGGACCGTCGACGAGCGGCCTGCGTCAGCGGGCTTGCCCTTGCCTTCCAGCGGCTGGGCGAAACCGCCCAGCGACACGCCGAAGATCACGACACCCGCGCAGGCACCGATGTAGGCGCTTCGCATGGCTCTCCCCCTCCCTGCTGGACCGGGGGACTAGGCTATGCGAAGCCTTTGCGCCTGCGATCGGGCAAGCGCCGCAGGCGTGAATTAAGTCACACCAGATTGTTAAGACTATGTAAAAACAAGGGCCTCGGGGCCCGCTAGTCGCTTGCGGACTCGCCGGTTGCGTCGCGTAGCAGGCGCCTGATCACATCGAGGGAAAAGCCGCGCGCCTGGAGGAAGCGCCAGCGCTTCGCGCGCTCCTGAAGGGTGAGCGCCTGAGAGCGATACTTGCGCGCGAGAATGGCCCGGGCGCGCTCCAAGTCGTCCTCGCCGGAGGCGCCGGAAAGGCGCGCTGCCGCTTCCGCGGAAACGCCCTTGCTCAGCAGATCGCGCCGGATGCGCGCCGCGCCGTACTTGCGCGACATCCAGTGGGTGCGCTCTTCGGCGTAGCGCTCATCCGAGAGCTGGCGCCGCGCCACCAGTTCGTCCAGCAACCGCTCGAGCGCCTCTGCGGACTCCGCGCGCCGCCGCAGCTTGCGGGCGAGCTCGGCGCGGGAGTGCTCGCGGCGCGCGAGCAGCCGTAACGCCCGCGCCCGCAGTTCGGCCGGAGAGTCTGCAGCACGAGAATCGGGCGCGTCCGCCTGCGCGCCCGGCTCCAGGTCTTCAGCCGCGCTTGCGCGCTGCAAGCTTCTCGACCTTGCCGTCGTCCACCGCTTCTGCCTGGGGCGCGGCCGGCGCCGGCACCCCGGCCTTCTCGCGGATCTTGGTTTCGATCTGGCGCGCGAGCTCGGGGTTTTCCTTGAGGAATTCGCGCGAATTGTCCTTGCCCTGGCCGAGGCGGTCGCCGTTGTGGATGTACCAGGCGCCCGACTTCTCGAGCACGCCGTGGACCACGCCCAGCTCCAGGATTTCGCCCTCGCGCGAGATGCCCTCGCCGTACAGGATGTCGAACTCCGCCTGCCTGAAGGGCGGCGCCACCTTGTTCTTCACGATCTTGACGCGCGTCTCGGAGCCGATCACTTCCTCGCCCTTCTTGATCGAGCCGATGCGCCGGATGTCCAGGCGCGCCGAGGCGTAGAACTTGAGCGCGTTGCCGCCGGTGGTGGTCTCGGGGTTGCCGAACATGACGCCGATCTTCATGCGGATCTGGTTGATGAAGATGACCAGCGTGTTGGTGCGCTTGATGTTGGCGCTGAGCTTGCGCATCGCCTGGCTCATGAGGCGCGCCTGCAGGCCCATCTGCGGCTCGCCCATCTCGCCCTCGATCTCGGCCTTGGGAGTGAGCGCCGCCACCGAGTCGATCACGATCACGTCCACCGCGCCCGAGCGCACCAGCATGTCGGCGATCTCGAGCGCCTGCTCGCCGGTGTCGGGCTGGGAGATGAGCAGCTCCTCGGTCTTGACGCCGAGCTTGCCGGCGTAGCTCACGTCGAGCGCATTCTCGGCGTCGATGAACGCCGCCTGCCCGCCCACCTTCTGCACCTCTGCGATCACCTGCAGCGTGAGCGTGGTCTTGCCGGAGGACTCCGGCCCGTAGACCTCGACCACTCGGCCGCGCGGCAGGCCGCCGACACCGAGCGCTATATCCAACCCGAGCGACCCGGTGGACACGACCTCGATGTCCTTCACCGCCTCGGCGTCCATGCGCATGATGGAGCCCTTGCCGAACTGCTTTTCGATCTGCGAGAGCGCCGCGGCGAGTGCCTTGGCCCTGTTGTCATCCATGATGTACCTCTTTTTTTGTGGTCGACATCTGCGGCAGGGTTCGCCTTTACCTGAGGCTGCGCCCGGGCCGACACCGAGTACTGTATAAACGTCCATATCTTGCCGCCGTTGACCGCCTGCTGTCAACGCGGCGGTGGTACATTCCGGTTTCTTGAATCAGAACAAACCCTTGGAGAGGAACATGGCGAAGCTGGCATTTCTCGGTCTGGGCGTGATGGGCTACCCGATGGCCGGGCACCTGATCAAGAAGGGCGGCCACGACGTGACCGTGTACAACCGCTCGGCGGCCAAGGCGGCGCAGTGGGTGAAGGAGTACGGCGGCAAGTCCGCCCCCACCCCGCGCGAGGCTGCCGCGGGCTGTGATCTGGTCTTGATGTGCGTCGGCAACGACCACGACGTGCGCTCGGTGGTGTACGGCGACAACGGCGCCATCGCCGGCTTGAAAAAGGGCGCGATCCTGGTAGATCACACCACCGCTTCGGCGATCGTGGCGCGCGAGGTGCACGCGAAGTGCAAGGAAAAGGGCGTCGGCTTTGTTGACGCGCCGGTCTCGGGCGGCCAGGCGGGTGCGGTCAACGGGCAACTCGGCATCATGTGCGGCGGCGAGCAGGCGGATTTCGACCGCGCCAAGCCGGTGCTCGATGTCTACGCCAAGATGTGCGCGCTGATCGGCGGCCCGGGCGCCGGGCAATTGACCAAGATGGTCAACCAGATCGTGGTCGCCGGCGCGGTGCAGGGCCTGGCCGAAGGGATCAATTTCGCCAAGCGCGCGGGCCTGGACATCGAGAAGGTGATCGCGGTGATTTCCAAGGGCGCGGCGCAGTCCTGGCAGATGGAAAACCGCTACAAGCAGATGAACGAGGTGAAGTTCGACGGCTTCGGCTTCGCGGTCGACTGGATGCGCAAGGACCTCGGCATCTGCCTCGAGGAGGCGAAGAAGAACGGCGCGCGCCTGCCGGTGACGGCGCTCATCGACCAGTTCTACGCCCAGATACAGAACCGCGGCGGCAGCCGCTGGGACACCGCCAGCCTGATGAACCTGCTGGCGAAGGACTAAGACCCGGTAGCAGACGGCCGAAGTGTAAAGCGTGACTTTACACTTTGCCCCTGCCGGCCCGCTGCAGCTTCCAGGTCGCGAGCGGGCCGAGCAGCGCACCGGCGCCGAGGGTGCTCCACGCGATTCCCCAGGCGAACGCGTCGCTCGAAGTCTTGCCACCGCCCGCGAGGTCGAGCGCCCAGCCGAACACCACCGGGCTCACCACGCCGGCGCCGAAGCCGATCACCGAGCGCACCGAGTAGGCGACGCCGAGGTAGTGCGGCGGCACCGACTCGGCGAGCACCGTCGAGTGCGTCGAGGAGTCGGCGATGGCGGAAAAGTTGTACAGGCACGCGAGCGCGACGAGCAGCGCGATCGGCAGCGCCATCAGCCAGCCGATGGAAAACGACAGCGCGAGGCTGACGCACGACCACAGCAGGATCGTCTGCCGCCTGCCCCAGCGGTCGCCCATGGTGCCGCCGATGATGGAGCCTGCGATGTTGGCGACGTAGGTGAGCGCCGAGAGGGCGAGCGCGAGCGCCGCCGCCTCGCCCGTTCCCGCGCCCGAGGCCATAAGCGCCGCGGTCAGGAACGCGGGCAACCACGCCCACAGCCCGAGCAGTTCCCAGTTGTGGAAGGTGTAGCCCCAGATCGAGAGCATGCCTTCGCGGTTGCGCAGCACCGCGGGCAGCGCGGCGAGCATCGGCTCGCCCGCCGGGCGCGGATGCACCTTGTTGGCGGTGCCGCGCATCACGGCGAGGCCGAGCAGCCATGAAACGAGCGGCATCACCGCCACCGCGGCGAGCGCTCCGCGCCAGTCGGTGAAATTCAGCGCCAGCGCCGCGACCCCTAGGCACAGCGCATAGCCCGCACTCGAGGCGGCGATGAGAAAGCCCATGGCGCGGGCGCGGCGCGCGCGCTCGACGTTGTCGTTGATGAGCGCGAGCAGCGGCGTGTAGCTGCCGCCCTGGCAAAGGCCGGTGAGCGCATGCAGCCAGAACGCCGACCAGAAGCCGTCGGCGAACGCGACGAAGGCGAACGGGCTCGCCCAGGCGGCGATGCCGGTGGCGAGCCAGGCGCGCTTGGCGCCGTAGTGGTCGGTGATGAACCCTACGATGAACAGCGAGCTGAGGTAGCCGAGGTGGAATGCGGCCTGGATCAGCCCGGCGTCGCGCCCGCTGAGCGACCATGCCGCTTGCGTCAGCGGCAGCACCGCCGAGTAGGCGACGAACCAGGTGGCGGCGAGCGTGCGGCTGGCGCAGATCGCCGCGAGCCAGCCGCCCGAACCGGGCGAACCGCTCACGCGGCGGCGCGCGTTGCGCTAAGGCGAACTGGAATGCGCCGCGGCCCGAAGGGCTTGGCGAACTTCTGGTAGCGGCCGGCGAGCTGCTGGCCGCAGAACTTGCAGGCGCCGGCTTCGCTAAGGTGATAGCCGCGAATGTCGTACCAGTCACGCTCGACGACCACATGCTCGCATCCCGGGCAATAGGTCGAGCCGCCCTCTACGTCGTGCACGTTGCCGGTGTAGACGTAGCGCAGCCCGGCGAGGCGCGCGATCTCCCGCGCGCGCGTCAGCGTCTCGGGCGGCGTCGCCGGCACGTCGGTCATTTTCCAGTCGGGATGGAAAGCGCTGAAGTGCAGCGGCACGTCCACGCCCAGGTGCTCGCGGATCCACCTGCACTCGGCCTCGAGCTCGGCGTCGGAATCGTTCTTGCCCGGGATCAGGAGCGTGGTGATCTCGGTCCAGACTTGCGTTTCCTTCACCAGGTATTCGAGCGTCTCGAGCACCGGCGCGAGGTGCGCGCCGGTGAGCTTGAAGTAGAACTCCTCGGTGAACGCCTTCAAGTCCACGTTGGCGGCGTCCATTTTGGCGTAGAACTCGCGCCGCGCCTCGGCGTGAATGTAGCCGGCGGTGACGGCGACGTTCTGGATGCCGCGCGCGCGGCAGGCGTCGGCGACATCCATCGCATACTCGGCGAAGATCACCGGGTCGTTGTAGGTGTAGGCGACCGACTTGCAGCCGAGCTTGAGCGCGGCCTGCGCGATCATCTCAGGGGTGGCCGCGTCCATCAGGCGGTCCATCTCGCGCGATTTGGAGATGTCCCAGTTCTGGCAGAACTTGCACGCGAGGTTGCAGCCGGCGGTGCCGAAGGACAGCACGCTGGTGCCCGGATAGAACTGGTTGAGCGGCTTTTTTTCGATCGGGTCGACGCAGAAACCCGATGAGCGGCCGTAAGTGGTGAGCACCATCCTGCCGCCCTGCATCTTGCGCACGAAGCACATGCCGCGCTGGCCTTCGTGCAGCCGGCAGTCGCGCGGGCACAAGTCGCATTGGACGCGGCCGTCGGGCAGCGCGTGCCACCAGCGGCCCGGGTAGGTGGATTCGGCGATCACGGGGCAGGATTCAGGATCGAGGATTCAGCGGTCAGTGCAGCGGCCCCTGCTTCCATTTGAAGACCCGGTAGCGCGAGATCTTGCAGCGCGCGAGGCGCGTATCGGCCGGGACCCCGGCCTTGCGCAGCAGTTCCTGCAGGAACTGGCGCTTGTCGGGCAGCCCTTCCCACACCTGCGGCAGGAAGGTGGCGCGCTTGCCCTCGGCCTCGAGGATCAGGCCGTCCTCGCCGGCGCGGATCTGCGCCAGCAGGTCGGCTTCGTCGGCGAAGCGCATCGGCTTGGGCACCGACAGCAGCGACACTTCCACCTGGCAGCGCGGCCACTCATCCGCACTTAGTTTGGAAAAGCGCGGGTCGCGGAACGCCGCCGCCTTGGCGTTCTCGACGATGTCGTCGCCCAGCGGGCGCTCGGCGCGCAGGCTGCCGATGCAGCCGCGCAGCTTGCCGTCGAGCATCAGGGTGACAAACGTGGCGCCCGATTGCGCCAGCCACGGCGCGCCGGCGCCCGGCGGCGGCGCCGCGGCCGCGCCCAGCTCGCCGGCGATGGCGGAGCGCGCCATCGACACGAGCGTGCTGCCGGCAGCGTCCTTCGCCACCGGCTCACTCTCGTACAGCGTGAAAGCGGAATAGCCCACCACCTGCCCCTTGCCGCCCGCGGTGTCGCCCGAGTTGCACGCGGCGAGCAGTCTGATATTGAGTTTTTTCGCGCACGCCATCTGCAGGAAACCGTTCAGCGGCGTGGCGCCGCACGCCTCCTCGTGGTCGAGGTCGGTGGCGAACGACGCGATGCGCGTCACCGTGCTGCGGTCGATGCGCCGCGCCTCCTCGTAGGGGTGGTAATGCGACAGGTCGCTGGAGATGACGAACAGCGTCTCGGGTCCGCCCCAGAGGCGCTCGATCACCGCAGCGACCTCGTCCACCGAGGCCGTGCCGACCGCGAACGGCACCAGCGCGAACTCGCCCAGCATGCGCTGCAGGAAGGGAAGCTGCACTTCGAGCGAGTGCTCCTGCGCATGCGCCGGGTCGCTGCGCACCACCTGCGGCAGCCCGGCGAGTTCGCGCAGCGCGCCGGCGTCGAGCGGCACCTGGCCGAGCGGCGTCTCGAAGGAATCGCAAGCGGGCAGCGCAAGGCCGCGCACCGCTACCCGATGCACCGGCCCAAGCAGCACCACGCGCTTGACGATGCCGCGCGCCGGCGCCAGCTCGTCGTAGGCGGCGGCGGCGATCGGGCCGGAGTAGATGTAGCCGGCGTGCGGCACGATCAGCGCCTTGGGGTGGCCGAATTGCGGCTCGAAACGCTCGACGCCGCCGAGCAATTCCTCCACCTCGAGGGCGAGCTCGCCCGCTTTGCCCGGGTAGAACATCCCGGCGACTGCGGCAGGACGGATCGTCGCCATGAAATCCTTTTTATGCCTCGCTTCGGGAGCCGTCAAGCAACTCGATCAAGCCCTGCAGCGCGTGCATCACCGACTGTCGGCGCACGCTCTCGCGGTCGCCGTCGAATTGGCGCGTTTCGCTGCGCGCGGCGCCGTCTTTCGCCCAGGCGAAGCACACCGTCCCAACTGGCTTGGCCGCGGTGCCGCCGCCGGGGCCGGCGACGCCTGTGATCGCCAGCGCCACCGAGCCCTTGCCATGCGCCAGCGCGCCGAGCGCCATCTCGCGCGCGGTTTCCTCGCTCACTGCGCCGTGTCGCTCGAGCGTCGCCGCGGCGACGCCGAGCTGCTCGCGCTTGGCGGCATTCGAGTAGCTGACGTAGCCGCGCTCAAACCAGTCGGACGACCCGGCGATAGCAGTGACCGCCTGCGATACCCAGCCGCCGGTGCAGGATTCGGCCGTCACCAGGCGCGCGCCGCGCGCCTTGAGCTTCGCGCCGGTGAGCGTGGCGAGAGTCGTCAGGTCGTCTGGTCCCATCGGCGCATTGTCACTCGCGAATTTACCCCACGAAGCGCTTGGCGACGGCAAGCGCGAGCAGCGTGTAGCCCGCGGCGAGCAGATCGTCGAACATGACGCCGAAGCCGCCCTTGAAGCGCGCTTCGAGGTCGCGGATCGGCGGCGGCTTGACGATGTCGAAGGCGCGGAACGCGACGAACGCCGCCAGCTGCCAGCGCCAGGCGCCGGGCGCGATCATGAGCACCAGCAGGAAGGCGACGGTCTCGTCCCAGCACATGGCGCCGTGGTCGGCGACGCCGAGGTTGCGGCCGGTGACTTCGCACGCCCAGACTCCGACCGCGAACAGCAGCGCCACGATCGCCGCCTGGATGGGCGGCGAATAGGCGGGGCCGATCAGCCACCACAGGGGGAACGCGAGCAGCGTGCCGAAGGTACCCGGAGCATGGCGCGCCAGCCCGGCGCCGAAGCCGAGCGAGATGAAGTGCGCCGGATGCGAAAACGCGAACCCAAACCTTGGTGCGGCGCGACTGGCGGTTGAGGGGGAGGCCATGGCGCGTAATTTTCAGGCGAAGTGATCGAAGCCGCGTTCGAGCGGCAGCGGGCGCTCGTTGGCGTCGAGCACCGCCAGATCGGGCACGCCGCGCTGGATGCTGCCGACGCGCGCAAGCGGCAGATTGAGCGAGCGCGAAAGCGCGTCGATTTCTCCGCGCGCACCCTGCCGCGCGGTAAACACCAGCTCGTAATCGTCGCCGCCGGAGAGCACGCAGCGGCGCTCGAGCGCCGGATCTTCGAGCCTGGCGAAGGCCGCTTCCTTGGGTAATTGTGCGTAGTGCACTCGCGCACCGCAGCCCGAGCGCTCGAGGATATGGCCCAGGTCCTGGGCGAATCCATCCGAGACGTCGATCGCGGCGCTGGCAAGGCCGCGCAAGCGCACGCCGAGCTCGACGCGCGGCTCGGGCAGATCGAGCCGCTGCACCGCCGCCGCGATCTCCGGGTGCTCGAGCGCGAGCGCGGCGCCACCGAGCGCGCCCGAGACCCAGATGTCGTCGCCGGGTTGCGCGCCCGAGCGCAGCAGCGCCTGCCCCGCGGGCACCTCGCCCACGATCGCGACGCAGATGTTGAGCGGGCCGCGAGTGGTGTCGCCGCCGATCAGCTCGACGCCGAAGCGCTCGGCAAGCGCGAACAAGCCGGCAGCGAAGGCGGCGATCCACGCTTCGTCCACCCCGGGCAGCGCGATGCCGAGCGTCGCCCAGCGCGGCGCCGCGCCCATTGCCGCCATGTCGGAGAGGTTCACGGCGAGCGCCTTGTGGCCGAGCGCACGCGGCTCGGCATCGGCGCGGAAATGCCGCCCTTCGAGCAGCATGTCGGTGGCGATCGCGAGCTCCATGCCCGGGTTCGGGCGCACCAGCGCCGCGTCGTCGCCAACGCCGAGCACGGCGCTCTTCGCCGGGTGATCGAAGTACTTGCGGATGAGTTCGAACTCGGAGGGCATGCGCCCCTCGGAGCTTCCCTGATTACACCGTCAGGCGCGCGCGCGCGAGTTCCTCGGGCCGCAGCTCGCCGGCGAGTTTCTCCAGCACGCCGTTGACGAACTTGTGGCCGTCGGTGCCGCCGAAGCTCTTGCCGAGCTCGATTGCCTCGTTCAGAACCACCTTGAACGGCGTCTCCGGATGCGCAGAAAGCTCGTAGGTGCCGATCAGCAGGATGGCGCGCTCGACCGGCGACAGCGAGGCTAGCGACCGGTTAAGGAACGGGGTGATGCGCGCTTCGAGCTCTGCCTTGCCCGCGATGACGCCGCGGATCAAGTCCTCGGCAAACTGCGCGTCGCAGCGCTCCCAGCCTTCGAGCGCGCGCGCCTGCTCGAGCACTTCGCCGCCGCCAAGCAGCCAGCCGTATAGCGCCTGCAGCGCGATCTCGCGGGCGCGCCGGCGCGCGGTCTTCAACGCCATTTCTCCGTCAGCTCGCGGCGCAGGCGCGCCATCTCGACCGCGACGCGCACCGCCTCGGCGCCCTTGTCCTTGCGCGCCAGCGCCTGCGCTTCGTCTTCGGTTGTCAGGATGCCGTTGGCCACCGGGATGCCGGTTTCGAGCGCCACGTCCATCAAACCGCGCGCCGATTCGTTCGCCACCACCTCGAAGTGGTAGGTGTCGCCGCGGATCACGGCGCCGATCGCGGCGAGCGCGTCGAAGCGCCCGGACTGCGCCAGCCATTGCAGCGCCAGCGGAATCTCGAGCGCGCCGGCCACGGCGACGAACTCGGCCTGCGCCCCCAGCCGCGCCAGCTCGGCGCGCGCCGACTCGAGCAGCGCCTTGGTGACTTCCTCGTTGAAGCGCGCGTGCACGACGCCGACGCGGACGGCGCTGCTCATCGCGGCGCTCGTTCGGCGTAGCTCACGACCTCGAGGCCGAAGCCGGTCATGCTCGGCATCTTGCGCGGCGTGGCCATGAGCCGCATCTTGCCGATGCCCAGGTCGCGCAGGATCTGCGCGCCGATGCCGTAGGTGCGCAGGTCGAGGCTGCGCCCGGCATGGCGCGCCGCCTCCTGCACCGGATCCACCAGGCGCGTCCCCAGCGCGGCGTTCGACTGCGCGCAGTTGAGCAGCACGATCACGCCCTCGCCCGCCTTGACGATCGCGGCGAGCGACTCGGTGATGCTCCAGGTGTGCGTGCCCGGCCCGGCGTCCAGCAGGTCGAGCACCGAGAGCGGCTCGTGCACCCGCACCAGGGTTTCGCGCTCCGCGCGCAGCGTGCCGCGGCTGAGCGCGAGATGCGTGCCGCCGCCCGGCTGGTCGCGGTACGCGATCATGCGGAAGCGCCCGCCGGCGGTTTCGACGTCGCGCTCGGCGATCCGCTGCACCAGCGACTCGTTGGCGCTGCGGTAATGGATCAGGTCGGCGATGGTGCCGATTTTCAGGCCATGCCGCCCGGCGAACTCGATCAGGTCCGGCAGCCGCGCCATGCTGCCGTCCTCGCGCATGATCTCGCACAGCACCGCCGCGGGCGTGAGCCCGGCGAGCCGCGCCAAGTCGCAGCAGGCCTCGGTGTGCCCGGCCCGCACCAGCACGCCGCCTTCCTGCGCGATCAGCGGGAACACGTGCCCGGGATGCACGATGTCGGATGCCTTGGCGTCGCGCGCCGCGGCGACGCGCACGGTGAGCGCGCGGTCGTGCGCCGAGATGCCGGTGGCGATGCCTTCGGCGGCTTCGATCGAGAAGGTGAAGTTGGTGCCGTGGCGCGAGCGGTTCTCAGCCACCATCGGCCTGAGACCGAGGCGCGTGGCGTGCGCCTCGGTGATCGGCATGCAGATCAGGCCGCGACCGTGGGTGGCGAGGAAATTGATTTTCTCCGGGGTGACGAAATCGGCCCCGAACACGAGGTCGCCCTCGTTTTCCCGGTCCTCGTCGTCCACCAGCACGACGATGTTGCCGGCCCGGATCTCGGCGACGATTTCGCTCACTGGGCTGATGGCGGCGGTCTCTCTGCGCATGGCGCCATTATAAGTCCGTGCGCCCAATGAAAACGGGGCGCCGCAGCGCCCCGTCGTCTGATTGCCGGACCCTGAATCCTGGATCCTGGATCCTCAATCCTCGCTCCTTACTCCTGGCTCTCGCCCTCTGCAGCGCCGAGACGCTCGCGGATGCGCGCGCCCTTGCCGGAGCGCCCCCGCAGGTAATACAGCTTGGCGCGCCCGACGTCGCCCTTCCTCTTGAGCTCGATCGCGGCGATCAGCGGCGAGTAGGTCTGAAAGGTGCGCTCCACCCCCTCGCCCGATGAGATCTTGCGCACCGTGAAGGCCGAGCGCACACCGCGGTTGCGCTTGGCGATCACCACGCCCTCGAAGGCCTGCTCACGCTTCTTGTCGCCCTCGACCACGTTGACGCGCACCACCACCGTGTCGCCGGGGGAGAACTGCGGCACGCTCTTCTTCAGCCGCTGCATCTCCTGCTGCTCGAGTTTCTGGATCATGTTCATGGTTTCACCTCGCTCATCTGTCCTGTTCGCGCTGGAACTCCTCCAGCATCTGCCGCTCCTCGTCGCTCAGCCTGCGCGCCGCCAGCAGCTCCGGCCTGCGCAGCCAGGTCCTGCCGAGCGCCTGCTTCAGGCGCCAGCGGCGGATGTTGTCGTGGTGCCCCGAGAGCAGCACTTCGGGCACCCGCTCGCCGTCTGTTCCCTGCGGCCACACCTCCGGCCGCGTGTACTGCGGGCAATCCAGCAGCCCGGCGGCGAACGACTCCTCGCGCGCCGACTGCTCGTCGCCCAGCGCCCCGGGCAACTGGCGCACCACGGCGTCGATCAGCGCCATCGCCGCCAGCTCGCCGCCCGAGAGCACGAAGTCGCCGAGCGACAGCTCTTCGTCCACTCGCCGGCGCAGCAAACGCTCGTCTACGCCCTCGTAGCGGCCGCAAAGCAGCGTCGCCGCGCCCCTCGCCGCCAGCTCGATCACCTTCGCGTGATCGAGCCTCTTGCCCTGCGGCGACAGGTAAATCACCTTGCCGCCGCCTTCGTCGCGCGCCGCATTCAGCGCCTGTTCCAGCGGCTCGGCCAGCATCACCATGCCGGGCCCGCCGCCATACGGACGGTCGTCCACCGTCCGGTAATTGTCGCTGGTGAAGTCGCGCGGGTTCCAGGTCCGCAGCCGCCACAGCCCGCGCTCCAGTGCGCGCGCCGTGATGCCGCTCGCCGCCACTGCGGCGAACATCTCCGGAAACAGCGTCACCACGTCGAAGCGGATCACCAGTCCGCTCCCCAATCCACTTCGATCCTGCGGCCTTCCAGATCCACCCGCTTCACCACCGCAGGCACGAACGGCAGCAGCCGCTCGCGCTTGTCGGCGCTCAGTTGCATGACCTCGTGCGCGCCGTTGGAAAACATCCCTTTGACGACGCCGAGCACCAGGCCCTGCGCATTCACCACTTCCAGGCCGACCAGGTCGGCCGTGTAATACCGTCCTTCACGCGGCAGCGGCAGCGCCGCCCTCTCCACCGCCACCGCGCTTCCCTTCAGCGCCAGCGCCTGCTCGCGGTTCTCGATCCCCGCCAGCTTGGCGAGCAACCGGCCCGAATGGGGCCGGGTCGCTTCGAGCGCGCGCTCGACGCCGCCGATCCACCAGCTCGCGCATGCCGCCAGCGCTTCCGAGCCGCTCTCCACCTTGAGCCAGCCGCGCACGCCGTAGGCGTCGGCGACGTGGCCCATGTCTACGAGATTCTCAGGCTGCCTTCTTGGCAAATTTCTTGACCAGCCGCGTCACCGTCGGCGAGAGCTTGGCGCCCTTGCCCGACCAGTGCTTGACGCGCTCCATGTCGACGCGCAGCGCCTCGCGCCCTGCGGGCGCTTTCGGATCGTAGAAGCCCACGCGCTCGAGAAAACGACCGGTCGAGGCGCGGCGCGAATCCGCCACCACCAGGTGGAAGAACGGCCGCTTGTTGGCGCCGCCGCGCGCCAGTCGAATCACTACCATCGGAAGCACCCCGGTTGTTGCGAAAAGGCGCGGATTATACGGGAGAAATCAGGCGCTTGGGAAGCGTTAACGCATCCCGGGAAGCATGCCTTTCATGTTGCGCATCATGCGCGCGAGGTTGCCGCCCTTCATCAGCTTCATCATCTGCTGCATCTGCTCGAACTGCTTGAGCAGCCGGTTCACTTCCTGCACCGGCACGCCGGCGCCGGCGGCGATGCGCCGCTTGCGCGTGGCCTTGATGAGCTCGGGGTGCGCGCGCTCCTGCCGGGTCATCGCGTTGATGATCCCTTCGATGCGGCGAAACTGCTTGCCGTCCTGCAGCTGCGCCGGGTTGATCTGGCCCATGAGCTGCGCCGGCAGCTTGTCGGCGAGCGCTGCCAGCCCGCCCATCTTGTTCATCTGCTGGAGCTGCTGCTTGAAGTCCTCGAGGTCGAACCCCTTGCCCTTCCTGATCTTGTCCGCGACCTTGTTCGCTTCCTCGAGGTCGACCTGCTTGTGTGCCTCCTCCACCAGCGACACGATGTCGCCCATGCCGAGGATGCGCGCCGCCATGCGCTCCGGATGGAACGGCTCCAGGCCGGTGAGCTTTTCGCCGGTGCCGGCGAACTTGATCGGCTTGCCGGTGACGTGGCGCACCGAGAGCGCGGCGCCGCCGCGCGCATCGCCGTCGAGCTTGGTGAGGATGACGCCGGTGAGCGGCAGCGTGGCGTTGAAGCTCTGCGCCACCTTGACCGCATCCTGTCCCTGCATCGCGTCCACGATGAACAGGGTCTCGGCCGGCTTGAGCAGGGCGTGCAGCGCGGCGATCTCCTGCATCATCTGCTGGTCGATCGCGAGCCGGCCCGCGGTGTCCACAATCAGCACGTCGTAGTACCGAAGGCGCGCATGCTCGTGCGCGCGCCGTGCGATGTCCTCGGGCCGCTCGCCCATCGCGGAAGGCAGGAAGTCCACGCCGGCCTGCGCGGCGACCGTTTGCAGCTGCTCGATCGCCGCCGGCCGGTAGACGTCGGCGGAAACCACCAGCACCTTTTTCTTTTCCTGCTTGAGCAGCAGCGCGAGCTTGCCCACGGTGGTGGTCTTGCCCGAGCCCTGCAGGCCCGCCATCAGGATCACCGCCGGCGGCTGCGTCGCCAGGTTCAGCCCTACGTTTGCCTCGCCCATCAGGCGCGCGAGCTCGCGCTGCACCACGCCGACGAACGCCTGTCCCGGCGACAGGCTGCCGACCACCTCGGCGCCGAGCGCCTTGTCTTTCACCGCCGCGACGAAGTCCTTCACCACCGGCAGCGCGCAGTCGGCCTCCAGCAGCGCGACGCGCACTTCGCGCAGCGCCTCCTGGATGTTGGCTTCGGTGAGGCGCGCCTCGCCGCGCATCTGCTTGGCGATGCGCGCAAGGCGCGCGGTGAGGTTGTCGAGCACGGGTGATAAACTGGATCGGTGCCCGAGATTGTAATTCACGCTGTCGCGTCCGCCGCGTACGCGGGCCTCGCCTGGCACTTCTGGAGGACGCGCTGGCAGGCGCCGCAGCCGCGCGTCGGACTGTCGCTCCCCGAGCGGCTCGCGATTCTGGCGCCGATCGTGCTGCACGGCTGGCTGCTGGCACAGGCCCTGTACGTCGCCCCCGAGCTGCGCTTCGGCTTTGCGCAGGCGCTCTCGGCGATGCTGTTCCTCGGCGCCGCGATCTACTGGGTGGAGAGCCTGTTCCTGCGGCTCGACGGCTTCGAGCCGCTGCTGCTGCCGCTGGCGGCGATCGCCGTGCCGCTGCCGGCGCTGTTTCCCGGCTTTCCGGGCGGCAGCGATTCGGCCTCCACCGAGTTCCGCATCCATCTCACGCTCGCCATGGCGGCCTACAGCGTGTTCACCATCGCCATGCTGCACGCGGTGCTGATGGCGCTGGTAGAGCGGCGGCTGCACCGCCTGCACCGCGCCGCGCCCGGCGCGGCGGCGGCGCCCGAGAGCTTTGGCGGCCCGCTGGTGCACCTGCCGCCGCTGCTCACGCTCGAGCGGCTGCTGTTCCGCCTCATCGGCATCGCGTTCGCGCTGCTCACGCTCACGCTGGCGAGCGGCGCGATCCACTCCGAGACCCTGTTCGGCCGCGCGCTGCGCTTCGATCACAAGACGGTGTTCGCGCTGCTTTCCTGGGCCACCTTTGCCGCGCTGCTCGCGGGCCGGTACCTGTACGGCTGGCGCGGGCGCACCGCGCTGCGCTGGACGCTGGCGGGATTCGTGATGCTGCTGCTCGCCTATGTCGGCAGCCGTTTCGTGCTCGAAGTGATCCTGGGCCGGTCCTGATGGACGCGGTGCCGCTTTCCTGGCAAGCGGGCGCCCTGCTCGCGCTGCTGCTGGTGTCGGCGTTTTTTTCGATTGCCGAGACCAGCATGATGGCGATCAACCGCTACAAGCTGAAGCACCTGGTGGCGCGCGGCCACGGCGGCGCGCAGCGCGTCGCGGTGCTGCTCAAGCGCACCGACCGGCTGCTGGGCGCGATCCTGATCGGCAACAACCTGGTGAACGCGGCCATTGCCACGCTCGCCAGCCTGATCGCGATCCGACTGTTCGGCGAACACCGGCTCGGCTGGGCGATAACCGCGAGCACGCTCGCGGTCTCGTTCCTGATCATCGTGTTCGCCGAGATCACGCCCAAGGTGATCGGCGCCACCTTCCCGGAGCGCATCGCGCTGCCACTTTCCTACGTGCTCGGCCCGGTGCAGCGGCTGCTGCAGCCGGGGGTCTGGGTCGTCAACCTGTTCGTGCAGCCGCTGCTGCGGCTGGCGGGCATCCGGCCCGGCGAGCAGACCGAAATACAGCAGCTGACGCCCGAGGAGGTCCGCACCCTGGTGCTCGAGTCCTCCACCTTCATGCCGAAGAAGCACATCTCGATCCTGCTCAACCTGTTCGACCTCGGCGCGATCACGGTGCAGGACATCATGCTGCCGCGCGCGCGCATCGAGTCGATCACGCTCGCCGACGACATCGAAGCCATCGCGCGCCAGCTCGGCACCAGCTACCACATGCGGCTGCCGGTGTTCCGCGACTCGCGCGGCGAGGTGCTCGGGGTGCTGCACCTGCGCAAGGTGCTGTCGCCGCTGCACGCCGGCACGCTCGACAAGGCCGAACTCGAGTCGCTGCTCGCCGAGCCGTACTTCGTGCCAGCCGCTACCCCGGTGCTCAGGCAGATGCAGTATTTCCAGGAGAACCGCGAGCGCCTCGCCTTGGTGGTGGACGAGTACGGCGAGTTGATGGGGCTGGTAACGCTCGAGGACATCATCGAGGAGATCATCGGCAAGTTCACCACCACCGTGCCCTCGGCAGCGCCGGCGCTCGGTTGGGCAGAGGACGGCACCGCGACTGCCGACGGCGCCATGCCGGTGCGCGAGGTGAACCGTGCCTTGGGCCTCAACCTGCCGACCGACGGTCCAAAAACGCTCAATGGCCTGATCCTCGAGCAACTGCAGGACATTCCGGAGGCCGATGTGTCGGTGAAAATCGCCGGCGTGCCGCTCGAGATCGTCCATGCCCAGGGGCGGGCCGTGAAGACGGTCCGGATCTTCCGCCCCAAGACCGGAGAAACCGTATCCGAGTCAGCGCCTTAGGTCGGAAACCTCAGGCTTTACAAAAGGGTCTGTGCAGGGCATGATGGCTCGCTGTCAAGGGCCGGGACGGGTGCGCGACTGAGAGGAAGTGCCGGGACCCGGCACCCGGCGCGGGATTATGATCGGCGAGCGGTGCGCGCGGCGGAGCCCACGCGGCGCGCGCCGGCGGCACGAGCAAGGAGAGCGAAATGGCGACTGCGACCGCTGCGGCGAAGGGTGCGAAGGAATTCACCTTCACGTGGGAAGGCAAGGACAAGTCCGGCAAGGTGGTGCGCGGCGAGATCCGCGCCCTAGGCGAGAACGTCGTCAACGCGACCCTGCGCCGCCAGGGCATCGTGGTGCAGAAAGTCAGGAAGCAGCGCCGGGGGGGCGGCGGCAGGGTCACAGACAAGGACATCTCGCTGTTCACGCGCCAGCTCGCCACCATGATGAAGGCGGGCGTGCCGCTGCTGCAGTCCTTCGACATCGTCGGCAAGGGCGCCCCCAACCCGGCGGTGGCGAAGCTGCTGTTCGCGGTCAAGACCGACGTCGAGACCGGCTCGGCGCTGCACCAGGCGTTCCGCAAGTTTCCGCTGCACTTCGACTCGCTGTACTGCAACCTGGTGCAGGCCGGCGAGCAGGCCGGGATCCTGGAGCAGCTGCTCGAACGCCTGGCGAGCTACAAGGAGAAGATCATCGCCATCAAGTCCAAGATCAAGGCGGCACTGTTCTACCCGATTGCGATCATCGGCGTGGCGTTCATCATCACCGCGGTGATCATGATTTTCGTGATCCCGGCGTTCAAGCAAGTGTTCACCGCTTTCGGCGCCGACCTGCCCGCGCCGACCCTGTTCGTGATGGCGGTGTCGGATTACTTCGTGCAGTATTGGTACCTGATCTTCGGCGTCCTCGGCGGCGGCATCTACGGCTTCCTCGAATCCTGGAAGCGCTCGCTGGCGGTGCAGATCTTCATGGACCGGCTGATCCTCAAGGTGCCGGTGTTCGGCAGCCTGGTGAGGAAGTCCACCATCGCGCGCTGGACGCGCACGCTGTCCACCATGTTCGCCGCCGGCGTGCCGCTGGTCGAGGCGCTCGAGTCGGTGGGCGGCGCCTCGGGCAACCACGTCTACCTGACCGCGACGCAGCAGATCCGGCATGAAGTCTCCACCGGCACCTCGCTCACCCAGGCGATGCAGAACGTCAACGTGTTCCCCTCGATGGTGATCCAGATGGTCATGATCGGCGAGGAAACCGGTGCCCTGGACTCGATGCTGGCTAAAGTGGCCGACTTCTTCGAGGCCGAGGTGGACGACGCCGTCGGGGCGCTGTCCTCGCTGATGGAGCCGGTGATCATGGTGGTGCTCGGCACGCTCATCGGCGGCATGGTGGTGGCGATGTACCTGCCCATCTTCAAGATCGGCCAGGCGGTTTAAGGAAGAAATGAGTTCGCTCGGCTGGCTCGCGCAGCCGGCCGTGTTCCCCTGGGTGGCGCTGGTCCTGGGGCTGTGCATCGGCTCGTTCCTCAACGTCGTCATCCATCGCCTGCCGCGCATGATGGAGCGCGAATGGCTGGCAGGCGTGCCCGAAATCCTCGAGGAGTCGCGCGAGCTCGCCGACCGCGAGCGCGCCAGGCGCCTCGCAGCCGAGGTGCGCGCGGTGGCGGCGCCGCTGGCCGCCGATGCGGTCGGGCTGGTGCGGCCGCGCTCGCGCTGCCCCGCCTGCGGCCACGGCATCCGCGCCTGGGAAAACGTGCCGCTCGTTTCGTGGCTCGCGCTGCGCGGCAAGTGCGCGGCTTGCGGCGTGCGCATCAGCGCGCGTTACCCGCTGGTCGAGGCGCTGGGCGGGCTCGGCGCCGCCTGGTGCGCGTGGCGCTTCGGCTTCAGCCTGGCGGCGCTCGCCGCGGCGTTGTTCGTCTGGACCACCATCGCGCTCGCCTTCATCGACCAGGCGACCGGCTACCTGCCCGATGACCTCACGCTGCCGCTGCTGTGGGCGGGGCTGCTGGCGAACGCTCTGGGCGCGTTCGTGCCGCTGCAGGACGCTGTGCTCGGCGCCGTCGCCGGCTACCTGTCGCTGTGGGCGGTGTACTGGGCCTTCAAGCTCGCCACCGGCAAGGAAGGCATGGGCTACGGCGATTTCAAGATGAATGCCGCGGTCGGCGCCTTCCTCGGCTGGCAGATGCTGCCGCTCGTGATCCTGCTGTCGTCGCTGGTAGGAGTGGTGTTCGGCCTGGCGCAGATGCTCGCCGCGCGGCGCGGCTGGGACGCGGGCTTCCGCTTCCATTTCGGCCCCTACCTCGCGATCGCCGGCATCGTGGCGATGTTCTGGGGCGAGGCCATCGTGCGCTGGTATCTCGCGCGGTGAAGTATGTCGTCGGGCTGACCGGCGGCATCGGCAGCGGCAAGAGCGCCGCGGCGGACGAGTTCGCGCGCCTCGGCGCCACGGTGGTGGACACCGACGCCATCGCGCACGAGCTGACGCGCGCCGGCGGCGCGGCGATCGCCGAGGTGCGGCGAGTGTTCGGCGATGCAGCCATCGCTGCCGACGGCGCGATGGACCGCGCCAGAGTACGCGCGCTGGTGTTTGCCGACGCGGCGGCGAAACAGCGGCTGGAAGCGATTCTGCATCCGCTGATCCGCGCCGAATCCGAGCGCCGTATCGCGGCTGCGGCCGGGCCGTACGTGGTGTACGTGGTGCCGCTGCTCGTCGAGTCGGGAGATTACCGGCGGCGTATGCAGCGCGTGCTGGTGGTGGATTGCCCGGAGGCGACCCAGATCGAGCGCGTGCAGTCACGCAGCAATCTGTCCGCGGAGCAGGTGCGCGCGATCATCGCGAGCCAAGCGCCGCGCGCTGCGCGGCTCGCTGCGGCGGACGATGTAATAGACAATTCCAGCACCATTGCTGCACTGCGCAAACAGATCGCCGAGCTTCACGCGCGCTACCTCGGTCTCGCCCAATGTTGAGACTTCAATTTGTGTTGCGCACGCAAATCCCTCAGAATCCGGGCACTTTCTCTCCGGGGAACAGCCGGGCGCGGCCGTGATCACCTACGAATACCCGCTCAACGAACGTATTCGCACCCTGCTGCGCCTGGAGGATCTTTTCGAGCGCTCGCGCCACTTCATCGCCCGCACCGACCCGCTCGATCACCACGTCGCGCTGCTGACGCTGTTCGAAGTCCTGGAAGTCGCCGGCCGCGCCGACCTCAAGTCCGACCTGCTGCAGGAGCTGGAGCGCCAGAAGCAGGTGCTGCTGTCGTTCCGCAACAATCCCGAGATCTCGGAAGAAGCGCTCAGCGGCGTGCTGCGCGACATCGAGCAGGCGGCGGCGGCGCTGTTCTCGATGACTGGCAAGATCGGCCAGTACCTGCGCGAGAACGAGTGGCTGATGTCGATCAAGCAGCGCACCGGCATCCCCGGCGGGGTGTGCGAGTTCGACCTGCCCTCCTACCACTACTGGCTGCACCGGCCGGCCGAGGAGCGCATCGGCCAGCTCGCCGCCTGGACCAGCCCGCTGTATCCGCTGCGCGACGGCACTGCGATCATCCTGCGCATCCTGCGCGAGTCGGGCAAGCCGGCGGCGCTAGCCGCGCCGCTCGGCACCTACCAGCAGATGCTCGGCGGCAAGACCGCACAGATGCTGCGCGTGCGCCTGGACCCGTCGCTCGCCTGCGTGCCCGAGATCAGCGCCAACAAGTACGTGCTCAACATCAGGTTCCTGTCGCAGAACGGCGAGGATGCGCGCGCCAAGACGGCCGACTGGGACGTCGGCTTCGAGCTCACCTTCTGCAATCTGTAGCACCGCGATGCCCGCGGCGCCCGTAAAAGTAGTCGCGTGTCCACGCTGCGGCGCGCAAGCGCCGTTTTCGCCGGCAAACCCGTGGCGGCCGTTCTGCAGCGAGCGCTGCAAGATGATCGATCTCGGCGCCTGGGCGAGTGAGTCCTACCGCGTGCCGGACGTCTCGCCACCCGAACCGCAGCCGGGCGAGCCGGACGAGCAGTAGCACTGCGCTACGTCCAGCTGCCGCGGATCATCGCCAGCCCGTGCGCCCCGGCGTGGCGTGCGTCGTGCAAGTCCTCGCGCCGCAGTCCGCCAATCGCGTACAGCGGGATGCTGGCGCCGTATGCAAGCGCGGCGAAGCCGCCCCAGCCGAGGGTCACCGCGCCCGGGTGCGTGGGCGTGGCCGTCACCGGCCCGAGCACCGCAAAATCGAGCTCGAGCTGCATGGCGCGCTCGAGCTCGGCGCGCGTGTGCACCGAGGCGCCGCACAGGCGGCGCGGGCGCGCCGCGAGCGCCATCAGCTCGCGCGCCGTGTAGTGCAGGCCCGCAGGGGCAGCAAGTGTAAAGTCTGACTTTACAGTCACGCGCGCCCCTGCCCCTGCCGCGAGTTCCAGCACGCGCGCGCTGAACGCGGCGAGCGCCGCAGGCGGCATCTCCGGCTCGCGCACCCGCACCAGCTTCAGGCCCTGCCGCAGGCGGCGCTCGAGGTGCTGCAGCATGACGTCCACGCCATAGCGCTGCGCGTCGGTGATCGCGTATTCGAGCGGCAGTGCGAGCGCGGCGAGCACCGGCGCGTTTGCCGGCAGCATCGGCTCGGCCATCGGCTGCTCGAGCCTTTGCCAGCGGATCGCCTGCTGCTCCCTGGGATGCGGCTCGCCGCGCCACTCGGTGACGCGAAAGAAATTCAGGCGCACGGTAGCGTGCTCGTAAGCGTGCACGCGCGTCACCCACGGATAGGCGCGGCGCACGTCGATGCCGAGCTCCTCGTGCAGCTCGCGCACCAGCGCCGCCGCGGCGGTTTCGCCGTCGTGCACCTTGCCTCCCGGGAATTCCCACCAGCCGGCGTACACCTTGCCGGCCGGGCGCTGCGCCAGCAGGAACGCGCCGTCGGTGCGCTCGATCACCGCGGCGGCGACTTCAAGCAAGGACGTAAACCGTGGTTACCGCTTCTTGGCCGCGTGCCGGCCGGTCCAGTCGCGCGCGAACTGGTAGGCGACGCGGCCGCTGCGCGAGCCGCGCAGCAGCGCCCATTGCAGCGCCTCCTCGCGCGCCGCGTCCATCTCCTTCTCCGGGCAGCCAAGCACCTCGAGCCAGTGCGCGACGATCTCGAGGTACTCGTCCTGGTCGAAGGGGTAGAACGACACCCACAGCCCGAAGCGCTCGGAGAGCGAGACCTTCTCCTCCACCGTCTCGCCGGGGTGGATCTCCTCGCCGACGTACTTGGTCTCGAGGTTCTCCTGCATGTACTCGGGCATCAGGTGGCGGCGGTTGGAGGTGGCGTAAATGATCAGGTTCTCGGAGGTGGTCGAGATCGAGCCGTCGAGCGCCACCTTGAGCGCGATGTAGCCCGCCTCGGCGCCATGGAAGGTGAGGTCGTCGCAGAAGAGCAAAAATCGCTCCGGCCGCCCGGCCACCTGGTCGGTGAGCGCCGGCAGGTCCACCAGGTCGCTCTTCTCGATCTCGATCAGGCGCAGGCCCTGCCGCGCGTACTTGTTGAGCAGCCCCTTGACGATCGACGACTTGCCGGTGCCGCGCGCGCCGGTGAGCAGCACGTTGTTGGCCGGCCGCCCGTCGAGGAACTGGCGCGTGTTCTGCTCCACTTTCCTGATCTGCGCGTCGATGCCGCACAGGTCGGCAAGGCGGATGCGGTGCACGTGGCGCACCGGCTGCAGCCAGCTGCGCCCGCGCGGGTCCTTGCGCCAGCGGAACGCGACGCTCGCTTTCCAGTCGGGGGCCGGCGGCGGCGGCGGCAGCAGCTGGTCGAGCCGCGCGAGCAGCTGGTCGAGGTCTTTGCTCACGTCCGGTACTCCGCGTTGATCTTCACGTAGTCGAAGGAAAGGTCGCAGGTCCACACCGTGGCGGCGGCACGGCCACGGTTGAGCACGGCGCGCACCGTGAATTCGGGCTTGCGCATCGCGGCCACCCCCTGCTCGTCGCGGTAGGCGGGGTGGCGCGCACCGTGCTTCGCTACCAGGACGTCGTCGATGTAAAGGTCCACCTTGGCGCTGTCGAGGCCGGTGATGCCGGCGTAGCCGATAGCGGCGAGGATGCGCCCGAGATTCGGGTCGGAAGCAAAAAACGCGGTCTTCACCAGCGGCGAGTGCGCGATGGCGTAGGCCGCCTTGCGGCACTCGGCGGCGCTGCGCCCGCGCTCCACCCGCACGGTGACGAACTTGGTTGCGCCTTCGCCGTCGCGCACGATCGCCTGCGCCAGCTGCGCCGCGACTTTCTCGACCGCGCGGCCGAGCGCATCCAGGTCGCGCCGGCTCGAGGCCTGCGGCCCGGCGCCGCTCGCTACCAGCATGAATGAATCGTTGGTCGAGGTGTCGCCGTCCACCGTGATGCTGTTAAACGAGCTCCCGGCGGCGGCGCGCAGCATGCGCCCGAGCGCCGCCGGCGCCACGCGGGCGTCGGTGGCGACAAAGCCGAGCATGGTCGCCATGTCGGGGCGGATCATGCCCGCGCCTTTCGCAATCCCGGTCACGGTGGCCTCGCCCGCCGCCAGGCGCACGCGCCGCGAGGCCGCTTTGGGCACCGTGTCGGTGGTCATGATCGCCTCGGCCGCCGAATACCAGTTGCGCGCGCCGAGATCAGCGATTGCCTTCGGCAGCCCGGCGACGATGCGATCCGCGGGCAGCGGCTCCATGATGACGCCGGTCGAGAACGGCAGCACCTGCGCCCGTGCGCAGCCGATCGCCCCCGCAACCGCCTCACACACGCGGAGCGCGCGAGTGACACCCTCTTTGCCGGTGCCGGCGTTGGCGTTGCCGGTGTTGACCACCAGCGCCCGCACGCCCTTGCCCGCCGCGAGGTGCTTCTTCGCCAGCAGCACCGGGGCGGCGCAGAAACGGTTGCGCGTGAACACGCCCGCGACCGCGGCGCCGGGCGCGAGGCGCATCACCAGTAAATCCTTGCGGCCGGGCTTCTTCACCCCCGCCATGGCGACGCCGAGCTCGACGCCGGCGACCGGCAGCAGCGAGGCGGGGTCCGGGGGCGCGAGGTTCACCGCCATCAGGTCAGCTTGCCGTGGCAATGCTTGTACTTGCGCCCCGAGCCGCAGGGGCAGGGCTCGTTGCGCCCGACCTTGGTGGCGGCGCGCGCCGCCGGCTGCGCCTTCTTCGCGTCGGCCTCGGCGGCGAGCGCCTGCTCGAAATCGGCGTGCTGCAGGCGCACGTTCTCTACGTGCGGCTGGTCGTCGGCCTTGGGGATCGCCTCCTGGGCGCGGATCTCGACCGCGCTCAGCACCTTGGTCACCTCGAGCTTGACCGCCTCGAGCATGGCGCCGAACAGCTCGAACGCCTCGCGCTTGTACTCCTGCTTCGGGTTCTTCTGCGCGTAGCCGCGCAGGTGGATGCCCTGGCGCAGGTGGTCGAGCGCCGCCAGGTGCTCGCGGTAGTGGGCGTCGAGGATCTGCAGCATGACGTAGCGCTCGTACTGGCGGAACGACTCCTCCGCGCCCGCCGGGATCTTGGCCTGGTAGGCCTCGCCGGCGCGCGCCACGATGCGCTCGAGCAGCACCTCGTCCTGCAGGTCCGGCTCTTTCTCCAGCCAGTCCTTGAGCGGCAGCTCGAGCGCGAGCTCGGCCTTGAGCGCGGTCGCCAGGCCGGCGATGTCCCACTGCTCCTCGACGCTCTCCTCTGGCACGTACTGGCGGAAGGTGTCGCCGACGACGCCGGCGCGCAGGTCGGCAATGCGCGCCGAGACGTCCTTGGAATCGAGCAACTCGTTCCTGAGCGCGTAGATGGTCTTGCGCTGCTCGTTGGCGACGTCGTCGTACTCGAGCAGCTGCTTGCGGATGTCGAAGTTGCGCGCCTCGACCTTGCGCTGCGCGCTCTCCAGCGAGCGCGTCACCATGTTGTGCTCGATCGCCTCGCCCTCGGGCATCTTGAGCATCACCATGATGCGGTTGATGCGCTCGCCGGCGAAGATCCTGAGCAGCGGGTCCTCGAGCGCGAGGTAGAACCTGGAGCTGCCCGGGTCGCCCTGGCGCCCGGAGCGGCCGCGCAGCTGGTTGTCGACGCGGCGCGACTCATGGCGCTCGGTGCCGACGATGTGCAGCCCGCCCGCCTTCACTACCTGGTTGTGCAGATCCTGCCACTCGAGGCGCAGCTGGTCGACGCGCGCCTTTTTCTGCGCCGGCGCCAGATTCTCGGTCGCCTCCACCAGGTCGCACTGCTTCTCGACGTTGCCCCCCAGCACGATGTCGGTGCCGCGGCCCGCCATGTTGGTGGCGATGGTGAGCATCTTCGGGCGGCCGGCCTGCGCCACGATCTCAGCTTCGCGCGCGTGCTGCTTGGCGTTGAGCACCTGGTGCGGCAGCTTCTCCTTGGTGAGCATCGCCGACAGCAGCTCGGAGTTCTCGATCGAGGTGGTGCCAACGAGCACCGGCTGCCCGCGGCTATGACAATCGCGGAGGTCGTCGATGATCGCCTGGTACTTTTCCTTGGCGGTGCGGTAGACCTGGTCCTGGCGGTCCTCGCGGATCATGCGCTTGTCGGTCGGCACCACCACCGTCTCCAGGCCGTAGATCTCCTGGAACTCGTAGGCTTCGGTGTCCGCGGTGCCGGTCATGCCGGCGAGCTTGCGGTACATGCGGAAATAGTTCTGGAAGGTGATCGAGGCGAGCGTCTGGTTCTCGCTCTGGATAGTGACGTTCTCCTTCGCCTCGACCGCCTGGTGCAGGCCGTCGGACCAGCGCCGGCCATGCATCAGGCGGCCGGTGAACTCGTCCACGATCATGACCTCGGCGTTCTGCACCACGTAATGCTGGTCGCGCAGGAACAGGTGGTGCGCGCGCAGCGACGCGTACAGGTGGTGCACCAGGTTGATGTAGGCCGGCTCGTACAGGCTCGCGCCCTGCGGCAGCAGCCCGATGCGCGCCAGGATCTCCTCGGCCTTGGCGTGGCCTGCTTCCGAGAGCAGAATCTGATGATTCTTCTCGTCGACGAAGAAATCGCCCGCCGCCTTGTCGTCTGCCTGCTTGGCGAGCAGCGGCGCCACCTCGTTCATGCGGTAGTAGATCTCGGTGCGGTCCTCGGCCTGGCCGGAGATGATCAGCGGCGTGCGCGCCTCGTCGATCAGGATCGAGTCCACTTCGTCGACGATGGCGTAGTGCAGCCCCTTCTGGAAGCGCTCCTCGACATGCATCGCCATGTTGTCGCGCAGGTAGTCGAAGCCGAACTCGTTGTTGGTGCCGTAGGTGATGTCGGCGGCGTAGGCCTTGCGCTTTTCGTCGGGCTCGAGCTGCGGGATGTTGACCCCGACGCTCAAGCCGAGGAAGGCGTAGATCTTGCCCATCCACTCGGCGTCGCGCTTGGCGAGATAGTCGTTCACGGTGACGATGTGCACGCCCTTGCCGGTGAGCGTGTTGAGGTACGCCGGCAGTGTCGCCGCCAGCGTCTTGCCCTCGCCGGTGCGCATCTCGGCGATCTTGCCGTTGTGCAGCACCATGCCGCCCAGCAGCTGCACGTCGAAGTGGCGCATGCGCAGGGTGCGCTTGCCTGCCTCGCGCACCACTGCGAACGCCTCCGGCAGCAGCTCATCGAGCGCGGCGCGCTCGGCCTCGTCCTTCTGCTCGGCCGGCACCTCGGCGAGCTGGTCCTTGAGCCGCTGCCTGAACTCGTTGGTCTTGGCGCCCAGCGCGGCGTCGCTCAGGCGCGCCACTTCCGGCTCGAGTGAGTTGATGCGGTCTACGTTGCGCGAGTACTGCTTGAGCAGGCGCTCGTTGCGGCTGCCGAAAATCTTGGTGAGAACGTTGACGATCATGAACTCGGGGGGGGGCCGAAGGGACGACCTACGGCGTCATGACCCCCGGAAAAACAAAAATTTTATCACGCCGGGGCGCCCGCCCCGGTGGTCGGCGCTGCGGGCTCTACTTGGCGCGCGCGGTCTGCGCGCGGGCGTTCGGCAGTTGCGGATTGGCGGCGAACAGGAAGCGCGCCGGGTTCTGCGGCGCGCCGCGAAAGCGAACTTCAAAATGCAGGTGCGGCCCGGTCGAGCGCCCGGTGTTGCCGGTCAACGCGATGCGCCGGCCCCGCTGCAGCACGTCGCCTTCCTTGACCAGCAGCTTCGAGAGGTGCGCGTAGCGCGTCACCAAATCGTTGCTGTGCTCTATGTCGATCATGTTGCCGTACTGCGGATGGAAACCCGCGAACTGCACCACGCCGCCCGCCGCCGCAACCACTGTGGTGCCGGCATCGGCGATGAAGTCGATGCCCTCGTGCATCGCGTGCTGCCCGGAGATCGGATCGATGCGCATGCCGAAGCCCGAGGCGTTGAACGGCGCGTTCACCGGCATCATCGTCGGCATCAGTTTCTTGCGCACCGTCTGCTCGAACAGCTGCGCATCGAGCAACCCGAGCATGTCGCCGCGGTTCTCCATCTGGCGCGACAGGCTCGCCAGGCGCGCGTTGAACTCGCCGAGCGACAGGTCTTGCGGCGGCTGCGAGGTGGACTGCGCCCCGCCCAGCCCGGGCGCCTCGGAGAAGCGGAATTCCTGCGGCCGGAAGCCGGCCAGCGTCGACAGCCGGTCGCCGAGCGCATCCAGGCGCGTCAGCTGCGCCTGCATCTCGCCCAGCTTCACCGCCATCGCATTGAGGTTCTGCTGCAGGAACTCGCGCGCGCGCTCGGACTCGCCCTTTTGCGCCGCCAGCACCATCTGCTGCAGCGCCGGCAGCCGCAGCTCGGAGGCGAAGCGCAGGGTCAGCCAGTGCAGCGCCGCAGTAAGGCCGGCGAGCAGCACGAGCGCCAGTGCGCCCGACGCGAGCACATGGCGCAGCGAGACCGACACGGTCCTCGCCTTTGCCAGCCGGTCAGAGATCAAGATAATCTGCACGTCGTCCCTTCCTCGAACCGCCCCCGTGCACATCCCCAAGGTCGGTCGCCTGCTCGCCGCTGACGCCGGCCTCGAGCCCGTCGTTGCGAAAGCGCTGGAAATCAACGCGCTTTCAAAGCTTTGTGTCGACTACTTGCCGCCTGAGCTCGGCC
Organism: uncultured Enterobacteriaceae bacterium; assembly: GCA_964393745.1. Taxonomy (GTDB): domain Bacteria; phylum Pseudomonadota; class Gammaproteobacteria; order Burkholderiales; family SG8-39; genus 2-02-FULL-66-14. The sequence goes on along the minus strand of CAYMVA010000008.1, from coordinate 86,138 downwards.
GCCTGATCCAAGCCGCCAACTTCAAGGACGGCCAGCTGGTAATCCTCGCCGCTACTTCCGCCGCGGCCGCCAAGCTGAAGCTTGTTTCCGAGGGCCTTTTGCGGCACCTCCTGAAACAGCGCGCGAAGGTTAATGGAGTTTCCGTGAGGGTGCAACCGACGACATCACAAGGTAAGGATGTTGCACCGCACAAACCAAATATTTCACTGTCGCCCGCGGGCGTCGCTGCGTTGCAGGAACTGCATCACAAGTTACGCGACTCGCCGGCGCGCGCCGCGTTGACGGCGCTGCTCGAACACCACGCCGCCGGAGGCGCTAAACCATCACCACCAGGCGCTCGAAAAACAGGATCAGCAGGATCGCCACAACGGCGAAAAGAGAGACCTTGAACACGCGCCAGGCGATGCTCAGGTACTTGCGCTCGCCGGTCATCATGTAGAGCAGCACCAGCACACCCAGCGCCACCGCCACCAGCAACCCGGCGACGCGCAGCACCAGCATTCAGAGACCCTCGTCTCCCCCGCGCAGGCGGGGGTCCACGTTCACGGCGCGCATGGGTTCCCGCATGCGCGGGAACGACGGCTCATACGGGTTGACGCATCAACCCGACCACGCCGGCGGGCGCCTCCTCGGCGCGCTCGAAAGTGACCGACTCGAGCGCGCTCGCATCGGCGAGCAGCGCGCGCAGCAGGCGGTTATTGAGGGCGTGCCCCGACTTGTGGGCGCTGAATGCGCCCAACAGCGGCCGCCCGAGCAGGTACAGGTCGCCGATCGCATCCAGCACCTTGTGGCGGATGAACTCGTCGGCAAAGCGCAGGCCCTCGGCGTTGAGCACGCGGTATTCGTCCAGCACCACGGCGTTCTCCAGCCCGCCGCCACGCGCCAGGCCCGCCTCGTGCAGCTGCTCGACCTCCTGCATGAAGCCGTAGGTACGCGCGCGCGCCACTTCGCGCAGGTACGAGGTCTCGGCGAAATCCACGGTGAGCGAAGTGCTCGACTTCTCGATCACCGGGTGGTCGTAGACGATCGAGAACGACAGCCTGAAGCCGTCGTAGGGCTCGATCGCCGCGCGTTTGTCGCCGTCGCTCACCTCGACGCGCTTGGTGACGCGCAGGAAGCGCTTGGGCGCGTTCTGTTCCTCCAGCCCCGCCTGCTGCAGCAGCAGCACGAACGGCGCCGCGCTGCCATCCATGATCGGCACTTCGGGGCCGTCGAGGTCGACGTAGGCGTTGTCCACGCCCAGCCCGGCGAGCGCCGACATCAGGTGCTCGACGGTGTAGATCTTGACCGCGCCCTTCACCAGGCAGGAGCACAGCCGGGTCTCGCCCACCAGCTCGGGGCGGGCCGGGATGTCCACCGGCTGGGCCAGGTCGACGCGCCGGAACACGATCCCGGTCTCGGGCTGCGCCGGGCGCAGCGCGAGCGTCACTTTGGCGCCCGTGTGCAGGCCGACGCCGGTGGCGCGGATGAGCGATTTGAGGGTGCGTTGTCGAAGCATCAAGGCTCAGATTCTATCAAGCGCGCACGGGCGCGCCCCGCCGGCAAGGTCGGGGCGCGCCCGCTCGCGCGACCGCGTCAGTCGGCCTGCTTGCGCAGGAACGCGGGGATGTCGTACTTCTCCACGCCGCTCGCCTGCAGCGCCTCGACCTGCGCCGCGCGGTCGCGCCGGCGGAACACCGCCGGGGTCTCCGCCATGGCGTTGTAGTCGGGCTGCCCGCCCGGCGTCCCCACCGGCTGGTTGTCGGTGCCGGTGCGCTGCGAGTGCACCAATTGCGGCTTCGCCTGGCGCGACGCCGCCGGCACGCCCAGCCCGGTGGCGATCACGGTCACGCGCAGCTCGTCGCCGAGCGCGTCGTCCCACACCCCGCCGTAGATGATGGTGGCGTCGTCGGCGGCAAAGGCGCGGATGGTGTTCATCACCTCCTTGGTCTCGCGCAGCTTCAGGGTGGTCCTGGAGGCGCAGATGTTGACCAGCACACCGCGCGCGCCCGAGAGGTTGACGCCCTCGAGCAGCGGGCAGGCGATCGCCTGCTCGGCGGCGATGCGCGCGCGGTCGATGCCGCTGGAGGAGGCCGCGCCCATCATCGCCATGCCCTGCTCGGACATCACCGTGCGCACGTCCTGGAAGTCCACGTTCACCACGCCGTCTCGGTGGATGATGTCGGCGATGCCGCCGACCGCGCTGCACAGCACGCCGTCGGCTGAGGCGAACGCCTCGGCCTGGGTGATGTCCTCGCCAAGCACTTCCTCGAGCTTGTCGTTGAGGATCACAATCAGCGAATCCACGTTTGTCGCCAGCTCCTCGATACCCTGCTCGGCGATGCGCATGCGCTTGGAGCCCTCGAAGGTAAACGGCTTGGTGACCACCGCCACCGTGAGGATGCCGAGCGAGCGCGCCACCTCCGCGATCACAGGCGCGGCGCCGGTGCCGGTGCCGCCGCCCATGCCGGCGGTGATGAACACCATGTGCGCCCCGGCGATCACTTCCTCGAGCCGCGCGCGCTCGGCCACCGCCACCGCCTTTGCCTCCTCGGGCTTGGCGCCCGAGCCCAGCCCGCTGGTGCCGAGCTGGATCTGGTTGCGCGAGAGGTTGCGCGCCAGCACCTGGGCGTCGGTATTGACGGCGTAGAACTCCACCTTGGCGACGCCCTGCTCGATCATGTGGTCGATGGCGTTGCCGCCAGCGCCGCCCACGCCGATTACCTTGATGACAGGCCCTGCCGGTTGCTCATTTACGATTTCGAACATGTCTTGTTCTCCTTGCCGGTTAGAACTGCAACTTCATGGACGAAACAGCCCACTTCAAAAATTCCTCTGGAACCAGTCGCGCATGCGCCCGAACACGGCGCGCGCCGACCCGTTCTGGCGCGCGATGCGGCCCTGCTGCAGCTGCTGCATGCCTTCGAACAGCAGCCCCATGGCGGTGGCATAGCGCGGGTTGGTGACCACCTCGGCGAGACCGCCGGTGTAGCGCGGCGTGCCCACGCGCACCGGCATGTGGAAGATCTCCTCGCCCAGCTCCACCATGCCGCGCATCACCGAGCTGCCGCCGGTGAGCACGACGCCGGATGAAAGCAGCTCCTCGTAGCCCGATTCCCGCAGCACCTGCTGCACCAGCGAGAACAGCTCCTCTACGCGCGGCTCGATCACTTCGGCGAGCGTCTGGCGCGACATCACGCGCGGCGGCCGGTCGCCGATGCCGGGCACCTCGATCATCTCGTTGGGGTCGGCGAGCTGCCGCAGCGCCACGCCGTGGCGCACCTTGATCGCCTCGGCCTCCGCGGTCGGGGTCCTGAGCGCCATGGCGATGTCGTTGGTGATCTGGTCGCCGGCGATCGGCAGCACCGCGGTGTGGCGGATGGCGCCGTGGGTGAAGATCGCGAGGTCGGTGGTGCCGCCGCCGATGTCCACCAGGCACACGCCGAGGTCGCGCTCGTCGTCCGACAGCACCGCGCGCGACGACGCGAGCGGCTGCAGGATCAGGTCGTTCACTTCCAGGCCGCAGCGCCGCACGCACTTGACGATGTTCTGCGCCGCCGACACCGCGCCGGTGACGATGTGCACCTTGACCTCCAGCCGCACGCCCGACATGCCGACCGGCTCGCGCACATCCTCCTGCCCGTCGATGATGAATTCCTGGCGCAGCACGTGCAGGATCTGCTGGTCGGTCGGGATGTTCACCGCCTTGGCGGTTTCGACGGCGCGCTCGACGTCCACCGCGCTCACTTCGCGGTCCTTGACCGCCACCATGCCGGTGGAGTTGAAGCTGCGGATGTGACTGCCGGCGATGCCGGTGAAGGCGGCGGCGATCTTGCAGTCGGCCATCAGCTCGGCTTCCTCGAGCGCGCGCTGGATCGCGCCCACGGTGGCCTCGATGTTCACCACCACGCCCTTTTTCAGGCCCTTGGATTCGTGGCTGCCCATGCCGAGCACTTCGAGCGCGCCCTCCGGTGTGAGCTCGGCGACCAGCGCCGCCACCTTGGAGGTGCCGATGTCGAGGCCGACGATCAGGTTCTTGATCTCTCGCGCCATATTCAGCCTTTCCACTCCGGCACGCGCAGCGCGAAACCGTTCGGGTAGCGCAGGTCGACGTGGCGCGGCTCGCCGCCGGGCTGGCGCGGCAGCGAGCCGAGCGTGAGCGGATAGGCGGCAACGAAGCGCGCCAGGCGCTGCTCCACGCTATCGGCGCCGTCGCGGCCGAGCTCCAGCTGCAGCCCGCTTGCCAGGCGCAGCTGCCATGCGTGGCGCGGCGTCAGGATTACGCTCTCCGGTGTCTCGCCTAGCGGCGTGAGCCGCTCGGTGAAGCGCCAGTAGCGCCGCGTCACCTCGGCTTCGGTCCCTGCGGGCCCGGCGAACAGCGGCAGGCGCGCCTCGTCGGCTTCGCTGGCGCGGCCGCGAAAGCGCTCGCCGTGCTCGTTCACCAGCCCGGTGTCGCCCCAGCGCGCCAGCGCGACGTGCTCCTCGAGCGCGGCCTCGATGCGGTCGGGCCACACGCGCCGCACCTGCACGCGCCGCACCCACGGCAGCCGCTCCAGCCCGGCGCGCACTTCGGCGAGGTCGGCGGCAAAGAAGTTGCCTGCGACGCGGCCGTCGGTGGCGCGCTCGACCTCGGCGCGCGCGGTGTGCGCCAGCGCGCCCAGCACGATCACTTCGCGCAGCGGGAACAGCGGCGAGCGCAGCAGCAGCTGCAGCGCCGCGTACAGCAGCGCGAGCAGCGTCAGCGCCAGCAGCAGGTTGGCCGCCGAGTTGAGCAGGCGCGGGTTATGCCACATCGCGCACTCCGCCGCCGTTCATGGTCGCGCCCTCGAGGATGCGCAGGCACAGGTCTTCGTACGACAGGCCCACCGCTCGCGCCGCCATCGGCACCAGCGAGTGGTCGGTCATCCCCGGCGCGGTGTTCACCTCGAGCAAGTAGGGCTTGCCGGCGCGATCGAGCATCAGGTCCACGCGCCCCCAGCCACGGCAGCCGAGGGACTGGAACGCCTGCAGGCACAGCGCCTGCAGCGCGCGCTCTTCAGTTTGCGGCAAGCCGCACGGCACGATGTAGCGCGTGTCGTCAGCGTGGTACTTAGCCTGGTAGTCGTAGAACTCGCGCGGCGTCTCCAGGCGGATCAGCGGCAACGGCTCGGCGCCCAGGATCGCGCCGGTGAGCTCGATGCCGTCGATGAATTTTTCCGCCATCACCGCGCGGTCGTAGTTCACCGCCAGCGTGTACGCCTCCTCGAGCGCGCCCGCTTTGCGCACCTTGCTCATGCCGATGGAAGAACCCTCGTTCACCGGCTTCACCATGAGCGGCGTGCCGAGGCGCGCCGCGACCGCGGCGAAATCGCTATTGGCTTGCAGCAGCTCGTGCGGCGGCGTCGGCAGGCCCTCGGCCTGCCAGAGCAGCTTGGCGCGCAGCTTGTCCATCGCCAGCGCCGAGCCGAGCACGCCGCTGCCGGTGTAGGGCACGCCGAGGAATTCGAGCGCGCCCTGCAGCGTGCCGTCCTCGCCGAAGCGGCCGTGCAGCACGATGAAGGCGCTCGCGAAATGCTCATCGATCAGATCCTCGAGGCCGCGCTCGGCCGGATCGAAGGCGTGCGCATCCACGCCGCGGCTGCGCAGCGCCGCGAGCACCATGGCGCCGCTCTTGAGCGACACCGGGCGCTCGGCCGACTTGCCGCCCATCAGCACCGCGACCTTGCCAAAGCCGACGCTCATGCCGCCGCCTCCATGCCTGTTTCCCCCACGATGCGCACTTCGGGCACGAGCTCGATGCCGGTCTGCGCGCGCACGCGCTCGCGCACGGCTCCGATCAGCCACTCGATGTCGGAGGCGCGCGCCGCGCCTTTCGGGTTGACGATGAAATTGGCGTGCATCTCGGAGACGCGCGCCGCGCCGCGCGCCAATCCCTTCAGTCCGCAGGCCTCGATCAGGCGCGCGGCGTGCTCGCCGGGCGGATTGCGGAACACGCTGCCTGCGTTGGGCAGCTGCAGCGGCTGCGAGCGGATGCGCCGCTCCAGGAACAGGCGGATCTTCTCGCGCGAGACGTCGCCGTCGCCCGGCGGCAGCTTGAACCACGCCGCGGCGAACCATTCATTCTCGCCCAGCCGCTTCACGTCGCGCTCGCCGTCCCGTTTTTTTTCCTTCAATGCGCAGAGCCGGTAGCCAGTCTCGAATTCGTCGCGCATGCGCTCGCGCAACCGGCCGTGGCGGTCGACCGTCAGCGCGCGCTCGGTGATGCCCCAGGTCTCGCCGCCGTAGCAGCCAGCGTTCATCGCCAGCGCGCCGCCCACGGTGCCGGGAATGCCGGCCAGGAACTCTGCGCCGGTGAGGCCATGCATCGCGGCAAAGCGCGCCACCTTCGGGCTCGCCACGCCAGCCTCGGCGTAGATGCGCCCGGCTTCGAGCCGCGGGCGCTTGGCCGCGGCGTGCATCAGCACCGCGGTGCCGCGAAAGCCGCCGTCGCGCACCAGCAGGTTGGAGCCCAGACCGACGAACAGCAGCGGCTCCCGCGGCGGCAACTGGCGCAGGAAAGCCGCCAGGTCGTCGAGGTCCGCGGGCTGGTAGCAGCGCGCCGCGGCGCCGCCCGCGCGCCAGCTCACGTGCCGCGCCATCGGCTCGTTCAGCCGCAGCGCGCCGCGCAGCGCCTGGAAGCTCAGCGTCTCGGCCATCTGCATCGTTCGCCCTGGGTCTTCATGCCTCGGCCCGCGCCAAATCGGCCGCCACGTTGCCGATCGAGCCCGCGCCCATGGTGAGCACCACGTCGCGGTCGCGGGCCACGCGCCGGATCGCGGCCGCCATCTGCCCGATGTCCTCCACGAACACCGGCTCGACCTTGCCCGCTACGCGAAGCGCGCGCGCCAGCGTCCTGCCGTCGGCGGCGACGATCGGCGCCTCGCCCGCGGCATAGACCTCCGCGAGCAAGACCGCATCCGCGGTAGAGAGCACGCTCACGAAGTCCTCGAACAGGTCCCGGGTGCGCGTGTAGCGGTGCGGCTGGAAGGCGAGCACCACGCGCCGGCCGGGAAACGCGCCGCGCGCCGCCGCCAGCGTCGCCGCCATCTCCGCGGGGTGGTGGCCGTAGTCGTCCACCAGCGTGAAGCGGCCGCCGCCCTCGCAGGCGATCTCGCCGCAGCGCTGGAAACGCCGCCCGACGCCGTGGAACTCGGCCAGCGCCTTCTGCATCGCGGCGTCCGGCACGCCGAGCTCGCTCGCCACCGCGATCGCGGCGAGCGCGTTCTGCACGTTGTGCGTGCCCGGGAGGTTGAGGGTCACTGCGAGCGGCGCACGGCGCCCGTCGAGCCCGGAACGCAGCGCGCTAAAGCGCATCGCGCCCGCGGCGTGCACCACGTTCTCGGCGCGCACCATCGCATCGGGCGCCAGGCCGTAGCTGAGCACCGGCTTGGAGACGAAGGGCAGGATCTCGCGCACGTGCGGATCGTCCAGGCACAGGACCGCGCTGCCGTAGAAGGGCAGGTTCTGAAGGAAACTCACGAACGCCTGCTTCAGGCGCGCGAAGTCGTGCTCGTAGGTCTCCATGTGATCGGCGTCGATGTTGGTCACCACCGCAATCACCGGCTGCAGGTGCAGGAACGAGGCGTCGGACTCGTCCGCCTCCACGACGATGAATTCGCCGGCGCCGAGGCGCGCGTTGGAGCCCGCGGCGGTCAGGCGCCCGCCGATGACGAACGTCGGATCCAGCCCGCCCTCGGCGAGCACGCTCGCCACCAGGCTGGTGGTGGTGGTCTTGCCGTGGGTGCCGGCGATCGCCACGCCCTGCTTCAAGCGCATCAGCTCGGCGAGCATCAGCGCGCGCGGCACTACCGGGATGCGCTTGGCGCGCGCCGCGATCACCTCCGGGTTGTCGGCGCGCACCGCGCTCGATATCACGATGGCGTCGGCGCCATTGACGTTCTCGGGGGCGTGCGCCAGCTTCACCTTCGCGCCCAAGCCCTCGAGGCGCCGGGTGGCGGCGTTGCCGGCGAGGTCCGAGCCGCTCACTTCGTAGCCCAGGTTCGCGAGCACCTCGGCGATGCCGCTCATGCCCGAGCCGCCGATGCCGACGAAGTGGATGTGCCTGACTTTGTGCTTCACGCTGCTTTTCCCGCAGTTTTCCCGTCGGCGAGCTGGATGCAGCGCTCAGCGACGATGCGCGCGGCGTCGGGCTTGCCCAGGGCGCGCGCCTTCTGCGCCATCGCCAGCAGCTGCGCGCGGTCGAGCGCGCGCAGCGTGGCGGCGAGCTTGTGCGGCGTCAGCTCGCGCTGCGGCAGCAGGATCGCGGCGCCGCGCTCGGCCAGAAAGCGCGCGTTGGCGGTCTGATGGTCGTCCACAGCGTGCGGCAACGGCACCAGCACGCTCGCGACCCCGCCCGCGGAAACCTCGGCCACGGTGATGGCGCCGGCGCGGCAGATCACCAGGTCGGCCTCGGCGTAGCGCGCGGCCATGTCGTCGATGAAAGCGACCGACTCGGCGCCTTCGACGCCCGCGGCGGCGTAGTTGGCGCGCAGCGCGTCGAGGTGCTTCTCGCCCGACTGGTGCACCACGCGCGGCCGCTCGGCGCCCGGGATCAGGGCGAGCGCCTTGGGCACGGCTTCGTTCAGCGCCTGCGCGCCGAGGCTGCCGCCGACCACCAGCACGCGCAGCGGGCCGCGGCGCGGCGCGTAGCGCGCCTGCGGCTCGGGGAGCGCGGCGATCTCGGCGCGCACCGGGTTGCCGGTCCACTCGGCGCCGCGGAGCGTATCGGGGAAGGCCACCATGACGTGGTCGGCGACTCCAGAAAGCACGCGGTTGGACAGCCCCGCGATTGCGTTCTGCTCATGCACTGCGAGCGGCCGTGCGAGCAGCGAGGCCATCATGCCGCCGGGAAACGCGACGTAGCCGCCCATGCCCAGCACCACGTCGGGGCGGATGCGGAAGATGGCGCGTGCGCTCTGCCAGAAGCCGACCAGGAGATTCATCGGCAGCAGCAGCTTCGCCAGCCAGCCCTTGCCGCGCAGCGCGCTGGCGCGGATCCAGGCGACGTCGTAGCCGCGCGCCGGCACCAGCCGCGCCTCCATGCCGGTGCGCGCGCCCATCCACACCACGCGCCAGCCGCGGCTGCGCATCAGGTCGGCCACCGCGAGCCCCGGGAACACATGCCCGCCGGTGCCGCCCGCCATGATGAGGATGGTTCTGCTCATGCCGGCAGCCCCCGCTGCAACTGCCGGTTCTCCCAATCGATCCGCAGCAGGATCGCGAGCGCGACGCAGTTCACCACCATCCCGGAGCCGCCGAAGCTCATCAGCGGCAGGGTCAGGCCCTTGGTGGGCAGCAGGCCCATGTTCACGCCCATGTTGATGAGCGCCTGGAAGCCGATCCAGATGCCGATGCCCTGCGCCGCCAGGGCCGCGAAGTGGCGCTCGCGCAGCGCCGCCTGCCGCCCGATGGCGAAGGCGCGCACCACGATCCACGAAAACAGCGCGATCACCGCCGCAACGCCCACCAGCCCCAGTTCCTCGCCGATCACCGCCAGCAGGAAATCGGTGTGCGCCTCGGGCAGGTAATGCAGCTTCTCGATGCTCGCCCCCAGGCCGACCCCGAGCCATTCGCCGCGGCCGAAGGCGATCAGGGCGTGCGACAGCTGGTAGCCCGTGCCGAAGGCGTCGGACCACGGGTCCATGAAGCCCAAGATGCGCTGCATGCGGTAGGGCGAGAACACCACCAGCGCACTGGCGCCCGCCGCGAGCATCGCCAGCAGCGCCGCGAAATGCCGCCCGCTCATGCCGCCCAGGAACAGGATGCCGAAGGCGGTCACGGCGATCACCACCAGGGCGCCGAAATCGGGCTCCCGCAGCAGCAGCCACGACACCAGCAGCATGACGCCGAGCATCGGCAGCAGCCCGCGCTTGAAATTGCGCAGCACCGCGTGCTTGCGCACCGTGTAGTCGGCCGCGTACAGCACTGCGAACAGCTTCACCAGCTCCGAGGGCTGCACGCTGAGCGCCGGCAGGTTGAACCAGCGCCGCGCGCCGTTCACATCGCGCCCCAGGCCCGGCACTAGGACCAGCGCGAGCAGCACCAGCCCGAGCAAGAACAGCCACGGCGCCGCCTTCTGCCAGTAGCGCACCGGCACCAGGAACACGGCGATCGCCGCGGTGAGCGCGATCGCCAGCACCATGCCGTGGCGCATCAGGAAGTACGCCGCGTTGTAGCCGGTGTGGCGGCCCGCTTCGGCGGTGGCGATAGAGGCCGAATACACCATCACCAGGCCGAGCGCCACCAGCAGCAGCGCTGCCCACGCGAGCCAGCGGTCGTATTCGTCCGTCGGCTGGTTGTGCGCGAAGATGTAGCTCGCCATCGCTATCGCCCCAGCGCCCGCACCGCGCTGGCGAACGCCTCGCCGCGCTCGCGGTAGTCGCGGAACATGTCGAAACTCGCGCACGCGGGCGACAGCAGCACCGCCTCGCCCGAAGAGGCGAGCTGCGCCGCGCGCGCCACCGCCTCCACGAGCGTGCGGCAGCGCTCCACGGTGACCGAGCCGGACAGACCGCCCGCGGCGAGCGCGCGCTCGATCAGCGCCGCATCGCGCCCGATGAGCAACACCGCGCGCGCGTACGCGCGCACCGGTCCGGCAAGCGGCGCGAAATCCTGGCCCTTGCCGTCGCCGCCCGCGATCAGCACCGCCTTCTGCCCCAGCCCTTGGAGCGCCGCGATGGTGGCGCCGACGTTGGTGCCCTTGGAGTCGTCATACCAGGCGACGCCATCGCGTAGCGCGACGCGCTCGAGCCGGTGCGGCAGGCCGCGGAACGAGCGCAGGCCGGCGCCGAGCTGCTCGAGCGGCACGCCGGCGGCGTGCGCCAGCGCGCAAGCTGCGAGTGCATTGGAAACGTTGTGCGCACCGAACAGCGTCAGCGCATCGCTGGCGAGGAAGCGCTCGGCGCCGCGCGCGAGCCAGTCGTGGCCACCTGCAGCGATCAAGCCGAAGTCCTCGCTCACCGGCGGCGCATCCAGCCCGAACGTGACCTGAGGGCCGCCGGCGCGTGCCATCGCCATCGATGCCGAGTCGCAGCGGTTGAGCACCTGGAGGCCGGCGCCGAGGAAGATGCGCGCCTTGGCGGTGGCGTATTCGGCCAGCCCGGCGTAGCGATCGAGGTGGTCCTCGCTCAGGTTGAGCATCGCCGCGGCATCCGGCGCGAGCGACCAGGTGGTTTCCAGTTGGTAGCTGGAGAGCTCGAGCACCCACGCAGCGGCCGGCGAGCGGCGCTGCTGCATCAGCGCTTCGAGCGCCGGCGGCCCGATGTTGCCCGCGACTTCGCAGGCGACGCCCGCCTCGCGCAGCAGGTGGCCGGTGAGCGCGGTGACCGTGGATTTGCCGTTGGTGCCGGTGACCGCGATCACGCGCGTGCCGGCGCGCTCACCGAGCGCCCACGCGAACAGCTCGATGTCGCCGAGCACCGGCAGGCCGCGCGCGATCGCTTCCTGCACCAGCGGATCGGACAGCGCCAGCCCCGGGCTGATGCACACGAGGTCCACGTCCTTGAGAAGCGTTTTCTTGAAGCGGCCCGTGTGCAGCTCGCCCGCGAGCTCCTTGGCGCGCGGCGGGATCTTCCGCGTATCGGCGACGCGCGCCTTGCCGCCCTCGCGCTCGACCCAGCGCGCCACCGAAAGCCCGGTGTCGCCCAGGCCGAGCACCAACATGCGCCTGCCGGCGAGCGCCACCGGCGTGGGCTGCGGCAGCAGTTTGAAGGCGGGTTCGCGCATCCGCATCGTCAGCGCAGCTTCAGCGTCGAGAGGCCGAACAGCACCAGCATCATAGTGATGATCCAGAAGCGCACCACCACCTGCGATTCCTTCCAGCCTTCGAGCTCGTAGTGGTGATGCAGCGGCGCCATGCGGAAAATGCGCTTGCCGCCAGTCCACTTGAAGTACAGCACCTGGATCATCACCGACAGCGTCTCGGCGACGAACACGCCGCCCATGATGAACAGCACGATCTCCTGGCGCACGATCACCGCGATGGTGCCGAGCGCGCCGCCGAGCGCGAGCGCGCCGACGTCGCCCATGAACACCTCCGCCGGGTAGGCGTTGAACCAGAGAAAACCCAGCCCCGCGCCCACCAGCGCGCCGCAGAACACGGCCAGTTCGCCGGCGCCGGCGATGTAGGGCAGGCCGAGGTACTTGGCGAACACGGCGTTGCCGGCGACGTAAGCGAAGATGCCGAGCGCGCCGCCGACCATCACCGTCGGCATGATCGCCAGCCCGTCCAGGCCGTCGGTCAGGTTGACCGCGTTCGAGGTGCCTACGATGACGAAGTAGGTCAGGACGATGAAGCCCAGGGTGCCCAGCGGATAGGCGACGAACTTGAAGAACGGCACGATCAATTCGTTCAGCGCCGGAATGCTCTGCGCCAGCATTGCCAGATAGGCCGCGGCAGCGAGCCCGATCACCGATTGCCAGAAGAACTTGGCGCGCGCCGACAGCCCCTTGGGGTTGCGCCGCACCACCTTGCGATAGTCGTCGATCCAGCCGATGGCGCCGAAGGCGACGGTCACGCCGAGCACCACCCAGATGAAGCGGTTCTCGAGGTCGCCCCACAGCAGCACCGTGATCGCGATCGACATCAGGATCAGCGCCCCGCCCATGGTCGGCGTGCCCGCCTTGGTGAGGTGCGACTTCGGGCCGTCGTCGCGCACCGCCTGGCCGATCTTGTAAGCGGTGAGCTTGCGGATCACGAGCGGGCCGAGGATGAGCGAAATCGCGAGCGCGCTCAGGCAGGCGAGCACCGCACGCAGCGTGATGTACTGGAAGACGTTGAACAGGCGCACGTCCTTGGCCAGCCATTGAGCGAGCTCGAGCAGCATCAGTGGACCTCCGCGGCCTGGCCGGTGAGCGCGGCGGCTACGCGCTCCATGCGCATGAAGCGCGAGCCCTTCACCAGCAGCGTGGCGCCGGCGACCGCGCACTCGCGCGCCGCCGCCACGGTTTCCTCGACGCTCGCGCACTGGCGCGCGCCGGCGCCGAAGGCGGCGACCGCGTCGCGCGTCGCCTCGCCAAAGGTGATCAGCGCCCCGAGGCCGCGCTCCCTGGCGTAGCGTCCTATCTCGGCGTGGAACTCCGCGCCGTGCGCGCCGACTTCGCCCATGTCGCCGAGCACCAGCACGGTGGGCGCGGGTTGCGCCGCGAGAACGTCGATCGCTGCGCGCACCGAGTCCGGATTGGCGTTGTAGCTGTCGTCGATCAGGGTGGCGCCGGCGGCGAGGCGACTGATCTGCAGGCGGCCGCTGTAGGGGCGGAACGCTTCGAGACCCGCGGCGATCGCGGCGGGAGCGATGCTGGCGGCGTGCGCGCAGGCCGCCGCGGCGAGCGCGTTGCTGACGTTGTGCAGGCCGGGGATGGCAAGCGTGGCGCGCGCCTCGCCCGCCGGGGTGCGCAGCCGGATGCCGCTCGAGAGCGGTCCGAGTGTAAAGTCACACTTTACACTTTGGCCGCTCGAGCACGGCTCGATCTTCAGGCCGAACTCGACCGTGCGGCGGCCGGCGGCGGCGTGCCGGAATAGCGGCGCGTGCGCGTCGTCGGCGTTGAGCACCGCGATGCCGTCGGTGGGCAGTGCCGCAAACACGCTCGCGTTCTCTTCGGCCACCGCGCTCACCGAGCCCATGAATTCCAGGTGCTCGCGCTGCGCGTTGATCACCAGCGCGATGCCGGGCCGCGCGATCGCCGCCAGGTACGCGATCTCGCCAGGGTGGTTCATGCCGAGCTCGATGGCGCAGTAGCGGTGCTGCGGCCGCAGGCCGAGCAGCGTCAGCGGCACGCCGAGATCGGTGTTGAGGTTGCCGCGCGTCGCCAGGATCGCGTCCTCGCCGGCGTGCGCGCGCAGGATCGAAGCCAGCATCTCCTTGGTGGTGGTCTTGCCGTTGGAGCCGGTGATCGCGATCAGCACCGGCGAGAAGCGCTCGCGCCAGTGCCGGCCCAGGCGCCCCAGGCCGCGGCGCGTGTCCTCCACCACCAGCAGCGGCAGCGGCGCCGCGACGGCGCCGAAGCGCTCGTCCACCATCGCCGCCGGCGCGCCGCGCTCCTTTGCAGCGGCGAGGAATTCATGGCCGTCGAAGTGCTCGCCGCGCACCGCGACGAAGAGATCACCCGCCCCCAAGGTGCGCGAATCGGTGGCAACGCCGCCAAAGCGCACGTCGGCGCCCTGCAGGCGGGCGGAGATTGCGCGCGCGGCCTCGCCGAGGCTCATCATCGCGCCCTCCAGCGCTCCAGCGCCGCGGCCGCTGCCGTAGCGTCGGAGAACGGCAGCCGCCGGCCGCCGATTTCCTGGTAGGTCTCGTGCCCCTTGCCGGCAAGCAGCACCACGTCGGCGGCGCGTGCCTCGGCGATCGCGCGCTCGATGGCAATGGCGCGGTTGGGTTCTGCGGGGTGCTCGCCGCGCGTTCCTGCGGCGATCGCCGCGATGATGGCAAGCGGATCTTCGCCGCGCGGATTGTCGGAGGTGAGCAGCACCCGGTCCGCCAGCCGCGCCGCGATCGCGCCCATCAGCGGGCGCTTGGACAGATCGCGCTCGCCGCCAGCGCCGAATACTGCAATGAGGCGCCCGCCGCGCGCCGCGGCAAGCGGCCTGAGCGCCTGCAGCACCTTGTCGAGCGCATCCGGAGTGTGCGCGTAGTCCACCACCACCAGCGGCCGGCCCTCGCCGCCGAGGCGCTGCATGCGTCCGGGAACCTGCGGCAGGCGCGCGAGCAGCCGCGCCGCATCCGCGAACGGAATGCCGTAAGCGACCAGGCAGCCCAGCACGCCGAGCGCATTCGCCAAATTGAAACGTCCGACCTGCGCCACGCTCGCTTCGCACTCGCCCCAACTCGAAGCGAGCGCGACGCGCGTCGCCGCGCCGCCGCTGCCGCCTTCCACGCCAAGTTCGCGCGCGCTGATCCATTCCGTCACCGTGCCCGGCGCAATCGCGCCCGGCGCGAGGCTGGTGCCGATGGTGCGCACGCCGCGGCCGGCGAGGCGCTGCGCCAGCGCCACGCCCTGCACGTCGTCCAGGTTGAGCACTGCGGCGCGGAGGTCAGGCGTGTCGAACAGCCGCGCCTTCGCCTCCGCGTAAGCCTGCATCGTGCCGTGGTAGTCGAGGTGCTCGTGCGACAGGTTGGTGAACAGCGCGCAATCGAAGGCGACGCCGTTGACGCGCCCCTGCTCCAGGCCGTGCGAGGACACTTCCAGCGCCACCGCGCGCGCGCCGGCGCGCTGCATCGCGGCGAGCGAGGCGTGCAGCTCGAGCGCGTCAGGGGTGGTGTTGGCGCCGCCTGCCAGGGCGCCGGGAAATCCGGCGCCGAGCGTGCCGATGACGCCGGCCTTGTCGCCGCGCTCGCCGAGCAGCGCCGCCAGCCACTGCGAGCACGAGGTCTTGCCGTTGGTGCCGGTGACCCCGCACACCCAGAGCGGCTCCGAGGGCCGGCCATAGAACTCGTGCGCCAGGAACCCGGCGGCCTGCTTGAGCCCCTTGAACGGCGCGTTCGGCACGCGCCACTCGGCACGCCAGTCGAAGCCTTCGCTCTCCCAGAGCACCGCGGCGGCGCCGCGCTCGATCGCCTGCCCGATGTGGCGCCGGCCGTCGCCCGCCTCGCCCGGCCAGGCGAAGAACGCCACCCCGGGCGCGGCGCGGCGGCTGTCCGAAGTCAGCCGCTCGATCATCGCGCCCTGGGCTGCAAGCCTGCCGAAGAGCTCAGCTCCTGCCCCTGCCACCGTTCCACCCAGCATCCGCGCAATCCCCACACCGCCGCCGCGAGCGCGAGCACCCAGTCGCGCATCAGGTGCTCTCCTTCGCTTCCTCGCCGGCGCCCGGCAGCTCCACCGGGACCAGCGGCGCGTCGTGCGGCGCGCCCAGCAGCCGCAGCGCGCCCTGCATCACCTGCGCGAACACCGGTGCCGCCACCTGGCCGCCGTAGTGCTGTCCGTTGGCGGGCTCGTCCAGCATCACCGCGATAACCAGGCGCGGCTCGGACACCGGCGCAAAACCGACGAACGAGGAAATGAATTTGTGCGCGGCGTAGCTGCCGTTCTCCTGCTTGTGCGAGGTGCCGGTCTTGCCAGCGACGCGCCAACCCATGACGCGCGCGCGCGGCGCGGTGCCGCCAGGCTGCACCGCCGCCTCGAGCATCTCGCGCATCGCGCGCGCCGTTTCCGCCGACAGCACGCGGCGGCCGGCCGCCGGCATGCCGGTCTTCATGAGCGACAGCGGCACCACCTCGCCGTCGCGCGCGAACACCATGTAAGCGCTCGCCAGCTGCAGCAGGCTCACCGAGATGCCGTGGCCGTAGGACATGGTCGCCTGCTCCACCGGGCGCCAGGTCTTCGCCTCGCGCAGCCGCCCAGCGGCCTCGCCCGGAAAGCCCAGCTGCGGCGGCGTGCCGAAGCCGACGCGGCGGAACAAGGCGTGCATCTCCTCGCGCGGCAGCGTGAGCGCGATCTTGGCGGCGCCGACGTTGGAGGATTTCTGGATCACCTGCGACACGCTCAGCACGCCGCCGGGATGGACGTCCGAGATGGTGTAGCCGGCGATGGTGAGCTTGCCTGGCGCGGTCTGCACGGCGCTTTGCGGCGTCAGCTTGCCGAGCTCCAGCGCCAGCGCCACGGTGAAGGGCTTGAGCGTCGAGCCGGGCTCGAAGGTATCGGTCAGCACCCGGTTGCGCAGCTGCGCGCCGTTGAGCCGCGCGCGGTTGTTCGGGTTGTAGGTCGGCAGGTTGGCGAGCGCCAGCACTTCGCCGCTGCGCACGTCGATCGCGACGATGGCGCCCGCTTTCGCCTTGTGCGCCTCGACCGCGGCCTTGAGCGCGACGAAGGCGAGGTTCTGGATCTTGGCGTCGAGCGCCAGCGTGAGGTCGGCGCCGTCGCGCGCGGCGCGGATCGACTCGATGTCCTCGACGATGCGCCCGAGACGGTCCTTGATCACGCGCCGGCTCCCGGGGGCGCCTGCGAGCGTCTTCTGGAACGCGAGCTCCAGGCCCTCCTGCCCCGCGTCCTCGACGCCGGTGAAGCCGATGACGTGCGCCATGGTCTCGCCGCCCGGGTAATAGCGGCGGTACTCGCGCTGCTGGTACAGGCCCGGGATGCCGAGCTCGGTGACGCGCTCCGCGCTCTCGGGCGGGATCTGGCGCTTGAGATAGACGAAGTCGCGAGAGGTGTCCTCGATCCGGCGTGCGAGCTCGCGCGCGTCGAGCCCGAGCAGCGCGGCCAGCTTTTTTTTCTGCGCCGGGGTCGCCTTCACGTCCTCGGGAATCGCCCACACCGATTTCACCGGCGTCGACACCGCGAGCGCCTCGCCGTTGCGGTCGGTGATGCGGCCGCGCGTCGCCGGCACTTCCAGCACGCGCGAGTAGCGCGCCTCGCCTTTTTCCTGCAGGAACTCGGTGCGCACCGCCTGCAGGTACAGCGACCTGGCGGCGAGCACGCCGAAAGCCGCCACCAGGAGGAACAGCACAGCGCGCGCGCGCCAGGTCGGGAGCCGCACCATGGCCGGTGCGCCGGCAACGCTCACCGCTTGGCCTCCCCGGCCGGCTGCGAGGCCGCCGCCGCGGCCGGCGGCTTGGCGCGCAGCTCGACCGAGCGCACGCGCCGCGGATCGGGCGTGCGCATGCCGAGCGTGCCGCTGGCGATGCGCTCGACGCGCGAATGCAGGCCCCAGGTGCTCGCTTCGAGCTGCAGCTGCCCGTACTCGACCTCGAGCGCGCGGCTGCGCTCCTGCTCGCGCTCGAGCTCCGAGAACAGCTTGCGGGCCCTGTGCTGGGAAGTGACGAGCCCGAGCGCGCAGACGATGAGAACCAGGAGGAGGAGGAGGTTCAGCTTCGCCACGCGTCGGGCCCGGTTCGGGACAGGTGCTTGGAAGGGCCGAGCCCGAGCGCGCAGACGATGAGAACCAGGAGGAGGAGGAGGTTCAGCTTCGCCACGCGTCGGGCTCGATTCGATTCAGGATGCTGCGGTCAACCGGTACTGCGGTGCGCTCGGCGACGCGCAGCGTAGCGCTGCGCGCGCGCGGGTTGGCCGCGACTTCGGCGCGCGAGGCGCGCTGTGCACGGCCAATGATTCTGAGGGGCGCTTGTGGCATTTCGCTGGCGCGCAGCGGCAAATCCCGGGGCAGCGCCGGCGCGGCGCAGGCCTTGAGGAAGCGCTTCACCAGCCGGTCCTCGAGCGAGTGGAAGCTCAGCACCGCGAGCCGCCCGCCGGGGGCCAGCGCGCCGAGCGCCTGGGGCAGCATCAGCGCGACCTCCTCAAGCTCCCGATTGACGAGAATCCGTAGAGCTTGAAAGGTGCGCGTCGCCGCGTCCTGGCCGGCTTGCCGTGCGCCGAGCGCCGCAGCCACGAGCGCGGCAAGTTGCCGTGTCCGGACAAGCGGCTCGCGTGCGCGAGCAGCAACAATCGCCTTTGCAATCTGTTTAGCAAACCGTTCTTCGCCATAGCTCCGGATCGCCTCCGTTATTTGTTGTTCTGACGCCGAGCCAAGCCATGCCGACACCGGTGCGCCGCGCGTCGGATCCATGCGCATGTCGAGCGGGCCGTCGGCGCGCAGCGAGAAGCCACGCTCCGGGTCGTCGAGCTGCGCCGAAGACATGCCGAGGTCCGCGAGCACGCCCTGCACCTGCGCGATGCCGAGCCGCGCGAGCACCTGCGCGAGCTCGCTGAAGGGCGCGTGCACGGCGCTGAGACGCGCATCGCCCAGCGCCTGCGCCGCGGCGATCGCTGCCGGATCCCGGTCGAGCGCGATCAGTCGCCCCCCGGCGCCGAGCCGCGCGAGGATCGCCCGCGCATGCCCGCCCCGGCCGAAGGTGGCATCCACGTACACGCCCTGCGGACTGATGGCGAGCGCCTCGACCGCTTCCTCGAGCAGCACCGGGACATGCGCCGCCTGCGGCGCGCGTGCGCTCATGGGCGTCGCCCGCGCTCACAGCGAAAAACCCTCCATGCCGGGAGGCGGTGCGCCCGTGCCGGCGAGCGCGGCGCCGAGCTTGGCGCTCCAGACGCCCGAATCCCACAGCTCGAAGTAGTGGCCCTGTCCGACCAGCATCGCTTCGCGCTCGAGCTTGGCGTGCAATCGCAGGCCGCTCGAGAGCAGCATGCGGCCGGCGCCGTCGGGCGCAACATGCTCCTCGAAGCCGAGCAGCAGGCGCTTCCACCAGCTCGCCTGCTGGTGAAAGCTGGGAAATTTCTCCACCTGGGCGCGCACCCGCTCCCAGGCCGATTCCGGATAGATGAGCGCGCAGCCGTCGGGGTGCGCGGTGAGCACGAGCGTCTTCCCCGTCGCAAGCAGCGCCTCGCGATGCCGCGTGGGAATCGCGATCCGCCCCTTCGCGTCGAGCGTAATGACCGCCGCGCCGTGAAACGCCCCTCCACCCATTCCCGGTTCATCCCTCGTTGATCCGGCCTTGGAGCCGGAGACACCACTTTTTTCTACGTTTTCCCACTTTAATTCGAAAGAGGAACCTGGGTCAAGCCAACTTTTGCCGATTTCTCAAGCCCTACAAAGACTTAGCGCATGTTTCGCACACCAAATCGAAGCACAGAAAATCGCAATAAAAATAAAGGGTTATGGCTCACTATCAATGTTATTTATCAAATTCTGACGATAACGTGCTCCGTTAGCGACCGCTCACGTCCCTGGCCTGAAGTGGCCAAAAAGCGACGTGCCAGAATTGCCGCCCCATGCTCCGCCCACTCGATGTGATCCGCGCTTGGCCAGCGCACGACTCGACGCTTGCCGGAGTGCTGGCGAGCCGCGGTTCGCGCGACGCCGATCGCGCCTTCCTGCGCGCAGACGGACGCGAGCTTTCGTACGCTCAGTTCAGGCAGCGCGTGGTAGCAGCGGCGCGCGCACTGGCGGCGCAGGGACTCGCCGCCGGCGATCGGTGCGGCGTGGTGGCGCCCAACAGCGCCGAGTACGTGGTGCTGTTCTTCGCACTTGCGCGCCTGGGCGCGGTGATGGTGCCGGTGAATCCGGAGTTCGGCGCGCAGGAAGCAGGCTACATCCTGCAGCACGCGGGCGTGCGCGCCGTGGCAACGGTGCCGGCGGCGCTCGCCACGGTGCGCGAAGCGGTGCGGCCGATCGCGCCCGCGCCGTGGATTTTTTTACTCGAAAGCGAGTTCGGCGAGCTGATTGCGCGCGCGCCCGCCGCCGTGCTGCCGCTTAACCCCGGACCGGAGGCGACCTGCCTCACGCTCTACACCTCGGGCACCACCGGGTTTCCGAAGGGCGTGATGCACAGCCAGGGGAATTTCGTCATGGCGGGCGAGGCGTTCGTCGCGCGCATGTGGCTGCAGCCCGACGACAAGCTGCTGTGCATCCTGCCGCTGTTCCACATCAACGCGCTGTTCTACTCGCTCGCCGGCACGCTCGCCGCCGGCGCCAGCCTTGCGCTGGTGCCGAAATTCTCCGCCGGCACGTTCTGGAAGACCGCCGCCGAAACCGGCGCCACGCAGGTCAACATCATCGCCGCGATCGGCAACATCCTGGCGCGCCGGCCGCGCAGCGAGTTCGACGCGCGCCACCGGCTGCGCGTCATCTACGGCGCGCCCATCACGCCCGAGCTGCTGCGCACCTTCCGCGACGAGTTCCACGTCCCGGTGATGATCGAGGGCTACGGCATGAGCGAGATCCCGGGCGCGTGCAACAACCCGTTCAACGGCGAGAAACGCCCCTTGAGCATGGGCAAGCCGGCGCAGCACCCCGATCCGGCGATCAAGTTCGCCGAGCTGCGCGTGGTGGACGACGACGGCCGCGACGTGCCCGACGGCAGCGTCGGCGAGCTGTGGGCGAAGACGCCGATCCTGATGCAGGGCTACTTCAGGGACCCGGAGCAGACCGCGGCAGCGATGCACGACAGCTGGTTCAAGACCGGCGACCTGGTGCGGCGCGACGCCGACGGCTACTACTATTTCGTGGCGCGCAAGAAGGACATCATCCGGCGCCGCGGCGAGAACATTTCCGGCGCCGAGATCGACCGCGTGGTGAGCGACCATCCGGCGGTGATGCTGTGCGCCGCGATCCCGGTGCCCGCCGAGCTCGGCGAGGACGAGATCCTGGTGGTGATCGTGAAAAAGCCCGGCGCCGAGGTGGCGCCGCGGGAAATCGCCGACTGGTGCCGGCAGCGCCTCGCCGCCATCAAGGTGCCGCGCTACGTCGCCTTCGCCGAGTCGCTGCCGATGACGGCGACGCAGCGGGTGCAGAAATTCTTGCTGCGCAAGGACGAGGCGCTACTTCGCCGCGCCACCGACCTCGGCGCCTGACACAAGATCCATCCTGCGCTTGATGCGCGCCGCGGCTTCGCGGTCGCCGGCGTCCTCGGCGCGCTTCGCTTGCACCCCGAGCCACGCCAGCAGCGGCCGGCGCCAGCCCTGGGCGGAGGCGGTTTCCGTTGCTGCCGCAATTTGCGCGGGCGTGATGGCGGCGGTTTTAAGCGCCACGCCCGCAGCGACCAGTTGCGAAAGCGCGTCCTGCCCCGCCGCGCGCGCGCCGCGCCCGGCGAGGTAATCGGCGTAGGCGCGCTCCTCGGTCCCGGCGACGTCCCGCAGCGCCTCGAACCCCGGGCAGGTGTCGAATTCCAGGCTCGCGGTGCGCACAGCGCAGCGGATGAGCTCGGCGCGCGCGAGCAGGTCGCCGCGCCCGGTGCTCCGCAAATCGTCTTTGGCGCGCGCAAATTCGATTTCCGCGAGCTTGCTCTCGCCCCTGAGGTAATGCTGCTGATACACCCTGAGCGCGCCCGAGGCGCCCAGTTGCCAGTCCGGCGGCGGCGGGCCGCCGGCGCAACCTGCTAGCAGCACGACGGCGGCAACAGCGAGCGCTTGTGCACTGGCGCGACATGGGCGCGCCCTCTTCACGGCAACTTGATCTGCGCGTCGCGCTCGAACGGCCATTTGCGGTTGATCTCGTCGATCAGTTGCGCCACCTTGCGCAGGCTAGCCTCGACCTCGGCGCGCAGCGCGGCGAGATCCGTGGTCGCTGCCTTGACGTTGCCGCTAGCCGCCTGCGCATTGGCGAGGATCGCGTCAACGCGCTTCAGGTTCTCGCGCAGCTCGGCGAGGATCGCGTTCGCCTGCGCCACCGCCTTCTGCGTCTCGTCCATCACCCCGCCTTCGCCGAACACGCGCCGGTCAGTCTTGGAGAGCACCGCGTCGAGCTTGGCGGAGACCCCGCCCAGCGAGCCGAGCAGCGCGTTGGCGCGCTCGATGGTGGCGAGCACTCGCGTGGCGTTGTCCTCGCTGCCCAGGATCCCGGCGAGCGCGCCTTGCTTGCCCGCCATGCGCGTGGTGAGGGTGCGCACGTTCTCCAGGCTCGCCTGCAGGCTCGCGCCCGGCGCCGTCATCTGGTCGACGTTGTCCAGGATGGTGCGCAGGCTCGCCACCAGGCGCGGGATTTCGGCCGCAGTGTCGCCGCGCAGCACCGGGCGCAGCGCCTCGTCTGGCAGCGGCATGTCCTGCAGGTTGGCGGTGTAGGCGCGCAGCTTGCCGCCGCCGACCAGCGACAGCTCGAGCGTGAACACGGTCGAGGCGCGCAGCCAGCGCGCGTCGCGCCGCGGCACCTCGATCTCGATGCGCGCCTTGCCGTCCTCGGCGAGCGCGAGCCGCGTCACGCGCCCGATCGGGAAGCCGGAGAAGGTGAGGTCCATGCCGACGCTCACGCCCTCGGCGTCCTCGGCGATGAGCGTCAGGCGCTGCGTCGCCTCGAACACGCCGCGCGCGTACAGCACGTAGAGCACGAACCCGATCGTGATCACCAGCGTGACGCCGAGCAACAGCCCTACGCGAATGCCGAGGTTGCGCGGCAGCCTGGTGTAGCCCGGACGCGACTCTTCGCTCATAGGTATTTCGCCGCCAGCGCGAGCACCTCGATCAGCCCGAGCATGAAGAACAGCCGCACCATGCCGCCGAGCACCGACACCGGCGCCGACTTCATCTCGCCGTGCGCCGCCTCGAGGCCGGCGCTGATCGGCATCACCGCCACCGCCAGGCCGAACAGCACGCACTTCAGGCCAAAGCCGGCGAGCGTGGGAATGCCGAACACCTGGCTTACGATGCGCGTGTAGAAGTCGAAGCCCCAGGGCGAGGCGCCGTACATCACGACGTAGGCGAGCAGCATCGCCGCCGCGCAGCTGAGCACCGTGAGCGCCACCACCGAGAGCGCCGCGGCGGCGATGCGCGGCACGTACTCGCGGCGCAGCAGGTCGTCGCCCGCGGCCTCGCGCTCGGCGATCTCGCCGGTGACGCGCATGAGCGCGATCTCGGTGCCGATCGCCGCGCCCGAGCGCAGCGCGACGAACAGCGCCGTAAGCAGCGGAATCAGCTCCAGCACCAGAACCCGCAGCAGCAGCTCGAGCGCGTACTGCGCCAGGCCGTAGCGGCGCGTCACCGCGATCACGATCACCATGATGACGCCGCTCAGCAACACCGAGAACAGCAGGTACCACGGCAGGATCTGCCAGGCGGTGAAGTACACCTGGCGCACCGTCATCGCGCGCGTTGCGCCGCCGTAGCTGGCGGGGGCCAGCGCCGCCGCGGTGGCGACGCCGGCGAAGCGTAGCCGCCCGCCCCAGCGCCGCAAGCCGTGGAGAAACACACCGCTTTGAGCCATGGGCCGAGTTTACAATCCCCGCTTCCCCGAAGGAGGCCCCGTGAAGAAGAAACCGGAACAACTGCGCAGCCACCGCTGGTACGGCGTCAAGGACCTGCGCTCGTTCGGCCACCGCTCGCGCACCGCGCAGATGGGCTTCGACCGCTCCGACTACGCCGGCAAGCCGGTGATCGCGATCATCAACACCTGGTCCGACATCAACCCCTGCCATACCCATTTCCGCAGCCGCGCCGAGGAAGTCAAGCGCGGCGTCTGGCAGGCGGGCGGCTTCCCGGTCGAGATGCCCGCGATGTCGCTCGCCGAGCCGATGCAGAAGCCCACCACCATGATGTACCGCAACTTCCTCGCCATGGAGACCGAGGAGCTGCTGCGCTCCTACCCCGCCGACGGCGCGGTGCTGATGGGCGGCTGCGACAAGACCACGCCGGCGCTCATCATGGGCGCGACCAGCATGAACCTGCCCGCGATCTACATGCCGGCAGGGCCGATGCTGAACGGGCATTGGCGCGACAGCACCCTGGGCTCGGGCTCCGACACATGGAAATACTGGGACGAGCTGCGCGCCGGCCGCATCAACGAGCAGGAATGGCTCGAGATCGAGGACGGCATCGCGCGCTCGCCCGGCACTTGCATGACGATGGGCACCGCCGCGACCATGATGTCGCTCGCCGAATCACTCGGCTGGACGCTTCCAGGCGCGGCCTCGATCCCGGCGCCGGACTCCAATCACTCGAAGATGGCGACCCTCACCGGCAAGCGCATCGTGGAGATGGTGTGGCAGGACCTGAAGCCGCGCGATTTCCTCAGCAAGGAATCGTTCGACAACGCGATCGTGACGCTGATGGCGATGGGCGGCTCGACCAACGCCATCGTGCACCTCGTCGCCATGGCAGGACGCGCCGGCATCAAGCTGCCGCTGGAGCGCTACAACGAAATCTCGGCGAAGACGCCGGTGCTCGCCAACGTGCGCCCCTCGGGCAAGCAGTACCTGATGGAGGATTTCTACTACGCCGGGGGCCTGCGCGCGCTGCTCGCCGAGCTAAAGGACCTGCTGCAGCTCGGCGCGAAGACGGTGAACGGCCACACGCTGGGCGAGAACCTGGCGGGCGCGAAAATCTGGAATGCGGACGTGATCCGCACGCGCGCCAACCCGCTCAAGGCGGCGGGCGGCATCGTGGTGCTGACGGGAAACCTCGCGCCCAACGGCGCGGTCATCAAGGCGAGCGCGGCGAGCCCCGAGCTTCTCAAGCACACCGGCCGCGCGGTGGTGTTCGAGGATTACAACGACATGGCGGCGAGGATCGATCGCGACGACCTAGAGGCGGACGCGGCCAGCGTGCTGGTGCTCAAGAACGGCGGCCCGCTGGGCGGCCCCGGCATGCCCGAGTGGGGCATGCTGCCGGTGCCGAAGAAACTCTTGAAGCAAGGCGTGAAGGACATGGTGCGGGTGTCGGACTCGAGAATGAGCGGCACCAGCTATGGAACCTGTGTGCTTCATGTCGCCCCCGAGGCTTTCATCGGCGGCCCGCTGGCGCTAGTGAAAAACGGCGACCTGATCGAGCTCGACGTCGAGAAACGCGCGCTCAACCTCAAGGTGCCCGAAGACGAGCTCGCCAGGCGCCGCGCCGCGTGGAAACAGCCAGCGCGCAAGTTCGAGCGCAGCTACGGCGTGATCTTCTCGCGCCACGTCACGCAGGCCGACGAGGGCTGCGACTTTGATTTCCTCGAAGGCACGGCGCCGGTCGCCGAGCCTGAAATCCACTGACTGCCATGCGGCGCTCAAGCGGTTTGCTCGCGCGCGCCGACGCGAGCCTTTACTACGAGGTCACGGGCGAAGGCCCGGCGATGGTGTTCGCGCACGGCCTCGGGGGCAACCACCTGTCGTGGTGGCAGCAGGTGGCGGAATTCGCCCCCGGGCACAGCTGCGTGACCTTTGCGCACCGCGGCTTTCCGCCCTCCTCGGGCGAGGGCGCGCACCGCTACCCCGAGGACCTCGCCGCGCTCATGGATCACCTCGAGATCGAGCGCGCGACGCTCGTATGCCAGTCGATGGGCGGCTGGACCGGGCTCGAATACGCGCTCGCGAGGCCTGAGCGCGTCGCCGCGCTGGTGATGGCTTCGACCTCGGGCACGGTGGATTACCGCAAGCTCGGCCTGAAGGACCTCGATGCGTGGCTTGCGAGCGCCGGGCTGCGCATGGCCGATCAGGCCAAGCGCGGCGTCTCGGTGGCTGCGGGCGAGCGCATGGCGAACGAGCAGCCCGCGTTGCACGGCCTGTACGCCGGCATCTCGGCGCTGCTGCCGGCGGCGCGCCGCGAAACGATCCGCGCCGAGCTGATGCGCCTGCGCAACCGGCCGCCGGAAATCCTCGCCGCCCTGAAAATACCCGTGCTCTGGATCACCGGCGGCGAGGACCTGGTGTTCCCGCCGCAAGCCGCGCCGGAGCTTGCCAAGCGCACGCCCGGCTCGCGCCACGCAGACGTCCCCAAGACCGGGCACTCGGTTTACTTCGAGCGGCCGGTGGAGTTCAACCGGCTGCTGCGGGACTTCCTGGGCCAACTGTAAAGTCACGCTTTACACTCGGCATGCCCCAGGCCAGCCCCTACGGCAACGCGCCGCTCGACCCCGCGATCCGCTCGCGCACGGTCCAAGGCGTGAACGGGCTCGCGCTGCACGTGCTCGAGGCAGGCTTCGAAGGCGGCGAGCAGCCCTGCGTGCTGCTGCTGCACGGTTTCCCCGAGATTGCCTACAGCTGGCGCAAGGTGATGCCGCGGCTTGCGCAGGCCGGCTACCACGTGCTCGCGCCGGACCAGCGCGGCTACGGTCGGACCGTCGGCTGTGATGCAAATGCCGGCTGGGACGAGGCTTACGACTGCGACCTGGGCGCGTACGGCGCGCTCAACCTCGTGCGCGACGCGATGGGCCTCGTGAACGCGCTCGGTGTGCACTCGGTGGCGGCGGTGGTCGGCCACGATTTCGGCGCCATGGTCGCAGCATGGTGCGCGCTCGTGCGCCCAGACGTGTTCCGCTCGCTCGTGCTGATGAGCGCGCCGTTCGCCGGGCCGCCGGCGCTGCCATCGCCCGCGGGCGCGCAACCGTCAGGCGCCACGGTGCCCTCGCTCGAGCGCATCAACCAGGAACTCGCCGCTCTCGATCCGCCGCGCAAGCACTACCAGTGGTACTACACGACGCGCCCGGCAAATGGCGACATGCGCGACTGCCCGCAGGGCGTGCATGCGTTCCTGCGCGCCTATTTCCATCACAAGAGCGCCGACTGGAAGCCGAACCGCCCGTTCCCGCTCGCCTCGTGGGCCGCGGCAGACCTGGCGAAGATGCCGACTTACTACATCATGCCGCGCGATCTGGACATGGCCGCGACCGTCGCCGCGGAGATGCCTTCGGCCGCCGAGATCGCCGCCTGCCGCTGGCTCACCGAAGAGGAGCTCGGCGTCTACAGCGCCGAATACGCGCGCACCGGTTTCCAGGGCGGGCTCAACTGGTACCGTGCACGCGGCGGCCCGCGCATCGCCGCAGAGCAGCAGGTCTTCGCCGGCCGCACCATCGACGTGCCCGCATGCTTCATCGCCGGAAAGAGCGATTGGGGCACCTACCAGCGGCCGGGCGACCTCGAGCGCATGCAGCGCGCTTGCACGCAAATGCTCGCGTGCGAGTTGGTGGACGGCGCCGGGCACTGGGTGCAGCAGGAGCAGCCGGAAGCGGTGAGCGCTCTGCTGCGGAAGTTCCTCGACCCGAGCGCGTCCTAGGGCTGCAGGCCGAGCACCTCGGCCCACCTGCGGCCGATCGTCTCGGGGGAAAAGCGCTGCTCGACGTAGCGCTGGCCTTCGCTCACCCGCTGCGCCGCCGCCTGCGGGTTGGCGAGCGCCCAGCGCAGACCTTCCGAGAGCGGCTCGCCTACCCACGCATACGCCGCCAGCTCCTGATACGACGGGATGGGCGAGGCGATCGCCAGACGCCCGCCCCGGATCGCCGACACCAGGCGATTGTGCGACTTCACCCGGCCCCAAGCCGCACGATGTTCCTGGGGAAGCCAGACGAAATCCGCGCGCTCGATCGCCGCTTCGGTGGCGGCGAGCGACCACGTGGTAAAGCTCACCGCAAAGCGCGGAGAGGCGCTGGCCAAGCGCGCCGCGGCTGCCAGGATTGCTTGCTGTGCGCCCCTCTGCGCCACCAGTTCGACATGCATCGGCTGGTCCGGAAACGCCGCCGCCAGCTCCTTCAAGCCCTGTTCGATGAGCGCGAGGTTGAACGGGCCGATCGAACCGAACCACGCGAGGCGCACCGGCCCCGCGCTCCACGCGCGCGCCGGCTTCGCCGCCGGGCTCTCGAAAGGATCCTCGATGAGGTGCAGTCCCCGGCGCGCATCCCCGCGCACTGACGAGGCCAGCGCTTCGGTAGGCACAATGAACTCGCACGCGCGTCCCAAGCCTCGCTGGTACTCCTTGAGGAAGGGCTCGTTCAAAGCCTTGGCGAGCGCGGCATAGTCGTCGGAGAGATCCGCAAGCAAACGGCCTTGCCGCTCGCCGGCGCGAAGCGCGGCGATCAGCTGGCGTAGCTGGCGTTGCTTGGCGGAGACGTAGGCACTCGAGAGCTTGCCGATGACGACGGCCTGCGGCCGGCCCAGGTGCTCGAGGCGCGGTCGCTCGATGAACTCGGCAATCGGCACCAGCCAGACCGGGAAGCGCCGGGCAAGCTCTCGTGCGGGGATGATCACGCGCAGGCGCGTGCTGGCCAGACCCGCGTAGAGCTCGTCCTGCGGATGCACCTGGCTTCGCTCGGACAGGACGCCGACGAAGGCAACGAAATCGCCCATGCCGCTCGCCGGACTGCCGCGATCGCCAAACAGCCGCGCAAAGATTCGCCGCACGCCGGATTGTACAATCGGCCCACCCATGGGCCTGTTGACAATCCTGCTGCTGGCGCGGATGCGAGGAGGCGCTGCGTGAACCAAGCTGGCCTCGCCTATCTCGAGTGGTTCTACGGAACCAACGTCTGGAAAGATCTCCGCTACCGGGGCGTGCGCACGCTCAAGCTGCCGCTCGACATGTGGAACTACCAGGAGATCCTGTTCGAGAAGGACATCCACTGGATCATCGAGACCGGCACGCGCCACGGCGGATCGGCGCTGTATTTCGCGGACTTGCTCGCCGCCGGAAATCGCGACGGCGTGGTCGTGAGCATCGACCTCACCCACGAATCGCTCGATCCCGCGGCGGCGGCGCACCCGAGAGTACGGCTGCTGCTGGGCGACAGTGCCGGGGAGCCCATCACGCAGCAGGCCATGGCGCTCGTCTCCGGGGCGCGGCGAGGCCGCCTGCTGCTGATACTCGATTCCGACCACACGGCACCCCACGTGCTGCGGGAGCTCGAGGCCTGGGTCCCGCTTCTGCGCCCGGGGGACTACCTGATCGTCGAGGACACCATCATCAATGGCCACCCGGTGCGGCCCGAATTCGGTCCCGGGCCTTTCGAGGCGATCACGCAGTATCTGAAGCGCAGCCCGGCCCGGCTGCAGCGCGATGAGGCTCGCGAAAACAAGTTTGGCTGCACGTTTGCGGTGCGGGGCTATTTCGAGGTGCGCTGACCGTGGGCGACCAGAACCAGCTGCTTTACCTGCAGCGCTTCGTTCCGGCGGTGGACGGCGCAGTGCTGGAAGTCGGCAGCAAGGACTACGGCAACACGGTTCCGTTCCGGAAGCACATCCGCCACACGGAGTACGTCGGCCTGGACATGGCACCGGGTGCGGGCGTCGATGTCGTGGGCGACCTGTCGACGGACCTGTGCGGGCTCGAGGAGGAGCGCTTCGCGCTGATCATCTGCTGCTCCGTGCTGGAGCATGTCGCGAAGCCCTGGCTGATGGCGCGCAACATCGTGCGCCTGGCCAAGCCGGGTGGCAGGGTCTACATGTCCGTGCCCTGGGTGTGGCGCTACCACCCCTACCCGGACGACTATTTCCGGTTCTCCTGGCGCGGCATCGAGAGCCTGTTCGAGGAGCTGCGTTGGGAGCATCGCTGGTACTCGACGACCGTGGGCGGCGAGCTGCTGGAGATTACCGATGCGCAGAAGAACTGGGACGACAGGATGGCGCAGTACACCGACGTCGCCCCTGGCAAGAAACGCAAATACCTGCCCTACCTGATGGTCAATATGTTGGGACGCAAGCCGGAGTGAGGCGGCGATGAAGCTCAACCTCGGCTGCGGCGACAAGATCCTTCCCGGCTACGTCAACGTCGACGTGGCGGAGAGCCGGGCGGGCAAGCGTCCCGACGTGCTCTGCGACCTGCATCGCTTGACGCCGTTCGAGGACAACTCGGCCGATGAGATCCTCTCGGTCCACGTGGTGGAGCACTTCTGGCGGTGGGAGGTCGCCGAGGTGCTCCGGGAATGGGTCCGGGTCCTGAAACCCGGCGGTCGCATGGTCCTTGAATGCCCGAACCTCAAGTCGGCGTGCGAGGCGTTCCTCGCCAACCCCGAGCTCCATGCGGGGCCAGGTCAGGAAGGCCAGCGCACGATGTGGGTGTTCTACGGCGATCCGTCCTGGCGCGATCCGCTCATGGTTCACCGCTGGGGCTACACGCCGCAAAGTCTTGCCGCCTTGATGGCGGCGGCTCGCCTGGTGCAAATCCGCCAGGAGCCGGCGCAGTTCAAGCTGCGCGAGCCGCGCGACATGCGCATGGTCGGGGAGAAGCCCGTCCAGCAGCCCGCGAAGCCTTTCTGGAAGCTCTAGGCGCGACCGTCGCCGGGCGACCGGCCCTGCTGCGCGAGGTCCTCGACCTCAGCGCGGCCGGGGGCCGCGCACCCACGGGTTGAGCTTTTCGATTTCGGCGCGCACCGCCTCCGGCGAGCGCTCGTAGACGATCTCCCGTCCCATCACGCTGCCGGCGTAGGCGCGGCCGTTGCGCGTCGGCGTGAGCGCGCATTTCATGCTGTGCTGGCCCTGCCCGATCACCACCTCGATCACCTCGGGGCGCTTGCTGTACACCACCACCTCGAGCGTCTGGCCGGTTTCGGTGACGCGTACTTTGATTTTCTCGTCGATCATGTGGGCGTCGCCAGTCTCTCGAGCGCGGCGCGCTCGACCTTGAGCTTGGCGCCGGCGGCGATGATCTCGTTCCAGCTCGCCTCGTCCACCGGGATGCCTTCGGCGAGGCGCCGCGCCTTGGATTCGCGCTCCGGTTCGCCGGCGATGCGCAACTTGTCGAATCCCGGCGCCACCGGCGACTGGCGCAGCGACTTGAGGAATTCGCGCGCTTCCTGCGCGAATACCTCCGCGGTGCCGAGCCTCTTGGGGTCGATCACGATGGTGAGCATGCCGTTCCACACGCGGCGCTTGGACTTGTCGTTCGAATGCCAGGTGCCGCCGCCGGTGAGCGCGCCGCCGAGCAGCTCCGCCACCACAGCCAGGCCGTAGCCCTTGTGCAGGCCGAAGGTGCGCAGCGCGCCGAAGGGCTCGACCACGCCGTAGCGCGCCTCGTTGGTCGGGTTGCCTTCGCCGTCTATGAGCAGCCCGTCGGCGACGCGCTCGCCCCTGTTGTAGGCGACGCGGATCTTGCCCTGCGCCACGCCGCTAGTCGCCATGTCGAGCACGAAGGGCGGCTCGCCGGGGAGCGGGATGCCGATGCACACCGGGTTGGTGCCGAAGCGCGCGTCGGCGCCGCCGAAGGGCGCGACGATGGCGCGCGAGATCACGTTCACGAAGTGCAGCGACACCAGCCCCTGCTCCACCGCCTGCTCGGCCCACTGGCCGATGCGGCACAGGTGGTGCGAGCGGGCCAGCGCCATGACGCAGCAGCCGTACTCCCGCGCGCGCGTGGTCGCGATCGCCATCGCCTCGACGCCAATCGCCTGCCCGTAGCCCATGTTGCCGTCGAGCGAAACCAGCGCGCCGCTGTCGAACTTCACTGTGGGATGCGCGTTGGGCTGCAGGCCGCCCTCGAGCAGCGCATCGACATAGCGCGGGATCATGCCGACGCCGTGCGAGTCGTGGCCCTTGAGGTTGGCCTCGATCAGGCTCTCCGCGACCAGCTTCGCCTCGCGCGGCTCGCTGCCGCCCGCCGCGACGATCGCCTCGATGGCGCGCGCCAGCGGTGCGGGCTTGAAGATGCGGTATTCGGCCATGGGCGTCAGTCCGGCTTGATGCCGGCGGTGTTCACCACCTTGGTCCAGCGATCGACCTCGGCCTTCATGAAGGCGCCGAACTCCTCGGGCGTGCCCGCGACCACGTCGAAGCCGATCTGCGTCATGCGCTCGCGAATGTCGGGTGAGCGCAGCGCGCGCACCGTGGCGTCGTGCAACTTCGCCACCACCTCGCGCGGCGTCTTCGCCGGCGCGGCCACCGCCTGCC
This sequence comes from uncultured Enterobacteriaceae bacterium, assembly GCA_964393745.1. Lineage (GTDB taxonomy): Bacteria > Pseudomonadota > Gammaproteobacteria > Burkholderiales > SG8-39 > 2-02-FULL-66-14. Next base: position 54,201 of record CAYMVA010000008.1, on the reverse strand, counting down.
ACGAGGTCACCACCAGGTCCGGGTACCCGGCCTCGGCGGTGGTGGGCACGTTGGGCAGCTGCGGGTGGCGCGATTTCGCGGTCACCGCGAACGCCTTCATCCTGCCGCCCTTGATGTACCCGGTGATGGCGCCGAGGTTCTGGAACGACAGGTCCACCTGGCTGCCCATGAGGTCGTTCTGGCATGCGGCGCCGCCGCGGTACGGCACGTGCACCGCGAAGATGCCCGCGCCCTGCTTGAAGGTTTCCCCGGTGAGGTGGTCCGAGGAACCCGCGCCGCTCGAGCAGTACGACAGCCGCCCGGGGTTCTTCTTCGCGAACTCGACCAGCTCCTTCATCGAGTTCGCCGCCAGGTCGGGCCGCGTCACCAGCACGTTCGGCGTGGTGACCGCGAGCGTGATGGGCGCGAAGTCGCGCACCGGGTGATAGCGCAGGTCCTTGAATAGCGCCGCGTTGATCGAGAACACGCCGATCGAGCCGACCAGGATGGTGTAGCCATCGGGGTCGGCCTTGGCGACGAACTCGGCGGCGATCGAGCCGTTGGCGCCGGGGCGGTTCTCGACCACCGCCGGCTGGCCGAGGAATTCCTGGAATTTGGAGCCGATGGCGCGCCCCGTGATGTCGGACGACCCGCCGGCGACGAACGGGATCACGATCCGGATCGGCTTGGCGGGAAAAGCCTGCCCCTGCGCGGCGGTTGCCAGGGCGCAGGCGGCTGCGGCGAGCAGCGAGTTAACCAGACGGTTCATTTCGACCTCGAAGGTTCCGCGGGGAAGAGCGCAAGTCTACAATGCGGCCTGCCCGCATTTGAACCGTCATTCGAACCGCATTTCACCCGGAGGCCACCATGTACGCACGTTTCCTTGCGGCGCTCGCCGCCCTGCTCGCCGCGCTGAGCGTTGCCCTGCCCGCCCACGCGCAGGCCTGGCCGGCGCGGCCGATCCGCATCGTCGTGCCCTACGCCGCGGGCGGCACCTCCGACATCCTGGCGCGCCAGATCGGCCCCAAGCTCACCGAGCTGGTGGGCCAGCCGGTGATCGTGGAGAACAAGCCCGGCGCCAACGGCAACGTCGGCGCCGATTTCGTCGCCAAGAGCGCGCCCGACGGCTACACCCTGCTGCTCACCGACCTCGGTGGCCTGGTGATCAGCGCGAGCGTCTATCCGCAGTTGCCGTTCGACCCGGCGAAGGATTTCTCGCCGGTGGTGATGGTGAGCTACTCGCCGCACGTGCTCGCGGTGCACCCCTCGGTGCCGGTGAACACGGTCAACGAGTTGATCGAGTTCGCGAAAGCGAACCCGGGCAAGCTCAACTTCGCGATCTCGGGCATCGGCGGCGCGCCGCACCTTGCAGGCATCGAGTTCGCGCAGCGCACCGGCGTGCAGTGGACCTACATCCCCTACAAAGGCGGCTCGCAGGCGGTCGCCGACGTGGTCGCGGGGCAGGCGAACGTGCTGTTCAACGGCATGCTCGCCACCTGGCCCTCCGTCACCGGCGGCAGGCTCAAGGCGCTCGCCATCTCGAGCTCGAAGCGCGTGCCCTCGGCTGCGAGCACGCCCACAGTGGCCGAGGTGCTGCCGGGCTTCGAGACCGGCTCGTTCCAGGGCGTGGTCGGCCCGGCCGGCATCCCGCGCGAGATTGTCGGCAGGCTGAATGCCGAGCTGACGCGCGTGCTCGCCGCCGCCGATATGCGCGAGCGCTTCGCCGCGCAGGGCACCGAGGTGCGCACCGATACGCCCGAGAGCCTGGCGCAGTTCCTGCGCGTGGAGAAAGAGCGCTGGGCGAAGGTGGTCAGGGAATCGGGTGCAAAGTTCGATTAAGGATCTGCGCTTCGTGCTCGCGCTTGCGGGCGCCTTGGCGCCGGTGGTGGGGTACGCGCTCGAGAACAACTACCACGCCTTCCTGGTCGCGTTTGCGATCGTGCCGGTGCTCGACTGGCTGATCGGACGCAGCAGCGCGCCCTCGACGGCGCAGGAATTCGAGCGCCTCGAGCACAGCATCCTGTTTCGCGCGATCCTGCTCGCGTACGTGCCACTGCACCTCGGCCTCATCGCCTGGGGCGCATGGGTGTTCGCGCGCGGCGAACTGGCCGCGGCGCAGGCGCTCGGCCTCGCGCTCTCGGTCGGCGTGGTTACCGGCGCGCAGGGCATCACCATCGGCCACGAGCTCGGCCACAAGCGCACGCGGCTCGAGCGCTGGATGTCGCGCGTGCTGTTGCTGAGCGTCTGCTACGGCCATTTCACCATCGAGCACAACCGCGGTCACCACGTGCGCGTGGCCACGCGCGAGGACCCGGCAAGCGCGCGCTTCGGCGAATCGTTCTGGGCGTTCCTGCCGCGCACCCTAAGCGGCAGCTGGCTGCATGCCTGGCGGCTCGAGTTCGAGCGCCTCGAGCGCGAGCGCCTGCCGCGCTGGGGCTGGCGCAACGAGATGCTCTGGAACACGCTCGTGCCGCCGGCGCTCGCGGGCGCGCTCGCGCTCGCCTTCGGGCCGCTCGCGGCGCTGTTCTTCCTGGTGCAGAGCGCGATGGCGGTAGTGCTACTGGAGGCGGTCAACTACGTGGAGCACTACGGCCTGGCACGCGAGCGACTCGCCGACGGGCGCTACGAGCGCGTCGGCGCGCGCCACTCCTGGGACGCCTACGAGATGTTGAGCAATTGCTTCCTGGTGCACCTGCAGCGCCACGCCGACCATCACCTCAACCCGGGGCGGCCGTACCAAGCGCTGCAGCCGCAGGCGGAGAGCCCGAAGCTGCCCGCGGGCTACCCGGTCATGCTGCCGCTCGCGCTCGTGCCGCCGCTATGGTTCGCAGTGATGAACCCGCGCGCGCAACTGGCGCGCGCTGCCGCATAATCCGCCCTTTTTCCGCGAGGCTTCATGGAACTCCCAGCAAACGCTTTCAAGCGCGCCCTCAAAGCAGGCAAGACGCAGATCGGCCTGTGGTCGAGCCTGTCCTCCAACTACACCGTGGAGATCATCGCCGGTGCCGGCTACGACTGGATCCTGCTCGACATGGAGCATTCGCCCAACGACCTCGAATCGCTCCTCACCCAGTTGCAGGCGGCGGCGCCGTATCCGACCAGCGCTGTGGTGCGCGTGCCCTGGAACGACATGGTGACGATCAAGCGCGTGCTCGATGCCGGCGCGCAGTCGCTGCTCATTCCCTACGTGTGCTCGGCCGAGGAGGCGAAGGCGGCGGTTGCGGCGACGCGCTACCCACCGGCAGGCGTGCGCGGCGTTGCCGGCACGGTGCGCGCCACGCGCTTCGGCCGCGTCAAGGACTACGCCAAGCGCGCGCACGAGGAAATCTGCGTCCTGGTGCAGGTCGAGACCAAGGGCGCGCTCGACGAGCTGGAGGCGATCTGCGCGGTGGAGGGCGTGGACGGCGTCTTCATCGGGCCGGCGGACCTGCACGCCTCGCTCGGCTACACCGGCGAAACCGCCAATCCCGCGGTGATGCCGAAAATCGAGCAAGCGATGCGCCGCATCCGCAAGAGCGGCAAGGCGCCCGGGTATCTGTCGCCAGTGGAGGCGGACGCGAAAAAGATGCTCGCCGCTGGCGCCTTGTTCTGCGCCGTGGGGGCGGACGCAGGAATCCTCGCGCGCGGCGCCGAAGCGCTGCGCGCCAAGTTCGGGAGCTGACCTGCCATGAAGCACGAAGTGATCGTCACTGCCAAGGGGCACCTGCCCACTTTCGAGCGCCTGCAGCGCGAGTTCGATAGCAAGTTGATGTTCGAGGCCGCCGACCGCGGCGCGTTCCTGAAGCAGCACGCGAAGCTGCGTGGTCTGGCGCATTTCGGCCATGCACTGGTGGACGCCAAGCTGATGGACGCGCTGCCCGAGCTGGAAATCATTGCCAACTTCGGCGTCGGCGTCGACCAGATCGACCTCGAGGCGGCGAAAAAGCGCGGCGTCATCGTCACCAACACGCCCGATGTGCTCAACGAGTGCGTCGCCGACACCGCGATCGCGCTGGTGCTCATGACGCTGCGCAAATACCCGCAGTCCGAGGCCTGGCTGCGCTCGGGCTACTGGCCGACGCGCGGCGCCTACCCGCTCACGGTGTCGCTCGGCGGCAAGACCCTTGGCGTGCTGGGCCTGGGGCGCATCGGCGAGGCGATCGCGAAGCGCGCCGCCGCCTGCGGCATGAAGATCCGCTACCACAACCGCAACCGCAAGAACGTGCCCTACCCCTACGACGCCGACCCGCTGGCGCTGGCGAAGAACTCGGATGTGCTGATAGTGGTGACGCCGGGCGGTGCCGCGACCGCAAAACTGGTCAACGCCAAGGTGCTCGATGCGCTCGGCCCGAAGGGGTTCCTGGTCAACATCGCGCGCGGCTCGGTGGTGGACGAGCCGGTGCTGCTGAAATACCTGCAGGAGAGGAAGATCGCGGGCGCCGGGCTGGATGTGTTCGCCGACGAGCCGCGCGTGCCGCCCGAATTCTTCGCCCTGGACAACGCGGTGCTGCTGCCGCACGTGGCGAGCGCCACCGCCGAGACGCGCGCCGCGATGGGCAACCTGCAGGTGGACAACCTGGTCGCGCATTTTGCCGGCAAGCCGGTGCTGACGCGCGTGGTGTAGCGCTAAACTTGAGGCCTCGAGGAGGAGTCACCATGAAATCCATCGCCCGCCTGAGCGCCGTGCTGCTGCTCGCCACAACTTCGCTCGCGCACGCGCAAGCCTGGCCCAACAAGCCGATCAAGTACATCGTCAACTTCGCTCCCGGTGGCACCACCGACATCCTGGCGCGCATGCTCGGGCCCAAATTGTCGGAAGCGCTCGGCCAGCCGGTAGTGGTGGAGAACAAGCCCGGCCAAGCGGGCTCGGTTGGCGCAGCCGAGGTGGCGCGCGCCGCGCCCGACGGCTACACCATCGGCGCCGGCACCATCAGCTCGCACGCCATCAACGTCTCGCTCTACTCGAAGCTGCCGTACGACGTGCTCAAGGATTTCGCGCCCATCACGCTGCTCGCGACGCTGCCTAACATGCTGGTGATCCACCCGAGCATCCCGGCGAACAACGTGCAGGAGTTGATCGTTTTTCTCAAGGCCAACCCGAACAAGCACTCCTTCGGCTCGGCTGGCAACGGCACCTCGCAGCACATGTCGGGCGAGCTTTTCAAGACCATGACCGGGGTGCAGATGCAGCACATCCCGTACAAGGGCAGCGGCCCGATGATCCCGGACCTGCTCGGGGGCACGCTTTCGATGAGCTTCGAGAACCTGACCACCGCCTACCCGCCCGCCAAGCAGGGCAAGCTGAAAGCGCTCGCCGTGACCAGCGCCAAGCGCTCGTTCCTCGCCCCTGAAGTGCCGACGCTCGCCGAATCGGGCCTCCCCGGCTACGACATCAGCTCCTGGCAGGCGTTGTTCGCCCCCGGCGGCACTCCCAAACCGATCGTCGATCGCTTCTACGCCGAGACCGTCAAGGCGCTCAAGGCGCCCGACGTCGTCAAGCGGCTGCAGGACCTGGGATTGGACGCCGGCGGCATCACCCCCGAGGAGATGACCGCCAAGCTGCGCGAAGACATCCCGCGCCTGGGCAAGATCGTGCGCGATTCGGGCGCGAAAGTGGACTGAGCAGCGCCCCGCTACGACGCCGGCGCGGCTTCCGCCGGGTCGAAGTCGATTTCCACCCGGGCGCTGTTTGGATCGTGAAAAAAGAGCTGCCAGGTGCCGTAGGCCGGCAGCCTCCTCAGCTCGTACTGGATGCTCCGCTGCTTGAGCTTGGCAACCGCCTGCTCCAGCCCTTTGCCCGAGAACGCCATGTGGTCGATCACGCCCTTCACCAGGCGCTTGGAGTCCACGCCGGCGACGATGTGCAGGATAGGCTCCCTGCCGCGTCCGCCGTCGGCGTATAGCCAGGCCCCGGGGAAAGTGAACGGCGGCCGCGCGCCAGGCGCGAGGTTGAGGTGCTCGGCATAGAACGCCACCGTCTCGTCGAGCCTGTCGGTGAGGATGGTGAAGTGGTTCATCGCGGTCACGGTCATGGCTTGCTCCCTCGCGCGGAGAACGACGCGCGGCGGCTAATTTGGCATGCGGAACCGGCATTTGCAATGGCGGCGATAGAATCGCAGCGCCATGAATGAATCGGCGGTAGAAGCGCTCGCGGGCGAGCTGGTTGCGCTGCACGACGAGGCAGGCGAGGTGGCGCCGTTCAGCGAGCGTTATGCGGACCTCGATCCCGAGGCTGGCTACCGCGCTGCGGCGCGGCTGCACGCCGCGCGCCTCGCCCGGGGCTGGCAGCCGGTGGGGCGCAAGATCGGCTTCACCAACCGCACTATCTGGAAGCGCTACGGCGTCTACGAGCCGATGTGGGGCACGGTCTACGACCGCACCCTGATCCGCGCGCAAGGCAATCGCGCCAACGTGCCGCTCGCCGACCTGGTGCAGCCGCGCATCGAGCCCGAGCTGTGCTGCAGGCTGAAGGCGCCGCCGCCGCGCACCGACGACCCGGAGAAACTGCTCGCGGCGATCGAGTGGATCGCGCACTCGGTGGAGATCGTGCAGTGCCACCACCCGGCGTGGAAAGTCCGCATCGCCGATTGCACCGCGGACAACGGCCTGCACGGGCGCTTGATCATCGGCACGCCGGTTCCGGTCGCCGAGCTGGGCGACCTCGCGGCGCGGCTGCCTGCGCTGGAGGTGACGCTCGCGCGCGAGGGCAAGGCGGTGGATCACGGCATCGGCTCGAACGTGCTCGACAGCCCGCTCAACGCGCTCGCCTTCCTGGTCGAAGTTCTCGCCAAGCAGTCCGATGCGCCGCCGCTCGCCGCGGGCGAGATCATCACCACCGGCACGCTCACCGACGCGCACCCGGTGGCGCCGGGCGAAATCTGGAGCACCTCGCTCAGCGGGCTGCCGCTTGCCGGCTTGACGATCGAGTTTTCGTGAAGCGGCCGCTCGAAGGCATCACCGTCGTCGGCCTGGAGCAGGTGATCGCGGGGCCGTTCTGCACGCGCCAGCTCGCCGAGCTCGGCGCGCGCGTCATCAAGATCGAGCGCCCGGGCACGGGCGACGCCGCGCGTGACTACGACCGCACGGTGAAGGGCCAGTCGTCGCATTTCGCGTGGGTCAACCGCTCGAAAGAAAGCCTGGCGCTAGACGTCAAGCACCCGCGGGCGAAAGCGCTGCTCGCGAAGCTCATCGCGCGCGCCGACGTGTTCGTGCAGAACCTGGCCCCGGGGGCCGCCGAGCGCCTCGGCCTGGGCGCCGCGGAACTGCGCGCGCGGCACCCGAAGCTCGTGTGGTGCGGCATCTCGGGATACGGGCCGGCCGGCCCCTACGCCGACAAGAAAGCCTACGACCTGCTGGTGCAGTGCGAGACCGGGCTGCTATCGGTCACCGGCTCGGAGGAGGCGCCCGCCAAGGCGGGCATTCCGGTGGCGGATATCGCTGCCGGCATGTACGCGTTTTCCTCGATCCTCGCCGCGCTTTACCGCCGCGAGCGCGAAGGCGCCGGGGCGACGCTGGACATCACCATGTTCGAGTCGCTCGGCGAATGGATGGGCTTCCCCGCCTACTTTACGCACTACGGCGGCTCGGCGCCGCCGCGCTCGGGGGCGCACCACGCCACCATCGCGCCCTACGGGCCGTTCCGCGCCGGAGACGGCGCGAGCGTATTCCTGTCGGTGCAGAACGAGCGCGAGTTCGAGCGCTTCTGCGGCACGGTGCTGGGTGAGCCGGCATTGGCGCAGGACCCGCGCTTTTCCAATGCCCCGGCGCGCGCGCTGCACCGCGATGCGCTGCACGCCGAGATCGGGCGCGTATTCGCGGGCTTGAGCGCGGCACAGGTGGTCGAGCGGCTCGACGCCGCCGACATCGCCAACGCGCGCCTCAACACGATGCAGGAGTTCTGGGCGCACCCGCAGCACGCGGCGCGCCGCCGCTGGGCGACGATCGGCGCGCCCGGGGGCGAGATCGAGGCGCTCAAGCCGCCGTTCAACCTCGACGGCTTCGAGCCGCGCATGGACGCGCTGCCCGCGCTCGGCGCGCACACGCGCCCGATCCTTGCCGAACTGGGTTACTCCACTGCGGAGGTCGAGGCGCTCGCTGCTGCGGGCGCCGTGGGCTAGAAAGTCGGGGACAGACCCCGATTTTTTACCTTAAGTTACGGGAAGTTAAGCGCAAAAATCGGGGTCTGTCCCCGACATTCAGAAACGCAGCGTGCGCTTGCGCGCGGCGCCGTCGCGCCAGCCTTCGAGGTAGCGGGCCCTATCCGGTTTGACGCCGTGGGTGCCGCACTGCTGCGTGTACTCGTCTATCAGGGACTGGCTGCCGCTCACGCCATCGCGGTCCCCCAAGCGGTACCAGTCGGTGGTGCGGCAATCCTCGGCGCTCAGGGTGACGCAACCCGAAAGCGCGAGCGCGCAGGCGACCAGCAGCAGCCTCATGTTCAGGCCTTCTTGCTGATTTCGATGCCGGCGGCGCGCGCCAGCTCGCGGTGCACGCGCGCCACGCGCTCGACCTCGCCCTTGGCGGCGAAGCGCTCGTAGAAGCCCTCTTCGCGGAACTGCTTGCCCAGCTCGGCCCACGGCGCAAGGCGGCTCTCCCAGCGCGCCAGCCTGCCGTGCTCGTTGTCGCCGTCTTCCTTGGCGAGATCGGCGCAGGCGCGGATCATCGCCTTGATGGTGACCGGCTTGGTGACCATGTAGCTGTCGTTGCCCCAGACCGCGTCGCCGAAGGTGCTGCGCGCCGCCTTGAGGAAGTCGCGCACCATGCCGTAGTAGCGCGGCACCTCCCTGGAGCTGCCGCCGGCGAGCTGGATCGAGCGCCAGCGGCCGCGCACCCAGCGGTGCAGCTCGTTGAACAGCTCGGCTTGCAGCACCCATTTGTCGCGCTGGCTGCGGCCGCCGAGGCGGTTGATGCGATAGCGCAGCGGGCTGTCGCCCTCGCCGTAGAGCTTCTCCACCAGGCGCGCCGCAAATTTGCGGTCGGGCGCGGCCCACGACACGCGCTCGTACAGGTCGATCAGGTGGCTCTTGTTGATGCGCGTCGGGGTCGAATTGATGATCACGAACATCTCGGCGGCGAAGTCCTCCGCCCGGCCGTCGAACACCATGCACGGCACGCTGATGGTGGCGGCGTCGTTGGGCCGCTCCAGCATGTAGAAGTGCAGCGCCGCCAGGCGGTGCTGGCCGTCTATGATCAGGAACTTGGTGGCCGGCTCCGAGAGGTGCCCCGAGCCGTCGCCGTTGGCGCGGTAATTGAGCTTCTCGCTGGTGTAAAGCAGCACCGTTCCCGGGATCGCCGGCTGCGACACCGCGGTCTCGTAGAAGTTGGTCAGCTGCCGCACCTTGGCGCGCGACAGCCCGCGCTGGAAGGCGCGGTCGGTGCGCTCGATGCGGGCGATGAACTGGGCGATGTCGTCGTCCTGCGAGATGCGCGCCGCGGCGATTTCCTCGCCCTCGCCGTAGAAGCGGCTGATGAACCTGACCCTGGCAAGCAGGTCCTTCGCCTGGTAGCTGACGAAGTAGAAGATGCCGTCTTTCTGGCGGATCTGGGTCGCTTGCATGGCCTTTCCCGGCCGGGGCTCCCCGGCAGTCGGAACCGGGCGAAATATAGCCGAAGTAGGCGCCTGCCGCCCGAAAAAGGGGTGAAAAAAGGCGCCCGCCCGCAGGCGGCCTAGCCCGGGCAGGCGGGCAGCATCAGCGCCTGCAGCACCTCTGCGGTGGCGCGGTTTTGCACGAACGCCGCCACCCCCGAATGCCCAGCCACCGCCTTGCGCGGCAGGGGGAGCGTGCGCCGCTCCCGAATGCCCGTCCCATCCTTGAATTCATAGGGTCCCAGCCACTCGAAAACCACGAAATCGTGCTCCAGGGTCCTCCCCCGGTTCTCCCCGGCGCCCACCCGGGAGACCAGCTTGCTCTCATAGGCGGCGAGATAGAGCGCCGCCGGCCCTTTTTGCGCTCCGTCCAGGACCTCTGCGCTCGCCTCCACCTCTAGGCCCTCGCGCGCGCCAGACTGCAGCGCGAGCGCAATCCTCGCCTTGGCGGGCTGGGCGTTGATCGCTGCCACCGCGTCGTCGAACGCCGGTGTCCCCCAGCGGCGGAAATCACGCCCCTGGAGCAGCACCTGGGGCGTATAGACGATGGCGTTCCGGGTCAGCTGCGCGAGCTTGCGCTGGCGTGAACTGAAGCGCTGCTGCGCGTAGGGGTCCTTCCAGCCGATGTAGTCCCAGTAGTCCACATGAAGCGCGATCGGCACCACGCGGCCGGCGCCGTAGCCCCGCGCCTGGAGCGACGACAGCCAGCGATCCGCCGGCGGGCAGCTGTTGCAGCCCTCGGAGGTGTAGAGCTCGACCAGCGCCGCGGTGCGCTCGCCCGACACGGCTTGGCATTGCGCGCCGAGCGCTGCGCCGTGGGTCAGCAAGGCCGCCAACAGGATCGCAAATCGCATCGCCATGGATCGAAACTGGGGGTCCAGAGCTTACGCCGCCAACCCGATAATGGATGCCGCATGAAGCTCTCGGTGCTCGACCAGTCTCCGGTCATTTTCGGCCACAGCGCGGCGCAGGCGATCGCCGAAACGCTGGCGCTCGCGCGCCGGGTGGAGGCGCTCGGCTACCACCGCTACTGGCTCGCCGAGCACCATGCCATCGCGGCCCTCGCCGACCCCTGTCCCGAGGTGCTGCTGGCGCGGTTGGGTGCGGAAACGCGCCACATGCGGGTCGGCACCGGAGGCGTGCTGCTGCCCTACTACAGCGCCTTCAAGGTGGCCGAGGTGTTCCGCATGCTGGAGGCGATGTACCCGGGGCGCGTGGACCTCGGCATCGGGCGCGCGCCGGGCGGCGATGTGCGCACCGCGCGCGCCGTGGGCGGCGGGCACTTTCCCGACGCCGAGCGCTTTCCGCAGCAGGTCTGGGAGCTTGCCGGGCACCTCTGCGGAACCCTTCCCGAGGACCACCCCGAGCGCGGCCTGCGTGTGCAGCCCGGGGGCGCGAGCGCGCCCGAGATCTGGTTGCTCGGCTCGTCGGACTACAGCGGCCTGCTCGCCGCGCAGCTCGGGCTGCGCTTCGCCTTCGCCCACTTCATCAACGCGCGCGGCGGCGATGCCGTGATGCACGCCTACAGGGAGCGCTACCAGCCCTCAGCGAGGGAGCCGCAGCCGCACACGCTGTTGTGCTGCTTCGTGATCTGCGCCGCGAGCGACCAGGAGGCCGAGAGCCTCGCGCAGGTGATCGATTTGCGGCGCCTGGAGATGGCCTACAACCTGGACACGCCGGTGCCGACGCTCGAGCAGGCGGCGGCGCGCGAGTATTCGGACAAGGAGCGCGACTACATCCGTGGCCAGCGCGCGCGCACCGTGATCGGCGGCCCGGAGCGCTGCAAGGCGCAGCTCGAGCAGCTCGCGGCGCAGTACGCGGCCGACGAACTCATGGTGCTGACGATCACCGGCGACTACGCCTCTCGGGCGCGCTCCTACGAGCTGCTGGCGGAGGCGTTCGCGCTCGCTGCCGCGGCCTGATTACTGTCGTTCGAAGCGGATGTGCCGGGGGTCGTCCGGATCGAGAACCTGGAACCCCTGCGTCGCCACCGGCTGCTCAAGCAGCTTCACCAGATCCTTGTTGCCGCGCTCCCTCGCGTAGTCGAGCGCGCTCTTGCCCTCGCGGTTGCGCACCTTCGGGTCCAGGCCGCGGGCGAGCAGCAGCTTGGCGAGTTCCACGTGATCGCCGTCGGCAGCGGCGTGCAGCGGCGTGTTGCCCTTCAAGTCGCGCGCCGCGGGGTCGGCGCCGCGCTCCAGCAGCCGCTGCGCGGTGGCGGCGTTGCCGGTGAGCGCGGCCCATTGCAGCGGCGATTCGCCTTCGTCGTTCCGCAGCTTCGGGTCGGCGCCCGCGGCGAGCAAGAGCTCGGCGTACGCGGGATCGGCGTGCAGCGCCGCGTAGTGCAGCGGCGTTTCGCCGCTCTGCGCGCGCGCCGCAAGCGGTGCGCCGGCTTTCACCAGCTGCGCGGTGAGCGTTTTCATGTTCTTTTCGATGGCGCGGTGCAACGGCGTCTCGCGATCCGCGTTGCGCACGTTCAGGTTCAGCCGGCCGCGCGCCAGGATCCCCTCGGCGACCACCTCCTTGGCAGCGTCGATGGCGTCGAACAACTGGTCCTCCAGCGCCTGTGCGAAAGCGAGGGCTGAAACCAGTGCGAGGGCGGCGGCAAGCGCGGCGCGCATGGCGCAATTCTAGGGGAGCGCGCGCGCGAGCGCCTCGGCGAGGTGCAGGGTCGGGCGTCCGGTCAGGCCCTCGATCTGCTCGCGGCAGGAAAACCCATTGGCGACGATCAGCGTCTCGACCGCCGCCGCGCGCACGTTGCGCAACGGCCCCATCTCGCCGATGCGCACCGAGGCCTCGTAGTACTCGCGCTTGTAGCCGAACGCCCCGGACATGCCGCAGCAGCCCGCTTCCGGCGCCTGCACCTCGAGGCCCGCAGCGGCCAGAAGTGTAAAGTCTGACTTTACACTTGTGCCCGCCAGCGCCCGGTCGTGGCAGTGCGCATGCAGCAGCGCGCGGCCGCCGAGCGGCGCCGGCTGCCAGCCGCGGCGCTCGAGCAGCTCGCCAAGCGACACCACCTGCTTGGAGAGGCGCGCGGCGCGTTCGTCGCCGGCGAGCAGGTCCGGCATCTCGTCGCGGAATACCGACAGGCAGCCCGGCTCGAGCACCAGCACCGGAACCCCAGACGCGATCTGCGGTTCGAGCGCCGTGAGCAGCCGCTCGAGCGAGGCGCGCGCCCGGTCGAGCATGCCGAAATCGTAGTAAGGGCGGCCGCAGCACAGCCGCTCGCGCGGCAGCTCGACCCGGCAGCCGGCCGCCTCGAGCACGCGCACCGCGGCGAGCGCTCCTTGCGGCCGGAAATGGTTGCTGAAGGTGTCGGGAAAGAGCAGCACCGGGTCGCCGTGCCGCGCGCTCTCAAGATCCGCGAACAGCGAGCGGAAGGAGCGCGCCGCGAAGCGCGGCAGCGCGCGCTGCGGTGCGAGGCCCGCGGCGCGTTTCGCAATCCCCGAGAGCAGGCTCGATTGCGCGAGGAAGTTCGCGACGCCAGGCAGCGCGCCCGCGAGCGGCGCCCACTCGCCGATCCGCCCCATGATCTGCGCGCCAAGCGGCCGCGCGCGGCCCTCGTAGTAATGCGACAGGAACTCCGCCTTGTAGCGTGCCATGTCGGTGTGCGTGGGGCAGTCACTGCGGCAACCCTTGCAACCGAGGCACCACTCGAGCGCGTCTTTCACGTCGTCGCTTTGCCAGCCGTCGGTGATCACTTCGCCGCGCAGCATCTCGGCCAGCAGGCGGGCGCGGCCTCGGGTCGAGTAACGTTCTTCTTTGGTGGCGCGGTAGCTCGGGCACATGGTGCCGCCCTGCATGGAGCGGCACTTGCCCATGCCGATACAGTGCTCGGTGGCGCGCGTGAAGCCGTCGCCGGCTTCGCTGCGAAACGCAAAGCGCGTCGCCAGCGTCACCGGCTTGTACTCGGGCCCCAAGCGCAGGTCCTGGTCCACGCGCCGCACTTCGCCAAGCGCATCCACCAGCTTGCCCGGATTCATGCGCCCGAGCGGGTCCCAGATGCGCTTGAACTCGCGGAATGCGGCCATCAGCTCCGGCCCGTACATCACCGGCAGGAACTCGGCTTTCGCCTGGCCGTCGCCGTGCTCGCCTGAGAGCGAGCCGCCGTACTTCACCACCAGCTCGGCCGCCTGGCGCAGGAAGCGCCGCCACTGCGCCAGCCCCTCGGGCGTGCGCAGCGCGAAATTGATGCGCGCGTGGATGCAGCCGTCGCCAAAATGGCCATAGAGCGAGGTGCGGTAGCCGTTCGCGTCCACCAGCGCCTGGAACTCGCGCAGGTAATCGCCCAGCCGCAGCGGATCCACCGCCGCGTCCTCCCAGCCGACCACAGGATCGGGGCCGGCGTTGCCGCGCAGGTTGAGCGCGGAGGCCGAGGCGCCGGTCTCGCGGATCGTCCAGATGCGGTTCATGAGGGCGCGATCCTCGATCACCAGGCCCGGGAACGAGCGCTCCAGGGCGCGCGCCTGCGCCAGCGCCTCGGCGCGACTATCGGCGCCGAACTCGATCATCAGCCACGCTTTGCCGTCCGGGAGCAGCGTGATGTCGTCCAGCCGCAGGGCGCGCTCGCGCAAACCGCCGATGATGTGTTCGTCCAGCCCCTCGCAGGCGATCGGCTTTGCCTGCAGCACGCGCGGCACCGCGTCGCCCGCAGCGTAGATGTCCGGGAAACCTGCGACCAAGAGCACCCTCTCGCGCGGGCTCTTTACCAGCCGCAGCGTCGCCTGCAGCGTCAGCGCGCAGGTGCCTTCGGTCCCGACCAGCGCGCGCGCCACGTTGAAGCCGTTCTCCGGCAGCAGCTGGTCGAGGTTGTAGCCGGAGACGCGGCGCCGGATTTTCGGGAAGCGGCTGCGGATCAGGCCGGCGTAGCGCTCGCCGAGCGAGCGCAGCTGCGCGTAGATCTCGCCCTGGCGGCCGCCGCGTCGCACGATCGCCTCGAACTCGGATGCGGAAGTGGGGCCGCACCAGAAGCGCGCGCCGTCGTAGGTGAGGACTTCGAGCGCCTCGACATTCTCTGCAGTCTTGCCCGCCATCACCGAGTGCGCGCCGCAGGAGTTGTTGCCGATCATGCCGCCGAGCGTGCAGCGCGAATGGGTCGCGGGGTCGGGGCCGAAGGTGAGCCCCTCGCGCTCGGCAGCGGCGCGCAGCGTATCGCACACCACGCCCGGCTCGACGCGCGCCGTGCGTGCAGCAGCGTCCAGCTCGAGCACGCGGTCGAGGTATTTGGAGGCGTCGATCACCAGCGCGACGTTGACCGATTGGCCGCAAAGCGAGGTGCCGCCGCCACGCGCCAGCACCGGCGCTTGGTGCGCGCGCGCCGCAGCGACCGCGGCGACGATGTCCTCGGCGCTGCGCGGCAGCACCACTCCGATCGGCACCTGGCGGTAGTTGGATGCGTCGGAGGCGTAGGCGGCGCGCGCCCCGGAATCGAAGCGCACTTCTCCGCTGACCGCCGCCCGCAATGCCTGCTCGAGAGTCTGCGCCTTCACGATTCGCCTTTTCCGGCGTCCACGGTGCGCTGCGGCGGGACGCCGCTGCGCAGCGTACGTTGTTCTTTATGCAGCCAGTGTAGCCGGGTCGATCGACTCGAGCAGCGGCGGCAGCGGGCAATCGAGCACCGCGCTGACCATGCGCATCAGGCCCGCTTCCATGATGCGGATGGTGCCGTCGGCGCTGACAGCGGCGAACAGGCCCCTGATCAGCACCGCCTTCTGCAACGGCGCCAGCTGCTTGAGCGCGTCCAGCGCTGCGGCCGCGGCATCGAGCGTCAGGGTGCCTGCCGGCGGCGTCACTGCGATGCCCAATTCCTTCGCGCCCGCGTCCAGCGCCACCTGCAGCGCCTCGCCGCGTTTGCCGGTGGCGTCCTGGCGCGTGCCGGCATGCGCCATCAGAGACATCACCAGGCTCGCCGCGCCCTGAAGATCGGCGAGCTTCTTGTTGCCCATGGCGCCCGGCCTGCCGCGCGGCGCGAGCTGGTTGCGCACCAGCGTCAGCACCACGAATTCCTGCAGCGTCACGCGCCGGTCGGCGTGGACCACAGTTTCGAGCGCCTTGATCAGTTCCGCCTGCGCCGCGGCCTCGGCCGCCTTCACTGCAGGCAGCGCGAGGTCGATCACCGGCAGTTGGAACGCGGGCCCCAGGCGCCGCGTGAGCGGCGCGAGCGCGACCGCGGCAGCGCCGAGCGCCTCGAGCCCGGCGGCCTTGAGCGCATCGAGCTGGCCTTGCATCACGTCGTCCTTGGGCGCGAGCAGCAACGCGACCAGCGCGGCGCGCGCGCCATCCTTGTCGCGCAGCTTGTCGCGCAGCGCATCGGGAAGCGCCTTGAGCAGCCGCGCCGCGTAATCCACCTTGCCGCCATCGAGGGTGCCGACCAGCTTGGCGCTATCGCTCGCCGAGCGCCCCCACTGCGCGCCGAGGTCGGCGCCGCGACGGCCCCCAGGAAGCACGCTCGCCGCGGTAAGCACTGCCGTGGCGGCCTGCTCGCGGCTCATCCGCTTGCCGGCGGCCTCCTCGGCCTCCGCATCGGGCGACGGCACGGGGCTGGGGCGCACCTTGCGGTAGTTGCTGGCGCGAAAGCCCGGATGCACCCGCTTGATGCGCTCGCCGGTCGCCGGATGCGTGTCGAGCAGCCCACCGAACCAGACCTTGATGCTCTGGCCGAAGAACATGTGCGACAAGTCCTCCGCGTAGCGGCTGCCGATCAGCGCCCCCTGCGAGGCAGCGCTGATCTGGTCGAGCGCTCCGGCGATGCCGTCCGGATTGCGCGTGAACTGGACGCTCGAGGCATCGGCCAGGAACTCGCGCTGGCGCGACACCGCCGCCTTGATCAGCCGGGCGAAGAACAGGCCGACCATGCCGATGATGAACAGCGCCAAGCCGACGACGAAGATGCCGCCCGCGGCCGAGCCGCGGCTGCTGCTCGAGGAGCGCTGGCTGCGCATCAGGAACTCGCCGATTGAGCCGATGAACACGATTCCGGCGAGCACCCCGAGCATGCGGATGTTGAGCCGCATGTCGCCGTTCAGGATGTGGCTGAACTCGTGCCCGACCACGCCCTGCAGCTCGTCGCGGTTGAGGCTCTCGAGCGTGCCGCGCGTCACCGCCACCACCGAGTTCGAGATGTCGTAACCGGCGGCGAAGGCGTTGATGCCGCGCTCGTCGTCCATCACGTACACCGCCGGCACGCGCACGCCCGAGGCGATCGCCATCTCCTCGACTACGTTCACCAGCCGACGCTCGAGCGGGTCGCGCGTGTCGGACGAGACGCGGCGCGCGCCGACTATCTCGGCCACCGCGCGGCCGCCGCCGCCGAGCTTGAACACGTTGTACATGCTGACGCCGAAGATCACGGCGCCGGTGCAGATTGCGCCCCAGACGTAAACCGAGGTCGGCACCACCCGCAGCGCGGTCGCGAGGCCAACCGTCTTGCCGCGCGGCAGGAGGTGGTCGCCGAACCCGTACAGGTAGGTGGCTGCGAGAACCAGATCCACCGCGATGATCACCCCCACCACCGCGAGCGCGTACATCAGCACCAGCACGCGCGTGTTCTTGCGCGCCTGGCTTTGGTGCTCGAAGAACGTCGCCACGGACTACGCGGTCGCAACGCGCGGCGCCGGCCGCGCGGCGGGCGCTATTTGAAAGAAACCTTGGGCGCCTTGCGTTCCTCGGCCGACTCGGTCGCCTCGAGCAGCGTCGCCTCCTTGAACGCGAACATGCCGGCGAAGATGGTGTCGGGGAACGATTCGCGCTTGGTGTTGTATTCCATCACCGTGTCGTTGTAGGCCTGGCGCGCGAACGCGATCTTGTTCTCGGTGCTGGTGAGCTCCTCCTGCACTTGCATGATGTTCTGGTTCGCCTTCAGGTCCGGGTAGGCCTCGAACACCGCCAGCAGCCGGCCCATGGCACCGCCGAGCACGCCCTCGGCCTGCGCCAGTCCCTGCATCGCCCCCGCGTCGCCCGGCGCCGCCGCCGCGCGCTGCGCCGCGCTCACTGCCGCGCCGCGCGCCGCCACCACCGCTTCGAGCGTCTGGCGCTCGTGCGCGAGGTAGCCCTTGGCCGCCTCGATCAGGTTCGGGATCAAGTCGTAGCGGCGCTTGAGCTGGACGTCGATCTGCGCGTAGGAGTTCTTGAAGCGCTGGCGCAGAGCGACCAGGCCATTGTAAATCGAACCCGCCCAGACCGCGAGCGCTGCGACGACCGCAAGGAAAACCCAGCCACTGGTTCCCATAGCTCTGCCTCCCTGGTTGCCGAAAATGGCGCGGCTACTATAGCGCAAGCACGCCTCAGGCGAATTGGGCCAGGAGCTCATTCATCCTGCGGCGCATCGCCGCGTTTGGCAGCCGGCCGCGCCCGGCGTTCAGGTTGTCCAGCATGTACTCGGGCTTGTCGGTGCCGGGGATCACGCAGGTCACCGCCTCGTGGGCGAGGATGTACTTGAGGAAAAACTGGCCCCAGCTCGTGGCGTCGAACTCGGCCGCCCATTCGGGGACCTGCTTGCCGCGCACCGCGCTGAACAGCTTGCCGCGGGCGAACGGCAGATTCACAAGCACCGCGGTGCCGGTTTCAGCGGCGGCCGCAAGCATGCCGCGCTCTGCGCTGCGCTCCGCCATGGAATAATTCACCTGCACGAAATCGAGCTTCTCGCGGCGCATCAGCTCGATCAACCGCTCGTTGGCGGCCTCCTGAAAATGGGTGACGCCGATGTATCGGAACATCCCCTTGTCCTTCCATTCGCGCAGCAACGCGAGCTGCGCGCTGGTGGCGCCTGCGTCGCTGCGAGGATTGTGGATCTGCATCAGGTCGAGCTTGTCGCTGCGCAGGCGCCGCTGCGACGCCTGCATCTCCGCAATCGCGTCTTCGCGGCCGGCAACGCGAACCTTGGTCGCGAGGAACACCTTGGCGCGCGTCCCGGCGGCCGCGAGCAGATCGCCCACCACGACTTCCGCCGTGCCATAGGAGGGCGCGGTGTCGATCACGCGGCCGCCGCCTTCGAGCATCGCCTGGATGACCGCGCGCCGCTCGGCCCTGCGCGCGGCATCGTCGCCGATGTCGAAGACGATCGCGGTGCCCAGGCCCACCACCGGCAGCCGCTCGCCGGTGCGCGGAATCGGGCGCGTCAACACCGGGCCCGCAGCGGCGAATGACGGCGCGTTGCGCAGCGCCGCGGCAACGCCGATCCCCGCGCCGAGCGCGAGCATGTCGCGCCGCGAGAGACGCCTGTCAATGCGAAAGCGGGTGTCGGTCATGTCGTGCTCCTCAAGATGTCGGGTTCGTTCCACCGCTGGCGTGCGCGTCCTTGTCGCGCGCGCGGCGCTCCTGCCCGCGCCCGAGCGCAAGCGAGAGCGCGAGCCACGCGGCCGCTGCCGGAATGCAGGCGAGCGAGATGGCGGCGAGCTCCAGGCCCACGGCGCGCAGCGCCGCGAACAGCCACCCTCCCACGGCATCGGAGCCGCGGAACACCACCAGGTCGATGACGTTCTTCGCCTTGTACTTCTCCTCGCGCGCGAGCACCGTGAACAGCACTTCGCGCGCCGGGTTCGAGATCGCAAAATTCGCGGTGCGCTGAATCGCCTGGAACGCGATCACCACGGCGAGCGCCGGCGACGCGGCGAGCGCCGCAAAACCGGCCGCAAAGACAAGCGGCAGGAATGCCGCCGCTGCGCCCACGCCGAAGCGCGCGATCAGCCGCCCAGTCGCGAAAAACTGCACCAGCAGCGTGAGCACCCCGACCGCGAGGTCGATGGTGGCGAACATGCGGGTGCGGACCGCGGGATCGTCGGATGCGGCAGCGACGATGCTCGCCTGCTGGAAGTAGAGGAAGGTCCCGGCGATCGAGAGCGCCGCCACCCACAGCGCAACGCCCGCCAGGTAAGGCGATCGCAATACCATCGCGATGCCCGAAAGCCATCCACCGCCGAGTCCTGCGCGCGGGGCCGGCGCCGCGGTCTCGCCGCCCAAGCCTACGGCCGCCGCTTCCAGGCGCCACGCGCACAGCACCGCGGCCTCGAGCAGCAGCGCCGCCACGAGGAGCAGATTGGCCGGTCCGAGCGGCACCGCGAGCATTACCGTCACTGCCGGGCCGAGCAGCGCACCGGCGGTGCCGCCCGCGGCGACGAAACCGAACAGGCGCTTGCCGCGCTCGGAGGTGAACAGGTCGGCCATGAACGACCAGAACACCGACACGGCAAACAGGTTGAATACGCTGATCCAGACGAAGAACACGCGCGCCACCTGCAGCCTGCCGAGGTCGAGGGTCAGCAGCAGCCAGAATATGAGAAGGTTGGCGACGAAAAAATGGTAGACCACGGGCACGAAGCGCCGGCGCGGCAGCCGCGCCACCACCGCGCCATAGACCGGCACCACGGCCAGCATGGCGACGAAGGTGGCGGTGAACAGCCACTGCAGGTTGCGCACGCCGCCGGCGACGCCCATCTCGTCGCGCAGCGGCCGCAGCACGTAATAGCCGGCGAGCAGGCAGAAAAAATATGCGAATGACCACAGCAGCGCGCGGATTTCGCCTGGACGCACCGCCACCGCGCGCGACATCCAGCGTTGCAGGGTCGCTTCGTGCTGCGGCGTCATCGAGCCCCGGTCATGTGCAGCCGGACTTTACTAGAATGGGCGCATGGACAGCGGACGGCGCGCCACGCTGCGCACTCTCGGCGGCCTTGGCGCGGCGCTTGCCATGAAGCGCGCGGCGCCGCAGGGCGGGAAGCAAGGCATGCGCGCGCGCCCGATCCCGGCGTCAGGCGAGCTGCTGCCTGTGATCGGGCTAGGCACCTGGCAGGTGTTCGACGCCGGCGCGAACGCCGCCGCGCGCGCGCCGCTGCGCGAAACGCTCGCCGCATTTGCCAAAGGCGGCGGCCGGCTGATCGACTCCTCGCCCATGTACGGTTCGGCCGAAGCGGTGGTCGGCGACCTTGCAGCGGAGCTTGGCATCGCCAAGCAGCTCTTCTTCGCCACCAAGGTCTATACCAGCGGGCGCGAGGCGGGCATCGCGCAGATGGAGACCTCTCTTCGGCGGATGAGGGTGCAGCGCATGGACCTGATGCAGGTGCATAACCTGGTTGATGTCGCCGCGCACGCGAAGACTCTCGCCGACTGGAAAGCGAAGGGCCGCGTGCGCTATACCGGCATCACGCACTATTCGCCGTACGCCTACCCGGAGATCGAGCGCCTGCTCGAAAGCGGCCAGTACGACTTCCTGCAGATCAACTACTCGCTCGCCGAGCGCGAGTCGGCGCAGCGCCTGCTGCCGCTCGCCGCAGAGCGGCGCATCGCGGTGATCGCCAACCGGCCGTTTGCGGAAGGGGCGCTGTTCGCTCGCGTGCGCGGCAAGCCGCTGCCGGCGTGGGCCGCCGAGATCGGCGCCGCGAGCTGGGCGCAGTTCTTCCTCAAGTGGATCCTCGGCCACCCGGCGGTGACCTGCACCATCCCCGGCACCGGCCGGCCTGAGCACATGGCCGACAACCTCGCCGCCGGCTTCGGCACACTTCCCGACGAGCCGATGCGCCGCCGCATGGCCGCTCATCTCGACTCGCTCTGACTTGGTTTCCGCTGTGCTCTCGGTGGTGAAACGCCTTTTCGCCGTGGCGCTAGCGGCAGCGCTCGCTGGGCCGGCGCTGGGGCAGCAGCAACCGAAGGAAGGCGTGGACGTGAAAAAGAGCGGCCTGATGCTCTTGCCCGCCTCGACCGTAGAGCGCACGGCCGCCCAGCAGTACGACCAACTGATGCGCAGCGCGCAGCAAAAGGGCGCGCTCAATCGCGATCCGGCCCAGATCGAGCGGCTGCGGCGCATCGCGCGCGACCTGATCCCGCACTCCGAGCGCTTCAACAAGGACGCACTGCGCTGGGAGTGGAAGGTGAACCTGATCAGCTCGAAGAACGTGAACGCCTTCTGCATGCCGGGCGGCAAGATCGCTTTTTTCACCGGCATCATCGATGCGCTCAAGCTCAGCGACGACGAGGTCGCCGCGATCATGGGCCACGAGATCGCGCACGCGCTGCTGGAGCACGGCCGCGCGCGCATGTCCGAGGCGGTGCTGAAGAACGTCGGCATCTCGGTGGCGGCGGCGGTGTTCAACCTCGGCAGCCTCTCGACCGAGCTGCTCGCGCAGGCGGCCAACCTGGCCGTCTCCCTGCCCTATGCGCGCAAGCAGGAGTCGGATTCCGACCTCGTGGGCATGGAGCTCGCCGCGCGCGCCGGCTACGACCCGCGCGCCGCCGCCGCGGTCTGGCACAAGATGGCCGCGCTCGCCGCCGGCAAGAGCGGGGGCCAAGGCGGCGCGCAGGGTGGTGGGCAACCACCGCAGTTCCTCTCCACGCACCCCTCGCACGAGACGCGCATCAAGGAAATCGAGGCCAACCTGCCTCGCGTCATGCCGTTATACGAGACGGCGAAGGCCCGTGCCCCGGCACGCTGAGGTGCTGATTGTGGGCGCCGGCATCGCCGGCGCCTCGGCGGCGTATTGCCTCGCGCCGCACGCCAAGGTGACGCTCATCGAGCGCGAGGCGCAGCCCGGCTATCACACCACCGGGCGCTCGGCAGCGTTGTTCGCCGAGTCCTACGGTAACGCCACGGTGCGCGCGATCACGCGCGCGAGCCGCGCCTTCCTCGAATCGCCGCCCGCGGGTTTCAGCGCGACGCCGCTGCTCTCGCCGCGCGGCCATCTGATCTTCGGCCGCGCCGACCAGAAGCGGCTGCTCGATGCGCACGCCGCGGAGATGGCGGCGAACGGCGGCGCGCCGCGCCGGCTCTCGGGTGCGGAGGTGCGCGCGATGGTGCCAGCGCTGCGCGAGGATCGCGCGCACGCCGGCGTGCTCGACGCCACGGCCGAGGACATGGACGTGCACGCGCTGCACCACGGCTTCCTGCGCGGCGCGCGCGCGGCGGGTGCAAATTTGGTCACCGGCGCGGAGTTGCTCACGGCCGAGCGCGCGGGCGAGCGCTGGCGGCTGCGCACGAGCGCCGGGGAATTCACAGCCGATGCGCTCGTCAACGCCGCGGGAGCCTGGGCTGATGACGTGGCACGCATCGCGGACGCAGCGCCGCTCGGCATCCAGCCGCTGCGGCGCACTGCGATTGTGTTCGAATGCGCGCGCTTCGGCGGGACGCAAGGCGACGCGCGCTGGCCGATGGCTATCGACCCGGAGGAGACGCTCTACTTCAGGCCCGAGGCGGGCCGCTTCCTCGCTTCGCCCGCCGACGAGACGCCTTCGCCTGCGTGCGACGCGCAGCCCGAGGAACTGGACGTGGCGCTGCTCATCGACCGGCTGCAGCAGGCGACGCAATTCGACATCCGTCGCATCACTGCCAAGTGGGCGGGCCTTCGCAGCTTCGCTCCCGACCGCACGCTGGTCGCGGGCTACGATGCGCAGCGCAGCGGTTTTTTCTGGCTCGCAGGCCAAGGCGGCTACGGCATCCAGACCGCGCCCGCGATGGGCATGATCGCCGCTGCGTTGCTACTGCGGCGAGAGCTGCCTGCAACGGTGCGCGACCAGGGAGTGGAAGCGAGCGCGCTCGCGCCCAAGCGGCTGCGCGCCGCTCAGGCGTAGGGGTCAGGAGGGCTCATGTGTAAAGTCTCACTTTACAGTTTGCCTGCCAGGTGGCGGGCCGCCAGCCAGCCGAAGGTCATCGCCGGCCCGAGCGTGATGCCGGGGCCGGGGTAGTTGCCGCCCATGATCGAGAGCGCGTCGTTGCCGGCGGCGTACAGGCCCGGAATCGGCCGCTTGTTGCCATCCAGCACCTGCGCGTGGCCGTTGGTGGCGATGCCATCGTAGGTGCCCAAGTCGCCGATCACCACCTTGACGGCGTAGAACGGCGCCTGCGCAAGCGGCGCGACGCAGATGTTGGGCTGGATGTCCGGGTCGCCGTAGAAGCGGTTGTAGGCGGTCGAGCCCTTGCCGAACGCCGGATCCTTGCCCTCGCGCGCGTGCCGGTTGAACTCCGTCACCGTTGCCTCGAGCGTCGGCGCGTCGATGCCTGCGGCGCGCGCGAGCTCGCCGATGGTCGCGCCGCGCTTGAGGTAGCCGGAGTCGAGCTGCGGCTTGAGCGGCAACGGGCGCGGCTTGACGAACCCCAGCCCGTAGGCGCGGATCGCGCGGTGGTCCGCGATCAGCCAAGCCGAGGTTTCCTTTTGCCGCAGCAGCGCCTGCACGAAGTCGTGGTACGAGTTGCCCTCGTTGACGAAGCGCGCGCCTTTCCTCGTCACTGCGATGACGCCGGGCTTGGCGCGATCGATGAAATGCGGAAACAGCCCCGTGCCGCCGCCCGCGCGCTGCACGATCGACACCGGAACCCAAGCCGCCGCATTGGGCAGCGATTCGTCAATCCTCGCGCCCGCTGCCTCCGCCATGCGCAGGCCGTCCCCGGTGTTCGATTCCGGCGCCGGCGAGAAATGCTCGCCGTGCGTGAACAGCCGTGCGCGCCGCGCCGTGTCCTGCGGGAAACCGCCGCAGGCGAGCACCACGCCCTTGCGAGTCGCGACTTTCGTCTGCACGCCCTCCTTCTCGAGCAGCGCGCCGCGCACCGCGCCGCTCTCTGCAACGAGCGACTTTGCCGGCGCGCTCGCCCACAGCTGCACGCCGGCATCGAGCGCCGATTTGAGCAGCCTGCCGGCGAGCGCGTTGCCGTTGGTGAGGCGCACGCCGCGCCCATGCACCAGCATCGCGCAGGCGTGCCCGATCAGGCGCCGCGCGACGAACGCCGCCGAAGCGAGCGATTTTGACCAGCGCATGAAATGCACCAGTTCGGCGCCCGAGCCGATCATGATGCCGAATACCGTCAGCTCCGGCAGCGGCGGGCGCAGCTTGGCGAGTGTGGCGCCGAGCTCGCGGCCGTCGAAGGCCTGCGCCACAATCGAGCGCCCGCCCGGCTTGCCGCCGGGCGCGTCGGGGTGGTAATCGGAGAACAGCGCCGACGCATCGAACTGCACCGCGGTTTCGCACATGAAGAACTCGACCATGCGCGGCCCCGCGGTGAGAAAGGCGTTCACCCGCTCGGGATCGTACTTCTCGCCCGCTTCGTGCAGCAGGTAGGTGCTCGCCTCCTCGAGACTGTCCTTGATCCCGATCGAGGCCTGCAGCGGATGATTCGGAATCCAAAGCCAGCCGCCGGAGAGCGCGGTAGTGCCGCCGAATTGCGCCGCTTTCTCTGCCACGATCACTTCCAGCCCGAGCTTGCGCGCGGTCACCGCCGCAGCGAGGCCGCCGGCGCCCGAGCCGACCACGAGCACGTCGCACTCGACCGTCTGCATCACGGCCTGCGGTTGAGTGCGCGCCACGCGCGCTCGGGCGTCACCGGCATGTCGAGCTCGGCCACACCGCGCGGGCGCACCGCCGACATCACGGCGTTCATGAGCGCGGGCAGCGAGCCGCTGCAGCCGGCCTCGCCCACCCCCTTGGCGCCGAGCGGGTTGGTCGCCGTAGGCACCGGGTGCTCGGCGACGAGGAAAGCGCCGGGTGCATCGTCGGCGCGCGGCATGGCGTAATCCATGAAGCTTGCGCTCAGCAGCTGCCCGGTTTCGTGATCGTGCACCGCGCGCTCGCAGAAGACCTGCCCTGCGCCCTGCAGCACGCCGCCGTGCACCTGCCCCTCGACCAATTGCGGCGAGACCACGGTGCCGATGTCGTCCACCGCGGTGTAGCGCGCGATGCGCGACTCCCCCGTCTCGGGCTCGATCTCCACCTCGGCGACGTGGCAGCCGTTGGGAAACGTGACGCCGAACTTGCCGCCCGCTTCGCAGTCGAGCGGGTGCTTCGAGCCGCCCACAAGGCGCTTCACCAGCCGCTCGAGCGAGACCGTCATGCCGCCGGCGCCGAAAACGCCCTTCTCGAAAACGAGCTCGGATTCTGCAGCGCCGAGCGCTTCCGCGGCGTGCGGCTGCGCTTTCGCCACCAGCGCCTCGGCGAGCAGCTTGAACGAGCTGCCCTGCGCAAGGAGCGATCTCGAGCCGCCGGTGCCGTTGCCTTCGACGCCGCCCGCCGGGTCGCTGGCGCGGTAGAGCAAGCGCTCGGGCGGCAGCCCGGTAGCGTCGCAGAAAATTTGCACGAACGAGGTTTCGTGTCCCTGTCCGGATGACTGCGCGTTGCAGTAGAGCGTCGCCACGCCTTCGCGGTCGAACCGCACCGCGGTCTGGTCCTGCGGCGCGGCGCCGCCGCCACTCGCCTCCAGGTAGCAGGCGATGCCGATGCCGCGCAGCCTTCCGGCGCGCTCGCTCGCCGCGCGGCGCGCGCCAAAACCCGCGTAGTCGGAAGCGCGCAGCGCATCGTCGAGCACCGCGGCGAAATCGCCGCAATCGTAGCTGGTGCCATTGGCGGTCTTGTAGGGCATCGCCTGGCGCGGGATGAAGTTGCGCTTGCGCGTCTCCACCGGGTCGAGGCCGTGCTCGGCGCAGGCGTGGTCCACCAACCGCTCGATGGCATAGGCGATGTCGGGGCGGCCGGCGCCGCGATACGCGGACACCGGCATGGTGTTGGTGTAGGCGAGGCGCGAGCGCATGTAAAGCGCCGGCACGCGGTAGACACCGCCCATGGTCACCGACAGGTTCATGGTCCCTACCCAGGCGCCCCAGGGGGAGGCATAGGCGCCCAAGTCGGCGAGATCGTCCCAGCGCAGCGCGAGGATGCGTCCCTCGGCGTCGAGCGCGATCTCGCCGTTCAGCTCGAGCGCGCGCCCGTGATAGTCGGAGAGGAACGAATCGCTGCGGCTGCCCGCCCATTTCACCGGGCGGCCGAGCTTGCGCGCCGCGAGCATGGCGCAGAAAAGTTCCGGGTAGGGCGTACTCCGAGTGCCGAAGCTGCCGCCGACGTCCTCGGCGATCACATCGAGCGTGTCCCCGGGCACGTTGGCGACCGGAGACACCAGGCCGCGCATGCCGCGCAAGCCTTGCGACGGCGTGCAAAGCGTGTAGCGGCCGCTCGCGGCTTCGTAGCGCACTGCGCAGGCGCGCGGCTCGATCGGATTGCTCACCAGGCGCTGGCTGCGCAGCGTCAGTCGGCTGACAAAGCGGGCGCGCGTGAACGCCTGCGCCACCGCTTGCGCGTCACCGTTCTCGTACTCGAAGGCGAGATTGCCCGCGATGTCGTCGTGCACCTGCGGCGCGCCTGGCGAGAGCGCCGCTTCGGCGCCCACCACCGCCGCACGCTCGCGGTATTCGACTTCGATCGCTTCGGCGGCATCGTGCGCAGCCGGCGCCGATTCCGCGACCACGAAAGCGATCGGCTCGCCGGCAAAGCGCACCCGTCCAAGCGCGAGCGCCGGATAGTGCGGCTTTTTCATCGCCTGACCGCCGACTCCCTTGAATGCGACGCCGCCCTGGATAGAGCCGAAGCCCGCCGCGGCGAGGTCGGCGCCGGTGAGCACCAGCTTGACTCCCGGCATGGCGAGCGCCGCCGCCGCGTCGAGGGATGCGATGTCGGCATGCGCGTGCGACGAGCGCAGCACTGCGGCGTGCAGCTCGCCGGGGAAACTCCAATCGGCGGTGAACCGCCCGCGCCCGGTCAAGAGTCTCTCGTCTTCTCTGCGCATCTTCGCCCTAGAATGATGTTCGGGAGGTGAGCATGCTCGAAAGGATCGCAGAACTCGTCAACCAGGACGAGTGGCTGCAGCGAAAGGGTCGTCATTTAGATGCGGTGTTCATCGTCGATGCGATCGATTCGCGCTGGCGCGTGACAGTGCACCGCGGCCGCATCGAGCGCGTGGAGAGCGGGCCTTTGGTGACGCCCACGGCCGACCTGGTGTTCCGCGCCCCGCGCGAGGCCTGGGAGGCGTTCTGGCAGCCGAACCCCAAGCCGGGCGCGAATGACCTTTTCGCCCTGCTCAAACGGCGCCTGCTGACGATCGAGGGCAACCTGCAGCCGTTCATGGCGAACCTGTTCTGGTTCAAGGGCGTGCTGGAGATGCCGCGCAGGTTGGCGAGATGAAAGGCGCGACGAGAAGCGCGATGAAAAGCGCGCTGAAGGCCGAGATCGAGCCGATCATCGGCCGCTACCTGCGCCTGCCGATCGCCGGGCGCGAGTGCCGGCTGTATTTCGAGGAGGCGGGCAGCGGCATCCCGCTGCTTTGCCTGCACACCGCCGGCTCGGACGGCCGCCAGTACCGCGCGCTCATGAACGACGACGCGGTCACGCGCCATTTCCGCGTCATCGCCTACGACATGCCCTGGCACGGCAAGTCCTCGCCCCCCGCGGGCTGGCAGCGCGAGGAATACCGGCTGACAACCGAGTCGTACGTCGCGCAGATTTTGGCGGTCGCCGATGCGCTCGAACTGGAGCGCCCGGTGGCGATTGGCTGCTCGATCGGCGGCCGCATCGCGCTGCACCTGGCGTTGCTGCATCCGGAGCGCTTCCGCGCCTTGATCGGCCTGCAATCCTCGGCGCACGTCGATCCCTACTATGACATCGAGTGGCTGCACCATCCCAATGCCCACGGCGGCGAGACCTGCGCCGGCGTGGTTTCGGGCCTGGTGGGCCCTTCGGCGCCCGACGAACACCGCTGGGAAACGCTGTGGCACTACATGCAGGGCGGCCCGGGGGTGTTCAAGGGAGACCTCTACTTCTACAAGTTCGACGGCGACTTGCGCGGCAAGCTGGGCGGGATCGACACCAGGAAATGCCCGCTCTACCTGCTTTCCGGCGAGTACGACTACTCCTGCCCGCCAGAGGACACGCTGGAGGCGGCGCGCAGTATCGCGGGGGCGAGCGCCGAAATCATGCCCGGGTTGGGGCATTTCCCGATGAGCGAGAATCCGGCAGCGTTCCGCAAGCACCTGCTGCCGGTGCTCGAGCGCATCCGCACCGGAGGCTGAATTGATCCACCGAACGATGGCGATGCTCGTGCTGCTGGCGCTGTGCGGAGCTGCACTCGCGCAGGCCTACCCGACGCGCCCGGTGCGCCTGGTCGTTGGCTTCACGCCGGGCGGTGGCGTAGACATCAACGCGCGGCTGCTCGCGCCCAAGCTCGCCGAGTACCTCGGCCAGCAGGTGATCGTGGACAACCGCCCCGGCGCCGGCACCAATATCGCCAACGAGCTGGTGGCCAAGGCCGCGCCCGACGGCCACACGCTGCTCGTGAACACCGCGGCGCTGGCGATCAACATGTCGCTGTACCGCAACCTGCCGTTCGACGCACTGCGCGATTTCGCTCCCATCTCGGTGTTCTCCGAAAGCCCGAACGTGCTGGTGGTGAACGCGAAGCTGCCGGCGGCGAACGTGAAGGAACTGATCGCCATGGCGCGCGCCTCGCCTGGCAAGCTCAACTACTCCTCCGCCGGCACCGGCACCACGCAGCACCTCGCCGCGGAGCTTTTCAAGCTGCGCACCGGAACTTTCATCGTGCACATCCCCTACCGCGGCAGCGCCCCCTCGCTCACCGCGCTGATCGCCGGCGAGGTGGACTTCAGCTTCGCCAACATTCCGGCGATCCACGCCCACGTTAAATCGGAGCGGCTGCGCGCACTCGCCTCGGCAAGCGCCAAGCGCGATCCGCAACTGCCGGAGGTGCCGACCATGAAGCAAGCGGGCGTGGACGGCGTCGAGGTGGTGGTGTGGTACGGCGTGCTCGCGCCTGCGGCGACGCCGCGCGAGATCGTGAACACGCTCGCCGAGGCGGTGATCCGGGCGACGCGCGACCTGGAGGTGAGGCGCCGCCTGACCGAGCAAGGCGCGCACCCCGTGGGCAACCGGCCCGAGGAGTTCGCCAAGCTGCTGCGCGAGGAGATCGCGCGCTGGTCCGAAGTGGTGAAGGTTTCCGGCGCCAGCGCCGACTGAGCCGCATGGCGGGCGCCAATCCCAGCGGCGCGCCGGACATCCTGCCGCCCGACGCCCGCCTGCGCGCGCCGAAGCGCGCGCTGCCGCCAGGCACGGTGGACTGCCACGCGCACATCTTCGACCGCTTCGAGCGTTATCCGCTCGCCGGCAGCCGCAAGTACTCGCCGCCGCTATGCAGACGCGAAGCATGGCTCGCGCTGCACGCCGCGCTCGGCGTGGCGCGCGGCGTGCAGGTGCACGGCAGCCCCTACGGCTTCGACAACTCGATCACCGAGGATTTCCTGCGCCAGCACCGCGGGCGCTTCGCGGGTGTCGCCGCGGTGCCGCTGGATGTGGATGCGGCGCTGCTCAAGCGCCTGGATGAGGCCGGATTCCGCGCCGCGCGCCTCATGGACCAGTTCGCCACCGGCGCCACCACGAAAGATCTGGAGGCAGTGGCGGCGCGCATCGCGCCTTTGGGCTGGCACCTCGAGATCAACATCGCGCGCTCGGCAGACTGGGTGGAGCTGGAGCCGCGCCTGAAGCGCTGCCCGGTGCCCCTCGTCTTCGACCATCTCGGGCGCGTGCGCGGCGGCGAAGGGGTGAAGGCGTCCGGCTTCAAGGTGGTGCGCCGGCTGCTCGCCGAGCGTGATGACTGCTGGACCAAGATCTCGAGCTGGTACCGGCTGTCCGATTCCGGCCCGCCGCACTATGAGGACATGCGACCGCTGGTGCAGGCGCTGCTCGCCGAGCGGCCGGATCGCTGCATCTGGGGCACCAACTGGCCGCACCCCGGCATGACCGCGTTCATGCCAAACGACGCCGACCTGCTCGATGTGCTGGAGAGCTGGCTCCCCGCGGAGCGCATTCGCGAGCCGCTGTTCGTCAGCAACGCGGCGCAGCTTTACCGCTTCGCCGCCTGAGCAAGTACGCAATGTTCCCGATCGGGAACATTCGGCCGCTGCTTCACCCGAGCAGGATGCGAAAGCGCCGCCGGCCCCGCACCCGGTAGAGCGACAAGTCCTTCTGGTCGATGGTGGCGAGCGTCATGGCGTTGGCGAGCGGCCGCTGCGCCGCGAGCGCGTCCCTGAACCAGCGCTCGAATTGCCGCAAGGGATGCGGCTGCGCATCAGCCCCGGAAAGTCCGGCGCGCATGTATTCCTGCCTCAGGTCTGCGATGTTCATTGGCAACCGGAAATCGGGTCGATTCCATGCTGCGACGGGCGTTCCCCTCCGTCGGTAGCTCAGCTTTCAGCGGCGGCGCTGGGCGATGAGCCTGGCGAGATGTTCCTGCTCTTCGGGCTTCATGCCGTAGGAGTGGTCGGCGTCGGGAAATTTGCCTTCGCGAACTTCGGCGGCAAAGCGCCGCAGCGCGTCCACCGCGATGTCCGAGATCTGGGCGTAGCGCTTGGTGAATTTCGGCTTGAACTGGTCGAACACTCCCAGCAGGTCGAATGCGAGCAGCAGCTGGCCGCAGCTCGCGCTGCCGGCGCCGATGCCGAAGGTGAAGATCTTCACCGCATCGTCGACCGCTTTCGCCACCGGCGCAGGCACCGCTTCGATCTCGAAGCCGACTGCGCCGGCTGCCTCGATGGCGATCCCGTCCTCGATGATCCGCATCGCTTCCGCGGCGGTGCGGCCCTGCAGCTTGAAGCCGCCGTACTGGTGCATGAAATGCGGGCACATGCCGACATGGCTCATCACCGGCACGCCCGCGTCGGCGATGGCCCGGATGATGTGCGCCTTCTCCTTGCCGCCCTGCATCTTCACGACATCCGCGCCGCCTTCCTTCATCAGGCGCACCGCGTTCGCTACACCCAGTTCCGGCGTGGCGTAACTGCCATAGGTCATCGATACCATGATCATGCAATCGGGCGCGCCGCGGCGCACCGCTTGCGCATGCGCGATCATCATGTCGATTGTCACCGGCAGCGTATTCGGGAATCCGTAACTGACCATCCCGAGGCTGTCGCCGACCGCGGCGATGTCGATGCCCGCCCGCCCGGCCCAGACTGCCGAGGGATAGTCCGGGATCGACGCCATGACGACTTTCTCGCCCGCCTTCTTGCGCAGCGCGAGGTCGGGCACGGTGAGTCGCTTGCGTTCGTCGGCCATCGTCCTCCCCTTGGCTTCCGGCGTCGCGCTCAGGCGCGGAAAGCGGACTTGTCGGTGCCCTGATAAAGCGCTTTCACCTGGCGCCCGATCGCGTCGGCATGTGCAGCCAGCGCAGCCTCGTCGAGATCCGCCTTGGGCCGCGGTTCGTAGTCGAAATGGTGATGGCTGTCGGTGCCGCGCACGAGCGTCGCGGAATCCCGCACCTTGGTCTGGCGCACGTAGGTCGGGATGTACCGGATGGAGAAGCCTATGCGCCGGTCGTCGGTGCGATTGGCGTCCGAGCCGTGCACCAGCTTGATGTGATGCAGGGACATCTCCCCGGCGCCCATCGCGAGGCCCACCGCCTTCGTCTTGTCCACCTCGACCGCAATTTCCTGTCCGCGGGAAAGGAGGTTGTCCTTGTGAAACGTGTCCACGTGCGGCAGCTGGTCGATCTTGTGGCTGCCGGGGATCACCTGCATGTAGCCGTTTTCAGGCGTGACATCCGTGAACGCCACCCAGGCGGTGACCACGTCGTCGGGTTCCAGGCCCCAGTAGGTCGAGTCCTGGTGCCATGAGACGAACCCGGGGCTGCGCGCCTCCTTGATGAAGAAATTGGTGGTCCAGCACAGAATGTCCGGGCCAATGACGTCTTCGACCACGTCCAGAACCTTCGGATGGTGAACCAGTTCGTCCGCCCACGTGAAAAGCAGGTGCATCTTGTGGCGCCAGTTTCCCTGGAGGGGCTGGCCGGTCTTCGCCTCGTGCGCTTCCAGCGCGTTTCGGTACCGGCGCGCGTCCTCGGCGGACAGCACGCGGATCGGGGAGTGGAAACCGTCGCGCTGGTAGGCGGCGACCGCCTCGTTGGATAGCAGTTTTGGCATCGTTCGATCTCCTGCGGGGGTTCTCGCTCCCGGGGCGTCCCGTACCCGCAGATCATATACGTTCGACGTGCACTGCCACAATCGCGTTACCGCGCTGGATTGCGAGTGAGGGCTTGACTGCCGCATCCCCTCGGTTCAATGTTTGTTGCGGCAAAACATTCACCAGGGGGAGACAGGCAATGACGACATCCAGAAGAAAATTCCTGAAATCGGCTGCCATCGCGGGCGCGGGCGGGGCGATCGCAGGCGCGCCTGCGATCGTGAGGGCGCAACAGGTCACGACCTGGCGCGCCCAGACGCTGTGGAGCGCCGCGGAGCTGACCCACAAGTGTTTCGTGGATTTCTGCGACCGGGTCAAGGCGGCATCGAACGGGCGCCTGGTGATCCAGCCGTTTGCCGCCGGCGCGGTCACCGGGGCATTCGAAACGCTGGATGCGGTCACCGCCGGGGTGTTGCAGGCGCAAGCATCCTGGCCCGGCTACTGGACCGGCAAGGATGCCGGTCTCGCCGTCATCAGCGATTTCGTATTCGGCTACCAGCATCCCTGGCAGGCCGAAGCGTGGTTCTACCATCGGGGCGGCCTGCAACTGCTGCGCGAAGCCTACGCCAAGTACAACATCTATCCGGTGGGCGCGAGCTGGTGGGGCGTGGAGTCCATCGTTTCGAAGAAACCGATCAACAAGATGGAGGACTTCAAGGGCGTCAAGTTCCGCTCGCCGCAGGGCATGACCGCCGAGATTCTCACCAAGCTGGGCGCCTCGATCGTCGTGCTTCCAGGCGGCGAGGTGTATTCCGCGCTCGACAAGGGGGTAGTGGATGCCGCCGACTGGGCGACGGTGTCGATGAATGAGCGCATGGGCTTCCATGCCATCGCCAAGAACCCGACTAAGCTGTTCCACTCCATGCCGATGCAGGAGTTCGCGGTCAACATGGACGCGTGGAAGAAGCTGCCCGACGATCTGAAGGCGCTGCTTTCCACCGCAGTACGCGAATGGACCTGGGACCAGGTACAGCGCGTTGCGGTCGACGATGCGCGCGTGGAGAAAGAGCTGGCCGCGAAGGGCGTCAACACGGCTGCATGGCCGGAGGCTGAAATGGCGAGGATCCGCCCGCTGGCGCAGCGCACCTGGGAAGAATGGTCGAAGAAGACGCCGCTTGCGAAGGCGGCGTATGACTCCCAGCTCGCCTGGCTGAAGGACCTCAAGGTAGTGGCTTGATTCAGAAGGTTGGCGCGGCCGGGGGCGGCGGCGATCCGCCCCCGGCGCGGGTTTCGCTGCCCGATCGCTACTGCGATCTCGTCGATCGCGTCAACAGCGGGGTCGGGCGCTTCTGGGCGCTTGCCATTTTCGGCGTCACGCTGGCGGTCCTCTACGAAGTCGTCTCGCGAGGCGTGTTCGGCCGGGGGACGTTGTGGAGCAACGAGACCACCGTCTATCTGTCGGCGGTCGCGTATCTGATCGGCGGCGGATACGCGCTGGCGCATCGCCGGCACGTGCGCATCGATCTGATCTACGAGCACCTCTCGCCCAGGGCACGCGCGATCCTGGACCTTTTCACTTTCGTTTTCTTCGTGCTTTACGCCGGGGCACTGATTTGGGTTGGCACCACCATGGGCTGGACCTCGTTGCAGCAGGGCGAAGGCACCGGCACGCCGTGGAATCCGCCGATCTGGCCGGTCAAGCTGGCAATCCCGGTCGCGGCACTGCTTCTGCTCCTGCAAGGCATCGCCAATCTGCTGCGTGACATCGGCGTGGCGCGACCGGAAAGCCGCGCTTCGTGAGCATCGAACTGCTGAGCCTGCTGTTCGTGGCGGTGTTCGCCGCCGTCCTGCTCACCGGGCTGCCGCTGGCCTTTGCCACCGGAGCAGTGGCAGTGGTGTTCGCCGTCGCGCTGTTCGGCTGGCCCGGGTTGACGCTCATCGTCAGCCGCGTGTTCACGCTGATGGGCAACTACGTACTGGTGTCGGTGCCGCTGTTCGTCTTCATGGCCTGCGTGCTGGAGCGCGCCGGGATCGCCGAAGCGATCTTTCGCGCCGCCCACGTCTGGGCCGGACGCATGCGCGGCGGTCTTGCCGTCGCCGTGATCATCTCCTGCGCGCTGATGGCGACCATGGTGGGCGTCATTGGCGCGGAGATCGTCACCATGGGGGTGGTGGCGCTGCCCGCGATGCTGTCGCGGGGCTACAAAAAAGAGCTGGCGCTCGGTTGCATCTGCGCCGGTGGTGGCCTGGCGACGCTCATACCGCCGAGCGTGGTATTCATCATGTACGGCCTGACGGCCGGAGTTTCGATCGGTGAGCTCTATGCGGCCGGCGTCGTTCCCGGGCTGATGCTCGCGGCGATGTACATCGCCTACATCGTGATTCGCTGCCAGCAGAGGCCCGAGTTTGCGCCGGCGGCAAGCGAGGCCGAACTTGCGATCTCGCTGCGCGAGAAAATCGGCCTGCTGCACGAGCTCGTCGTTCCGGCGCTGGTCGCCTTCAGCGTGCTCGGCTCCTTGTATTTCGGTTGGGCGACACCTACCGAAGCCGCGGGAGTCGGTGTCCTCGGCGCGGTCCTCGCGATGTGGTGGAACGGCAAGCTCTCCTGGACCAAGCTGCGCCTGGCGGCCGAAGACACGGCCAAGGTCACGGTGATGCTTTACTGGCTGTTCTTCGGTTCCTCGGCGCTGATCGGCGTCTACACCCTCGCCGGCGGCACCAAGCTCGTCCAGGACGTGATGACCTCGCTGCCGGTCGGGCCGATCGGTGTAGTAATCATGATCCAGGTCATCTGGATCGTGCTGGGCTGCTTCATCGACTGGATCGGCATTCTGCTGCTGACGGCGCCGATCTTCGTGCCGGTGGTGATGGCGCTCGGCTTCGATCCGGTGTGGATGGGGGTGCTGTTCTGCATGAACATGCAGATCTCCTACATCTCGCCGCCGTTCGGCCCGGCCGCCTTCTACCTCAAGGGGGTCACGCCGCCCGGCATCTCGCTCAGCGACATCTTCAGATCGATCTGGCCCTACCTGGGCCTGCAGGTCGTCGCGCTCGGCCTGGTGATCGCATTTCCGCAGATCGCCCTCTGGCTGCCGGGCACGATGGCGAAGTGACGGGCGGTGCCGTGCAACGCTCGCTGGATGCCGTGGTCGATGTCATGCACGTCCCGGCGAGCGGCGACCCGGCGGTGGCGGTACGGCCGGTGGCGGGACATGAATCGGCGCGCGAAGAATCCTGCGAGATCCTGATTGCAGGGGGCGGTACGGGCGGCGTCGCCGCTGCGCTTGCCGCGGCGGGCCGGCGCGTGGTGCTTCTCGAAGAAACCGACTGGCTGGGCGGGCAGATGACCGCGCAAGGCGTCTCGGCGCTCGACGAGCACGAACACATCGAGGCCTTTGGAGGCACCGCCAGCTACTACAGGTTCCGGGCCATGCTGCGCGATCACTACCGGGGCAGCGCCGGCGAGGCCGGCCAGCGCGCCGATTTCAATCCAGGCGCCTGCTGGGTGACGCGGCTGGCGTTCGAGCCGCGCGCAGCCGTCGGCGTGATCGAACGGATGCTGCAGCCTCATGTCGAGGCGGGCCGCCTTGCAATTCACCGCCGAATGAAAGCCGTCGCCGCGGCGATCGAAGGCGATCGCATCACTGCCGTGGTCGCCATGGGGCTCGAGGACGGGCGCATGGTCCGCTTCCGCCCGGACCT
Organism: uncultured Enterobacteriaceae bacterium; assembly: GCA_964393745.1. Lineage (GTDB taxonomy): Bacteria > Pseudomonadota > Gammaproteobacteria > Burkholderiales > SG8-39 > 2-02-FULL-66-14. The sequence continues at coordinate 18,254 of CAYMVA010000008.1, read as the reverse complement.
CGTCATCGACGCTACCGAACTGGGCGACCTGCTGCCGCTCTGCGGGGTCGAGCATGTCGTCGGCGCGGAGACCGTCGCACAGACGGGTGAGAAGCAGGCGCAGCCCGCCGAAGCGAAGCCTCACTGCGTGCAGAGCTTCACCTATACCTTCGCCTGCGAGCGTCGCGGCGACGGCGAGAGCCACGTCATTCCCCGTCCGGAGAAGTATGAGCATTACCGATCGGCGCAACCCTACAGCCTGCGGATCGAAGTCCATGGCGGCGAAATCTACGGCGAGACCAGCGGCTGGCTCGAGTACCGGCTGTATGACGCGATGCCCGGCACCAAGGGCGGGCTGTGGACCTACCGGCGGCTGCTCGACCGCGCATCGTTTGCCGGCGCCGTCAGCCACGATCTCACCCTGTTCAACTGGCCGGGCAACGACTACCGCGACCGGAGCATTCTCGATTGCCCGCCTATCGAGGCCGCGAGGGCGCTGCAGGACGCGAAGCGCGTGAGCCTGGGCTTCCTGCATTGGCTGCAAACCGAGGCGCCGGCCGCGGGCAACCGGCTCGGGGCGCCGGAGATCCGCCTGCGGCCCGACGTGATGGGTACAGCCGACGGTCTGTCCAAGCACCCGTACATCCGGGAGTCGCGCCGCATCAAGGCGAAGAAAACGATCGTCGAGCAGCAGGTTTCGGCGCATCACCAGGCCGGACCGCGCGCCGCGCACTTCACGGATTCGGTCGGCGTCGGCTGGTATCCGATCGACATCCACCGCTCGGGCCCTGACGATGTCGGCGCCAGCTGCCGCACCAAACCTTTCCAGATTCCCCTGGGCGCGTTGCTGCCGGTGCGCATCGGCAACCTGATCGCCGGCGGCAAGAACCTCGGCACGACGCACATCACCAACGGCTGCTACCGGTTGCATCCGGTCGAGTGGAACGTCGGGGAAGCCGCCGGAGCGCTGGCCGCATTCGCGCTCGAAGAGCGCGTGGCGCCGGCCGCGGTGCACGCGCGGGCCGATTTGCTCAAGCGCTTCCAGCACCGCCTGCTCGGCGCGGGCGTGCCGCTCGCCTGGCTGGTCGACGTCGGCGTCGGCGACGCGAATTTTGTCTCCGGCCAGATTGAGTTCATGATGAGGAATAATCGCGAAGGAGCACTGGCATGACACCAGAACAGGTTCTCAGGATCCCGCCGAAGGTGCTGACCCAGGCGCAGCGCGAGTTCTATTTCAGCGAAGGCTATCTCCGCCTGGAGCGCGCCATCGGCAGCGACTGGATCGAAAAGCTGCGCGCGGCGACCGAGAAACTGGTCGAGCGCAGCCGGTCGGTGACGAAATCGGATGCGATCTTCGATCTCGAGCCCGCGCACCGCGCCGACGCGCCGCGTTTGCGCCGGGTGTCGAACCCGGTCGAGCAGCACCCGGTTTTCTGGGAGTATTGCTTGAACTCGGTGATGCCCGACATCGTTGCCGATCTGGTCGGGCCCGACGTGAAGTTCCACCACTCCAAGCTCAACTTCAAGTGGGCGCACGGCGGCGAGGAAGTGAAGTGGCACTACGACATCAGCTTCTGGCCGCACACCAACTATTCGCCGCTCACGGTGGGCACCTACCTGTACGACTGCGGCATGGAGCAGGGGCCGCTGGGGGTGATGCCGCGCAGCCACATGATCGATCCGATGCTTTCGCAATACGACGCGCAAGGCAACTGGACCGGCTGCCTGTCGGACGCCGACAACGCGAAACTGGACTTGACCAAGGCCGAGTTCCTCCCCGGGCCGGCGGGTTCCCTGACCATCCATAACTGCCGCACGCTGCATTACTCGGCGCGGAACGAGTCTGATCTCGGCCGGCCGCTGCTGCTGAACACCATGACTTCGGCGGACGCCTTCCCCTATACAGTGAACCCGATCAAGCCCAAGCATGACCAGACCCTGCTGCGCGGCAAGCGCGCATTGTTCGCGCACCACGATCCGCGGCCTTGCCTGATACCGCCGGACTGGTCGAAGGGCTACACGTCCATCTTCGCGCTGCAGCAGGAAGAAGCACAGGAAGTCGTCGCGCGATAAGTGAGCGGCAGATCACCGCCAACGCGGCGCGGCTTTACCGCTTCGCCGCCTGAGCGAGAACGCAATGTTCCCGATCGGGAACATCTGGTTGCTTCCTCACCCAAGCAGGATGCGGAAGCGCCGCCGGCCCCGCACCCGGTAGAGCGAGAAATCCTGCTGGTCGATGGTGGCGATCTGCATCACGCCACTTCTCTCCGCCAGCGCGATGAGAGTGGCGTCGGCATAGTCGCAGGGCAAATCGGCGTACTTCGCCATGATGCGGCCAAGCGCGGCGTGATCCTCCACCGCATGGAGCTGCAACAGGCGTGCGTCGCGCGCCCGCTGCACCCAGGTGAGCGCCGCGCGCTGGTGCTCGGGACTTGCCGCCAGGACATAGGCGGTCTCGGTGACCATCGCCTCGGTGGTCAGCATCTGGCCCCGAAAACCGCGGAACCACGCCACCGCCTGCGGGTGGAAGCGGTCTGCGCGGTTGATCGGCGCGACCAGCGCACCGCTGTTAACGAGCGCGCGAGCCACGGAATGCGGCGCGCGCCAGCTTGCGCACCGAATCCGACTGCAGCCCGGGGCTGCCGCGCTCGGGAATCAGGTCGGCCGCCAGCGTGTAGGCGTCGCCGCCGCCGGCGCGGCGGTCGAGAAACTCGTCGAGCGCGCGCACCAGCGCCTCGGTGCGCGTGATGCCCTGCTTGGCGCAGTACTCCACGAGCTTCTTTTCCACGCGCGGCGGAACGCGGGCGCTAAATGTGTTGGTCATGTCGAGATGCCGGTTGTGTAATACCGATGCAGGCAATCGTAACAGCAAGCTTCCGCCGGCTCGCGGGCCGGACGTTTCAGCCCGCAGTCACCGCTCGTACAGCCTGGCGAGCACCGGGAAGTATTCGCGTCCGTGGCCGGCACCGATCGCGCGCTCGAGCAGCTCGCGGGCGTTCTGCGCCCCCGGAAGCTCGATCCCCGCATCGGCGGCGAGCTCGAGCGCGTAGCCCAGGTCCTTGAGCGCGTATTCGGCGGAGAACGCGCGCTCGGGAAACACCCCCGGCAGCATCGCCTTCATGCCGTGGTTGCGCAGCGCGAAACTGTCGGCCGAGCCCTTGGCGAGCGTCTCCAGCGCGAGCTTCGGATCGACGCCGGCGTGGCGCACCAGGGCGAGCGCCTCGGCGAGCGCCACCACGTTCTGGAACAGCACCATGTTGTTGACGATCTTCATCGCCTGGCCGGCGCCCGCGCCGCCGCAATGCGTGATGTCGCTTGCCATGCAGGCGAGCAGCGGCCGGATGCGGGCGAAAACGACATCGCTCGCCCCGACCATGATCGAGAGCGTGCCGTCCTGCGCCGCCTGCCGGGTGCGCGCCACCGGCGCATCGGCAAACTCGATGCCGCGCGCGGCAAACTTGGCGTGCAGCTCACGCGCCAGCGCCACCGGCGCGGTGGAGAGATCCACCACGCAGGCGCCTGCCTTGGCGTGCGCAACAAGGCCATCGGCACTCTGGCACACGCTCGTTACCTCCGTGCCGCCCGGCAGCGACAGGAAAACCACCTGCGCGCGCTCGGCGATCTCGCGCACCGAGCGCGCGCCCTGCACGCCGGCTTGCGCCAGGCGCGCAAGCGGCGCCGGATCGAGGTCGCTGGCGAGCACCGCCTGGCCGCTTTTCGCCGCCAGGTTGCGGCACATCGGCTCGCCCATCACGCCGAGCCCTATGAATCCGAGCATTACGCCTCCTTCAGCAGCACAAGGCCATCCACCGCCACTGCGCCTGCGCCTTTCACGATCAGCGGGTTGATCTCGGCTTCGCTCACCGGGCGCCCTTCGATGAGCGCGAGGCGCGACAGCGCCGCGACCGCGCTGGCGAGCGCGCCCTCGTCGCCGCGCGGCAGCCCGCGGTAGCCGCGCATCACCACGAGACCCTTCACCTCGGCGATCATGTCGCGCGCTTCGGCCTCGGTGACGGGCGCGAGGCGCAGCGCGACATCCTGGTACAGCTCGGCGAGCGTGCCGCCGGCGCCGACCAGCACCACCGGCCCGACCAGCGCGTCGTCGCGGTAGCCGACGATCGCTTCGGCAATCCCGCTCTCCATGCGCTGCACCAGCACGCCCTCTATGCGCGCCATCGGATCGAAGTCGCGCACCGCGGCGAGCATGGTGGGAAGCCGCGCCCCGTACGCGGTCTCATCGGCGATGCCGAGCGCGACGCCGCCCGCCTCGGTCTTGTGCACGATGTCGCGCGACAGCACTTTGGCTGCGACCGGATAGCGCACCGGGTGGCCGTAATCCGGCGCGCGCGCCACCGCGCAGTCGACCACCGGGACGCCGAGCGCGGCGAACAGGGTAAGCGCTTGCAACTCGTCGAGCCGCCCGTCGCGCGGCAGACCGGCAGGCCAGGCAAGCGGAGCACTCTGCGCGTGCTCGCGCGGCGCGTGCCACGCGAAGTAGGCGGCGAAGGCGTCGGCGCAGGCCTCGGGCGTGCGGAACGCGGCGATGCCGGCCTTTGCCAGCAGCGCAAGCGATCGCTCGGCGTGCGGCGTGAGAAACGCCGCAAACGGTTTTGCCGCCGGCTTCGCCTGCTGCACCGCGATGATCGGCTCTACGGCGAACTGCGGGTGGAACTGGGCGGAGGAGCCAACCACCGCAAGCACCGCGTCGCACGCGCGCGAGCCAAGAAGCGCTTCGAGCACATCGGCGTATTGCTGCGAGGTCGCCGCCATGGTGAGGTCGATGATCGGCCCATCCGAGTGCCTGACGCCGAGCTCCTCGAGGCGCCGCTGCAGCGCGTCGTCCGCCCCGGGCGCTTCGATGCCGGCCGTGCCCATGCGGTCCACCACGCTCGCGGCGCCGCCGCCGGTGGTGGTGACCACCGCTACGCGTGGCGCGCGAAACAGCCGCGGCGCCTTGCGCCCCGCCAGCAGCGGCGCGATCTCGATCAGCGACTCGAGCATGTCCACGCGCACGATGCCGCAATCGCGGAAAAAAGCATCCATCGCCGCGTCGCTGCCCGCGAGCGCGCCGGTGTGCGAGCGCGCCAGGGCCTCGCCGAGCGCGGAGCGCCCGAGTTTGTACGCGACCACCGGCTTGCCCGCGGCATAGGCGCGGCGCGCGGCGGCCGCGAGCCGTCCGGCGTCGCGCACCGTTTCGAGAAACAGCAGGATGACCTGCGTTTGCGGATCGTCGGCGAGCAGTTCGACGATCTCGCCAGCACTGAGGTCGGCTTCGTTGCCCAGCGATACCAGCTTGGCGAAGCCAAGGCCGCGCGCGGCGCCGCGCGACAGCATCGTGCCGAGCATGGTACCGCTCTGCGAGACGATGCTGGTGGTGCCCGAAGGCGGCGACTCCATTTCGAGCACAGCATTGACCGTCAGCGCCATGCGGCCGGGAATGTTGACCACGCCCATGCTGTTGGGCCCGAGCAAGCGAACGCCAAGTTCCCTCGCGCGCGCCACCAGCTTCGCTTGCCGCGCCGCGCCCTTCGGTCCGGCGTCCGCGAAGCCGTCGCTGTAGATGGTCATCACCGGCACGCCGCGCCGGCCGCAGTCCTCGAGCGCCTGCTCGACCGCGTTGCCCGGTGCCATGACGAAGGCGTGGTCGATTTCGCCCGGCACTTCGGCGACGTTCGGATAAGCGCGCTTGCCGAGCACCTCGCCGCGCGTGGGATTGACCGGGACCACGATGCCCGCGTAGCCGTGCTGCTTGAGGAAGCGCTGCGGCCGCGCGGTGTTCTTGTTGACGTCGCCCGAGGCGCCGACCAGCGCCACCGCGCGCGGCTCGAACAGCGCTTGCGCCAGCGTGGCGCTCACAAGACGAGCGAGGGCTCGCGCTCCAGGCGCCACAGCCGCCCGAGCAGCGCGCGCGCCTTCGCTTCTCCTAGCACCGGGCCGGCGAGCTCGAGATACTTGTCGTCGAGCTGGGCGTCGGAGAGCGGCGCGTCGGGATCTCCGACACGCGTCGGCTGCAGGAACTCCTCGCTGCGGCCGTCGCGCGTTGCGATGGCGACGCGCGCGGCGCGCTGCCTGGGGAAAGCGGCGTCGAGCTCGGGATCGATCGCCACCTCTACGCGCTGCATCAGGTCGCGCGTCGCGGCATCGTTCATTCGCGCCGGCTCGAACGCGGCCAGCCGCACGCTGCCGTGGGTGAGCGCGGTGGCCACCACGTACTTGAGCGAGAAGCGCGCCTCGGCCGGCGTCTGCGGCGACTCGTAGCCCGACACCTCCTTCGCCGCGCGGTAGCTCCCCACGCGCACGCGCGCGATGTCGCTCGCCGCGATCTTCATGCGAGCCTGCAGCGCGAGCGCGCCGTCGATGGCGGCGAAAGTGTGGCCGCAGCAGGTGTGGTTCTTGAACGTCATGCGCGTGATATGAAACTCGCGCCCAAGCGTGGCGAGCGCCTTGTCCCAGTCCGGGCCGTCGCTCATGGCGCGGCCGTAGCCGGCGTCGCCCTCGATGACGTCGAGCGAGCCGGTGACCCCTTCGCGCGCGGCAAGCGCGGCCGTCACGCCCGCCTCTGCGGCGCGGCCGGCGTGCATCGGCTTGGACATCGAGTCCATCCTGAACGCCTGCTGCAGCGCTGCCGAGAACGTGGCCACGGTGGCGAGTGCGTGCGCGAAGCGCTTTCGATCCAGGCCGAGAATCTCGGCCGCGGCCGCGCAAGCGCCGAAGCAGCCGATGGTGCCGGTGTTGTGCCAGTACTTGTAATGCGCCCGCCCCATCGCCGCGCCGATGCGGGTCGATATCTCGTAGCCGACCACCACCGCGCGCAGGAACGCTTCGCCCGAAGCTCCGTTCGCCTGCGCCAGCGCAAGCGCCGCCGGGATCGTAGGCGCGCCCGGGTGATAGATGCCGTCGCGATAGATGTCGTCCACTTCCATCGTGTGCGCCGCCGCGCCGTTGATGAGCGCCGCTGCGCGCACCGTCGCCTTGCGCCCGAGCGCGAGGCGCGCGGCACCGCGATCGAGCTCCTCGGCGAGCGCGCGCTCGAGCATCACCGCCGGCTCGACCACCGCCCCGGGAAGCAGCGCCGCGTGCAGGTCGATCACGGCGCGCTTGGCGTGGTGCAGCACTTCCGGGGCGAGCGCGTTCTCGCGGAACTGTTCAGCCCAGGCGGCGAATCGCTCTACGACATGCATGGAAGCAGGGGGGCCGGGCCCCTTCCCATTAGTGCGTTCGGAGCCTTCCCGGCCCCCCCGCACCCCCCGTGCGCGATTGATGCAGGATGTCTCATTGTCCAGATTCAGCCGAGTTTACGCGCCGCGGCGTCGATGCGCCGGCACGCTTCCTCGAGCACCGGCAGCGCGCTCGCGAACGAGACGCGGAAATACGGCGACAAGCCGTAGCCGGCACCGTTGGGCACCGCGACCCCCGCTTCGAGCAGGTACGCGGTGACGTCGGCGTCGTTCTCGAGCGTGCGCCCCTGCGGCGTGCGTTTGCCGAGCCAGCCGGCGCACGAGACATAGATGTAGAACGCGCCGTGCGGCGTCTCGCACGCAAGCCCCGGGATCGCTGCCAGGCGCGGCACCATGGCGTTGCGCCGTGCCTCGAACTCGGCGCAGCGCTCGCGCACGATGTCCATCGGCCCGTTGAGGGCCGCGACCGCGGCTGCCTGGCTCACCGACGAGGGATTGAGCGAGCTTTGCCCCTGCATGCGCGCCATGGCGCGGATCAGCTCCACCGGCCCAGCCGCATAGCCGAGCCGCCAGCCGGTCATGGCGAAGGTCTTGGATACGCCGTTCACCGTGAGCGTGCGCGCGGCGAGCTGCGGCGCCACCACCGCGAGCGTGTCGAAGCGGCGGCCATCGTAGAGCACGTGCTCGTACATATCGTCGGCGATGATCCACACCTGCGGATGGCGCTCGAGCACTGCGGCGAGCGCGCGCAGCTCCTCTGCCGTGTACACCGCGCCGCTCGGGTTGGAAGGCGAATTGAGCAGCAGCCACTTGGTGCGCGGCCGTGGTGGGAAACTGAGCGCGCGCTCCAGCTCCTCCGGCTGCAGCTTGAAGCGGTTCTCGGGCCGCGTCGCCACCCAGACGGCCGTGCCTTCGGCGAAATGCGTGATGTCGGCGTACGCCACCCACGAGGGCGCCGGGACCACCACCTCGTCGCCCGGGTCGAGGGTCGCCATGAGCGCGTTGTAGAGCACCTGCTTGCCACCGGCGCCGGCGGAAACGTTCTCCGGCTTGCAGGCCAGGCCGTTCTCGCGGCGGAATTTCTCCACGATCGCGGCTTTGAGTTCCGGAGTGCCATCCACCGGCGTGTAGTGCGTTTGCCCGGCGCGCATGGCGCGGTGCGCCGCCTCGATGACGTGGTCCGGGGTGTTGAAGTCGGGCTCGCCCTGCGCAAGCTCGATGATGTCCATGCCCTTGGCGCGCAACTCGCGCGCGCGCTGCGCCGCTGCGGCCGAGGCCGAGATGCGCGCGCGCCCGACGCGCGCCGAAAGAAACGCCATGCTCAGCGACCGGCGCGCGCGTGCCGCGCCGCCCCGTTGCCGGCGATCCTGCCGAACACGGCGCCGTTGGTGAGCCCCGTGCCGCCCGGATAGTTGAAATAGAAGATGCCGCCGACCAGCTCACCCGCCGCGTACAGGCCCGGGATCGGCGCACCGTCGGTGGAGATCACCTGCGCATCGGTGTTGATGCGCAGGCCGCCGAAGGTGAAGGTGATGCCGCAGGTGACGGCGTAGGCCTCGAAGGGCGGGGTGTCGAGGGTGTTGGCCCAGTTCGACTTCGGGATCGCGAGGCCCTCGGTGCGGCGGCCGTCCTTCACGTTCGGATTGAACGCGATGTCAGTTTGCACCGCGCGGTTATAGGCTTCGATCTCCTTCAGCGCCGCATCCGCGTCCACGTCGTCGAGCTGCTTGACCAGCTCTTCGAGCGTATTGGCGACCCGCTTGGTCACCTGCCGGATCTTATATTCGTCGCGCAGCTGGCCCTTCACCTTGGCGTCGAAGATCTGCCAGGCGAACTGCCCCGGCTGCTCCAGGATCACGCGCCCGTACTTGGCGTAGGTGTAGTTGCGGAAGTCGGCGCCTTCGTCCACGAAGCGCTTGCCGCGCGCGTTGAGGTACACACCCCAGGGGTAGGAGTGCTTCTGGAACTGGTCGCCCACCGCGAGGTCGCCGAACTCGGGCGCGTTCCTCTCCCAGGCGACCGCGTGGCACCCGGACCAGTTGCCCACGGGGGCGGCGCCGATGTCGAGCGCCATGCGGATCACGTCGCCCGTGTTGAAGCGCGTGCCGCGCACCTTGGCGAGCTCCCACAGTGGGCCAAGGTAGCGCGCGCGCCATTCTGGATTCGCCTGAAAGCCGCCGCCGGCGAGCACCACGCACTTTGCGCGCGCTTCCACCGTCTTGCCTTCGCGCTTCAGGCGCACGCCGTGCACGCCGTCGTCGTCATGGACGAGCGCAACCGCACGCGCCGAGTACCAGATCTCGATTCCCTGTTTGCGCGCAATCTGCGTGAGCGAGTCCACCAGCCCCGGGCCGCCGCCGACGGCCTCCACCGTGACCCCTCCCCAAAACTTGAACTTGCCGTCGATGTTGAACGCCTGCCGGCCCCAGGCCGCAGTGAAGCGCACGCCCTTGGAGCGCATCCAGGCGATGGTCGGCAGGCTCTGCTTCACCAGGATTTCCGTCAAATCCGGGTCGCAGCGGTCCTCGGTGACGCGCGCCATGTCGTCGAGGAACTGCTCCTCGGTGTAGGCGCCGAAGTCGGTGCGCGCGATCTCCTCGGCGGACAGGTCCGGCATCACCTTCTTCAGGTCCTCGACGCCGTTGTACGCCATGCGCATCAGTCCCGCGGTGAAGCGTGAATTGCCGCCCGACTCGTCCTCCGGCGCGCGCTCCAGAACGAGCACGCGCTCGACCTGCTCGCGCGCCGCGAGCGCCGCGCACAAGGCGGCGTTGCCGCCGCCGACCACGATCACATCCCATTGCTGCACCAGGTTCCTCCTGAGCGCTTAGCGAACCGAATTCAAAACTGCGCCGCGTACTGCGCGGGATCGATCACGGCGCCGATCACGAGCGGCCTGTCCTTGGCGCGTCGCGAGAGCGCATCCTGCAGCGCGCTGGCGCTGTCCACCATCACGCCGTCGCAACCCATGGCAGGCGCGAGGCGCGCGATGTCGACCGGCTCGATCAGGGTGCCCCAGCTCGGATAATTGCGCTGTGCCTGCTTCAGCTCGATGCGGTTGAGGCTGTTGTCGCACAGCACCACCAGCACCAGCCCCAGCTTGAGCGCCGAGGCGAGGCCGAGCTCGCCCTGCACCATGGCGAAGCCGCCATCGCCGACGAAACTCACCACCGGGCGATCGGGGTGCACGATTTTCGCCGCGATCCCGGCGGGCAGCGAATAGCCCATTGAGGACAGGCCATTGGTCATCAGCATGGCGCGCGGTTCGTAGGTGGTCCAGCCCTGCCCCACGAGCAGCTTGTGCGAGCCGACATCGGTGGAAGCGATGGTGTCGCGTGGCAACGCGGCGCGCACCACGTCGATGACGTCGGTCGGGTTGAGTTTTCCAGGCACGCGGCCCTCGTAATACGCTTTGCGCAGGCCATCGCGATGCGCCGCCACCTCTGCCTCGCTCCAGCGCCCGAGGCTGCCGCACGCAGCGCTGAGAGCATCCAGGATGCCGCCGATCGGGCCTACGAGCTCCAGCTCGGCCGGGTAGATCTGGTCGGTGTTTGGCGTGCTGTCGATGTGGATCGTCGGCATCGCGAGCGACCAGGGCTTGATCAGCTCGACCGCGTCGAAGCCGACGCACAGCAGCAGGTCGGCGCGCTTGAGGAAATCCCACACGTACTGGTTGCACGCCATGTCGAGCGTGCCTGCGTGCAGCGCATGGTCTTCGGGCAGCACGCCCTTCGCCATCGGCGCCACCACCACCGGGCAGCCCACGGCTCGAGCGAAGCGCGCGAGCGCCGCACCGGCGCCGGCGCGCATGGCGGAGATTCCCGCCAGCACGATGGGGCGTTTGGAACCCTTCAGCCGCTTCACCGGATCGGCCTCCGCTCCCGTCGCAGCGAAAATCTGCACCGATTGCTGCGCCTCGAGGGGCGGCAGCATGACCTTGTCGTCGGTCGCTGTTGCGCCCACCACATCTGCAGCGGTGGTCAGATGCACCGAGCCCGGGCGCTCCGCGGTCGCCACGCGCAGCGCCTTGCGCATCACGGTGGCCACCGTGTCCGGACGGATCACCGTCGCCCACTTGCTCACCGGCGAAAAGATGCGATTGTGATCGAGCACCTGGTGGGTGAAGAAGGCTTCGCGCTTGCCCTCGATCTGCCCCGAGATCGCGAGCAGCGGCACGCGGTCGAGCCACGCGTTCGCCACCGCGTTCACCAGGTTCGAGGAGCCCGGGCCGAGCGTGGACAGGCACACACCCGGCCTGCCGGTGAGCGTGGCGTAGGCCTGCGCCATCAGGCCGGCGGTGCCTTCGCGGCGGCCGAGCACGAACTCCATCCCGGCGCTGCGCGCAGCTTCGAGCACTTCGACCGACGGATCGCCCGGATAGCCGAACATGTGGCGGATGCCAGCCGTCTTTAGAAACTGCACCATCACTTCGGAAACGTTCATCGGGCGATGTTATATCCGTTGCGGCGCGCGCCGGACACAGGTTCGAGCGCCGCGGAGGTGCCCGCTCATTCCGGTTTCAGCCCCGCAATGCGCGCCGCCTCGCGCGAGCGCTCGTAATCCTGCCGGATGAAGACGCCGAAGCCGGCCGAGGTCATCAGTTCAGCAGTCGCCACCTCCACGCCCAGCTCGCGCATGCGCTCGAGCGTCTTCGGCGCGCCGAGTGCAGCGGCGAGCGCTGCCTGCAGCTTCGCGATCACGTCCGCAGGCGTTGCGGCGGGGGCGAGGATGCCTATGTAGCTCGCCGCGAGGAAGTCCGCGACGCCGGCCTCGCCCATGGTCGGGACCTCGGGGGCGAGCGGCGAGCGCTTCGCCGCGGCGATCGCCACGAAGCGCGCCTTGCCGCCACGATGGTGCGGCAGGGCACTGGAGAACTCGGTCATTGCGCCCTGGATATTGCCCGCGACGAGGTCGGGCAGCAGCGCGCCGCCGCCGCGGTAGGGAACGTGGACCAGCCTGGCGCCGGTCTGCGCATTGAAGCGCTCGAGCGTCAGGTGCGTGGCGCTGCCGATGCCGGCCGTGCCGACGCCGACTTGCTGCTGCTTCGAGAGCGCAATCAGCTCCGGCAGCGTCTTCGCCGGAACGCCGGCATTGACGATGATCGCGTGCGGCACGAAGCTCGTCAGGCCGACCGGCATGAAATCCTTGAGCGGATCGTACGGCAGCTTCGCCTGCACGAACGGGTTGACGGTTAGCGGCCCGTTCGACCCGGTGAGCAGGGTATAGCCATCGGGCGCGGCGCGCGCGACTTCGCCGGCGCCGAGACTGCCACCGGCGCCAGCGCGGTTCTCCACCACCACCGGCTGGCCGAGCGCCTCGGCCATGCGCTCGCCCACCAGCCGCGCCACGATGTCGGCGTTGCCGCCGGGAGCGAAGGGCACCACCAGCCGGAGCGCACGCTCAGGCCAAGCGGCGAACACGGTGCCGGGTACCAGTGCCAATGTCAGCGCGCCGCCGATGGCACGCAGCAGTTCACGGCGCGAAACGCGTTTCATCGTCACCTCTGTTCTCCTCTACTCTGCGCGGTGCTTCCAATAGAATCGCAACTTCCCGGAGCTTCAGGAACGGCACCACTCATGACATTACAGCAGCGCATGGCCGCGGTCACCGGTGCGGGCTCGGGAATCGGGCGCGCGATCGCGCTCGAACTGGCGGCGCGCGGCGCCTCGGTCGCCGCGATCGACCTCGACCAGGCGGCGGCCGACGAGACCGCGCAACTCGTCCGCTCGCGCGGCGGCCGCAGCATGCCTTACCACGCCGACGCCAGCAAGGCCCCGGATGTCGATGCAGCCATGACGGCGGCCATTGACGCCCTCGGGCCGCTCGAGATCATGGTCAACAACGCCGGCGTCCTCGACGGCTACTTCAGCGTCGACGAGATGGACGAGGCGATTTGGCGCCGCGTGCTGGACATCGATCTGACCAGCGTGTTCCTGTGCTCCAAGCGCGCGCTGCGCGAGATGTTGCCGCGCGGGCGTGGGCGCATCGTCAACATGTCCTCAGTCGCGGGCCTGAACGGCACCGGCGGCGGCGCCGCCTACATCGCGGCCAAGCACGGCGTAGTGGGACTGACTCGCCAAATGGCGGTGGCCTATGCGTCGCGCGGCATCACGGTCAATTGCGTGTGCCCCGGCGCGATCCCCACCGGGTTGCGCCAGCATTCGCAGCAAATCCTCGGCCCGGGAGTGCCGGACATGAGCCAGCGCGGCATCGCCGTCAACGACGAGCAGTTGCGCGCCGTGGTTCCCGCAGGCAAGCGCGGCACCGTGGAGGATGTCGCCGCAGCGGTGTGCTTCCTCGCCTCGGACGAGGCGGCCTACATCACCGGCCACAGCCTGGTGGTGGACGGCGGCTGGCGGGCGAAGTGACCTTGCGCTCGCGCTCCCTTAGAGTTTGCCTTGGATAGGAGGGCCGCAGCGAAATGAGCATGCGCATTGCATTCATCGGTTTTGGCGAGGCCGGGCAGACCATCAGCCGCGGCCTGCTTGGCGAATCGGCGCCGCAAATACGCGCCTACGACATCTTGTTCGACGATCCAGTCAACGGCGGCAAGTTGAAGCGCACGGCCGAGCAGCTCGGGGTTGCTGCGGCGCGCGATCACGCCGATGCGGTGCGCGACGCAGAGATTGTTTTCCTCGCGGTGACCGCAAGCTCGAGCCTGGCGGCCGCCCGCTCCTGCCTGCCGGGCCTGGGCAAAGGGCAGCTTTTTCTCGACATCAACTCGGTATCGCCGCAACGCAAGATCGAGACCGCTGCGCTGGTGGCGCCAAGCGGTGCAGCCTACGTGGACCTCGCGGTGATGGCGCCGGTTGCGCCCACCCTGCACAAGGTGCCGTGTCTCGCAGGCGGGCCGGGCGCGGCGGCGTTTCTGCCGAGGGCGCAGGCGCTCGGCATGAAAGTCGAGCTGGTTTCCTCCGAGGTCGGGCAGGCGTCCGCGATCAAGATGTTCCGCTCCATCATGATCAAAGGGCTGGAAGCGCTGGTGCTCGAATCGATGCTCGCGGCGAGCGAATACAACGTCGAGGAGCGCGTGCTCGCCTCGCTCAAGGAAACCTACCCGGCGCTCGACTGGGAGAAGCTCTCCGGTTACATGATCGAGCGCGTCGTCAGCCACGGGCGCCGGCGCGCCGCCGAGATGCGAGAAGTGGCTGCGACGCTCGAAGGCATCGGCATCGAGCCGATCATGGCTTCGGCGACCGCCGCGCGCCAGCAGTGGCTTGCTGACTTGGGCGTCAAGGAGCGCCTCGGCGGGCGCAAGACCGAGGACCGCGCCGAGCTGATCCGCGCCATCCGCGAGGTGCTGCGCAAGAAGGCGGCGGCTGCATGATGCGGCTGAGCACCCTGCTCGGCGACTACCCGGTGACCGCGGCGCTGAAAAGCGGTGCCGTGCGCTCGCCCGATGTAGCGCTCGATTTTGCCGACGTCAAGGCGCCCGCCACCGCCTTCAAGCGGGTGGTGAGGAACCTCGAATTCGACGTCGCGGAACTTGCGATCACGACTTTCCTCATCGCCAAAGCGCACGGCAAGCCGCTGCTGCTGCTTCCGGCGGTGGTCCTCGGGCGGTTGCAGCACTCGTTGATCGTCTACAACGCGGAGCGCGGCCCGCTCGCGCCGGGCGACCTCGCCGGCCGCAGGGTCGGAGTGCGCTCGTACTCGGTCACCACCGGGATGTGGCTGCGCGGCATCCTCGCCGAGGATTACGGGCTCGACAACGATCGCGTCACCTGGGTGACCTTCGAAGAGGCGCACGTCGCCGAGTTCCGCGACCCGCCCAACGTCGAGCGCGCGCCCGCAGGGAAAGAAATGGTCGCCATGCTGCTAGCGGGGGACATCGACGCCGCGATCGTAGGCGACCGCACGCCGAGCGACCCGCGCCTGAAGCCGCTCATTCCCGATACAGAAAACGCGGCGCGCGACTGGCAGCGCCGGCACGGCGGCGCGATCCACATCAACCACATGGTGGCGGCGCGCGACAGCCTGCCTGCCGCGACCGTGCGCGAGGTCTACCGGCTGCTCGCAGAGAGCCGGCAAGCCGCAGGCGATCTGCCGATGAACCCGTTCGGCGTCGAGGCCAACCGGCGCAATCTCGAGATCGCGATCGATTTCGTGCGCCGCCAGCGGCTGATCCCGCGGCGCTTCACACAAGATGAGCTTTATGGAGGCGTGTTTACATGATCGTCGATTGCCACGGCCACTACACCACCGCGCCCAAGGAACTCGAGGAGTACCGCAAGCACCAGCTCGAGAATCCCGCCGACCCGGCAAAGGGCGCGCTCAAGATCAGCGACGACCAGATCCGCGAAAGCCTGGAGGGCGCGCAGCTGCGCATCCAGCGCGAGCGCGGCACCGACCTCACCATCTTCTCGCCGCGCGCCATGGGGATGGGCCATCACCTGGGCAACGAAACCACCAGCCGCCACTGGTCGGAGCATTGCAACGACCTGATCCACCGCGTCTGCACGCTGTATCCGAAGAACTTCGTAGGCGTTTGCCAGTTGCCGCAGTCGCCCGGCGTGCGGCCGCAGAACAGCATTGCCGAGCTCGAGCGCTGCGTGAAGCAGCTCGGCTTCATCGGCTGCAACCTCAATCCCGACCCCTCCGGCGGGCACTGGTCGGACCCGCCGCTCACCGACAAGTGGTGGTATCCGCTCTACGAAAAGCTGGTGGAGCTGGAAGTGCCGGCGATGGTGCACGTGAGCGGCTCGTGCAACCCGAATTTCCACGCCACCGGCGCGCACTACATCAACGCCGACACCACCGCCTTCATGCAATTCATCGCCTCGGACCTGTTCAAGGACTTCCCGGCGCTGAAATTCATCATCCCGCACGGCGGTGGCGCGGTGCCCTACCACTGGGGCCGCTACCGGGGCCTGGCGCAGGACATGAAACGGCCGCCGTTCAAGGAGCTGGTGCTCAACAACGTATTCTTCGACACCTGCGTCTACCACCAGGCCGGCATCGACCTGCTCTTGAAGGTGATCCCGATCGAGAACATCCTGTTCGCCTCCGAAGTGGTCGGCGCGGTGCGCGGCATCGATCCCGAGACCGGTCATTACTACGACGACACCAAGCGCTACATCGAGGCCTCCAGCCTGAGCGCGGCGGACAAGCAGAAACTGTTCGAAGGCAACGCCCGCAAGGTGTATCCGCGCTGGAAACCGCTGGGCAAGTAGCGGCCCGATTGAGGATGCGAGGAGGTTCCATGCACAAGCATCACTTTCGTACTTGCGTCGCCGCGGTGTTCGCAGCGGCGCTCACCCTGGTTTCCGGCGGCGCACTGGGCCAGGACGATTACCCGAGCCGGCCGATCCGGCTGATCACGCCCGCGGCGCCAGGCGGCACCACCGACATCCTGGCGCGGCTGGTCGGCGCGAAGCTGGGCGACGTGCTCAAGCAGCCGGTGCTGGTGGACAACCGCGCCAGCGGCTCGGGCGTGATCGCGGCGGAGATCACCGCGCAGTCACCGCCCGACGGCTACACGCTGTTCCTGCCCTATCACCAGCACACCGCCAACGCGGCGCTCAATCCCAATCTTCCGTATCACCCGGTCAACAGCTTCACGCCGATCACGCAGCTCACTTCCGCGGGCTTGATGCTGGTGGTGAACCCCTCGACGCCGCCGAGGAATCTGCAGGAGTTCGTAGAGTGGACCAGGAACTTCAAGGGCGCGCTCGACTTCGGCTCGGCGGGCCTCGGCACCGGCGGCCATCTCGCGGGCGAGCTCTACAACATGATGGCCGGGGTCAAGGCGCAGCACATTCCCTACAAGGGCTCCGGTCCTGCGCTGCTCGACCTGGTGGCTGGCCGCTACCACTACAACTTCGCCGGCATGCAAGCGGTGCAGACGCTGGTGCGCGGCGGCAGGCTGCGCGGACTCGCGGTCACCAACCCCAAGCGCGTCGCCGCGTTGCCCGACATTCCCGCGATGGCGGAGGCGCTTCCCGGGTTCGAGCTGGTCGGCTGGTACGGCATCGCCGGGCCGGCGAAACTGCCGGCGCCTATCCTCGCGCGGCTGAACGCGGAGATCGTGAAGATCGTCAATTCGCCTGAGCTCCGCGACCGCATCGTCGCCGACGGCGCCGAGCCGGTAGGCAGCTCGCCAGAGGAATTCCGCCAGTTCATGCTCGCCGATCTGGACAAGGCGGCGAAACTGGTCAAGGCGAGCGGCGCCAAGCTGGAATGAGCCGCATCTCGCGCATCGAATCGCGCATCGTGCGGCTGCCGGCCGACGAGCCGTTGGCCGACGGCCCCGCGGTCGCCGGCGCGACACGCGACTTCGTCACCCTCGAGATCGGCACCGACGACGGCCTCGAGGGAATCGGCGTCACGTTCTTCGGCGGTCCTCTCACCGGCGCGCTGAAGGCGGCGGTGGATGCGCTCGGCGCGCTAACGCTGGGCGAGGATCCGCTGCGCGCCGAGGCGATCGCGGACAAGCTGCGCGCCGCGGCGGGCTCCTCGGGCCCGGGCGGCATCTTCACGCTTGCGCTCTCGGCCATCGACATCGCGCTGTGGGACATCAAGGGCAAGGCGCTCGGCGTGCCGGTCGCGAAGCTCGCCGGCGGGCACCGCGAGCGCGTGCCGACCTATGCGAGCGGCGCCCTGATGCGCCAGTTTCCGCTCGAGCATGTGGCCAAGGCCGCGCCGCGCCTCGTGGAGCGCGGCTTCAAGCAGATGAAGATGCAGCTCGCCCTGCCGGGGGACACTTCGCCCGAGCGCGAGGTCGAGCGCACCCGCGTCATCCGCGAGAGCGTGGGCGACGGCATCGACCTGATGTGCGACATCAACCAGCGCTGGGACGTGCGCCAGGCGATCTCGATCGGCAGCCGCATCGAGCAATACCACCTCTACTGGCTGGAAGACGTGGTGGCGTGCGACGACTATGACGGCCTCGCGAGCGTCGCCGCCGCGCTTGCCACGCCGATCGCGGCCGGCGAGTACGTCTACGGCGCGGTGCCGTTCCGCCACCTGCTCGAGGCGCGCTCGGTGGACATAGTCATGATCGACGTCTTGCGCGCGGGGGGGATAACGCAGTGGCTCAAGATCGCGGCCATGGCCGAGGCGTTCAATTTGCCGGTGGTCAGCCATCTGCTTCCTGAA
>CAYMVA010000007.1:0-13615 GCA_964393745.1 uncultured Enterobacteriaceae bacterium | reverse complement strand
ACTTTTCAAGGACATGTCGTTCGGCCGGCCGGCCACCGCGCAGGAGATCGCCAACGCGGTCGCGTTCTTCGCCTCCGAGCGCTCGGCCTACACCTCGGGCTGCATCCTCACCATCGACGGCGGGCTGGCCGCGCGCTCGAGTTGAAAGGGGACTTCATCCGCGGCTACGCCGCTTTGGCGAGCGTGTAGCCGAAGCGCGGAAAATGCACCTGCACCGTGCCGGCGCGCGCATCGCTGCGCCGGATGACGATCTCGTCGGCCGATGCCGAAACCAGCTCGCCTTTCACTGGGTCGAGCGCGTAATCCGTCGGCGTCACCTGCGCCGCATCGCCAAGCGCCAGTCCCTCGGTCTCGAGCGCCACCGGGCGCTCGACCGGCGCGGGCTTGGAGGCGCGCGCGATCTCGATCGCGCGGGCGCTGGAGATCTCCTTGTATTTGCCGTGTCCGATTTCCAGCATGCGTTCCATCCATTGCCAGACTCTCGGCGTCGCGGTGAGCAGTCCCGCCAGCCCCGGCACGCGGCCGATCGGCCAGAGCGTATGGTGGACCGCGAAATCCGCTGCGCACGGCGCGCTGCCGAGGAGGAACGGCCGGCCATCGGCGAACTGGGCGTCGATCCTAGGTGCGAAGTGCGCGTACACCGCCTTGCATTCGGCGAGCGAGCCGCGGCGCACGGTGCCGCCTTGGCGCATCGCGCCGCGGTCGGCGCGGAAGCGCTCGAAAGTCTCGGCGGTGGCGCCGGGAAAGAACAGTTTCATGCCCTCGGGCTGGAAGGCGATCGGCACCGCTACGTTGAACAGCACGCTCTCGGCGAAATGCGAGAGAGCGGTGACCGCGAGCGTGTCGCCATAGGGATACAGCGTCGGCGCAGGCGCGAGCCGCTCGAGCACGCGGACAATAATCGCGGTATCGCACCAGACATCGGCGCCGATCTGCAGGATCGGCGTCCTGCGGTAGCCGCCGGTGAGCGCCACCACGTCGGGCTTGGGCATCACCTCCGGGATGATCACCGACTGCCATTTGAGGGCCTTGAAGCCGAGCATGAGGCGGATTTTCTCGGCGTAGGGCGAGGCGGGATAGTGATGCAGGATGGGCTCGTTCATGCGAGCATTCTAAGCGAGCATCGCCAGAGGAGGAATCAGTGAAAGCAGTCTTGTGCAAGCAGTTCGGGCCGCCGGAATCGCTGGTGGTGGAGGACCTGCCCTCGCCGCAGCCCGGGCCGGGCGAGGCGGTAGTGTCGGTCAAGGCCGCGGGCGTCAATTTCCCCGACGTGCTGGTGATCCAGAACAAGTACCAGGTCAAGCCGCAGCTGCCGTTCTCGCCCGGAAGCGAGTTCGCGGGCGTGGTGAAGGCGCTCGGTGCGGGCGTCACCGGCGTCAAGCCAGGCGACCGCGTGATCGGTTTCTCCAGTTACGGCGCGTTCGCCGAGGAGGTGAAGCTGGAGGCAGCCAAGCTGCTGCCGATTCCAGCGGGCATGGACTTCACGCAAGCCTCGGCGTTCCTGCTCACTTACGGCACCTCGTACCACGCGCTCAAGAACCGAGTCGCCATCGCGCCCGGCGAGACGCTGCTGGTGCTGGGCGCGGCCGGCGGTGTCGGTGTCGCGGCGATCGAGATCGGCAAGATCCTGGGCGCGCGCGTCATCGCCTGCGCCTCGAGCGACGACAAGCTCGCGGTGTGCCGCGAGCACGGCGCCGACGAGACCATCAATTACGCGACCGAGGACCTGCGAGCAGGCATCAAGCGCGCCACCGGCGGCAAGGGAGTGGATCTGATCTACGACCCGGTCGGCGGCGCCTACGCCGAGGCGGCGATTCGCTCCTCGAGCTGGCGCGCGCGCTACCTGGTGATCGGCTTCGCCGGCGGCGAGATTCCGAAAATCCCGCTCAACCTGCCGCTGCTCATGGAGCGCTCGATCATCGGCGTGTACTGGGGCGAGTGGGCGCGGCGCTCGCCGGCGGAGTTCGCCGCCTCGCTGAAGGAACTCTCGGCATGGTTCGCGCAGGGCAAGCTCAAGCCGCACGTCTCGGCGACCTACCCGCTGGCGCAGGCGGCGCGCGCACTGCGCGACATGGCCGACCGCAAAGTGAAAGGGAAAGTCGTCCTGCTGACGGGCTAGGGTGCCGGCGGCGGCAGCTCGCGGGGCGGGGTCATGTCGCCGCCGCCCAGCGGCCGCTGCATGGTGACGCTGTCGACCCAGCGGCCGAACTTGTAGCCCACCGAGCGCAACGTCCCGGCGCGCACGAATCCGAGCCTGGCATGCAGCGCGATCGAGGCCGCGTTGGCGCTGTCGCCGATGACCGCGATCAGCTGGCGGTAGCCGAGCCGCTCGCAGCAAGCAATCAGCTCTACGAGCAACGCCCGACCGATGCCGCGTCGCTGCGCGCCTTCCTTCACGTAGACCGAGTCTTCGAGCGCGAAACGGTACGCCGAGCGCGTGCGATAGGGTGCGCAGTAGCCGTAGCCGAGAACCGTTCCCGTCTCCTCGGCCACCAGGAAGGGCAGTCCCTGCGCGATCACCTCGGCATGGCGCCGCTGCATCTCGCCGAGGAACGGCGGTTCCTCTTCGAACGATGCCAGGCCGTGCCGCACGTGATGCGCGTAGATCGCCTGGACGGCGGCGATATCGCTCGCCGCGGCGGTTCGCACAAGCATGCGCGGATTATAGGTATGCTTGGGTATCTGCTGGGCGAAACACCTTGGCAAAGAAAAAGCGAAACGGATCGCTGCGCACGGTCGCATTCATCGGCCTTGGCCGCATGGGCAGCCTGATGGCGCCGCTGCTCGCGCGGGCCGGGTTCGCCGAGCACAGCTACGACAGGAACGGTTCCGGCACGCACGCTTCGCCGCGCGCCGCGGCGCGCGGCGCCGACGTGCTGGTGACCATGCTGCCGGACGGGCGCGCCGTGCGCCAGGCGGTGCTGGCCGCGCTTCCTGCGCTGCGCCGCGGCGCGATCGTGGTGGACATGAGTTCCTCCGACCCCACCGATACTCAGAAACTCGGCGCCCTGCTCGCCGCGCGCGGCATCGCGATGCTCGATGCCCCGGTGTCGGGCGCGGTGGCCAAGGCGCGCGACGGCACGCTCGCGATCATGGTCGGGGGCAAGGCGTCGACGCTTGCGCGCGCGCGCCCGGTGCTGAAGCATCTCGGCACGCAGATCTTCCATTGCGGCCCGCTCGGCGCAGGCCACGCCGTGAAGGCGCTCAACAACTACCTCGGCGCGGCCGGCACCATCGCCGGCTTCGAGGCGCTGCTGGTCGGCAAGGCGTTCGGCCTCGACCCCAGGGTGCTGATCGACGTCATCAACGCCTCCACCGGCAAGAACAGCACCACCGAACGCAAGATCCCGCAGCAGGTGTTCACCGGCGCCTTCGCCTCGGGCTTTCAGCTTGCGCTGATGGCGAAGGACGTCGGCATTGCCGCCAGCGTCGCGCGCCGGGTGGGCGTCGCCGCGCCCTACCTGGGCCAGACGCTCAAGCTGTGGCGCGACGCCGGGCGCAAGCTGCGCGCCGGCGCCGACCACACCGAGATGCTGCACTACCTGGAACGGCTCAAGTTCGCGCGGCGCGACCGCCGCCGGCGGCACGATGCCCGAGTGTAAAGTCACGCTTTACACTTTTGCCCGCGGCGCCCGCATGGCACAGGACTGAATGGCCTCGCCCCGCGCACCGAACCGCATCTACCGCCTCACCGAGGCCGGCGCCGCCGCGCTGCGCAAGGGCGCCGCCAAGCTGGAGCCGCACCAGCGCAAGGTGCTGCAGCATATCCAGGGCGACACGCACGTCGACGTGATCCGCGGCTGGCTGCGCCACTACCCGAACGATAAGCTCGCCGAGTGGCTGGCGCAGCTCGAGGCCGCCGGGCTGGTGCGCTCGGCCACCGCCGACGAGACGCACGACCTGGATTTCACCGCGCACTTCGCCAGCGCCCGCGCGCCCGACGTATCGCTCACCGACACCGACGCGATGCGCTTCGAGAGCGACGCCCACGACGCGGTGTCGGCGCTGGGCGCGCGCGGCGCGTACCTCTCAGCCGAACGCCTGGCGAACCGCGCGCCCCTCGCCAAGGCCGCCGCCGAGATCGAGGTCCTGATCGTCGAGGACGATCCCGACCAGGCGGCGCTCGCCGAGCGGCGCCTCGGCCTCGCCGGTTACCGCTTGCGCACCGTCGCCACGCGCGCCGACATGATCGAGGGCCTGCGCAACAATCCCCTGCCCGACGTGGTGCTGCTCGATGTCGGGCTACCGGACGGCGACGGCTTCGAGATCCTGGTCGGCATCCGCCGCCACCCCAGGCTCGCACTGCTGCCGGTGATCATGCTGACGGTGCTGAGCGACCCGGCGGATATCCGCCGGGGGCTGGAGCTCGGCGCCGACGGCTACATCACCAAGCCCTATTCCAAGTCCATCCTCGCCGACACCATCGGCACGGTGCTCAAGCACGCCTAGCCGGGCGGCGCCCCCGCGCAATGCCTGCCCCCGACATGATCGGGGGCGGGGCCCGGCAATCACGGTCTCACCGCGGGCGCCTCCAGCTTCATGCCGCGCGCGCGCCACATCAGGTAGAGCTCCAGTTCAACGAACTCGGGCGCACCGTAGGCGTAGGACTCGGCGCGAATGCCGGCCAGGCAGTTGCGCAGCCGGCGCTGCAGCGAGCCCAGGCCCTGCCACTCCAGGCGGTAAATCGGATATCCGGTCGGGTGCGCTTGCGGGATCGGGTTGCCTGCGAGCCGCGTGCCCCAGTGGTCGTCGTGGCATTGCGCGCAAGCGAGGTTCAATTGCCCCTGGCGGCGGTAGAACGCGGCGCGGCCGGCCTCCAGGTACGGTTTGCTGCGCGCGTCGCTCGCGATCTCGATCGGCAGGCCGTGCGATTGCCGCGCCACGTAGGCGGTGAGCGCAAGCAGCTCTCTGCTTTCGTAAGCGAGCGGCGGCGCGTCCTGCCGGCCGCTGCGGCAGGCGTTGATGCGCTGCTCCAGGTTGAGCGGCCGGCCGCTGCCGGCGTCGATCGCCGGGTGGCGCGCCGCGACGCCTTTCATGCTGGTGCGCGCTTCGCCGTGGCAGTCGGCGCAGGAACGCAAGGTGGCGCCGGCCTTGCGGTTCCACAGCGCTTCGCCATCCAGCACCCACAGCATGCCCGGATTGGCGGCTGCGTCGTCCTGCATGGCGCGCGTCGCGCGGCTCATGAACTCGTAGCCCGAGCGGCGCTCGGCGAGCGGAATCTCCCCGGCCGCCGCGCTCAGTGCGATGCCGAGAATGGCGCAGCCGACCGCCGCCGCTGCGTGACGCTGCGGCGTGCCGGCGCTCACTCGACGAGGATCTTGGCCGAGGCGGTGACTGAAAAGCGGTTGTCGCCGAGCCACTTGAACTCGAGGGTGCCGCTCTCGGTGGCGACGGTGGTGAACACGAACAAGGGGTTGGCGGCGATCGCGGGGTGCAGCTCGGCGCGGAAGATCTCGGCGCCGTTGTAGCTGCAGACGAACGAATGGATGATGTCGCGCGGCACCGACGCGCCCAGCTCGGTGCGGCGAAAGCCCGTCTCCATGGTGTGCCCGACCAGGGCCTTGATCTCGATGATCTCGCCGCGCTTCGCCTGCGCCGGCACGCTGACGATGGCGCGCGTCACAGCGGCAGCTCCTCGAGGCAGGCCGCGAGCGTGACCACCACCTGCACGCTGCCGGACCAGTACGTGCCGTCGCTCAGCTCGGCGACCGCGACCACCGTCTGCGAGTCAGCCAGGCGGAAGCGCGTCGCCATGCTCGCGCGACCGGCGCGCGGGCCGAGATGAACGCTGATCACGTTGGGCTGCGGATTCTTCTCCGTGAAGACGTGGATCGCCTTGACGTAGTCGGCCGGGGTCATCGGGCTCTCGACCGTGACCGCGAGGGCGACGGAATTGCCGTTGTCGATCAGCGAGGGGACGTCGAGCTTCACCTTGCCGCTGCGCACTGGCGCGTCGCGCACCACCCTGCGGATCGCCTCTTGCATGGCGGCGGGCGTGGCGCGCGCCTCGCCCGGGGCGCAGGCAAAGCCGATGCCGCCCGCAAGGCCGCCGGCAGCGATCAGAAAATCGCGGCGTGATGTCATCTAGTTCCGCAAAGTGGTGAGAAACGCGACCACGTCTTCGACTTGCTGCGCGTTCAGCACCGGTTTGTCGCGAAAAGCGGGTGCGACGCGCTGCAGTCCCTCGATGCGGTAGTACGCCGGCATGATGCTCTCGGCCTTGACCCGGCCGGCGTCGACGATCCTGAGTCTCAGCTGCCCTTCCGAGAGGCGCGCGCCCGCGCCCCCGAAGTCCGGCCCGATGCTCCCCTGGAAGCGCTCCTCTGGAAACGGCCCGCTATGGCACAGCAGGCACAAGCCTACGCTGCGGTCGACGATGATCGCGCGGCCGCGCGCCGCATCGCCGCTCGCGCCTTCGAGCGGCGCAGGAATCGAATCGCCGGCGACCGCGTAGCGCAGCGCCTGCGACTGGCCGCGCGCCAAGCCGGGCGGCAGCGCGGCCGCGGCGAGCGCAGCGGCCAGCAGCGCCAGCGCGCGGACCGCCATGCCGGCCACCTACGCGAAGTGGATGTCGTGGTTCTTCAGCGGCACTGAGCGGATGCGCTTGCCGGTGGCGCGGTAGATCGCGTTCAGCACCGCCGGCGCCGCGACGCAGATGGTGGGCTCGCCGACACCGCCCCAGAAGCCGCCCGAGGGCATGACGATCGACTCCACCTTCGGCATCTCGCGGATGCGCATCGAGTTGTAATCGTGGAAATTGCTCTGCTCGATGCGACCGTCCTTGACGGTGCACTCCTGGTAGAACAGCGCCGACAGCCCGTAGACGAACGAGCCGGAGATCTGGCGCTCGATCTGCGCCGGGTTGACCGCGTAGCCGCAGTCGGTGGCGCAGACGATGCGATGCACTTTGACCTTGTTGCCGCCGGTGACCGAAACCTCGGCGCACGCCGCGACGTAGCTGCCGAAGCAGCGGAAATGCGCCAGCCCGCGGTGCACGCCCGCCGGCGCCGGCTTGCCCCAGCCGCCCTTTTCCGCCACCGCGTTGAGCACGGCGAGCGACTTCGGATGGTTGGTCATGAGCTTGCGGCGAAACTCGAGCGCGTCCTGGCCCGCGGCCTCGGCCAGCTCGTCCATGAAGCACTCGAGGAAGATGGCGTTCTGGTTGATGTTGACACCGCGCCAGAAGCCCGGCGGCACGTGCGTGTTGCGCATCGCGTGGTCGATCTTCAGGTTCGGGATGGTGTACTCGAGCGAATGCTCGCCGGTGGGCCAGAACCCCTGGAAGGTGAAGATGTCCTTGCCGTTCTGCAGCGCCTGCGGGAACACCGCCGTCAGGATCGACTGGCCGGAGAGCCGGATATTCAGTCCCGCGAGGTTGCCTTTTGCATCCAGCGCGCCGCTGAGCCTGGCGTGCATTACCGGGTGATACATGCCGTGCTGCATGTCCTCCTCGCGCGTCCACAGCAGCTTTACCGGCGTGCCGGGAAGCTCCTTTGCGATCAGCACCGCCTGACGCACGTAGTCGTGGAACGCGCCGCGCCGGCCGAAGCCGCCGCCGAGGTCGATCTTGTAGACGTCGCAGTTCGCCACCGGCAGCCCGGAGGCGGCCGCGGTCACCGCGAGCGCGGCCTCGCCGTTCTGTGTCGGGCACCAGACCTCGCAGCGATCGGCCGTGTAGCGCGCGGTGGCGTTCATCGGCTCCATCGGCGCGTGGTTCTGGAACGGATAGGAGTACACCGCCTCGATCTTCTTCGCCGCCTCGGCGAGGGCGGCCTTGGCGTTGCCGTTCTCGTTGTGCACGAAGGCCTGCTCGGCGTCGAGCCCCTTGTTGAGCATCTCGGCGATGGTGGCGCTTGAGACCTTGACGTTGTCGCCGCCGTCCCACTCGATCGGGATGGCGTCGAGCGCGGTCTTGGCGCGCCACCAGGTATCGGCGATCACCGCGACCGCGGACTCGCCCACGCGCACCACCTTCTTCACGCCGGGCATGCCGCTCGCCTTGGCGGCGTCGAAGCTCTTCACCTTGCCACCGAACACCGGGCAATCCTTGATCGCCGCGTTCAGCATGCCGGGGAGCTTCAGATCGAAGCCGTAGACCTGCTTGCCGGTCACCTTGTCGAGCGTGCCGAAGCGCTTGATAGGCTTGCCGATGAGCTTCCAGTCCTTCGGGTCCTTGAGCGGCACGTCCTTGGGCGGGGTGAGCTTGGCGGCGGCCTCCGCCACCTTGCCGTAGGTGGTGGCGCGGCCGCTGGGCTTGTGCGTGATGACGCTGTTGGCAGCACTGCACTCGGCAACTGGCACTTTCCACTGCTCGGCCGCTGCCTGTACCAGCATCACGCGCGCGGTGGCGCCGCCCTTGCGCACGTATTCGTGCGAGGTGCGGATGCCGCGGCTGCCGCCGGTAGAGTAATCGCCCCAGATGCGCTTGCGCGCGGCGTTCTGCCCGGGTGTCGGGTACTCGTAGGTCACCTTGGACCAGTCGCATTCGAGCTCTTCGGCGACCATCTGCGCGAGGCCGGTGATCGTTCCTTGCCCCATCTCTGAGCGCGCAATGCGGATCACCACGGTGTCGTCGGGCCGGATCACGACCCACGCGGTGATCTCGGGCGAGCCGTCCTGGGCACGCACCACCTCCGGACCGAATGGCAGGCGCAGGCCGAGCGCGAGGCCGCCGCCTACGGCAGCGGAACTAACGAGGAAGGAGCGGCGGCTGACTTTGGGCATGAGATTCATGGTGTTCTCCTCAAGCCTTGGCGGCCGCGTGGATTGCCTCGCGCACCTGTTGGAAGGTGCCGCAACGGCAAATGTTGGTGATGCCGGTGTCGATGTCGGCGTCGGTCGGCCGCGGCTTTTCCTTGAGCAGCGCCACCACCGCCATGATCATGCCGGCCTGGCAGTAGCCGCATTGCGGCACCTCATGGTCGATCCAGGCTTGCTGCACCTTGTGCAGCACGCCGCCTTCGGCGAGCCCCTCGATGGTGGTGATCTGCTTGCCTACAGCGGCGCTCGCGGGCACCGAGCACGAGCGCACCGGCGCGCCGTCGATGTGCACGGTGCAGGAGCCGCATTGGGCGATGCCGCAGCCGTACTTGGTGCCGGTGAGGCCGGCCTGCTCGCGGATTACCCAGAGCAAAGGCGTATTCGGGTCGGCGTCGAGTTCGTGACTTTTGCCGTTGATGGATAAGCGGATCATGCGGGACTCCTCCTCGTGGTCTTGACGCTGGCGGAGCGTCGGCTTGAGTTGGCTACTCTATTCTGGTGACCATGGCCGTCGCAAGCATGTTTCGCGGATGCTGCGATGCGACATCGGTTCCGCCGCATCGAGGGAATTTACAGTTTGTTACCAAAGCCCTACCCAGGGTGCAAACGAACTTGCTACTCTAAGTGTCCAATGGGTATGAGAAAAGTTGCTGCCCTAGTTGCCTTGCTGCTCGCAGGCGCGCTTGTGGCGGAGGCCGCGTTCGCGCACGGCTACCGGGGCTATGGCGGGGGCTACCGGGGGTACGGGGGGAACTATTACGGCCCGCGCTACGGTGTGTCGCTCGGCTTTGGCTTCGGCTGGCCGTACGGGTACTACCCGGCGCCTTATTACAACTATCCGCCGCAGGTGGTGGTGGTCCCGTCCCAGCCGCAGACCTACATCCAGCAGGAAAGCGCCCCTCCCGCGCCAGCGCCCGCACAGCCCGCGTATTGGTATTACTGCGCCGACGCGCGGCAGTACTACCCCTACATCCAGGAATGCCCGGGCGGCTGGCAGAGGGTCTCGCCGCAGCCCCCGCGCTGAGCGACGAGCGACCCCGCCGTCATGATTGCCTCCCTGCGCTGGCTCCTGCTCGCGGCAGCGCTGCTCGCCGCCGGCTGCATGACGGTGCCGCCAAGCGGCCCGGGCGTGATGGCACTGCCTGGGTCAGGCAAGAGCATTGACCAGTTCCGCGCCGACGAATACGAGTGCCGCAATTACGCCGGCAGCCAGCTCGGCGGTGCGACACCCCAACAAGCGGCCGATGATGCCGCGGTCCGCAATGCGGTGATTGCTACCGTAATCGGCGCGCTCGCGGGCGCGGCGATCGACGGCAGCAGAGGCGCAGCGATCGGAGCGGGCACTGGCCTCATCTTCGGCTCGGCGACCGGCGCCGCAGTCGCGCGGGGCTCGAGCTACGAGCTGCAGCGGCGCTACGATGCCGCCTTTTCGCAATGCATGTACGTGAAGGGGCACCAGATACCGGTCGCGGCACGCTACGAAAACTCGCGCCGCACCCCGGGCGCCTACGTGCAGCAGCCGATCGCGTCACCGCCCCCGCCCAACGAGCCGCCGCCGCCGATCAACGCGCCGCCACCCCCGGGCGCACCGCCGCCGCCCCCGGGCGCGCCCCCGCCACCGCCGCCAGGGGTGAGATAGGACCAAAAGAAAAGGCCGCCCACGGGCGGCCTTTTCATTGCTGCGGTAGAGCCCTCTTCTAACTGCCCCCGGCAGTCGCCTCCACGGCCGGCGCTACTTCGGCAGGCGGCAGCTCGACGAGCGGCGGCTCGGCTGCCTGGTCCTTGCGGATCTGGTGGTACGCCATGCCCGTTCCCGCGGGGATGAGGCGACCGACAATCACGTTTTCCTTCAGGCCCCTGAGCTCGTCGCGCTTGCCCATGATCGCCGCTTCCGTCAGCACGCGCGTGGTCTCCTGGAACGATGCCGCCGAAATGAACGAGTCCGTCGACAGCGACGCCTTGGTGATGCCGAGCAGCATGTAGGTGAAGGTGGCCGGCTTCTTGCCGTCTTTTTCCGCCTTCTCGTTCTCCTCCAGCAGCTCGGCGCGCTCGACGTGCTCGCCGGTGATGAAGCCGGTCTCGCCCGGGTCCGCGACCTGGATGCGGCGCAGCATCTGGCGCACGATCACCTCGATGTGCTTGTCGTTGATCTTCACGCCCTGCAGCCGGTAGACGTCCTGCACCTCGTCGATGATGTAGCGCGCGAGCGCCTCCACCCCGAGCAGGCGCAGCAGGTCGTGCGGATCCACCGGGCCGTCGACGATCGACTCGCCTTTGTTGATCACCTGGCCGTCGTGCACCAGCACGTGCTTGTCCTTCGCGATCAGGTACTCGTGCGCGGCGCCGTCCAGGTCGGTGATCACCAAGCGCTGCTTGCCCTTGGTGTCCTTGCCGAAGCTGACCGTGCCGGTAACTTCCGCCAGCATGCCCGCGTCCTTGGGCGAGCGCGCCTCGAACAGCTCCGCCACGCGCGGCAGGCCGCCCGTGATGTCGCGCGTCTTGGAAGTCTCCTGCGGGATGCGCGCCAGCACCTCGCCGACCGCCACCTGCTGGCCGTCGCGCACCGCGATCACCGCGCCCACCGGGAAGCTGATGTTCACGGCGTGGTCGGTGGCCGGGATGCGCACTTCCTGGCCGGCATCGTTGATCAGCTTGACCGAAGGCCGCACGCCCTTGGCGGCGGCGCCGGCGCGGCGCTTCGGGTCGATCACCACCAGGGTCGAAAGCCCGGTGACGTCGTCGATTTGCTTGGCGACGGTGGTGCCCTCCTCGACGTGCTCGAACTTCACGGTGCCGGGATACTCGGTGATGATCGGCCGGTGGTGCGGATCCCAGGTGGAGAGCGTCGCCCCGGCGCGCACCGGCTTGTCGGCCATCACGGCGAGCACGGCGCCATAGGGAATCTTGTGGCGCTCGCGCTCGCGGCCGTTGTCGTCGACGATGGTGATTTCGCCCGAGCGCGAGATCACCACTTTGTCGCCCTTGGCGTTCGAGACGTAGCGCATGGTCGAGACGAAACTTACCGTGCCGGCCGACTTGGCCTCGACGTGGCTCTGCACCGCGGTCCGCGAAGCGGCACCGCCGATGTGGAAGGTGCGCATGGTGAGCTGCGTGCCGGGCTCGCCGATGGACTGCGCCGCGATCACGCCGATCGCCTCGCCGACGTTGACCGGGGAGCCGCGCCCGAGGTCGCGGCCGTAGCACTTCGAGCACACGCCCCAGCGCGTGTCGCAAGTGAGTGGGGTGCGCACCTTGACCTCGTCGATGCCGAGGTTGTCGATCGCGTCCACCGCCTCTTCGTCGAGCAGCGTGCCGCCGCTGTAGAGCACGTCCTGGGTCTCGGGGTGCACCAGGTCGATCGCAAGCACGCGGCCGAGGATGCGCTCCTTCAGCGCCTCGACCACTTCGCCGCCCTCGACCAGCGCCTTCATCGGCACGCCGTTCTGGGTGCCGCAGTCTTCTTCGGTCACCACTAGGTCCTGGGTGACGTCTACCAGGCGCCGCGTCAGATAGCCCGAGTTCGCGGTCTTGAGCGCGGTGTCGGCGAGGCCCTTGCGGGCGCCGTGCGTCGAGATGAAGTACTGCAGCACGTTCAGGCCTTCGCGGAAATTGGCGGTGATCGGCGTCTCGATGATAGAGCCGTCGGGCTTGGCCATCAGGCCGCGCATGCCGGCAAGCTGCCGGATCTGCGCCGCCGAGCCGCGCGCGCCCGAGTCGGCCATCATGTAGATCGAGTTGAAGGCCTCCTGGCGCGTCTTCTTGCCGTGGCGCGTCTCGACCTCCTCGGTGCCGAGCTGCTCCATCATCACCTTGCCGACCTGCTCGCCGCAGCGCGACCAGATGTCGACCACCTTGTTGTAGCGCTCGCCCACGGTCACCAGGCCCGAGGTGTACTGCGACTCGATCTCCTTGACTTCGACCTCGGCGGCCTGGATCAGGTCCTGCTTGGCGGCCGGGATGCGCATGTCCTGCACGCCGAACGAGATGCCGCCGCGCGTCGCCATGGTGAAACCCGCCTGCATCAGCTTGTCGGCGAAAATCACGGTCTCGCGCAGGCCGCAGAGGCGGAAGGCGCTGTTGATGAGGCGCGAGATCTCCTTCTTCTTGAGCGGCTTGTTGAGCAGCTCGAAGGGCAGCCCCGCAGGCAGGATTTCGGACAGCAGGGCCCGGCCGACCGTGGTCTCGTAACGCGTCACCTTGTCCTTGCGCTCGCCGTCCTCGGCGAGCTCGACCTCCTTGATGCGCACCCAGGCGCGGGCGTGCAGGTCCGCCTGCCGCGACTCGTAGGCGCGCGACACTTCGGCGAGGTCGGCGAAGCTCATGCCCTCGCCCTTGGCGTTGACGCGTTCGCGCGTGCCGTAGTACAGGCCGAGCACGATGTCCTGCGAGGGCACGATGATCGGCTCGCCGTTGGCGGGCGAAAGCACGTTGTTCGAGGCCAGCATCAGCGTGCGCGCCTCCATCTGCGCCTCGAGCGACAGCGGCACGTGCACCGCCATCTGGTCGCCGTCGAAGTCGGCGTTAAACGCCGCGCACACCAGCGGGTGCAGCTGGATCGCCTTGCCCTCGATCAGCACCGGCTCGAAGGCCTGGATGCCGAGGCGGTGCAGGGTGGGCGCGCGGTTCAGCAACACCGGATGCTCGCGGATCACCTCTTCGAGAATGTCCCACACCTCGGGCACTTCCTGCTCCACCAGGCGCTTGGCCGCCTTGATGGTGGTCGCCAGCCCGAGCAGCTCGAGCTTGTTGAAGATGAACGGCTTGAACAATTCGAGCGCCATCTTCTTCGGCAGCCCGCACTGGTGCAGCTTCAGCTGCGGGCCGACCACGATCACCGAGCGGCCCGAGTAATCGA
>CAYMVA010000006.1:0-29240 GCA_964393745.1 uncultured Enterobacteriaceae bacterium | reverse complement strand
TGGACCGTGACGGCACGCGCGACGGCTTCGACCTCGGCCTGACGCGCGCGGTGGCCGACGCGGTGAGCGTGCCGGTGATCGCCTCCGGCGGCGTCGGCACGCTCGCGCATTTCGCCGACGGCGTGCTCGACGGCCGCGCCGACGCGGTGCTTGCGGCGAGCGTGTTCCACTTCGGCGATTTCACCGTGCGCCAGGCGAAGGAGCACATGCGCGCGCGCGGCATCGAGGTGCGGTTATGAGCTGGCTCGACGAGGTGCCCTGGAATGGCGACGGCTTGGTTGCCGTTGTCGCGCAGGATTTTTCTTCGCACCGCGTCCTGACGGTCGCCTGGATGAACCGCGAAGCGCTCCAGCAAACCGCGGACAAGCGCGAAGCCGTCTACTGGTCGCGCTCGCGCAAGAAGCTGTGGCGCAAGGGCGAGGAGTCCGGCCACGTGCAGAAGGTACGCGAGCTGCGCATCGACTGCGACTCCGATGCGATACTGCTGAAGGTGGAGCAGGTCGGCGGCATCGCCTGCCACAGCGGGCGCGAGAGCTGCTTTTTCCGAAAACTGGAGAACGGGAGGTGGGTGACGATCGATCCGGTGCTCAAGGATCCTTCGCTCATCTACAAGAAATGAAGACCGGCATGGCACAGACGCTGGAGCGCATCGCGGCGACGATCGACGAGAGAAAGGGCGGCGACCCGGAGAAGTCCTACGTCGCCAAGCTCTTCGCGAAGGGCGACGACGCGATGCTGAAGAAGATCGGCGAGGAGGCGACCGAGACCGTGCTCGCCGCGAAGAGCGGCGACCGGCTGCACCTGGTGCGCGAGGTCGCCGACCTGTGGTTCCACTCGATGATCGTGCTTTCGCGCCACGGCCTCGGACCCGGCGACGTGCTCGCCGAAATGATGCGGCGCGAAGGCATTTCCGGGATCGACGAGAAAGCGTCAAGAAAGAAATGACCGACCCCGACTGCATCTTCTGCAAGATCGCGCGCGGCGAGATCCCGGCGAAGAAGGTGTACGAGGACGTCGAGGTGATGGCGTTCCACGACATCCGGCCGCAGGCGCCGGTGCACCTCCTCGTCGTGCCCAAGGCGCACGTCGCGACGCTCTACGACGCGCAGCCCGCCCACCAGGCGGCGCTCGGCAAGATGCTGACTGTCGCCGGGCGTCTGGCGCGCGAGGCGGGCGCCGCCGACGGCTTCCGCACCATCATCAACACGGGGCGGGTGGGACATCAGGAGGTGTATCATGTACATATGCACGTTCTGGGCGGGCCCGATCCATTGGGTTCCATGCTCCAGAGGCAACGATAGGAGACGGATATGGGTTCGCTCAGCATTTGGCACTGGCTGATCGTTCTGGTGATCGTGATGCTGATTTTCGGCACCAAGAAGCTGCGCAACATGGGTGCGGATCTCGGCGGCGCGGTGCGCGGTTTCAAGGACGGCATGCGCGAAGGCGGCGAGAAGGCCTCGTCCGCCGAGGCCACGCTGCCGCCGCAGGCGACCGGCAAGACGGTCGATGGCGAAGTGAAGGGCAAGACCGAGCAGAAGGCCTGAAAGGAAATCGGGGTCAGAGCCCGATTTCCACGGTTCTCGTCAAAGGCGCCCCGCTGGGCGCCTTTTTATTCTGCGGGGCTGAATGTTCGACATAGGTTTCTCCGAGCTGCTGGTGATCGGGGTGGTCGCGCTCATCGTGATCGGCCCCGAGAAGCTGCCGCGCATGGCGCGCACCCTCGGCCACCTCGCCGGGCGGCTGCAGCGCTACGTCGCCGACGTCAAGGCGGACATCAACCGCGAGGTCGAGCTCGATGAGCTGCGCAAGATGCGCGACTCGATGCAGCAGGCCGCGACCAGCATGCAGAGCGACGTGCAAAGCGAGCTCAACAAGACCGAGACCGAGCTGAACAAGTCGGTCGAAGCTGTGGTCGGCGACGTTCCCGCGCCGCCCGTCGAAAAATCGGCCGAGGACAAGCCGGCCGAGGACCCGCCGGCTGAGAAGAAGGCCGAGGAAGCGAAGCCGGCATGAGCGAGCAGCACGAAAGCTTCATCTCCCACCTGATCGAGCTGCGCCAGCGGCTGGTGCGCGCGGTCGGCGTGGTGCTCGCCATCTTCATCGTGCTGTTCTTCTGGCCCGGCTCGGGCTACATCTACGACATCCTCGCGCTGCCGCTGATGAACGCGCTGCCGCCGGGCGCCAAGATGATCGCCACCGGCGTCATCACCCCGTTCATGGTGCCGGTGAAAGTGACCGCGCTGGTCGCTTTCATGATCACGCTGCCCTACGTGCTCTACCAGGCCTGGGCCTTCGTCGCGCCCGGCCTGTACGAGCACGAGAGGAAGCTCGCCCTGCCGCTGATCGTCGCCAGCTCGGTGCTGTTCTTCATGGGCGTCGGGTTCTGCTACTTCTTCGTCTTCGGCCAGGTGTTCACCTTCATCCACGGCTTTGCGCCGACCTCCATCACCCCGGCGCCCGACATCGAGGCCTACTTCAGCTTCGTCATCACCATGTTCCTCGCCTTCGGCGTCACCTTCGAGATCCCGGTCGTGGTGATCGTCCTGGTGCGCATGGGAATCGTCACCATCGACAAGCTGAAGGAAGCGCGCCCGTACGTCATTGTCGGCGCCTTCGTCGTCGCCGCCATCGTCACCCCGCCCGACGTCCTCTCGCAGTTCATGCTCGCCGTACCGATGTGCGTGCTCTACGAAGCGGGCCTGTTCCTCTCCCGCTTCGTCGGCGTGCGTCCGAAAGGACAATCGGAGTACAAGACCCAGCCGTAGCTTCGCCGGAATCGCGATTCCGCAAGCGGTTTTCACACTTGCCTCCCGCCCGGCCCTACACTGGGCCACCGTGGACGTCCTGATCGTCGACGATCACCCCATCATTCACCAGACCCTTGCGGCCGTGGTGCGCAAGGCGATTCCCGGCGCCGCCGTCCATACCGAAACCAATCTGCCCTCCGCGCTGGAGCGCGCGCGCGGACTCCCGCAGCTCGAGCTCGCGCTGCTCGACCTCGGCCTGCCCGGCTTCCGCGGCATCGAGGCGCTGCAACGGTTCCAGGAAGCGCTGCCGAAAGTGCGCGTCATCGTCGTCTCCGCCACCGAGGACGCGCCGACCGTGCACGCTGCGCTGGCCGCGGGCGCCGCGGGCTACCTGCCGAAGACCGTTTCGCCCAAGACGATGGTCTCGGCAGTCAAGCATGTGGTATCTGGCGGGACCTACGCGCCCGCGCACACGCTCTCGCACAGCGCCGACACGCGGGCGGATTCGCCCCTCACCGCCCGGCAGACCGAAATCCTCAGCCTGGTCGTCACCGGATGCTCGAACCGCGAGATCGCCGACCAGCTGCAGCTCACGGAAGGCACCGTCAAGCAGCACACCCACGCCATCTACCAGGCGCTGGGCGTTTCTTCGCGCACCGAAGCGCTGGTCGCCGCCGCCAAGCTAGGCATCAAGCTATAACCAAAGTTATATAACTTTCGTGCGATTTCCTTCGCCGATTCCGAGGGCCACAATGGTCGCGGGAGATCGGGGAGGAATGGCCCGCACACCCCTGACGCGAGGTACCGAGTTGCTCCCCCGAGCCAGCCTCGCGGCACCTTCCTTCCCGCCTCCCGGAGTACTCCGCCGCCGCACGGGCGCGCTGGTCATGTCCAAGCCGGCCAGGCGCTCGTGCCGCGCGCGCGGATCTTCACAAATCTGGTAGCACCGCCCTAACCCGCTTCGGCGGGTTTTTCATTTCCACTTCATTTTTTCTTCTTCGCAGTTCGATGCTGCGGCGGTGAGCCGAGGATTCTCTTCAGCGCATCGTCGAAGAAATTACGCGCTGGCTTAACCCACGCGCTACTAACCCTCGACGATCTCGAAGTCTCTCGTAACCTCGGCCGTCTTTTGGAGCATCGCCGTCGCGGAGCAGTACTTCTCGTGCGTGAGGCGGATGGCGTGCTCGACGAGGTTGGGCTTGAGGCCGCGGCCGCGGACGATCCAGTGCATGTGGATCTTGGTGAAGACCTTGGGGTCGGTGGTGGCGCGCTCGGCGGTGAGCTTGACCTCGCAGCCGGTGACGTCCTGGCCGCTTTTGCGCAGGATGACGACGACGTCGTAGGCGGTGCAGCCGCCGGTGCCTAGCAGCACCATCTCCATCGGGCGTGGCGCGAGGTTGCGGCCGCCGCCGTCCGGGGCGCCGTCCATGCTAACCAGGTGGTTACTCCCGGTTTCGGCCGTGAAGCTCATACCGACGCCCGACCAGCGCACGGTGCATTCCATGACACTAATCTAGCTTTATTGTGTAAAATCCGCAGCTTTTCTCGATTCTTGCAATGACAACCTACACCGCCAAACCGGGCCAGATTGTGCAGGGCTGGTACGTGGTCGACGCACAGAACAAGGTGCTCGGCCGCCTCGCGACGCAGATCGCGATGCGCCTGCGCGGCAAGCACAAGCCCGAGTACACGCCGCACGTGGACACCGGCGATTTCATCGTCGTGGTCAACGTCGCCAAGCTGCGCGTCACCGGCCGCAAGGCCGAGCGCAAGATCTACTACACCCATAGCGGGCACCCGGGCGGGCTGAGCACGACGAATTTCGCCAAGCTGCAGGCGAAGAAGCCCGAGCGCGTGCTGCAGCTCGCGGTGAAGGGCATGTTGCCGAAGGGCCCGCTCGGCTACGCGATGATGCGCAAGCTCAAGATCTACGCCGGCGCAACGCACCCGCATTCGGCGCAGCAACCCAAAGCTCTGGAGATCAACTAAGGAGAGATGCAGGCATGGTCGGCGACTATTACTACGGCACCGGCCGGCGCAAGAGCGCCGTAGCGCGCGTGTTCCTCAAGCCCGGCAAGGGCGAGTTCACCGTCAACGGCAAGCCGGTGGACCAGTTCTTCGGCCGCGAGACCGGCCGCATGGTGGTGCGCCAGCCGCTCAACCTGACCAAGACCCTCGCGAACTTCGACATCATGGTCAACGTGTTCGGCGGCGGCGAAAGCGGGCAGGCGGGCGCGGTGCGCCACGGCATAACGCGCGCGCTGATCGAGTATGATGCCGCTCTGAAGCCGACGCTGAGCGCGGCCGGGCTGGTGACGCGCGACGCGCGAGAGGTGGAGCGAAAGAAGGTCGGCCTGCACAAGGCGCGGCGGCGCAAGCAGTACTCGAAACGCTAGATCCGAGAGATTCTGCGAACCGAAAGCCGCCCTGGGCGGCTTTTGCGTTTCTGGGACGCGATCAATGATCAAGGCGGGCATTGTCGGAGGCACGGGGTACACGGGGGTCGAGCTCCTGCGGCTGCTCGCGCAGCACCCGCAGGTCGAGCTGAAGGCGATCACCTCGCGCAAGGAGGCGGGCACGCCCGTGGCGCGCATGTTCCCGAGCCTGCGCCGGCGCGTCGAGCTGGCGTTCATCGAGCCGGGCGCTCGCGCGCTCGCCGGCTGCGACGTGGTGTTCTTCGCCACGCCGAACGGCGTGGCGATGGGCGAAGCGCGCGCGGTGCTCGACGGCGGCGCGCGCGTCGTCGACCTGTCGGCCGATTTCCGCATCCAGGACGTCGCGGAATGGGAGCGCTGGTACAAAGTGAAGCACGTTGCGCCGGAGCTCGTGGCGCAGGCGGTGTACGGCCTGTGCGAGCAGAACCGCGACCGCATCCGCGGCGCAAGACTGGTGGCGAACCCGGGCTGCTACCCGACCGCGGTGCAACTCGGCCTGCTGCCGCTGGTCGAAGCGGGCGTGGTCGATCTGGATCACCTGATCGCGGACGCGAAGTCGGGCGTGAGCGGCGCCGGGCGCAAGGCCGAGCTGCCGCTTTCCTTTTCCGAGGCCTCCGACAATTTCGCCGCCTACAACGTCATGGGCCACCGCCACTGGCCGGAGATCCGCCAGGGCCTGGCGCAGGCGGCGAAGCGCGACGTCGGCCTGGTGTTCACCCCGCACCTGACGCCGATGATCCGCGGCATTTTCGCGACGCTCTATGCGCGCGTGACGAAGGAAGCGGACTTCCAGCAGCTCTTCGAGAAGCGCTACGCCGGCGAGCCGTTCGTCGACGTGATGCCCGTGGGCAGCCATCCCGACACGCGCTCGGTGCGCGCGGCGAACACCTGCCGCATCGCGATGCACCGGCCGCCGGAAGGCGCGAAGCGCTCCGACACGCTGGTGGTGCTGTCGGCGATCGACAACCTGATGAAGGGCGCCTCCGGCCAGGCGGTGCAGAACATGAACCTGATGTTTGGCCTGCCGGAGACCACGGGGCTCGAGCAAGTGGCGGTGGTTCCTTAGATGGCTTCGGGTCGCTGGAAGGTCCTGCGCCGGCGCTTCGGCATCGACGCGCCGCGCGTCGCGATCCAGACCCAGATCCCGTGGTACTGGCGCTGGGCGGGACTGGTGGTGGTGCTCGGCGTCGCCGGAGCGGCGGCAGGCTGGATCTACGACGCCGGCCGGCGCTTTGCCGGCTTCGACCGCAGCGAGGTGGTGCAGGAGCTCGCGACCATGCGCGGCGAGCTCGAGGCGGCGCGCGCCGAGCTGGCGCGGCTGCGCGCGATCGCCAACGCCGCCGACAGCCGCATCTCGATCGAGCGCACCGCGCAGCAGAAGCTCGCGCAGCAGGTGCGCGCGCTCGAGCAGGAGAATGCGCGCGTGCGCGAGGAGCTCGCCACTTTCGAGAGCATGCTCGCCTCGGAAGAGCGCCACACGCAGACGCTCGCGGTCTACCGCTTCAAGGTAGAACCCGACGTGCTGCCAGGGGAATACCGCTATCGGCTGTTGCTGCTGACGCCTACGGACCGTCGCGGGCGCGATTTCGCCGGGCGCCTCGAGCTGGTCGTCAGCCTGCAGGAGGGGGGCCAGAATGCTATGATGTCCTTTCCGGAGCCTGGCGACGCCGCCGCAGCCTTATTCAAGTTGTCTTTCAAGTACTTCCGGCGGGTCGAAGGGACGTTCCGGGTGAACCCGAAGGCGAAGGTCGAGAGCGTGCAGGTGCGGGTGTTCGAGAACGGCTCCAACCAGCCGCGCGCGACGCACACGGTGAGCCTGAACGGCACGACGAAGACGAATTGAAGTGGCGAGGGGAGAGGGAGAGGCAGGGATGTTTAACAAGCAGAGCAAGCCGCAGAACCGCATCGACAGCCTGATCGGCGCGACCACGCGCATCGAGGGCAATGTCAT
Organism: uncultured Enterobacteriaceae bacterium; assembly: GCA_964393745.1. Lineage (GTDB taxonomy): Bacteria > Pseudomonadota > Gammaproteobacteria > Burkholderiales > SG8-39 > 2-02-FULL-66-14. The sequence continues at coordinate 22,104 of CAYMVA010000006.1, read as the reverse complement.
CTTCAGCGGCGGATTGCGCGTCGACGGCATGGTGCGCGGCAACGTCGCCGCGCTACCCGACCAGCCCGGCACGCTTGTGGTGTCCTCCGACGCGCGCATCGACGGCGAAGTTCAGGCCGCGCACATCGTGGTCAACGGCACCATCCACGGGCCGGTGCACGCCACCGAGACCCTCGAACTCCAGGCGGGATCGCGGGTCAAAGGGGATGTGTACTACAAGAGCATCGAAATTCACCAGGGCGCGGTCGTCGAGGGCCGCCTGGTGCACCACGCCGCCGAGATGAAGGGCGTCGAGCTCAAGCTCGCGTCCGGGGCGTAACCAAGGAGCACCGATGAACGCAGTCACCGAAACAGTCACCGAAGCTCCGGCAGTCGCCGAAATGCCGTCGCCGCTGGTGTTCACCGACAACGCCGCGAACAAGGTGAAGCAGCTGATCGACGAGGAAGGCAACCCGGAGCTGAAGCTGCGCGTGTTCGTCACCGGCGGCGGCTGCTCGGGCTTCCAGTACGGCTTCACCTTCGACGAGGTGAAGAACGAGGACGACGCCGCGATGGAGAAGAACGGCGTCATGCTGCTGATCGACCCGATGAGCTACCAGTACCTGGCCGGCTCCGAGATCGACTACCAGGAAGGCCTCGAGGGCGCGCAGTTCGTGATCAAGAACCCCGGCGCTAAGAGCACCTGCGGCTGCGGTTCGTCCTTCTCCACCTAAGGCGGTACTGTACTTAAATGAAAAGGGGCTTCGGCCCCTTTTCTTTTTCTCCAATCCGCTACTTCGAGGCGATGCGCGTCAGCGCGTCCACGGCCTCGCCGCTGTTGCCGCCTAGACGTTTTGCCGCCGCCGCGGCGCCGCGGCGCACCGTGGCCTTGCCTAGTGCCGGAAACTCGCGGTAGGCATCGATCAGCGAGCCGGGCGTTTCCTCTTCGATAGCGGCGGCGAGCAATGCGGCCTGCTGGAGGTCTTTCCCTGCCTTGTCGCGGCCCGGGCCGCGCGCCTGGGAGGAAAAGAGCTTGTGGACCAGGAAGCGCTCGGGGGAGGGCAGCCTGATCGGGACGATCTGGTTCGGGCTCAGGACCACAGCGTCGACCGGCTCGTCGATGAGGAAGTCCAGGTGCGACACCGCCTGGGCATGCGCGCCAAGCTCCGCGACGGCGACCAGATCGCCCGTGCGCTTGCCCGGGACCAGGAGATCGACCGCAAGGGTTTCCGCGCCGGGCAGCTTGAACGTGGCGGACGGCCGGTGCGACGGCAACCCCGGGACTGGAACGAAGTTCATGCCGGTCTCTTCGAGAATCTGCCGCAGGGTAGGGAGGTTCGGATGCGCGATCGCGAGGGGCGCGGCGCGGGCAACGTCGAGGTCATGCGTGCGGTAGGCAGGAGCGATCACCCCGAGCTCGTTCAATAGCGCGCCGTAGGCATGGGAGCCGACGAGGGTCAGCCCGGCGCCGAACAGGCCGTGGTTGAAAAAGGCGGCGAGCACCGCGGCGGGCTTACGCTCGATGCGCTGATAGCCGAGCACGCGCAGCGTCGAGGAGCCCGAGGCGAGCGCCTTCGCGAGGTCGATCTCGTCCTGCAGCTCCTTGATACGCGCCGCCGGAACGACGGCGACGGTGCCGATATGCTCGTCGTCCTTGCTGCCGTCGACGCGGATGTACTCGCGCACCCAGTACCGGGTCACGCCGCGGGAGCGCTGCTTCAGCGTGCCGGGCGTCCCGGCGAGGACGCGGCGCTGCGAGCGCGCCAGCTGCTTGAGTTCCTGGTAGCGGGTGCGGCTTGCAGCATCCTGCCTTGTGAACGGCTTGGCCAAATTCCCCTCCAAACTGAGGATTGGAGGGGATTATCACCCATTCCCCTCCAATCTTCAAATTGGAGGGGAATCGCGCCGGCGCCTATTCGAGCCGCGCGAGGGTGCTGGTGGCCAGCAGGTCGAGCTTCGCGGAGAGCAGGGCGGCGTGGTTGCGGAAGGCGGGAAGGTCCGCCGGTGCGACCGGGTGCGCGGAGGGCATGGCGACGGAGAAGGGGTTGCGCGGCTCGCCGGCGACGCGGAACTCGTAGTGCAGGTGCGGGCCTGTGGCCCAGCCGGTCTGGCCGACGAAGCCCACGGTGTCGTTCTGCGTCACGCGGGCGGCGAAGTGCACGCCGCGCGCGATGCGGCTCAGGTGCGCGTACACGGTGGTGTACTGGCCGTGGTGGCGCAGGATGACGACGTTGCCGTAGCCGTTCTTCGGGCCGGCGAACTCGACCGAGCCGTCGCCGACCGCGCGCACGCGCGTGCCGGTGGGCGCGGCGTAGTCGATGCCCTTGTGCTGCTGCCAGTTCCTGGCGATCGGATGGCGGCGCATGCCGAAGCCCGAGGAGACGCGCGAGAACTCGAGCGGCGCGCGCAGGAAAGCCTTGCGCAGGTTCTTGCCTTCCGGGGTGTAGTAGCCGCTGCCGAACTGCACCGCGCGGAAGGTCTTGCCGTTGTTGGTGAACTCGGCGGCGAGCACGCGCCCGGCGCGCACCGCGCGGCCATTCAGGGTGTGCAGCTCGTAGACCACGGCGAAGCGGTCGCCCTTGCGCAAGTCGCGGTGGAAGTCGATGTCGCCGCCGAACACGTCGCCGAGCTGCATCGCGATCGCGTCCGGGATGCCGGCCTCGTCGGCGGCGGCGAACAGCGAGCTCTTCACCACCCCGGACTTCACCGCCACCCGGGTGTCGAGCTGGGCGCGGTCGTCGGTGACGCGGTAGTAGCCGTTCGCCTCGGCGGTGACCTTGATCAGCGTGTCGCGCCCGCTCAGGGTGCTGAGCGCGAGCGGCTCGCCGCCGGCGCTGACCTCGGCGCTGACGTGCGCGCCGGGGCGCAGCTGCTGCAGCGCGCGAATCTTCAGCAGGCGCGCGACGTGCGGGTCCTCGATGCCCAGGCGCTCGAGGAACACCGGCAGCGTGTCGCCGCGCTGGTAGATCTCCTCGCGGAAGTAAGACCTGGGCGCGGGCGCGGCGTCGAGACGGATCTCGAGCGCTTCGACGACCAGCGAGCTGTGTGCCGCCACCTGGCCCTCGGGCGATGGCGTGATCGTGGCGAACGCCACCACGCCGGTGGCGGCGAGGAGGACGATGGCGGCGAGGCGACCGAGCCGTCCGGGCGTTCCCATGGATGGGCTAGAATTCCTTGAATTTCAGAACCCTGCGCAGTCTAGCAAAGAACCCGCGTCAGGCAAATTCACTATGTCCGCCATCGGGCAGGCCGTCCAGACGATCCGCAGGGGTGCCGACGAGCTGATCGTCGAGGAGGAGCTGGCGAAGAAGCTCGCCAGCGGCCGCAAGCTCAGGATCAAGCTCGGCCTGGACCCCACGGCTCCGGACCTGCATCTCGGCCACACCGTGGTGATCAACAAGCTGCGCGACTTCCAGAGCCTCGGACACCAGGTGCAGTTCCTGATCGGCGACTTCACCGGGATGATCGGCGACCCGACCGGCAAGAACCAGACGCGCCCGCCCCTCACGCGCGAGGAAATCGAGCACAACGCGCAGAGCTACCGCGCCCAGGTGTTCAAGATCCTGGACCCGGACAAGACCCAGATCCTGTTCAACTCCGAGTGGTCGGACAAGCTCGGCGCCGAGGGCATCATCCGCCTCGCTTCGCGCTACACCGTCGCCCGGTTGCTGGAGAGAGATGATTTTTCGAAAAGAATGAAAAACAACCAACCCATAGCGCTGCACGAGCTCCTGTACCCCCTCATGCAGGGCTACGACTCGGTGGCGATGAAGGCCGACGTCGAGCTCGGCGGCACCGATCAGAAGTTCAACCTGCTGGTGGGGCGCGAGCTGCAGAAGCAGTTCGGGCAGGAGCCGCAGTGCATCCTCACCATGCCGCTGCTCGAAGGCCTGGACGGCAAGGAGAAGATGTCCAAGTCGCTCGGCAACTATGTCGGCATCGCCGAGCCGCCCTCTGAAATATTCGGCAAGCTGATGTCGATCTCCGACGAGCTCATGTGGAGATATATCGAGCTTTTGTCGTTCGAATCCGTCGCCACCCTCCGCAAGTGGAAAAGCGAGCATCCGCGCGATGTGAAGGTACATTTCGCGCGAGAGATCGTGGCGCGCTTCCACAGTGCCAAGGCAGCCGACGATGCGCAGGCGGATTTCGAGAGCCGCTTCCGCGAGGGCGCCACTCCCGGGGAGATGCCCGAAGTCACCGTGAAGTCGCCGGCGGGCGGCGTGCCGGTCGCCCAGCTCCTCAAGCAGGCGGGGCTCACGCCGAGCACCACCGAAGCGCAGCGCATGATCGAGCAGGGCGGCGTGAAGCTCGACGGCGAGCGCGTGTCGGACAAGGGCCTCAAGATTCCCGCGGGCCGCACGGTCGTGGCGCAGGTGGGCAAGCGGAAGTTCGCGCGAATTACGGTTAAGTGAGCGGTCAAGCGACCTACGAGGTCTACGCGGTCAAGTACGCGCACCACGCGCGGCGCGCCTCGGAGAATTTCATCGGCGGCGACCCGCACGACGGCCCGATGCCGCTCGACTACTTCGTGTGGCTGATCCGCGGCGCCGGGCGCGAGATCGTCGTCGATACCGGCTTCTCCGCGGCGATGGCGGCGAAGAGGGGCAGGGACCACATCAGGTGCCCGACCGAGGGTTTAAGGCTCTTGGGAACAGATTCAAAAACCATAAAGGATGTGGTGATCACCCACCTCCACTACGACCACGTCGGCAACTTCGATCTGTTCCCCGCGGCGACGCTGCACCTGCAGGACCTGGAGATGCGCTACGCCACCGGGCGCCACATGGGCGAGGAGCGCCACCGCGGCGCCTACGAAGTCGAGGACGTTGTGGGGATGGTGCGCCGGACCTACGAAAACCGCGTGCGCTTCCACGACGGCGACGCCGAGCTCGCGCCCGGCGTGTCGCTGCATCTCATCGGCGGCCACACCATGGGCCTGCAGGTGGTGCGGGTGGACACGCGCCGCGGCCCGGTCGTGCTCGCCTCCGACGCCACCCATTTCTACGCCAACTTCGAGCAGGCGCGGCCGTTCCCGATCGTGTGGTCGGTGCCCGACATGGTCGAGGGCTACCGCCGCCTGCGCGAGCTCGCCGGCTCGCCCGAGCGCATCATTCCGGGGCACGACCCGCTGGTGCTCAGCCGCTACCCGGCGCCGTCGCACGAGCTGGAGGGTATCGTCGCGCGGCTGGATTAGGGCTACCATCTGCGTCTCTCAGGGAGGAGGATCCTATGAAGAAATCATTTTCCGTTACCGCGCTGGCGGCAGCCGCGGCGCTCGCCGCAGTTTCCATGGCTCCGGCGCAGGCGCAGCAGCCCGGCGTCAAGCCGCTCAAGATGCAGTCGACCTGGCCGGCGAGCCTGACGCTGCAGGACAACTTCCGCTACTTCGCCGAGCGCGTCGACAAGCTCACCAGCGGCAGCGTGAAGATCGAGGCGATGGCCGCGGGCCAGATCGTGCCGGCGTTCGAGATCCTCGACGCCACGCACAAGAAGGTGATCGACGGCGGCCACGGCGTCGCCTACTACTGGGTGGGCAAGAACAAGGCGGCGACGCTGTTCTCGGCGACCCCCGCCGGCCCGTTCGGCATGGACCACTTCGACTTCCTCGGCTGGCTGCAGGAGGGCGGTGGCCAGGCGCTGTACGACGAGTTCTACCGGGACGTGCTCAAGCTCAACATCGTCGGCATGCCGGTCGGCGGCTCGAGCCCGCAGGCGCTCGGCTGGTTCAAGCGCCCGATCAAGGACCTCGCGGACTTCAAGGGCCTCAAGTGCCGGCAGACCGGCATCGTCGCCGAGATCTACCAGCGCATGGGCATGCAGACGGTGAACATGCCCGGCGGCGAGATCGTGCCCTCGGCGCAGCGCGGCGTGATCGACTGCGCCGAGTGGGTCGGCGGCGTCGAAGACCTGCGCCTCGGTTTACCCCAGGTCTGGAAGTACCACTACACGCCGGGCATGCACGAGTCGAACTCGATGCTCGAGCTGATCGTCAACACCGACGTGTTCAAGAGCCTCTCGCCGCAGCAGCAGGAGGCGTGGCGCTCGGCGCAGATGGAAACCTTCGTGCGCTGGGGCGTGCGCTGGCAGAAGCAGAACGCCGACGCCATCGAGGAGATGCGCACCAAGCACGGCACGCAGATGCTGCGCACGCCGCCCGCGATCCTGATCGCTTTCCTGAAGACCTGGGACGTGATGGCGGCCGAGGAGTCGGCCAAGAGCCCGTTCTTCAAGAAGGTGCTCGACTCGCAGCGCGAGTACGCCTCCAAGGTCGTGCCGGCGAAGCGCTTCATGTTCCCGCCGTACTCGTTCGCGGCGAACTACTACTTCCCGGAGAAGCCGGCCGCCTCCGCCAAGGCGAAGGCGAAGGACAAGAAGTAGGTACGCCCGGGCGTTTTCGTTGACCGAAGAAAAACAAGCGTGTAGGCTGCATTTTCGCCTTGCGAAACCATCTATAGGAGGAGGGGAGTCATGAGGCTGTTCGTCCCGCATTTCACACGCGCCGCCGTCGCAGTCGCGGCCATCGCAGCATTCTCCGGCGCAGCGCAGGCTCAACAGACCAGCCTCAAGATGCAGGCGACCTGGCCGGCCAGCCTGACCCTGTACGAGAACTTCCTTTACTTCGCCGACCGCATCAACAAGGTGTCCGGCGGTCAGCTCAAGATCGAAACCATGCCCGCGGGCCAGGTCGTCCCGGCCTTCGAGGTGCTCGACGCCACCCACAAGAAGGTGCTCGACGGCGCGCACGCCTGGTCGGGCTACTGGGTCGGCAAGAACAAGACCGCGATCCTGATGACCGGCGGCCCCGGCGGCACCTTCGGCATGGACATGATCGACGCCATCGGCTGGATGCACCACGGCGGCGGCATCGATCTGGCGCAGGAATTCTTCCAGAAGGAGCTGAAGCTCAATATCTTCTGGTGGCCGATCCTGCCTTCGGGCCCGCAGGCCTTCGGCTGGTTCAAGCGACCGATCAAGAACCTGGCTGACTTCAAAGGCATGAAGTGCCGGCAGACCGGCATGGCGGCCGAAGTGTTCCAGCGCATGGGCATGCAGACGGTCAACATGCCGGGCGGCGAGATCATCCCTTCGGCGCAGCGCGGCGTGATCGACTGCGCCGAGTGGGTGGGCGGGGTCGAGGACCTGCGCCTGGGGTTCCAGAACGTCTGGAAGTACCACTACACCCCGGGCATGCACGAGAACGTCACCATCGGCGAAATCGTGATCAACCAGGACGTCTGGAAGGCCCTGTCGCCGACGCACCAGGAGATCATAAAGTCGGCGGCCAACGAGACCTTCCTCATCTGGTGGGCGAAGTGGCAGCGGCAGAACGCCGACGCCATCAAGGAGCTGCAGGAAAAGCACGGCGTTCGCATCCTGCGCACCCCGCCCGACATCCTGACGGAGTTCCTCAAGACCTGGGACGTGATCGCCAAGGAAGAAGGCGCCAAGAACCCGTTCTTCAAGAAAGTGCACGACTCGCAGCGCGCCTACGCCTCGCTGGTGGTGCCGGCGAAGCGCTTCATGTTCCCGCCGTACTCGTTTGCGGCGAACTACTACTTCCCGGAAACCGGCGCCGCTCCGGGCGCCGCGCCAGCAAAGAAGAAATAATTGCACCGGCCAGGAAATGGGGGCGGACATCCGCCCCTGTTTTTTTGCTTCGTGAGCCAGGGTCTGCCTGATGCCTGAAATCCCCGCCGCGCACATCCGGCTGGTGCGGCTGATCGACAAGTTCACCGACACCACCGGCACCTGGGTGGCGTGGCTGAACGTGCCGCTGGTGCTCGTGGTGGCCTACGAGGTGCTGGCGCGCTACCTGTTCGATGCGCCGACCATCTGGTCGTTCGACATCACCTACATGCTGTACGGCACGATTTTCATGCTGGGGTCGGCCTACGCGCTGCACAAGGGCGCGCACATCCGCACCGATTTCTTTTTCGAGAAGTGGTCCATCCGCACCAGGGGCACGATCGATTCGATCGCCTACCTGGTGTTCTTCTTTCCGGCGATCTTCGTGTTCCTGCTGGTGAGCGGCGCCGAGGGCTGGTATGCGTTCGAGATCGGCGAGACTTCCGAGCAGACGCCGTGGCGGCCGATCCTGTGGCCGTTCAAGTGGGTGGTGCCGTTGACCTGCCTGCTGCTGCTGATCCAGGGTGTGTCGGAGACCATCAAGTCCGTCTACGCAGCGCGCTGGGGCATCGAGCTCGAGCACAAAGAAAAGATCGAGATCTAGCCCGATGAGCGGAACATGAGCGGACTCGCTTTCCTCGGCCTGGTGATGCTGGTGGTGATGATCGGCGTCATCTTCATCGGCTTCCCGATCAGCTTCACGCTGCTGTTCCTCGCCCTCACTTTCGGCTACTTCGGCCTCGGCGAGATGGTCTTCAGCCTGGCCTACTTCCAGACCATCGGCATGATGAAGGAAGAGCTGCTGGCGGCGGTGCCGCTGTTCATCTTCATGGGCTTCCTGACCGAGCAGGCGGGCCTGATGGAGCGCCTGTTCATCGCGCTGCGCCTGCTGCTGGCGCCGATCCGGGGTTCGCTGTTCGCGGTGGTGATCCTGACGGCGACGATTTTCGCCATGGCGACCGGCATCGTTGGCGCCGCGGTCACGGTGCTCGGCATCATGGCGAGCCCGATCATGGTCAAGACCGGCTACAACGCGGCGCTTTCCGCCGGAGCGATCACCGCCGGCGGCACGCTCGGCATCCTGATTCCGCCGTCGGTGATGCTGATCGTGATGGGCCCGGTGCTCGGCGTCTCGGTCGCCGACCTGTATGCAGCGGCCTTCGGCCCCGGATTCCTGCTCGCCGGGTTTTACCTCGTTTATCTGCTCGGCCGCGCGTTCTTCAATCCCAAACTCGGCCCGCCGGTGCCGAAGGAAGAGCGCATTCACAGCGTGCCGGTCATCATCAAGGAAGTCCTGATCGGGGTAGTGCCGCTGGTCGGGCTGATCGGGGCCGCGCTCGGCTCGATCCTGGCGGGCATGGCGACGCCGACGGAAGCCGCAGGCATCGGGGCCCTCGGCGCCATGCTGCTCGCTGCGGCCTACAGGAAGCTCTCCTACGCCGGGGTCAAGCGGGCGGTGCTCGCGACCACCGCCACCTCGGCGATGGTGCTGCTGCTGGCGGTGACTTCGAACATCTTCGGCGCGGTGTTCGCCCGCCTTGGCACCGCCAACTGGATCACCGAGACGATGCTCGCGCTGCCGCTGTCGCCGGTGATGATGCTGGTGGTGGTGCTGTTCCTTATCTTCCTGCTCGGCTGGCCGTTCGAGTGGCCGGCGATCATCCTGGTGTTCCTGCCGATCTTCTACCCGGTGATGGACGCGCTCAAGCCCGCGCTGGGCGAGGCGATGGGGATTCCCGCGGACATGGTGATGGTCTGGTTCGGCGCGCTGGTTGCGGTGACGCTGCAGACCGCGTTCCTGTCGCCGCCGGTGGCGATGTCGGCCTATTACCTGCGGCAGGTGGTGAAGGAATGGTCGCTCGCGACCATCTACAAGGGCATGTTCGAGTTCATGATCCTGCAGGTGCTCGCGATCACCCTGATAGTCGTTTTCCCCAAGATCGCGATCGAGTTTCCGATGCAACTGCAGGCGGAGTCGCGCGCCGTCAAGACCGAACCAGTCGACGACAGCATGAACCGCCTCGAGGAAGACCCCTCGCAGAGCATGCAGGAGAAGGCCGAAGACGATGAGGAGGCAGGGGAGGAGAAGGGCGGCGACGCGCTCGAAAAAGACGACCTGAAAGCGAAGCCCGCGGCGAAGAAGTAGACATGTTGCCGCAACGCCACTCGACGCCGGGCCACGCCCGGCGTAATTTTTTCCACCGATGAATTTCGACTTCGACGCGCCGGTCGAGCGCCACGGCACCTGGAGCCTGCGTTGGGACAAGTTTCCGCGCGGCGTGATCCCGCTTTGGGTGGCCGACACCGATTTCCGCATGCCGCCCGCGGTCGAGGCGGCGCTTGAGCGGCGCCTGCGCCATGGTGTGCTCGGCTACAGCGTGCCGCCGCCCGAGTTGCGCACCGCCGTGGTCGAGCGCATGCAGCGCCTGTACCGCTGGAAGATCGAGCCCGATTGGGTGGCGTTCATCCCGGGCGTGGTGCCGGGGCTGCACCTCGCGGCGCGCCACCTGGTGCGCGCCGGCGAGCACGCGCTGGTGCCGACGCCGGTCTACCACCATCTCAAGCGCGCCGTGGAACTGGCGCGGCGCGCCTATAGCGAAGCCCCGCTCGTGCTGCACGCAGGCCGCTGGGTGTTCGACGAGGAGCGCTTGGCGGCGGCGGTGCGCCCGGAGTCGCGCCTGCTCTTGCTCTGCAACCCGCAAAACCCAGGCGGCACCATCTTCCGCGCAGACGAACTGCGGCGGCTCGCCGAGCTTGCCCTGCGGCACAACTTGCTCGTGTGCTCGGACGAGATCCACGCCGACCTGCTGCTCGACGAAGGCAAGCCGCACATCCCCATCGCCAGCCTCTCGCCCGAGATCTGCCGGCGCAGCGTGACGCTGATCTCGCCCAACAAGGCGTTCGGTTTTCCGGGGGCGGGGTGCGGCTTCGCCATCATCGAGGACCCGGAGCTGCGGCGCTCATTCATGAGCGACGACCACGCCACGGTGCACGACGCCTCGGTGTTCGGCTACGACGCGGCGCTCGCCGCCTACCGCGAGTGCGACGACTGGCTGGCGGCGCAGCTCGGCTACCTGCGCGCCAACCGCGACCTGGTCGAGCGCGAGGTGGCGGCGATGCCGGGCCTTGCGATGGCGCATGTCGAAGCTACTTACCTCGCCTGGATAGATTGCTCTGGCCTGGGCGTCGCCGACCCGCAGGCGCATTTCCTCGCGCGCGGCGTCGCGCTCTCGCCGGGCGCGCAGTACGGCGACGCTCGCTTCGTGCGCCTCAACTTCGGCACCCAGCGCGCGCGCCTCGCCGAGGCGCTCGCCCGCATGCGGGGCGGCTGAACCCCGAAGTGTAAAGTCTGACTTTACACTTGGCGCCGCTGGCGCCCGCACAAGCGGTCGGCCGCCTCCAGCACGCGCTCCAGGTGCGGGTCGCGCACCCCAAGTTGTTCCATGTGGCGGATGGTGTTGCGGATGTAGTCCATGCAGGGGCCGCGCTCGCCGATGCCCTGCGCCACCAGGCGCGCGCGGCCGTGCAAATCCAGTTCGCGCACGAACTGGCGGTGCCCCGGGTCGGCGACGAAAGCGAGCGCGCGAATGCGCCGGCCGCGGCGCACCGTCACCGGCACCAGGCGCGGCCAGTAGACGCGGTTCAGCATCTCGCGCTGCCACAGCGCCTGCAGCACGCGCCGTGCGCGCGCCGCGGGCACGCGAAACGCCATCCCCCAGCATGAGCCGCCGCGGCACAGGCCCATCACCAGCCCGGGGCGCTCGGGCGTGCCGCGGTAGCGGTTGGACAGGATGCACAGCGCGCGGTGATAGCCGTGCAGCCGGCCGGTCGAGCGCTCCTGGTAGCGGAACCCCGGCGACCACATGAGCGAGCCGTAGCCGAACACCCATAGGTCGCCGCGCGGCAACTGCGCGATGAACTGGGACATCTCCATCAGGAGGCGTTTCGCATGGCGCTCTGGGCGCGCATTATAGAATCCACGAGGGGAAACCATTTTGTCCGCAGAAAAACGCCGGCCGCCGATCGTAGGCCGCTACACCGCAGCCGAGCTGGCGCTCGCCGCGCGCAACAGCGGCATGCCGCTCGAGGCGCTGCGCTATGACGTCACGCCCGCCGGCCTGCATTACCTGCTGACCCATTTCGACATCCCGCAGGCGGACGCCGCGAGCTGGCGGCTCGAGATCGCCGGCCTGGTCGAGCGGCCGCTGTCGCTCGCGCTCGAGGAGCTGAAGCGCATGCCGGCGAAGACGCTGCGCGTCACCATGGAATGCGCGGGCAACGGCCGCGGCCAGCTCTCGCCGCGCTACCCGTCGATGCCGTGGCTGGAGGAGGGCGTCTCCACGGCCGACTGGACCGGAGTGCCGCTCGCGGCGCTGCTGCGGCAGGCGCGCCTCAAGCCTGCGGTCAGGGAGATCGTGTTCAGCGGCACCGATCGCGGCATCGACCGCGGCATCGAGCACGTGTTCGCGCGCAGCCTCGTGCCCGCGGAGGCGTTGAACGAGGACGTGCTGGTGGCCTGGGAGATGAACGGCCAGCCGCTTGCGCCGCAGCACGGCGCACCGCTGCGCCTCGTGGTGCCGCGCTGGTATGGCATGGCGAGCGTGAAATGGCTTGCGCGCATTGAGGCCATCGACCGCGCGTTCGACGGCGTGCAGCAGGCGCTGTCGTACCACTTCCGCGCCGCGCCCGGCGAGGCGGGCGAGCCCTGCACGCTGATGCGCGTCAACTCGCTCATGGCGCCGCCCGGGATCCCCGATTTCTATTTGCGATCGCGCAAAGTACAGACGGGGCGGGTGGAAATCCGCGGCCGCGCGTGGTCGGGTTACGGCGCTATCCGCCGCGTAGAGTTCGCGGTGGACGGAGCTTGGAACGATGCCACGCTCGATGCCGAGCCGAGCGCCCACGCCTGGCGTGGCTGGAGCGCAGCATGGGGCGCAGCGCAGGGTGAGCATGAGCTTGCCTGCCGCGCGACCGACGCGGCGGGCAACGTGCAGCCGCTCGAGCCGATCTGGGATGCGACCGGCTTCGGCAACAATTCCGTGCAGCGTGTACAAGTCGAGGTGACATGAGACAGCCTGCGTTAGCCGCGCACGGGGGGTGCGGGGGGGCCGGGAAGGCTCCGAGCGCATTTACCGGATGGGGCCCGGCCCCCCTGCATCGATGAGCGACTGGCCCCTCGAAGTGCACAGGACGTTGCGCGCGGCCGGCGTGCGCACGGTTGGCTACGTGCCTGACGCGGGCCACAAGCGCCTGATCGAGCTCTGCCAGCGCGACCGGGCGATGCGCAGCGTGGTGCTCTCCACCGAGGAAGAGGGCATCGGTCTTGCCGCCGGCGCTTGGCTCGGCGGCGCAAAAAGCGTATTGCTGATGCAATCGAGCGGTGTCGGCAACTGCATCAATGTCCTTGGCATGACGCGCGAGTGCCGCTTTCCGTTGCTGTTGCTCGTGACCATGCGTGGCGAGTTCGGAGAATTCAATCCCTGGCAGGTGCCCATGGGGCAGGCGACCGCGGCCACGCTCTCTGCGATGGGCGTCGTGGTGCAGGCTGCGGCGAGCGCGGAGGAAGTGGCGCCTGCGGTCGATGCGGCGGCGCGCCTCGCCTTCGGCAGCTATGCGGCGGTCGCGGTGCTGATTTCGCAACGCGTCATCGGCATCAAGAGCTTCCAGGAGCAGGCCGCGCGATGACGCTCAGGCGCCGCGGCGTGGTGCAAGCGCTGCTCGCCGACCGCGGCGGGCTGCTCGTGGTCGCGGGCCTGGGCTCGACCTCGTGGGATTGCACTGCCGCGGGCGATTCGCCGCTCACTTTCCCCATGTGGGGCGCGATGGGCACCGCGGCGATGATAGGGCTGGGGCTGGCGCTGGCGCGCCCCGAGCGGCGCGTGCTCGTCATCACTGGCGACGGCGAGATGCTGATGGGCCTCGGTTCGCTTGCCACCATCGGCGTGCAACAGCCGAAGAACCTGGCGATCGCAGTGATCGACAACGAGCGCTACGGCGAGACCGGCATGCAGGCCACGCACACCGCGAGCGGCGTGGACCTGGCGAAGGTGGCGCTCGCCTGCGGGTTCCGCTCGGCGCAGGTGGTGCGCTCGGCGCGCGTGTTCGCTGCGGCCAAGGCGATGCTGCTGAAAAAGCGCGGCCCGGTGCTCGCGCAGATCAAGGTGGCGGCGGAGAAGCTGCCGCTAGTCCTGCCGCCCAGGGAAGGGGCGCTGCTCAAGGCGCGCTTTCGCCGCGCGCTTCTCGGGGAGGCGGCCGACGCCGAATAGCCCCGTCAGCCGGTGCAGCCGGAAAAAGTCGTAAGCGAAACAATCGTTTCCAGAGAAACCCGGCCACGTGCCGGGTTTTTCGTTTGCGGCGTTTGCTGCACAGCCGAATCCGGAACCAGGCTCATGCCGTAACTTCGGGGTGGTAGAGTGCCAGCGATGTTGATCCTTCTCCGCCTGATCTCCCGCAGTTCGCGCTCGCTCGCCGTGATGACCGGCTATGCGCGCGCTGGCTGCGGCAACGGCCGAGGGGGGCGCGCGGGCAGCCCAGATGACGATGCGCATATCGCCGCCATCTCCTCTCCCGCCTTTTCCCCGCTCCACCCCCTCCCAAGATTTGCAGCAGCCGCGACGGCCAGCAGCCGGCGCTGACTTTCGTTTGCCCAAAAGGAGCCCCACCATGGAACGCAGAGAGTTTCTCAAATCCACCGCCGCTGCTGCCGCCGTCGCCGCCCTTCCATTTCGCGAGGCGGCCGCGAGGACGAGCGGCGAATGGCGCAGCTACGAGATCGTGACCCGGGTCGCCATCCAGAACCCGCAAGGGGCCTCGAAAGCCTGGGTGCCGCTGCCGATGATGGACGAGACCGAATGGCATCGGCCGATCGGTTCCTCGTGGTCGGGCAACGCCGCCAAGGCGAGCATCCTGCGCGACGGCAAGTACGGCGCCGCGATCCTGTACGCCGAGTGGAGCGCGGGCGCCGCCGCACCAGCAATCGAGGTGACGAGCGGCTTCATGTCGCGCGACCGCGCCGTGGACCCGACCAAGCCGGTCGCCAATGCGGAGCGGCTCTCGGCGAGCGAGATCGCGTTCTACACCGCGGCCACCGATCTCATTCCCACCGACGGCATCGTGCGCGACACCGCGCGCGAGGTCGTGAAGGGCGCCAAGAGCGACGTCGACAAGGCGCGCGCCATCTACGAGTGGGTGGTCGAGAACACCTTCCGCGACCCGAAGACCAAGGGTTGCGGCTGGGGCGACATCAAAGCGATGCTGGAGACGCGCAACCTGGGCGGCAAGTGCGGCGACCTGAACGCGCTGTTCGTGGGCCTCTCTCGCGCCGCTGGAGTGCCGGCGCGCGACATCTACGGCATCCGCGTCGCGCCGTCGATCCATGGATACAGGAGCCTCGGCGTGGGCTCGCCGAACATTACCAAGGCGCAGCACTGCCGCGCCGAGTTCTTCGCCCAGGGCGTGGGCTGGGTGCCGGTGGACCCGGCGGATGTGAGGAAGGTGGTGCTCGAAGAGCCGCCGGCCAACCTGAAAATCGATCACCCGATGGTGGTGGCGGCGAGAAAGCGTCTGTTCGGCGGCTGGGAGATGAACTGGCTCGCCTACAACATGGCGCACGACGTGGCGCTGCCCAATGCGAGCGGCCCGAAGATCCCGTATTTCATGTACACCAACGGCGAGACCGGTGGCAAAACGCTCGACCAGCTCGAGCCAGACTCGTTCAAGTACGAAATCCGCACCAACGGCGTGAAGGTCTAAAGCGGAGTGAAGGGGCAAAGCGGGGTGAAGAGCTGAGCCGCGCGCGCGCGCTGCTGTTTGCGCTGGCGCTCGGCTTGGGCGCCGGCGCGGCGGCGGCGCAGGAACTCAAGACTTGGAGCGGCGGCGCCACGCCGCCGCTCGCGCTCGCCGACCTGCAGGGACGCGCGCACCGCCTCGAGCAGTACCGCGGCAAGGTGGTGCTGATCAACTTCTGGGCCACGTGGTGCGAGCCCTGCCGCGAGGAGATGCCCTCGATCCGAAAGCTGCGCGACGCGCTCGCCGGCAAGCCGTTCGAAGTGCTGGCGGTGAACCTCGCCGAGCCCGAATCGCGCATCCAGCGCTTCATGCAGCGCACGCCGCTCGATTTCCCGGTGCTGCTCGATCGCGACACCAACGCCGCCAAGGCGTGGAAGGCGCGCATCCTGCCCGCGACCTACATCGTCGGCCCCGACGGTAGAATCCGGTACCACCACGTTGGGGAGCTCGATTGGTCGCAGGAAAGCGTGCGCCGGCTCATCACCGGCTTGCTGCCGCGTTAGGGACCCTGGCGGCGCTCGCCGCGTCGGCGGCTCTCGTGCTGGGCCTCGCGGCGAGCGCGGCCGCGCAGGACATCAACATCCCGGCGCCCTTCATCACCACGCCCGACGAGGTGGTCGAGCGCATGCTCGCCATTGCCGGCACCGGCGCCGACGATTTCGTCATCGATCTGGGCTCGGGCGACGGCCGCATCGTGATCGCGGCGGCGAAGAAGTTCGGCGCCCGCGGCCTGGGCGTGGACATCGACGCCAGGCTGGTGCGGCTGTCGCGCGAGAACGCGCAGGCCGCGGGGGTGGCCGAGCGCGCCCTGTTCGAAGAGCGCGACGCGCTCAAGACCGATCTCACGCGCGCCACCGTGGTGACTGTCTATCTCCTGCCCTTCCTCATAGACCAGCTGCAGCCCCGGCTGCGGGAGGAGCTGCGGCCCGGCGCGCGCGTGGTGACGCACGCCTTCGCCATGAAAGGCTGGAAGCCCGACCGCATCGAAGACGTGCGCCTGAGCAAGCGCCATCCCGGTCAGGGCGACGAGAGCCGGATTTTCATGTGGATAGTGCCGGCGGAGGCGCGCGGCGAATGGCAGGGGCGCGAGATGCGGCTGCGCATCCACCAGAACTTCCAGGAGATCGAGGTCGAGGGCGAGGCGTTCGGGGCGCCGCTGGAAGTGAAGGAAGCGAAACTCGAGGGTGCGGCGATCAGCTTCTCGGGCGCGGGCTTCAGCTACCGCGGCCGCGTCGTCACCGACCGCATCGTGGGTGAGCTGACTCGGGGCGGCGTCGCCGCGCCGCTGGTGCTGCAAAGGAAGTAGCTACTCCGCTTCGGGCGGCCCCCTGCGGTAGACTTCGCAGCGAAACCGGAGGAGGGACCGCCCATGTTTGTTCGCATACTCGCCGCGCTCGCGTCCGCGGCCATTGTTGCTGCCGCACAGGCGCAGTATCCGCAGAAGCCGATCAACTTCATCGTGCCGTTCGGCGCCGGCGGCGACTCGGACCTGTCGGGCCGCAACCTCGCGCAACACGCGCCCAAGTATCTCGGCAACGCGACCATCGTGGTAATGAACCGGGTCGGCGCCTCGGGCGCCATCGGCTCGCAGGCGGTGAGAACCGCGGCGCCCGACGGTTACACGCTGCTGGTGGCGCGCATCGCCACGCACGCGATTCTTCCAGCGATCGACAGCAAGGTGCCTTACAAGTGGAACGAGTTCACCATGCTCTCGCTGCTGGAGCTCAACCCCTATGTCTGCGTGGTGAAGGGCGACGCGCCGCTGAAGAGCATGCCGGAGCTGGTCGCGTTGATGCGCAAGAACCCGGGCAAGCTCAACTTTTCCACGTCCGGCATGGGCACCATCCAGAACCTCGGGCCGCAGTATTTCTTCACCCTCACCGGGCTCACCAAGGACCACGCGGTCGGCATCCACTACAAGAGCGGTGGCGAGGTGACCACCGCGCTGCTCGGCGACCAGGTGCATTTCGCGTGCAACAACCTGACCACCATCCTGTCGCACATCAAAGCCGGGACGCTGCGCGCGCTCATGGTCACTACGCCCGAGCGGCTGAAAGACCTGCCCGAGGTGCCGACCTCGCGCGAGCTGGGATGGCCGGAGATGGAGCGCATCACCGGCTGGAGCGCCCTGATGGGGCCGCCGGGCATGGCGAAAGAGGCGGTGGACCGCTGGACCGACGCGCTCGGCAAGATCGCGACCGACGCGGATTGGCTCGCGGGCAACAGCAAGATCGGCGGCATTCCCGCGATCCGCTCGCAGGCCGACACCGAGAAGTTCGTGCGCGAGCAATACGAGCTCTACGAGAGGCTCGCTACCTCGCTCGGCATCCGCCAGTAGCGTGGCGCAGCGCGGCGCCGACCTGATCGCGCGCTCGCTCGAGCGCGCCGGCGCGCGCCGCCTGTTCGCGCTCTCGGGCAACCACGTCATGCCGATATTCGACGCCGCGCTCGATGCGGGGCTTGAGATCGTGCACGTGCGGCACGAGGCCGCCGCGGTGCACATGGCCGACGCCTGGGGCCGGCTCACAGGCGAGCCGGGCGTGGCGCTGGTCACCGGCGGGCCGGGGCACGCCAACGCCGTGTCCGCGCTTTACACCGCGCTGGTGGCGGAATCTCCGCTGGTGCTGCTCTCCGGGCACGCGCCGCTCGGCGAGCTCGGCCGGGGCGCCTTCCAGGAGATGCGCCAGGCTGAGATGGCGGCGCTGACCGCGAAGGCGTCATGGACCGCGCAATCTGCCGAGGCGTTGGGCGAGGACCTCTCGCGTGCGCTTCGCACGGCGCGTGAAGGGCGGCCGGGCCCGGTGCACCTGTCGCTGCCCTCGGACCTGCTCGAAGCGCAGGTCGCGGCGAGCGTGCCGCCGGCGCAAGCGTTCGCGCCCACCGCAGTGGCGCTCGATCCTGCCTATGTGGCGTCGCTACTCGAGACGCTGGCAGGCGCCAAGCGCCCGCTGGTGATCGCCGGGCCGGTGCTGGCGAACGCGCGCGGCCGGGATGTCGCTCGCCGCTTCGAGGAGGCGACGCGCGTGCCGCTCATCGTCATGGAAAGCCCGCGCGGCGTGAACGACCCGGCGCTTGGCCGGCTCGCCGGGGTGCTCGCGGAGGCCGACGTGGCGGTGCTGGCAGGCAAGCGGCGCGACTTCACACTCAAGTTCGGCGCCGCCTTCGCGCCGGGCTGCCGCGTCATTGACGCCACTGCCGATGTGGCGCACTGGATCGAGCCCGCCACGCGCCGCGCCTGGCCGGGCCCGCAGTGGCTCGAGGAGGTGCGCGCGGCGCTGCGCTACCGCCCGCCCGAGTGGGCCGCGCAGAGGTCGCAGCCGCAAGGCCCGCTGCACCCGGTGGAGGTCGGGCGCGCGGTGCAAAAGCTGCTCGATGCGCCTGAGGCGGTATTGGTGTCGGATGGCGGCGAGTTTGGCCAATGGGCGCAAGCGACGCTTTCAGCGCCGCATCGCCTCATCAACGGGCCGGCAGGCTCGATCGGCTCGGCGCTGCCGTTTGCCGCCGCCGCGAAGCTCGCGTTGCCGCAGTCGAACGTGGTGGCGATGCTCGGCGACGGCACCTTCGGCTTTCACGCCACCGAGCTCGATACCGCGGTGCGCGCCGGGATCGCCTATGTCGCGGTGATCGGCAACGACGCCTGCTGGAACGCCGAGCACCAGATCCAGCTGCGCGAATACGGCGCGGCGCGCGCGCGCGGCTGCGAGCTGCTGCCAACCCGCTACGACCAGGTCGCGGCGGCGCTCGGTGCGCATGGCGAGCACGTGGCGCGCCCGGAGGAGCTCGCGCCGGCGCTGGAGCGCGCCGCGAACGCCGGCCGGGCGGCTTGCGTCAACGTCCTGATCGAGCGCCTGCCAGCGCCGGTCTACAGGAAAGCGGACGCATGAGCGCAATCTCCGCGGCGAGGATGCTCGAGCGGCTGGAGGCTCTCGCGCGGCACTCGGAGCTGCCCGGCGGGCTGACGCGCGTCTATCTCTCGCCAGAGCAGCGCGCCGCCACCGCGCTGGTGACGGAGTGGATGCGCGCGGCGGGGATGAGCGTGCGGCTGGATGCCATCGGCAACGTGGTCGGCCGCTACGAAGGCGAGCGCCCCGGCCTGCCCTGCCTGATGCTCGGCTCGCACCTCGACACGGTGCGCAACGCCGGCAAGTACGACGGCATGCTCGGTGTGGTGAGCGCGATCGAATGCGTGCACGCGATCGCCGGAAAGGAGCGCGCCGCCGGCCGGCGCCTGCCGTTCGCGATCGAGGTCGTGGGCTTCGCCGACGAGGAGGGCGTGCGCTTCGGGGTCACGCTGCTCGGCAGCCGCGCCGTCGCCGGCACTTTCGATCCAAAAGCGCTGCAGGCGAAGGACCGCGACGGCGTAACGCTCGCCGAGGCGATGCGGGGCTTCGGTCTCGATCCGGCGCGCGTCGGCGACGCCGCGCGGCGCCGCGACGAGGTGCTCGCCTATGCCGAGCTGCACATCGAGCAGGGGCCGGTGCTGGAAGCGGAAGGGTTGCCCGTCGGCGTGGTCACCGCGATCAACGGCTTCAGCCGCATGACAGTCACGATCGGCGGCACCGCCGGCCACGCCGGCACGGTGCCGATGGCGATGCGGCGCGATGCGCTCGCCGCCGCCTCCGAATGCGTGCTCGCGGTGGAGCGCATCGGCGCCTCCGAGCCGGAGCTGGTGGCCACCGTGGGGCGCATGGAAGCGCTGCCCGGCGCGATCAACGTCATCCCGGGCGAGGCGCGCTTTACCGTGGACGTGCGCGCGCCCTTAGATGAGCAGCGCGTGCGGGCGCTGGCGCGCATCGAGGCCGAGTTCGGCGCCATACGCGCGCGGCGCAAGGTTTCGCTCGCCATGGAGCGGCTGCAGGATTTCGGCGTCACGAAATGCGCGCCCTGGCTGATGGCGCAGATGGACCGCGCGATCGCCGCCGAGGGCATTCGCGTGCGCCGCCTGCCATCGGGCGCCGGGCACGACGGCATGGCGATCCAGGCGATCGCCGACATCGCGATGCTGTTCGTGCGCTGCGAGAAAGGCATCAGCCATAACCCGGTCGAGGCGATCACGCCTGCCGACGCCGAATCCGGGGCGCGCGTGCTGCTGCGCTTCATCGAAGACTTCCGCGCCGAGCGGCCGTCCTGATTTCGTCTTCCCCGCGTAGGCGGGGACCCACCCGGCCGCACCCCGGGGAAAATCGGGGACAGACCCCAAGCGAGTAAACCGGGGTCTGTCCCCGATTTTGTTCGAAGTGTAAAGTGTGACTTTACACTTTGGATGCTGGGGCCCGCTTACAGGACCTTGCCGGGATTCATCAGCCCCTGCGGGTCGAGGGCGTGCTTGAGCGTGCGCATGAGCTCCAGCTCGATGGGGTCCTTGTGGCGCGTGATCTCCTCGCGCTTGAGCTGCCCCAGGCCGTGCTCGGCGGAGATCGAGCCGCCGAGCGACGCCACGATGTCGTAGACGATGCGGTTCACCTTCGCGCGCTCCGCAACCAGCGCCGCATCGCCGATGTTGTAATGCAGGTTGCCGTCGCCGACGTGGCCGAAGCACCACACGGCGGCGCCCGGAAACGCCACCGCAAGCGCGCGCCCGGCGCGTTCGATAAACGCCGGGATTTGCGACACCGCGACCGCGATGTCGTGCTTGATGTTGCTGAACTGCGCCTCCGGGATCATCTCCCGCAGGCGCCACAGCGCCGCGCTGCGGGCGTGGCTGTGAGCGATAGCAGCATCGAGCGCCGCGCCCTCTTCCATCGCCTTGTCGAGCGCCTGCTCGACCTTGGCGGCGAGCGCCTCGAACGGGCCGGAATCGCTCGCCTCGGCGAGCACGTACCAGGGGTGCACGCCACCGAGCGGGTCGCGGGTATCGCGGGCGTGCGCCAGCACCGCCTCGAGGCAGGGCCGCGACACGATCTCGAAAGCGGTCAGCCGGTCGCCGAGGCGGGCACGCAACAGCGCCAGCAACTCGACGGCGCGCGCAGGGTCCGGCACCGCGATCCACGAGGCCACGATGGCGTCGGGCTGCGGTTGCAGCTTGAGCACCGCGGCAGTGATCACGCCGAGCGTGCCCTCGGCGCCTATGAAGAGCTGCTTCAGGTCGTAGCCGGTGTTGTCCTTGCGCAGCGCCCGCAGGCCGTTCCAGACGCGGCCGTCGGGCAGCACCACTTCCAGCCCCAGCACCTGCTCGCGCGCGTTGCCGAAGCGCAGCACGTTGACGCCGCCGGCGTTGGTCGAGAGATTGCCGCCGATCTGGCAGCTGCCCTCGGCGGCGAGCGACAGCGGAAAGAATCGCCCCGCTTCGACCGCAGCGCGCTGGATGTTGGCAAGCACGCAACCCGCCTCGACCGTGATGGTGTCGTTCAGCGGATCGAGCGCCCGGATGCGGTTCAGGCGCGCGAGCGACAGCACGATCTCGCGCTGTGCGCCGCTCGGCACCGAGCCGCCCGACAGCCCGGTATTGCCCCCCTGCGGCACGATGGCGACGCCCGCCTGCGCGCAGTGGCGCACCACCGCGGCCACCTCCTCGGTGAGCGCCGGGCGCACCACGCACTCGGCGCTGGCGCGGTACTGCTTGCGCCAGTCGGTGAAGTAGGCCGCGGTGTCGGCTTCGGCGGTGAGGACATTCGCCTTCCCCACGATGCCGGCGAGCGCGGCGATCAGATCCTGGCTCATCGTTCTTGACGCGGATTTTCCCACAACGTACTTTCAGCCGATGATCTT
>CAYMVA010000005.1:0-5442 GCA_964393745.1 uncultured Enterobacteriaceae bacterium | reverse complement strand
CTTTCGCCCACCGGTTCGGCAGCGCGCGAACGAGCAAATACCAGAGCCCGACATAGGCGCCGGCGACGACCAGGATGATCAGCGAAAGCATCGCGCGGCGGCCTCCCTGTCCGCGAATGCGATGGTTCGCCTACGCTACTCCAGCCGCGGCCGCGGCTCAAGAACTGGCTTGAGGCTAACCCGCCGTCTCGAGCAGCCGTTCCATCTTTCGTTTGATCATTTCGTCCGACAGCTCGCTCACGGCCTTCTTCGCTTCGAGCCATTCCGCCCTCGGGCCGCGCGGCGCCCATTGCGCTGGCGCGGGCGAGACATCGGCCTCGGCAAAGAGGCCCAGCACCCCGCCCGGGCTCGCCGCGGCGAACTGCATGAGCCCCGAGTCCGGGAACACGCTCGTGCGCGCGCTCCAGATGAGGCCGAGCGCCTCGCGGATGGGGCCGCGATGCGCATGGATCTGCGGCGCGCGCGCATCGAGCACCGGTTGCGCAACGTCGTCGTCGCCCGGGTAGAGCGGATCGTCCGACTTCCCTGGCGTCCACATGAACACGGTGTCCAGGCCGAAGCGCTCTTTCCACCACGCGCTCCAGGCCAGCACCTGCGACGTTGCCGGTTGCTTTTTCGCCCGCCTCGCGCCGAGGCCCAGCACCACATAGCGCCCGGCAACTAGGCCGCGCTCGGTCAGCCAGCCGCGCGTGAACGCCGCCGCATCCTCCGGTAAGACGTAGCGCGGCAGGATCGGCGTGCGCGGCGGCACCACGCCAAGCGGCGGCGCCATCGCGAGCAGCCGGTCAATTTCGTGCCCCGCGCGGTCGGGCGCCAGAGGATGGTTCAGGCCGGGGTAGCGCTTCGCATCGGCGCAATACGCCACGGTGTTCGCGCCGCGCACCGACAGCGCGCGCCGGATCGCGCGCGGCGACTCGTCGCCGTTGGCCACGACCACCCAGTCGTAGCGCTCGCGCCTGAGCGCAAGCCACTGCCAGATCCACTCCCACGCCGCCGCCACGCTCACGCGCCCGCCAGAACGCACGCGGCGGTATACCCAAACGCGGTCGATATCCGGATTGCCCGCCACCACCCAGGCGTTGTAGTCGTTCGCGAGCAGGTGCAACTCGACGCCGGGCAGGCTGCCCTTGAGGTGCGCAAAGAGCGGCGTGGTGAGCAGCAGGTCGCCGATCTTGTCGCGCTTGACGACGAGGACCTTCATACGGAGCGCAATCCAGAGCCCGCCCTGCGATGGCGGCACGGCTCGAGCCTGCGAGACTCGCGATTTTCGGCCAATTGAAACTTGACAATATTAAAATCAGATTTTATTCTGGTCATATGTATCGACACCGCCAACTCGCCGCCACGCTGAAGCGCGCCAGCGCCCAGTTTCCTGCAGTCCTGGTCACCGGCCCGCGACAATCGGGCAAGACGACATTACTGCGCCACGAGACCGGCGCCAACGTGGATTACATCAGCTTCGACGACCCCGCCGAAAGGGATTTCGCGACGAGCGATCCCGAGGGCTTCCTCGCCAGGCTGAGCAAGCGCGCCGCGATACTGGACGAAATCCAGTACGCACCCGGGTTGCTGCCCTACCTCAAGCTGCGCATAGATGCCGAACGCACCCGCACCGGTCGCTGGCTGCTCACAGGGTCGCAGCAGTTCGCTCTCATGCGCGACGTAAGCGAGTCGCTCGCAGGTCGAGTGGCAATTCTCGAACTGCCGCCTTTCTCGCACGGGGAGCTGCCCCGCGCAAGCCTCGAGACCACGCTATGGAACGGCGGCTACCCGATACCCGCCCTCCATCCCGAGCGCCGCGACCTCTGGCTGCGCAGCTACGTTGCGACCTACCTGGAAAGAGACGCTCGACAAATCCGCAACATCCCCGACTTGCGGACGTTCAACCAGTTCCTGTCGCTTGCCGCCGCCCATCACGCGCAGGAGTTCCATCCCTCGGAACTGGCGCGAGAACTGGGCGTTAGCCAGCCCACGGTCAAATCCTGGGCTGGCGTGCTGGACGCTTCGTACATCGCCCTTTTCCTGCCCCCTTGGTACCGCAATTACGGCAAGCGCATCGTGAAAACGCCGAAGTTCTACTTTCTGGATTCAGCGCTCGCGAGCTTCCTCACACGCCAGCCGGATGCCGCCTCCGCCCTGGCGGGGCCCTTTGGGGGCGCGCTTTTCGAGGGCTGGGTGGTCGCCGAGGCCGCCAAGGCCTTCATGGCGCGGGGGCTCAGGCCCGACCTCTACTTCTGGCGCTCGCACGACGGACTGGAGGTCGATCTATTGATCGGGCTGAGCGGCAAGTTCCAGCCGGTGGAAATCAAACTCACGGCGACCCCCGGATCGGGACACCTCCAACCCTTGCGTCGGCTTCTGGCTGCCGCGGGCGAAGATGCGGCCGCTACCGGCCTCATTGTCTGCCGCGTCGGAAAGCCACAGGACCTTCCCGGAGGACACCTGGCCCTGCCGTGGCGTGATTTTCCAAGCTGGCTGGCAGAAAAACTGGACGGGAAACCAGCGCCAAAGCGCCGCGGCGCTCGCATGCGCTCGCGCACCGCACGCTCTGAATGACCGGTAACAAGTCCCGCTACGTCGGCCTTGACGGCGGCACGGGCAGCCAGCGCGCCGCGCGCGCGGGCACAAGCCGTCGTGCGAGAGTGCCGGCCCGATGGATCTGCCGCCTGCTATAATGACCATGGTCATGCCCATGGTCATATTGCCTCAGGAGCGATTCATGCAAACCATCAAGGCGTCCGAGTTCAAGGCGAAGTGCCTCGCCCTTATGGACGAGGTTGCGCGCACCGGCAAGCCCGTGCTGATCACCAAAAACGGCAAGCCGGTAGCCGAGTTGCAGCCGCACCGGCCGCGGCCGAAAAGCGTTCTCGGAGTATGGAAGGACCGGCTCATCGTCAAAGGCGACATCATTTCGCCCATCGACGTCGAGTGGGAGGCGCTCAAGTAGTGTTGCTGCTGGACACGCACGCGGCAATCTGGTTCGCGACCGAGGACGAATCGCTTGGCAGGCGCAGCCGCGCCCTGGCCGGCGAGGCCCTTACGGAGGGCCGGTTGGGCGTCTCGGCGATCAGTTTCTGGGAGATCGCGCTCCTTGTGGCCAAGGGGCGCCTGCAAGCGGTCACGCCACCCTCGGAACTGCGCGCGCTGCTGCTGGATGCAGGTGTCACCGAGTTCGCGCTCACGGGGGACATCGCTCTCCTCTCGGCCACGCTCGATCTTCATGGCGACCCCGCCGACCGCTTCATCGCGGCCACTGCCATTGCGCATCGCGCCACGCTTGCCACGGCCGACGAACGGCTGCTCAAGTGGAAGCACGCCATGAAGCGGCAGGATGCGCGCAAGTAAAACGAGCGCAGGCTGCGGACACGGCGCCGAGGCGCCACGGACTAAAAGGGCGCAAACCCTGCGGCACGACGGTATTTGAGTAATTTAAAGTAACAGTTTAATATTCTCACATGCGTCATATTGCCCGCCTGCTCGCGCCCGAGGTCCGCAAGGCGGCCCGCGCCTTCCCGGCGGTGATCCTGACCGGTCCGCGGCGCGCTGGAAAGACAACCCTGCTGCGCAGGCTCTTTCCCGCGGCGAGCTACCACCTGCTTGAGGATCCGGACCTGGCCGCCCGCGTTCGGGCCGATCCCCGCATGTTCGTCGAGGAGATGCGCACGCCCGCGATCCTGGACGAGATCCAGAACGTCCCCGAGTTGCTGAGCTACATCCGCACGCGCATCGACGCGCGCCCGTCCCGCAAGGGGCTGTGGCTCCTGACAGGCTCCCAGGAGGCGCCCCTGATGCGGGGCGTGAGCGAATCCATGGCGGGGCGAGCGGCGGTCTTTCACCTGCTGCCGCTCTCGGTACCCGAATCGCCCAAGGTATCGCCTTTCCTGGGCGGCTTTCCGGAGGTGCTCGCGCGCCCTTCCACGGCGCAGCTCTGGTTTCGCTCCTACCTGCAGACGTATCTCGAACGGGACGTGCGCGCGGTCGCCGCGATCCGCGATCTGTCCGCGTTCCGCCGCTTCCTGGCGCTCGCCGCCACGCGCAACGGGAAAATGCTCAATCGCAGCGAACTCGCCTCGCCTCTCGGCGTATCGGTGCCCACCATCTCGGACTGGCTTTCGATCCTCGACATCACCGGACAGATCCTGCTGGTGCCGCCCTTTTTCGAGAACTTCGGCAAGCGCCTGATCAAGTCGCCGAAGCTGTACTTTGTCGACCCTGGATTGCTGTGTCATCTGCTCGGCATCGATTCCGCGGCGATGCTCGAGCGCTCGCCCTTCCTCGGCCCGGTGTTCGAGTGCTTCGTCGCCTCGGAAATCGTCAAGCACCAATTGAACGGCGGGCGCGCGCGCGCGCTCTACTATTTTCGCGATCAGCAAGGGCTGGAAGTCGATTTCGTGGTCCCCGCGGGCGGCAAGAAAATTACGCTGATAGAGGCCAAGGCTTCACGCACCGTCCACCCGGCACAGGCGGCGCCGCTCCTGCGGCTCTCGGCGGCGATGAAAGGCTACCAGACCCGGTCGCTGCTCGTTCACCGCGGCGGCCGGGAGAAATCGGTGACGAGGGCATTGTCCGGCGGCGCCAGTACGATCCCGGCAAACGAGCTGGCCCGCGCGCTCGGTCCCCGGCAGGGCTCGGTCTATGCAGATTGATGTTTTAACTTGAAATTTGCATAGGGGACCGAAGAGGTAGAATCCTCCGTATATGACCGAACTGGAACTGAAGTTGTCGTTACCCGATCAGATCGCCAACCAGGCGAAGGCCGCGGGTCTGCTTACCTCGGAGGCGATCGAGCGCCTCGTGCGCCAGGCGATCCGCAAGGTGGCCGCCGAGCGCTTGATCGAGTACGGCAAGCGCCTGCGCGAACCCGGAACGCCCGAGATTACCGAAGCGGAACTCGAATCCGAACTGAAGGCGGTGCGCGCGGAGCTTCGCGAGGTCCGTGCGCGTCGTCCTTGACACCAACGTCGTCGCCTCCGCCCTTCTCTGGGGCGGCACCCCCGAAAGGCTGATCGAGCTCGCCGGCGAAGGCACGCTCGAGT
Organism: uncultured Enterobacteriaceae bacterium; assembly: GCA_964393745.1. Taxonomy (GTDB): domain Bacteria; phylum Pseudomonadota; class Gammaproteobacteria; order Burkholderiales; family SG8-39; genus 2-02-FULL-66-14. Next base: position 406 of record CAYMVA010000005.1, on the reverse strand, counting down.
TCTTCACCTCCGAGGCGCTCCTGGCCGAACTCGCCGGCATCCTCGGTCGATCCAAGTTCGCCCGGAAGCTCAGACAAAAGAACGTCTCGGCCGCCGAGATCGTCGCGCGCTACCGGGAGATCGCGGAAGCCGTCGAATCCGCGCCCATAGAAGAGGCGGCGTTGCGCGATCCCGATGACGCGGCCGTCCTTGCCTGTGCGCTCGCCGCGCGGGCAGATGCAATCGTCTCGAGCGACGCCGATCTGCACGCGCTCGGCAACTACCAGGGTATTTCCGTCCTTTCGCCCGCTGACTGCCTCAAGCGCGTCGCCACCTGAAAGCACAACACCCTCTGAATCCGGATTCGATGCCTGAGCGCAACGTCACGCTCTCGGTGGTCAGCCACCGCCAGAACGCCCTCGTCAAC
>CAYMVA010000004.1:0-2179 GCA_964393745.1 uncultured Enterobacteriaceae bacterium | reverse complement strand
CCGCTGGCTCGCCTTCCTGTTGTCAGGGATCTTCACCGGCGTGGCCGGAACCCTCTGGGTGCCGCTCAACGGCCTCACCACCCCCGACGTGCTGTACTGGCCGCAGTCCGGCAAGATCGTGTTCTTCGCCGTGCTCGGCGGTTTCCGCAATTTCACCGGCCCCATCGTCGGCGCCGTGATCTTCAACTACCTCGAGGTCTACGCAGTGGCGGTCACCCAGTACTGGCAGCTCACGCTGGGGGTGATCCTGATCGCCCTGGTGACGTTCCTGCCCTCGGGCGTGGTGGGCTCGGCGGCGCGCCTGAGCGCGTGGCTGAAGCGCAGGCGCGAGGCTTCGACATGAGCCTGCTGCGAACCGAGCGCCTGAAGAAGCATTTCGGCGAAACACGCGCCGTGGACGACGTCGATTTCAGCGTCAACGAAGGCGAGTTCCTGTCGCTCGTCGGCACCAACGGCGCCGGCAAGACCACCCTGGTCAACCTGATCAGCGCGTTCCTCTCCCCCGACAGTGGCAGGATCTTCATCGCCGAGCGCGACATCACCTATGCGCCGGTGGACGAGCGCATCCGGGCGGGGATCGCGCGCAGCTTCCAGCTGGTGAACCTGTTCGACGACCTGTCGGTGCTCGACAACGTGGCGCTCGCGATCTTCGCGCGCGAGGGCAAGACCAAGCGCATTTTCGCGCTCGCCGAGCGCGACACCGCAGTCACGCAGGAAGCCACCGAGCTGCTCGGCGAGTTCGGCCTCGCCGCCAAGGCGCAGGGGCTCGCGGGAGGGCTGGCGCAGGGCGAGCGCAAGCTGCTCGACGTGGCGGTCGCCTACGCGCTGCGCCCCAAGCTGCTGTTCCTCGACGAGCCGACCAGCGGCGTCAGCACGCGCGAAAAGGCGCAGATCATGGACACGGTGTCTTCGGTGGTGCGAGGCGGCGGCATCACGGCGGTGGTCATCGAGCACGACATGGACGTGGTGTTCAAGTATTCCGATCGCGTCGTCGTGATGCACGAAGGAAAGTTCCTCGCCGACGGCCCGCCCGAGGAGATCCGGCAGAACCGGGACGTGGCCACGTATTTGCTCGGGACTGATGTCTGAGCATGCTTGAAGTGAAAAACATCGAAGCTTTTCGTGGACCGGCGCACGTATTGCACGGGGTCTCGCTGAGCGTCAAGGAACACGAGGTGGTGTGCCTGGTCGGCCGCAACGGCGCCGGCAAGACCACCACCATGGAAAGCATCATGGGTTTTATCCCGCTCAAGTCTGGCCAGATCCTGTTCCACGGCGAGGACGTGAGCACGTTGCCGGTGCACCAGCGGGCCCTGCGCGGCATGGGATACGCGCCCGAAGGCTGCGCCATCTTCCCCGAGCTCACGGTGGCGGAAAACATGATGATCAGCCGCTGGATGTCGGCCAAGGCGTACCGCCGGCAGGGGGCGGCCGCCGGCGGGAACAGCGGCGACGTCGAGGAGCGCGTCTATTCGGTGTTCCCAGAGGTGCGCGAGCTGCTGCGCCGGCAGGGGATGAACCTGAGCGGCGGACAGCGCAAGATGGTCGCCATCGCCCGCGGCATGGCGCTCTCGCCGACGCTGCTGCTGCTTGACGAGGCGTTCGAGGGGCTCGCGCCGATCATCGTCAAGCGCTTCCGCGACGCCGTATTGAAGATCGAGGACCTCGGCATCTCGCTGCTGATCGCCGAATCGAACCTCGTCAACGCGGCGAAAATCGCCGACCGGCTCTACGCGATCGACCGCGGCGAGATCATCTTCGAGGGCAAGCCGGAGCTGGCGCTCGAAGATGCAAGCGTCATGAAGGCGCTGCGCGGCTGAGCGGGGCGCGGAAGGCGAAAGTGTAAAGCGTGACTTTACACTTGCGGCTCTGACCCCCCGTAGTCGGCCTCGCCGACCGCCAGGTTTTCGATCTGCGCGCCGCAGCTCGCGCACTGCACCTCGCCGTTCGGGTAGAGCAGGAAGCGGTCCGCCTCGCAGCGCTTGCAGTAAAAAGCACTCTCGCCCAGGGGCTGGAGCGAAGGGTCTGGCGCGCCGCGGCGCCGGGCGTGGTCGGCAAAGCGGAAGATCTGTCCCATCAGCTTGTTATCTCCATGTTCTGGCGAGACATTCTGGAAAACCGGCGGGCAACGCGGCGTTTGATCCCTGATAACTGCGGCGCAGCGCCCGGCCCGGAATCC
>CAYMVA010000003.1:0-12764 GCA_964393745.1 uncultured Enterobacteriaceae bacterium | reverse complement strand
CGCGCCCAGTTCGGGCTCAATATCGCGTTCCACATCCTGTTTCCGGCGATCAGCATCGCGCTCGCCTGGTACCTGGTGTATTTCCGCGTCCGCTACGCGCGCAGCGCGGACGCGCGCTGGCTCGCCACCTACAAGCTGTGGCTCAAGATCTTCGCCCTCACCTTCGCCATGGGCGTGGTCTCGGGCATCACCATGAGCTTCCAGTTCGGCACCAACTGGCCGGGGTACATGGAGAAAGTCGGCAACATCGCCGGACCGCTGCTCGGCTACGAAGTGCTGACCGCGTTCTTCCTGGAGTCGACCTTCCTCGGGGTGATGCTGTTCGGCATGAACCGCGTCTCCGCGCGCGTGCACATCTTCTCCGCGGTGATGGTGGCGGCGGGCACCACGCTGTCGGCGTTCTGGATCCTCGCGCTCAATTCCTGGATGCACACACCGCAGGGCCATGTGATGGACGGCGGCGCGCTGATCGCGGGGGACTGGGCCGCGGTGATCTTCAATCCGTCGTTTCCCTACCGCTTCACGCACGTGCTGCTCGCCTCGGGCCTCACCGCGTCGTTCCTTATCGCCGGACTCTCGGCCTGGCGGCTGCTGAAGGCACCGCAGGATGCGGGTGCCATGAAGACGCTACGCGCCGGCGCGCTGGTGGCGGCGGTGCTCGCGCCGCTGCAGGTGTTTATCGGCGACTTGCACGGCCTGAACACCCTCGAGCACCAGCCCGCCAAGATCGCCGCCATGGAGGCGATTTGGAAAACCGGCAAAGGGGTGCCGCTGGTGCTGCTGGCGATCCCCAACGAGGAGCTCAAGCGCAATGACTTCTCGCTCGAGGTACCGAAGCTCGCGAGCCTGGTCCTCAAGCACGACGCGAATGCCGAACTGAAGGGGCTGGAGGAGTTCGCGCCCGACGTGCCGCCGGTGGCGCCGGTGTTCTTCGCATTCCGCTTGATGGTGGGCATGGGCATGCTGATGCTGGCGCTCGCATGGGGCGGGAGCTGGATCCTGCGCAAGGGCGCGCCGCGTTGGCTGCTGTGGGCGTTCGCGGGAATGACCTTCTCGGGCTGGATCGCGACGCTCGCCGGCTGGCTGGTGACCGAGATCGGGCGCCAGCCCTGGCTGGTGACGGGAATCCTGCGCACCGCGGACGCGGTGGGGCGCGTGCCGGACGCGGCACTCGGCGCGAGCCTCGCGGGCTATGCTCTGGTCTACAGCGTGATGCTCGTCGCCTACGTGGTGGTGCTCACGCACCTCGCTGGCGAAGGAGCGAAGCCATGAGCCTCGACCTGCCGCTCATCTTCGCCGCCCTGATGGGCGCCGCGATCCTCGCCTACGTGGTGCTCGACGGCTACGACCTCGGCGTGGGCATGCTGATGCCGGGGGCGAGCGACGAAGAGCAGGACGTGATGGTGGCCTCCATCGGCCCGTTCTGGGACGCCAACGAAACCTGGCTGGTGCTCGGCGTGGGGATCCTGCTCATCGCCTTCCCCGCGGCGCACGGCTACATCCTCGGCGCGCTCTACCTGCCGGTGGCGGCGATGCTCACCGGGCTGATGCTGCGCGGCGTGGCCTTCGAGCTGCGCGTCAAGGCGCAGGGCTGGCACGCGGAACTGTGGAACTGGCTGTTCTGGTTCGGCTCGTTCCTCGCCTCGTTCGCGCAGGGCTACATGCTCGGGCGTTACGTCACCGCGTTCCAGCCCGGCTGGGGCTACTTCTTGTTCTCGCTGCTGGTGGGCGCGGCGCTTTGCGGCGGCTACGTGCTGCTCGGCGCGGCGTGGCTGATCCTGCGCACCGAGGGCGAATTGCAGCGCAAGGCCCGGGCGTGGACCAAGTGGGGATTGCTGTGGGTGGCGCTCGGCGTCGCGCTGGTGTCGCTCGCCACGCCGCTCGCAAGCGAGATCGTGCGCGACAAGTGGTTCGACTTCCCGAGGACGCTCGGGCTGATGCTGCTGCCGCTCGCCTCCCTCGCGGCCTGGCTGTGGGTGTGGGTTTCCCTGCGCAAATCCGACTGGCAGCCTTTCGCCGGCGCGGTGACGATCTTCGCGCTCGCCTTCGCCGGCCTTGCCTACAGCGTGTTTCCCTACGTGGTGATCGGCTGGCTCACCGTGTGGGAAGCAGCGGCGCATCCCGCCGCGCTCAAGGTGGTGCTGGCCGGCGTGGCGCTGGTGCTGCCGTTCCTCATCGGCTACACGGTATTCGCCTATCGCGTGTTCCGCGGCAAGGCGCAGGCCGGGCTGTACGACCACTGACCCCGCGAATGGCGCGGGCGCCAGGAGCCAAAGTGTAAAGTCACGCTTTACACTTCGGTCCGCTGCAGTCCTCATGCCTGCGCCAGCACCAGCGCCGAGGTGGCGACGATGTCCTCCACGCTCGCGCCGCGCGACAGGTCGCTCAAGGGGCGCGCAAAACCCTGCAGCAGCGGGCCGATCGCGCGCGCGCCGGCGAGGTATTGCGTGAGCTTGTAGCCGATGTTGCCAGCATCGAGGTCCGGAAATACGAGCACGTTCGCCTGCCCTGCGACCGCGCTCGCCTCTTTCAGCTTTTTCGCCGCCACCGCCGGCACCAGCGCCGCATCGGCTTGCAGCTCGCCGTCGATGGCGAGGCCGGGCGCGCGCTCGCGCGCGATGGCGAGCGCGCGCGTCACCTTGTCCACGTGCGCGTGCTTCGCACTGCCCTTGGTGGAAAACGAAAGCAGCGCCACGCGCGGTGACTCGCCCAGCAGCCGGCGGCAGCTTTCAGCGGAAGCGAGCGCGATGTCGGCAAGCTGAAAAGGATCGGGGTCCGCGTTCACCGCGCAGTCTGCGAAAACGAGCGTCCTGTCCGGCCACACCATGAGGAAGAAGCTGGACGGTGTCCCGACCCCGGGCGCCAGGCCCACGGTCATCAGCCCGGCCTCGATCACGCGCGCCGTCGGGCAGGTCGCGCCGGCGACCATGGCGTCGGCATCTCCTGCCCGCACCATCATGCCGGCATGGAACAGAGGCTTATTCACGATGCGGCGTGCGATCTCCGGCTTCGATTCCGGGCGCCCGGCGAGATAGAGGGCCGCGTAATGCTCCAGCCGCTCGGGTCGCTCGGGCGCGACCACGTCGATCCCCGCGGCGCGCAGCCGGCGCGCCGCCTCGGCGATACGCTCGTCCGACATCTCCGGCAGCACAAGGCGCTTGCCCGCGGCGCGCGCCCTGGCAAGACACGTTTCGACCAGATCGTTCATGGTAGCGAAAGATTAGTGTAATTTTGGGCCATGAGCGAGACGATCCTCGATCCGATCCGCCGCCACGCGCGCGAGCGTGCCAACGAGATCGCCTACCGCACGCCCACGCGCACCTGGTCCTTTGGCGAGCTTTGCGACACGTCTCATCGCATCGCGCAGGGGCTGGCGAGCGTCGGCATCGGCGCGGGCGACCGGGTCGCCTGCCTTACCAAGCACACCGCCGAGTGCGTGGCGCTCACGCTCGGCGCCTGCGAGGTGGGCGCCGTGTGCATGCCGGTCAACTGGCGCCTGGCGCCGCCCGAGATCGAGTACATCGTCACCAACGGCGGCGCGCGCCTGATGATGGCCGATGCCGCCTTCGCGCCCGCGCTGCAACAGGTCAAGGCGCCCAGGCTGCAAACGACCCTGGTGACGGAAGAATTCGCCGCCTGGTACGGCAAGTTCGCAGCGAAAGACACCGGTTTGCAGCCGGATCCCGAAGACACCGCTTTGCAGCTCTACTCCTCGGGCACCACCGGCCTGCCCAAGGGCGTGGAGCTCACGCATCGCAATCTGTACACGGGAATGATGCAGGTGACGCCGGAGGCGATGGGCTATCGCGGCCCCCCCGACGTAATGCTGAACGTGCTGCCGACCTATCACATCGCAGGCGTCGGCGTCGGGCTGCTCACCGCATCGCGTGGCGGCGCCAGCGTGCTGCTGCCGGATTTCGATCCGGCCAAGGTGGTGGCGGCGATCGGTGAGCACCGCATCACGCACGCGTTCCTGGTGCCGGCGATGATCCAGTTCATGCTGCAGGCGCCGGGCGCGCATGGCGCTGACTACTCCTCGCTCAAGGGCATCTCCTACGGCGCTTCGCCGATCTCGGAGAAGGTGCTGATCGACGCCATGCGCACCTTCAAGTGCGCCTTCATGCAGGTCTACGGCCTCACTGAGACTACCGGCGCGATCAGCGCGCTCGCGCCCGAGGACCACGATCCCGAGGGGCCGAAAAAGCACCTGCTGCGCTCGGCCGGCAAGCCGATGCAGGGCGTCGAGATCAAGGTCGCCGATGCAGCGACCGGCAAGGACTGCGCCGAGGGCGAAGTGGGCGAAGTCTGGATCCGCAGCCGCCAGAACATGAAAGGCTACTGGGCGAATCCCAAGGCGAGCACACAGGCCTTCATCGGGCGCACGCCCGATGGATTGGGATGGTTCCGCTCGGGCGACGCGGGGTTTCTGCGCGAGGGCTACCTCTACCTGCACGACCGCATCAAGGACATGATCGTCTCGGGCGGCGAGAACATCTATCCGGCCGAAGTCGAGAATGTCCTGATGCAGCATCCGGCGGTGGCCGACGGCGCGGTGATCGGCGTGCCGGACGAAAAGTGGGGCGAGGCGGTGAAGGCCTGCGTGGTGCTCAAGCCCGGCGCGCAGGCGAGCGCTGCGGAGATCGTCGAGTTCATGCGCGCGCGCATGGCACACTACAAATGCCCCTCTTCGGTGGATTTTCTCGAGGCGATCCCGCGCAACCCGACCGGCAAAATGCTGAAGCGCGTGCTCAGGGAGCCCTACTGGCGCGGCCGCGAGCGGCGCATCAACTGAAGAAAGGCTGCATCCGCTAGCCGAATATCCGCTCGGTCGTTGACCCTATCGAGTGAACCGGGCATTATTTCTACCGTGCCGCGCGCCGCGCGGCACCGAAGTCGGCATTGGGAGAGCTGTGGAACCGTCGAGCGTCAAGCGCCGGCTGTCGTGCATTCTCGCAGCCGATGCGGTTGGCTACAGCAAGCAGATGGGCCAGGACGAAGAGGGCACGATCCGCGTGCTGTCTGCCCATCGTTCCGTCATCGACGGCATCATCGTGTTCCATCAGGGTCGTATCGTGAGCACTGCGGGCGATTCGGTGCTCGCCGAGTTCACGAGCGCCGTGGAGGCGGTGCGTTGCGCGGTCGAGATCCAGGAGGCGCTCAAGACCCGCAACGATTCGCTGCCGGGGCATCGGCAGATGCACTTTCGGGTCGGGGTCAATCTCGGTGACGTGGTGGTCAGGAACGAAGACGTGCTGGGCGACGGGGTCAACGTTGCCGCGCGCCTCGAGTCGATGGCCGAGCCCGGCGGCATCTGCATCTCGTCCTCCGTCTACGACCAGATTACCGGCAAGCTCAACCTGGGTTTTCAGGACATCGGCGAGCAGAGCCTGAAGAACATCTCGCGGCCGATCCGCGTCTATCGCGTGTCGGGCGCCGCGATGCCCGAGCGCCCGCCGCCGTCCGCGCCGAGCGGGCGCAACCCGGTTCCGTGGGCGATCGGCGCCGTCGTCGCGGCGGTGATCGGCGCGGCGGTTGCGTGGCAGGGTGGATGGTTGCGATTCGGTGCACCGGATGGCGCGCGCACGACGGCGGCGGTCGCGCCCGCCGTGGCGCCGCCGCCCGCTCCCGCTGCGGAAAAAAGTGCTTCTCCGAGCGCTGTGGTCGACGCCAATGCAAGCCGCGCGCAGGCCGAGTCCGAAGCACAGCGTCTGCGCTCTGATGCCGAGGCATTGAAGCGGCAAGCCGAGGCCGAGCTGGCGCGCGCACGCGCCGACGCGGAGGCCGGGCGGGCGGCCAGGACGAGGGCGGAGGCCGACGCGTCGGCGGCGCGGTCGCGAGCGCAGGCGGAAGCCGACGCGGCCCGGATTCGCTCCGACGCCGAAGCGGCGGCAGCGCGCACCAGGAGGGAAGCCGAGGCCCAGGCTACCAAGTCCACGCAGGCCCAGCGGGATGCCGACGCCAAGGCGCGTGATTCCGCCGGCGCCTCGGCGGCCGCCACCTCGGATAAGAGCCCGCGCGCATCCCCGGGCGACGCCGGCCGCTTTAACGGCATGTGGAACGTCACCATCGATTGTCCGAAGGCCACGGATGGTGCCTCCGGTTTCACAAATGCATTCGTAGCACAAGTGAAGGACGGGGTTCTGAGGGGAGAATATGGCACCGCAGGGAACCCAAGCTGGCTCCGGCTCCAGGGAGACATCCAAGCCGATGGCAGCGCGAAGCTCGACGCGAACGGCCTCACGGGTGACCCCAAGTACAACGTCCAGGGCGTGCAGAAGGGCGTCCCCTACGCTTATCAGGTAGCGGCCCGTTTCGAGAGCGCGCGCGGAACCGGTGTCGCACGCTTGCGACTCCGGGCCTGCGATGTCGCGTTCGTCAAGCAGTAGATCGCGCTGCGACTTTCGCGGCCCGCGACGCGCGCCGAAATTCGGCATGAAACCCAGCCGCGACACGCCGGATTTCTCCCCTTGGTGGAAAAACTGTCCTCTTAAGTGAAAGTCGTCGTCCTTGGGGCGGGCGTGATTGGCACCGCGGCCGCCTGGTACCTGCGAAAGTCCGGCCACGAGGTGCAGGTGCTCGATCGCCAGCCCGCGGCGGGCCTGGAGACGAGCTTCGCCAACGGCGGCCAGATTTCGGTGAGCCACGCCGAGCCCTGGGCCAATCCGGGCGCGCTGCGCAAGATCGTGAAGTGGCTCGGGCGCGAGGACGCGCCGCTGCTATTCCGGCCGCGGCTCGACGTCGCGCAATGGCGCTGGGGCATGGCGTTCCTGCTCGAATGCCTGCCGGCGCGCACGCGGCGCAACACCGCGCAGCTGCTGCGGCTCGGCCTGTACAGCCGCGATTGCCTGCGCGCGCTGCGCGCCGAGACCGGCATCGCCTACGACCAGCTCGAGCGCGGCATCCTGCACCTGTACGCCGAGCCGCGCGAGTTCGAGGCGGCGATCGCATCGGCTGAACGGATGCGCAAGCTCGGCCTCGAGCGCCGCGTGCTGACGGCCGCCGAATGCGTCGCCATCGAGCCGGCGCTCGCGCGCTCGAAAGTGACCCTCGCGGGCGGCACCCACAGCAGCGACGACGAATCGGGCGACGCGCACATGTTCACGCAGGCGCTCGCCGCACGCGCCGCCACGGCCGGCGTGCAGTTCGAGTATGAAACCACGATCGAGCGGCTGCTCGCCGAGGGCGATGCGGTCGGCGGCGTCGCCGTGACTCGTGCGGACGGCAGGCGCGAAACGCTGCGCGGCGATGCCTACGTGCTCGCGCTCGGTAGCTACAGCCCGCTGCTCGCGCGGCGGATCGGCATTCATCTCGCGATCTATCCCGCCAAGGGCTACTCGGTGACGCTGCCGGTGAAAGACCCGCAGGCCGCCTGGCGCACCTCGCTCACCGACGACGCGCACAAGCTGGTGTTCTCGCGCCTGGGCGAGCGGCTGCGCATCGCCGGCACCGCCGAGCTCGCCGGCTACGACACCTCGATCAACGTGCTGCGCTGCCAGGCGATCCTGCGGCGCGCGCTCGAATTCTTTCCCGAGGCGGGCGACGCGCAGGCCGCGACCTTCTGGGCGGGGCTGCGGCCTTCGACCCCGGGCAACGTGCCCTACATCGGGCGCACCCGATACCGCAACTTCTATCTCGATACCGGCCACGGCACGCTCGGCTGGACGCAGGCCTGCGGCTCGGGGCGCGCGCTCGCCGACATCGTGAGCGGCCGGCGCGCGGAGGTGGATTTAACGTCCAGCGCGAACTGTCGCTAAAGAAATGCGCTGGTGGACCAGGCTAAGACACGGGAGCAGGTGGCGGCGCAGGCGCAGGGCCAGCTCTATTTCGCATTGATCAATCTCTACAAAGCGCTGGGCGGCGGCTGAGCGGACGCGGCCGACAAGCTCGCGCCGCGCCCGGCGATCGAGCGGCTCGGCTTCGGCTACGCCGCCGTGTCGGCGATGAAACCCGACATCGTCTACTGCACCGTAACCGGTTTCGCGCAGCACGGCCCGGGCGGTGACAAGCAGAAGCCGCGCGGCATTCATGCGGCCATCGTACCAATCCGCCGATAAATGTGGCGATCAAGCGATTGACCCCATCCGCGCGCTCGATCTGAGGGAAATGCCCCGCGCTCACGATGATCTCGACGCGCGCGCCGGGTGCGGTGGTGGACCGCCGGCCCGCTGCGTACCGGACCGACTATAGCCCTGTCGGATGCTTAGCGAAAGCCTGCCTGAGCTTAGCGCTGCTGCTCGAGCGCGACGCGCTCGCGGCGGCGGCGCAGCGCGGGAACGAGCGGCGCAACCAGTAGTGCGGCGGCGATGGCGAGGCAGGCGGCGGAGATCGGGCGCTGCAGGAAAGTCGTCAGCTCGCCCTGCGAAAGGATCAGGGCCTTGCGCAGGTTGTTTTCCAGCATCGGGCCGAGCACGAACGCGAGCACCAGCGGCGCGGCTTCGTAGCCGACCTTGCGCATCAGGTAGCCGAGCAGGCCGAAGGCGACCATCACACCGACGTCGAACACATTGTTGGCGCTGGCGTACACGCCGACGACGCTGAACAGCACGATCAACGGGAACAGCACGTTGTAGGGCAGGCGCAGCAACTGCACCCAGATGCCGATGAGCGGCAGGTTGAGCACCAGCAGCATGAGGTTGCCGATATACATGCTGGCGATGATTCCCCAGAACAGGCCCGGGTTCTGCGTCATCAGGAGCGGCCCCGGCTGCAGGCCGTGGATCACGAAGGCGCCGAGCAGCAGCGCCATCACCACGTTCGGCGGGATGCCGAGCGTCATCAGCGGGATGAAGGCGCCGCCCGCCGCCGCGTTGTTGGCGGCCTCCGGGCCGGCGACGCCCTCGATGGCGCCCTTGCCGAAGCGCTCGGGCGATTTCGACACGCGCTTCTCCAGCGCGTAGGAGGCGAACGACGCGATCACCGCGCCTCCGCCCGGCACGATGCCGAGGAAGAAGCCGAGAACGGTGCCGCGCCCGATCGGACCCGCGCTTGCCTTCCAGTCGGCGCGGTTCGGCAGCAATTGCGTGATCTTCGAGCCGACGATGCTGCGCGACACGGGGCGCTCGATGTTGGAGAGGACTTCGGCGATGCCGAACAATCCCATCACCACGGGCACCAGGCCGATGCCGTCGTAAAGCTCGATGCGGCCGAAGGTGAGGCGCGGCTGCGCGTTGATGCTGTCGAGCCCGATCAGGCCGAGCACCGTGCCGACGCAGGCCATCAGCAGCGACTTCACCATGGAGCCTTGCGTCAGGAACGTGAGGATCACCAGGCCGAGCACCATCAGGCTGAAGTATTCGGCCGGGCCGAACGCCACCGCGACGCGCGCGAGGCGCGGCGCGATCAGCATCAGCGCGACGACCGCAACCGTCCCTGCGATGAACGACGCCATCGCCGCCATGCCGAGCGCGGGGCCGGCGCGGCCCTGGCGCGCCATCTGGTGGCCGTCGAGGCAAGTCACCACCGAGGTGGCCTCGCCCGGGATGTTCACCAGGATCGACGTGGTGGAGCCGCCGTACATCGAGCCGTAATAGATGCCCGCCATCATGATGATGCCGGCCTCGGGTTTCGCCGAAAGCGTGACCGGCAGCAGGAGCGACATGGCCGAGATCGGCCCGATGCCGGGCAGCACGCCGACCAGCGTGCCGATGAATACGCCGATGAAGCAGTACAGCAGGTTGACCGGCTGGAGCGCGACGCCGAAACCCTGCATCACGCTTGCGAAGATGTCCACGCGCGCCTCAGCCGATGCCGAACGCGCCTGCTGGCAGCTGGATCAGCAGCACGCGCTTGAGCAGCCACCACAGCAGGAGCGGTGTGCCGATGCCCACGGCAATCGCGATGGGCCAGCGCACCGGGTCGACTGCGCGCAGGAGTACCAGCATGAGCGGCGTCGCCGCGAGCAGAAAGCCGAGCTTGTCGAGCAGCAGCGCGAAGGCGCACAGGCTCGCGACGACGACAAGCACCTTGCGCCAGCGGGCGTCCTCCCACAGCGAAGCGAGGGATGGGCCGCCCGCGGCAACCGCGCCCCAGAGGATCGCGAGCGAGAACGCGCACATCAGGAAGCCGATCCAGAAGAGGAGATATCCCGAGCCCGGGTCGTTGACGCTGCCGAGGCCGAGTTCGCGCCCCGCGTAGACGACGAAAGCGCTGAAGGCGAGCCAGCCCAGCCCGCCCCAGAGTTCCGCGTTCTTCAAGCCGCTGCCGCCGTCGGCGTTGCCGTGGGCGCGCTCAGTTCTTCCGGCGATCGAGGCCGAGCATCTGCACGACCTTGCGCTCGGTCTCGATGTTCTCCAGCACGAATTTGCCGTAGTCCGCGGTGTTCTTGTAGTTCGTCACCATGTCGAACTTAGTGAGCATCGCCTGCACCGCGGGGTCCTCGGTGGCTTTCTTGAACGCGTCGTGCAGCTTCGCCACCACCTTCGGATCCATCCCTCGCGGACCGGCGACGCCGAACGGCGAATCGAACACGAAGGGGTAGCCGAGTTCCTTCAACGTCGGCACGTCGGGCCAGTTCTTCGAGCGCTCCGCAGACCAGATCAACAGCAAGCGCAATTGGCCGGCATCCACCGCCCCTTTCCAGCCGGTCGAGTCCGCCTGCAGCATGGTGTGGCCCCCCAGCACCGCGGCAAGGGTTTCAGCGCCGCCCTTGAACGGCACCTGGGTGAACTTCACGCCGGCTTTCGCGGCGATCTGCTCCATGCCGATGTGCAGCGACGTTCCCGCGCCGGGCGTGGCGTAGGTGACCTTGCCGGGGTTATTCCTGGCGAACTCGATCACGTCCTGGAACGTCTTGAAGGGCGAGTCTGCCCTGGTGGTGACGCCGAACGTATATCCCGTGAGGTGCACGATGTAGGTGAAGTCCTTGAGCGCGTCCCACGGCGTGTTCTGCATCAGCGGCAGGCGGAATACGGTGATCGGGATCTGCGCGATCGTGTAACCGTCCGGTTTCGCGGCGGCCGCCATGGTCGCGGGGCCGATGGTGCCGCTGCCGCCGGCCTTGTTGTCGACCACGACCGGCTGGCCGAGCGCCTTGCCGGCCGACTCGGCCATGGCGCGCATGACGATGTCGGTCGAGCCGCCGGCGGGCCACGGCACGATCAGGGTGATCGGCTTGTTCGGATACTCTTGCGCGAGCGACGGTTGGGCGGCGAAAGCCGCGAGCGCTGCGAATAGCAGCGGGACGATCCTGATCTTCATGGGTGTTCCTCCTCTCGGTCATTCTATCCATGTTCGGCTTGCCGCTTCACCCGATGACGCGGCGGAATCGACGTTATGGTGAACGCTGCCAGTATTTGCCGCGATCAGGCAAGCGAAACCGGGGGCTTCGCCGCCCGCGCCCCGCGGCTGCGGCTTGAGTACCAGCCGCACCTAGGGTACGGGAGACGCGTCTCCCGAGCCCTATCGCACCAAAAGAACGCCTCGGATTCGATGCTAGTATTTCGATCCGTCATACGAATCGGAATACAAGGATGAACGCCATCTCGATGCGCCTTCCCGACGACGTGCTGCGCGAGCTGGACCGGCGCGCGGCGCTGCTCAAACTGAGCCGCACCGAGTACATACGGGCGGCGGTGCGGGCCCTGAACCGGGCGGTGGACGAAAAGCACCGCAAGGCGCGCATTCGCAGCGCGTCGCTGCGCGTGCGCGGCGAAAGCCTCAAGGTCAACGCCGAGTTCGCGCGCATCGAGCATGCCCCGGATTGAGCCGGGCTCGATCTGGCTGGCGGACCTCGAACCGCGGCGCGGCACTGAGCCGGGCAAGGTCCGGACCGTGCTCGTGGTGCAAGGCGACGCCCTGCTGGATGCCGGGCATCCCTCGACCCTGATCGTGCCGCTGACGACGAATCTCATCGACGACGCCGAACCGCTACGCATCCGCGTCAAGGCGTTCGGGCGGCTGCGAAAGGCCTCGGACCTGCTGATCGACCAGCTGCGCGCGATCGACAACCGCCGCCTGACGGGTCGTCCGCTCGGGCGCATGGGCGACGAGCAGTTGCGCAAGGTGCGCGCGGCGATCGCCGACATTCTAGATATCGAGGCGCCGGGCTGACGGCAGCTCAAGCGTTGCGCACTTTGATGGCCAAGCCGAACAAATTGCCGCGCGCGTTCGGCGCGGTATCCTGATGCGCCATGAGCACGCCGGCCCTTCGCCGCACGCCGCTTTTTGAGGCGCATCTCGCGCGCGGCGCCAAGCTGGTCGATTTCGGCGGCTGGGAGATGCCGCTGCACTACGGCTCGCAGGTGGAGGAGCACCATGCGGTGCGGCGCGCGGCCGGCATGTTCGATGTCTCGCACATGTGCAGCGTCGAAGTCTCCGGCGCACCTTCGCAAGCTTTCCTGCGTCGGCTGCTCGCCAACGACGTCGCCAGGCTGAAGGTCCCCGGCAAGGCGCTCTACTCCTGCATGCTGAACGAATCGGGCGGCGTGCTCGACGACCTGATCGTGTACTGGTTGGATGACAAGCTCGGCGGCGCGCATTACCGCGCGGTGGTCAACGCCGCCACCACCGACAAGGACCTTTCGTGGATGGGCGGCGTTGCCGAATGGTTTACCGGCGTGCGCGTGGCGCCGCGGCGCGACTTGGCGATGATCGCGGTGCAGGGCCCGCGCGCGCGCGAGGCGGTCTGGCAGGCGCGCCCGGGGTGGCGCTCGACGAGCGATTTGCTGCCGCCGTTTTTCGCCGCCAAGATCGCGCCCGAGACGCTCATCGCGCGCACCGGCTACACCGGCGAGGACGGTTTCGAGATTTCTCTGCGGGCGGACGAG
>CAYMVA010000002.1:0-9519 GCA_964393745.1 uncultured Enterobacteriaceae bacterium | reverse complement strand
CTACCCCGACTGGTGGTTCTGTCGTACTCGTCATCGTGTCATCCCCAACCCCAATTAGCGGCCTACCGGCCGTTCGATTGCGCCAACGAAAGAAGGGCGCCCTGCGGCGCCCCTCCAACGATCATTTCTTTGGCCAATAGTGATCGGCCGCCACGCTATAGGCCGGGTAATAGAACCGTTTGGCGGGCACGGTCACCGAGGCCCAAGCCTTGAGCGAGTCGTACGCCTCTTTGAAGACCGGGTTGTTCGCGGCCTCTCTGGTCGCGATACGATCCCATGCGGCCAGGAACTCCTTGTGGATGTCGCCCGGTGTTTCTTCCATGTTGACCTTGTGCTTATCGCGAAACTCGACCACGGCCTCAGCGTTCTGGCGCTGCCACTTCGCCCACCAGATGACGAAGGTCTCGCTGGCGATCGACTTGATCATCTCCTGGTGCTCGGGCTTGAGGCCCTTCCAGATGTCGCCGTTGATCACGACTTCGCCGATGGTGACGTTCTCGTGCATGCCCGGGGTGTAGTGATACTTCCACACGTTGTGGAAGCCCAGGCGCAGATCCTCGACGCCGCCGACCCACTCGGCGCAGTCGATCACGCCGCGCTGCGCCGACGGGATGATCTCGCCGCCCGGCATGTTGACCGTCTGCATGCCCATCCTCTGCCACACCTCGGCGGCCATGCCGGTCTGCCGGCACTTCATGCCCTTGAAGTCGGCCAGGTTCTTGATCGGCCGCTTGAACCAGCCGAAGGCCTGCGGGCCCGAGGGCAGGATCGGGATCCACTGAACGTTGAGCTTGAGCTCCTTCTGGAACAGCTCGTTGCACAGGCCGATGCCGCCGCCGTGGTGCATCCAGCCCAGCGCGTCGATCATGTCCATGCCGAAGGTGCCGCCGGGGCCGCCGGTGCACAGGATGGCGGTCTTGTTCTTGCCGACCCAGTAGCCCGCCCAGGCGTGCGCGCCGTCCAGCACTTTCTTGTGCGTGGCGTCGAGCACTTCGAAGGCGGGGACCACTTGCCCCGCCGGCATCGCATCGATCTTGAGCGATCCGCCAGAGATCTTGCCGACGCGCTCCACGAAGTAGGTGAAGTTCTCGTACAGCGTCAAGCTGGCAGGCCAGGTGGCCTGCATCTTCAGGTTGACTGGGGCTGGGGCTTGGGCGTGCGCGCCGCCAACAAACGTACCTGCACAGGCGAGCGCCACAAGCGCCCGGGTGAATTGCCTCATGTTTCCTCCTCCTAGAATGAAATCAGCAAGGCGAGCGCGAGGTTACACGCTCGCCCCCCTCATGGTCAATGAAAAGGGCGGCCCCATCCGAGTGCCGCCCCCTCCTGGTGCATCCAAGGACGCTACTTCTTCTTGCCCTCGGCCTTGGCCGGAGCCTTGCGCACGTCCTCCGGGAAGTAGTAGTTCGCCGCAAACGAGTACGGCGGGAACATGAAGCGCTTGGCCGGCACCACCTTGGCCGCGTACACGCGCTGCGACTCGAGGACCTTTTTGAAGAACGGGTCCTTGGCCGCCTCCTCCGCCGCCATTATGTCCCAGGTCTTCATGAATTCGGTCAGAATCTCCGGCGGCGTGCGCAGGATCTGCGTGCCGTGCTTGGTGCGCATCTCCTCGATCGCGTCGGCGTTCTGTTTCTGCCAGCGGATGCCCCACCGCACGAAGGTGTCGAAGATCGCCGAGCGCGTAGCCTCCTGCTGCTGCGGCGAAAAGCCTTTCCACACGTCGCCGTTCATGATCAGCTCGAGCATCGAATTGCTCTCATGCATGCCCGGGGTGTAGTGGTATTTCCAGACCTGCGGCAGGCCGAGGCGCAGGTCCTCGACGCCGCCCACCCATTCGGCGCAGTCGATGACGCCGCGCTGCGCCGAGGGCACGATTTCGCCGCCCGGCATGTTGACCGTCTGCATGCCCATTCTCTGGTAGATCTCGGCCACGATGCCGGTCTGGCGGCACTTCATGCCCTTGAAGTCGGCCAGGTTCTTGATCGGCCGCTTGAACCAGCCGAACGCCTGCGGGCTCGAGCCGCCGATTGGCCAGCCGACGACGTTCAGCTTCAGGATGTCGCGGTAGAACTCCCAGTACAGGTCCATGCCGCCGCCCTCGTTCATCCAGCCGAGGAAGTCGAAGTGGTCCATGCCGAAAGGGCCGGCGGGAGTCGCGGAGAACAGGGTCGCCGTCTTGTTCTTGCCGACCCAGTAATAGGCCACACCATGCCCGCCATCGATCACCTTCTTGTGGGTGGCGTCGAGAATCTCGAACGCGGGAACGATCTGCCCGGCCGCCATCGCCTCGATCTTGATCTGGCCGCTGGTGAGCTTGTCGAGCCGGTCCGCAAACATCCTGAAGTTGTCCTGCAGCGTCAGGCTCGCCGGCCAGGTGGACTGCATTTTCAGGGTCTTGACGCCGGCGGCAGCCGGTGCCGCCGCGGGTGCGGCAGGCGCGGCGGGCTGTTGCGCCAGCGCGGTAGACGCAAAACCGATCGCGGCCAGCAGCGCGACGGCGGGCTTCAAAACGGTACGCATGGGTTGCTCCCTTGGGGTATGGAACGGCAAGGGCGATGGTAGGAGCCTCCCACGCGGGTGTCAACGAATCGCGCTGCACCAATAGAATGCGTCCCATGAAGATCACCAAGCTGGAAACGCTGCGTGCGGGGGAGTTCCCCAACCTGGTCTGGGTCCGCCTGCATACGGACCAGGGGCTGGTGGGGCTCGGGGAGACCAACTTCTCGGCGCAATCGGTCGAGACCTACCTGCACGAGTACATCGCGCCGCGGCTGCTTGGGCGCAATCCTCTCGAGATCGAGGCCATCGCGAGGAGTCTCCAGGGCTACCTTGGCTACCGCAGCTCGGGGGTCGAGACGCGCGCCATCTCGGCGGTGGACATCGCACTCTGGGACCTGTTTGGCAAGGTCTGCGGCATGCCGCTGTACCAGGTGCTGGGCGGCGCCAGCCGGCCCGCGATCCGCACCTACAACACTTGCGCCGGCTACCGCTACATCCGCGATGCGCGCCTGCAAAGCTCCGCCAACTGGGGCCTGGACGGGAAGCAGGAGGGGCCCTACGAGGACCTCGATGCGTTCCTCAACCGCGCCGGCGAGTTGGCGCAGTCGCTGCTCTCCGAGGGCATCACGGCGATGAAGATCTGGCCGTTCGATCCTTACGCCGAGGCGAGCGAGGGCTGGCACATTTCGGGGCCCGAGCTGGACGCGGCGCTGGAGCCGTTCCGCAAGATCCGGCGCGCGGTGGGCAACAAGATGGACATCATGGTCGAGTTCCATTCGCTGTGGCGCCTGCCGCCAGCGCAGAGGATCGCGCGCGCGCTGGCCGAATTCGACACCTATTGGCACGAGGACCCGATCCGCATGGATTCGCTGGAGCTGCTCAAGCAGTACGCGCCGCACTCCAAGGCGCCGATCTGCGCCTCCGAGATCCTCGCCGGGCGCTGGAGCTTCAAGGACCTGCTGCAGACCGGCGTCGCCGGCATCGTGATGTTCGACCTCGCCTGGTGCGGCGGCATTTCGGAGGCGCGCCGTATCGCCGCGCTGGCCGACGCCTGGCAGCTGCCGGTGGCGCCGCACGACTGCGTCGGCCCGATCGTGTACGCCGCCTCGTGCCACTTCTCGACCTGGGCGCCGAACGCGCTGGTGCAGGAGTCGGTGCGCGCCTTCTACAGCGGCTGGTACAACGAGCTGGTGACGCACGTGCCGCGGCCGGTGAACGGAATGATCGCCGCGCCGCCCGGGCCGGGGATCGGCAGCGAGCTGCTGCCTGACTTCACAAAGCGCGCCGACGTGTCGGTACGCGTGAGCGACTGAGCACCTACAGCCAGAAGTGCGCGACCAGCGTGGTCTCGGTGCACCGGTAGCCTGAGGCCTCGTAGAGGGCGCACGCCGCAGCATTGCCGGTTTGCGTGCTGACGCGCACGCGAGCGATGCCGGCGCGAGCAAAGTGGGCGCCGGCCGCGACCATAAGCGCGCGCCCGATACCGTGTCCCTGCCATTCGGGGGCGACCGACACGAGCCCGATGACGCCATTGCGCTGTTCGCGGGCGACGGTTGCAAGGCCGGCTGCGCGCCCGGACGCGTCGCGCGCCGCGAGCACAGCATCAGCGATTTCGCCCGCAAGCGAGCGGCGGATCCAGATGCCGTACATCCGGTCCGCGGTGCCGAGAGGCATTTGCGGATCCAATGCGAAGCGCGACAGGCGCCCGGCGCCGAGGGCCAGCGCGTACAGCTCCGGCGTCACCTCGCTGCTGGCGAGCAGCTCGACCGACAGCGCGCGTACCGCGCTTGCAGGCCGCGCTGCGATCTCGCACTCGTAGCGCGCATGGCCACCGATCAGGGCTCCGCCGCACTGCCGCGCTAGCAGCGAAGTGCGCTCGTTCAGCGGCGGCAACCAGTAGGCGAGCCGCACCGAGCGCGCACGCAGTTCCGCGGCCACCCGGTTGAGCTCCTCCTGCGTGGCGATAGCCGGATCGATGCGGGCGACCGCGAAGCCGAAGAACTCGCTGTCCCAAGGGAGGATTTCGTAGGCGGGCATCAGGTGGCAATCGCGCTCCCGGTATCATACTGGCGGTGCACAGGGACGATTTCGACGCCGCGCTGCAGCCCGACTTCCGCCGCGACACCGCGGCCGCGTACCGTGCGCTTGCCTCAGTGCAGGCGCGCGAGGACGAGGCGCGATCGGAAGCGATCGGCGGCTCGCGTGCAGCGCTCTCGAGGCGCGGCGGCTGCCCGCTGTGCGGCGACGACGGCGAGCAGCCCGCGCTGTACTGCAAGGCCGGCATGGAGGTGGTGCGCTGCCGCCACTGCCCGATGGTCTACAGCCGCACGGTGCTCGAGGAGTCCGCCGATCGTGCGTTCTACGGCGCCACCGAATTTCAAGCCGAGTACCTGCGCCTCAGGCGCAACGCCAGCTACGCCGCGCTTGAAGCGCGCAAGTGCCGATATATCCTCGAGCACCTCGCCCGCCACGCCGCGGTGACGGGCCGGCTGCTCGAAGTCGGCAGCGGTGCCGGCGGGCTGCTCGAGGCGGCGCGCGAGGCCGGCTGGACGGTGCTGGGCATCGAGCCGAACTCCAGCCTGGCGGTCGAATGCGAGCGGCGCGGCCTGCGCGTGTTGCGCGGTTGGTTTCCGGAGGCGCTCGGCGGCGAGCGCGGCTTCGAGGCGATCGCGATGCTCGACGTGCTCGAGCACGCCCTCGACCCCGTCGCCCTGTTGCGCGCCGCGCGCGAGCGCCTCGCCGCGGGCGGAATCCTCGCCATCCAGGTGCCCAACTTCGACAGCCTGATCCTGCGCCTGGAGGGCGAGCGCAGCGCCGTCATCTGCCACAGCCACTGGAACTACTTCACCTGCGAGTCGCTCGAGCGCTGCGCGGCGCTCGCCGGACTGCGCACGCTGCACACGGAGACCATCATCAGCGAGCTGGACCGGGTGCAGGAATTTCCCGTCGCCGAGATCGCAGCGCGCGCCGCCGAGATCGGCGCGCACTCGCCGCTGCCCGCGCGGCTCGATCCCGAGTGGCTGCACCGCCAGCGCATGGGCCACAAGGTGCTCGCCTACTTCGCGGCGGTCTGAGGGAGGCGCGGTGGCCAAGTACGACATCCCGTTCGGCAAACCCTTCATCGCCGGCAATGAACTGGAGTACATCTCGCAGGCGGTGGCGCTCGGCCACCTCTCGGGCGATCACGAGTTCACGCGCCGCTGCCATCGCTGGCTGGAGGAAGCGTTCGGCGTGCGCCGCGCGCTGCTCACGCACTCCTGCACCGCGTCGCTCGAGATGGCAGCGCTGTTGCTCGAGGCCGGCCCGGGCGACGAAATCGTCATGCCCTCGTTCACGTTCGTTTCGACGGCGAGCGCGTTCGCGCTGCGCGGCGCGCGGCCGGTGTTCGTGGACATCCGCCCCGACACCCTGAATCTCGATGAGCGCTTGCTGGAGGCCGCCTGCGGCCCCCGCACGAGGGCGATCGTGGCGATGCATTACGGCGGCGTCGGCTGCGACATGGACGCGATTCTCGGCATCGCGCGCCGGCGCGGGGTGCGCGTCATCGAGGACGCGGCGCACGCGTTTCTCGCGCGCTACAAGGGGCGCGCGCTCGGCACGCTCGGCGACCTGGGCTGCTTCAGCTTCCACGAGACCAAGAACGTGATCAGCGGCGAAGGCGGTGCGCTGCTCATCCAGGCGCCCGAGCTGGTCGAGCGCGCCGAGATCGTCTGGGAGAAGGGCACCAACCGGCGCGCGTTTTTCCGCGGCGAGGTGGACAAGTACACCTGGGTGGACCTGGGCTCGTCATTCCTCCCCAGCGAGCTGACGGCGGCCTTCCTCTACGCCCAGTTCGAGCGCGCGCACGAGATCACCGCGCGCCGCCAGGCACTGTGCGGGATGTACCGCGAGCGGCTCGCTGACCTGGAGCGCCAAGGCCTTGCCACGCTGCCGCACCTGCCCGCGGACTGCGAAACGAGCGGCCACGTGTTCCACCTCCTGCTCGCCGACGCACAGGCGCGCGCCGGACTGGTGGCGCATCTGCGTGCGCGCGAAATGCTCGCGGTGTCGCACTACGTGCCACTGCATTCCTCGCCTGCGGGCCAGCGCTACGGCCGAGCCGCCGGGCCGATGCCGGTCACTGATCGCGTGAGCGAGACGCTGCTGCGACTGCCGCTTTACTTCCAGATGACCGACGCCGAGTTGGAGCGGGTGTGCGAGGGCGTGATCGCGTTTTTCGGCGGCGCGCGCTGACGCCGTGGTACCGGCGATCGAGGATCTCCTTCGAGCGGCCCATAGCCACCTGAGCCGCAACGAGGTCGCCGAGGCGGACGCTGCCTGCCAGCGTGCGCTCGCCCAGCGCCCGAACCACCCCGACGGGTTGATGCTCGCTGCCGCGATTTCCGCGCGCAGCAACCGCCTCGATCGCGCCGAGCACTTGCTCGGCCGGGTCCTTCAGAAGGACCCAAAGTCAATCCAAGCACTGTATCTCCTTGGCGGAGTTCAATTGCGTAGAGGCGAGCCACGCAAGGCGCTGCGCCAAATGATGCGCGCGATGCAGTACGAGTTCGGCTTGGCACCCGCCGCCAGCGAGATTGCGTTCTGGCAACAAGTTGCAAGTGGAGTCGCAGGGGCAGCCGCGCTGCAAGCGTTCGGGCACCGGACGGAAGAATTCGCCGCCTTCGGCACGGCGCTCGAGGCCGCGGGACTCTTTGCCGAGCATGCGCAGAATGTTTGCGATCACCTTGCGGCGTTCGATTTGCGCGCCTGCCCGGCTGCCGAAACCACCGACCGCCTGAACGTGCTGCTCGGGCTCGCCGCGTTCCGCAAGGCTTCCAGCCCCGAATGGAACCGCAGGCTGTTCGAGAGCGCGATCCTTCCCTGGATGAAACGTGCGCTGGCCGCACAGCAGCCCGATGCGGGGTTGATGCTCGAAGTCGCCGTGCTCAATGAATATGTGGCACAGAAAGAAACGGAAGAACATTTCGCTAGCTGCGTGCGCCGCTGGACCGATGAGATGCGCGTCGCGGGCAAGCGCTTCGCTTCCGAATTGCCGCCCCTACCCCGGCGTGCGCCCCCGGCACTGCTGAAAGTGGCGTTTTTCGTTCATCAGCTTTCATCGCTGGCACACGTGAGGCTGCTACTTGACGTGCTCGAAGGACACGCGCAGCTTGCCGAGCCCCTCCTGAGCCCGCTGATCGTCTGCCTACGTCGCTCCGGGAATCCGATGATCGTCGAGCGAATCGAACGGCTAAGCATGGAGGTCTTGGAAATTTCCGATCCCGAGCTGCGGTTTGCGGGTGCAGCGGAGATGAGGGGGCTCAGGGAAGCCATGACGGCGCGCAGCGTTGACGCAATCGTGTGGGTGAGTCTCGTGCCAATCATGCCGTTCGCCTTTTCCTTGCACGTCGCGCCGGTGCAGATTTGGTGGGCGATGAAGTATCACAGCTTGGAGTTCCCGGAGATCGATGGCTACCTGACCGGCGGCAACGTGGCCGGTGGCACGCGGCGCATCGGGGATCGCGAGTGGCGCGCCGGCCCGATCGCGGCCGAGGACTGGTTGGCGCCGGAACTCGCTGCAGAAGCGGCCAAGGTCCGCGCTGGCTATCCGCAGCACCGGGTCCTTTACGGTTGCTTCGGGCGCGAGGAGAAGCTGAACAGCGACCCCTTCCTCGACGCTGTAATCGCCGTCCTGAAAGCGGTTCCGGATGCAGGCTTCCTCTGGACCGGCCGGCAGCAACATCCGGCGATCCAGGCCAGATTCGAGTCGGCGGGCGTGTCCGCTCGCTGCCATTTCATCGGCTGGGTGAACACGCGGCTCTACGCCCAGGTGATAGGCGTGTTCCTCGATTCGTTCCCGTTTCCTTGCGGCTACACGCTCTACGAATCCATGGCTGCGGCAAAGCCCGCCGTGCTCTACGCGAGCGCGGAAGCGATGGAGACCGGCGCGCGCTCTATGATCGAACCGTTGCTGCTCGAGCAGCAAGGATCGCAGCAGGACTGGGACATGGCGCGGACGATCTTCCAACCCGACAGCGGCACAGACCTTTACCTGTGCGCGCGCGACCGAGATCAGTATGTCGCGCATGCCGTGCGACTCGGCATCGACGATTCTCTGCGCCAGCGAGTGGGGAAAGCTGGGCAGGCGTTCATCGAGCGCTTTATGTCCGATCGAAAGCGGCTCGGGCGTATCTACGCCGAGCACATCGCCACAATCGTTCGCGAAGCCTCGCTGCGCAATAGCTGAATGGGTAGGCGCGCCTAGTCCAGCCGCACCACCAGTCCTTCGAGCGCTTTGGAGGGCGCGGGGTAGCGCTCCATCACCATCGGGTCGTGCCCGGGGATGACGTGCGCGTCGGAGTCGGCGAGGCTGCGCGCCTTGCGCCAGCCCTCCACCATGTCGCCGACGTTGTAAACGATCGGGTACGGCCGTTTACTCTCCATGTTGGCGTAGAAGTGGCTCGCGTCCGAGGCGAGCACCACCCAGCCGCGCCGCGTCGCCACGCGCACCACTTGAAGGCCCATGGTGTGGCCGCCTACGTGATGCACGGTCACGCCGGGCGCGATTTCGCCGTCGCCGTGGTGGAACGTCACGCGTCCGGCGTACACCCTCCGCACCATGCCGACCACGTCCTCGACCTCGTACGCATGGCGCATCGCGTCCACCGTCATGCAGCGCCCGGTGGCGTACTGCATCTCCAGGTCCTGCAGGTGGAAAGTCGCCGCAGGGAACAGGTCGAAGTTTCCTACGTGGTCGTAGTGCAGGTGCGTGATGACGATGTCCTTGACCGTATCCGCGGCCACGCCCATGTCGGCCAGCCCAACCTCGACCGGGCGCGTGATGCGGCGCTGGCGCTTCGCTGCCACCGCGACGTTGAAGCCGGTGTCCACCACGATCTCGCGCCCCTCGCCGCGGATCAGCCACACGAAATAGTCGAGCGGCATCGGCCCGTCGTGCGGGTCGCCGCCGAGGAAATTGGCGCTCGCGTTGCGCTCGTGGCGCCCGTACTTGATGGCGAAGACTTCGTATTTCATTTG
>CAYMVA010000001.1:0-9967 GCA_964393745.1 uncultured Enterobacteriaceae bacterium | reverse complement strand
CGCGGCGTCACGTCTGCGGCACGGCGTACGCCGCCGGCTTGCCCTGTTTCGCTGCCCGCAGCGCCGCCCAAAGGCGCTGCGGCGTCGCCGGCATGTCGAAGTGCGTCACCCCGCCCTGGCGCAGCGCGTCGAGCACCGCGTTCATCAGGCAGGGCATCGAGCCGGTGACGCCGGCCTCGCCCACGCCCTTGGCGCCGAGCGGGTTGGTGGCGGTCGGCACCGGGAACTCGAGCACCCGCAGGTTTTCCACCAGCACGGCGCGCGGCATCGGGTAGTCCATGAAGCTGCCCGAGAGCAGCTGGCCGGACTCGTCGTACACCGCCTGCTCGCCGAGCACGTGGCCCGCGCCCTGCGTGATGCCGCCCTGCATCTGGCCTTCGACGATCTGGTGGTTGACGATGGTGCCGGCGTCATCCACCGCGACGTAGGAAACGATCTCGATGCTGCCGGTCTCGGGCTCGATCTCGACCTCGGCGACGTGGCAGCCGTTGGGGAAGGTCGAGGGGACCTTCGGCCGCTCCCGGTAATCGAGGTCGAGCTTGCCCGGATGTTTTTTCGCGAGCGCCGTGATCTCGATGGCGCGGTCGGTGCCCTTGATGCGGTAGCGGCCCTCGGTGAATTCGAGGTCGGCCTGCGCGCTCTCCAGCGCCTCGGCGGCGAGCGGCTTGCCGTTTTCCACGATCTCGCGCGAAGCGAGCAGCATCGCGCTGCCGATGCCGTGCAGCGTGCGCGAGCCGCCGGTCGGGTTGGCGGTCATGAAGAAATCCGGCTCCGAGGTGCGCAGGCGGATGGACTCGACCGCGATGCCGAGCACGCTGGAGACCACCTGCGCGAGCGTGGTCTCGTGGCCCTGGCCGTGATTGTGCGAGGCCGTGCGCAACGTCACGCTACCGTCGCGCTCCCAGGTGATGTGCGCCTGGTCGTAGGGCGCGAAACCGCCCGCCGCGCTCGCCTCAATATAGGTGGCAATGCCGCGTCCGCGCAGCCTGCCGCGCTTGGACGACTCCGCGCGCCGCGCCTCGAACCCCTTCCAGCCGGATTCGCGCAGCGCCTTGTCGAGCACGCCCTCGAAATCGCCGCAGTCGTACTCGAAGCCGGTGACGATCTTGTAGGGAAACTTGGATTTCGGAACCATGTTGCGGCGGCGGAACTCTGCCGGGTCCATGCCGATCTCGTGCGCAGCCTGGTCGATGAGCCCCTCCAGCGCATAGGAGGCGACGGGGCGTCCCGCGCCCCGGTAGGCAGCGGTCGGCACGGTGTTGGTCAGAACCAGCTTCGCCTGCACGTGCACCGCCTGCACGTCGTACACGCCGCTCGCCACGGCGACGAGGTTGACGGTATTGATGAACGAGCCGGTGAACGCGAGGTACGCGCCCACGTTGGAGACGTAATCGAAGCGCATGCCGAGGATGCGCCCCTGCGCATCCAGCGCGACCTCTCCTTTGTGCAGGATATCGCGCGCCTGCTCGTCGGCGACGAACACTTCCGAGCGCGTGCTCACCCATCTCACCGGACGGCCGAGCTTTTTCGCTGCGAGCAGCAGCGCGCCGTACTCGGGATAGGCGTTGAAGCGCACGCCGAAGCCGCCGCCGACTTCCTCGGCGACGATACGCACTTTCTCCGGCGGCACGCCGAGCATCGCCCCCACCTGCAGGCGCATCGGCCCCGCGCCCTGCGTGGTGGCGTGCAGCGTGTAAACGTCTGCCGCGGCGTCGTACGAGCCGGTGGCCGCGCGCGGCTCCATCGGATTGCCGACCACGCGCGTGTGGTACGCCGCGAGCTTCACCACTTTGGCTGCGCGCGCGAACGCGGCGTTGGTCGCCGCCTCGTCCCCGCCCACGAAATCGAGCACCAGGTTCCCGGGAACCGATTCGTGCAGCTGCGGCGCGCCGGGGGCGAGCGCCGCCTGCGCGCTCACCACCGCGGGCAGGTCGTGGAATTCGATCGCGATCGCCTCCGCCGCGTCCTGCGCGAGCGCGGCGGACTCCGCCACCACCAGCGCGATCGGCTCGCCTACGTAGCGCACGCGGCCGCGCGTGAGAGCGTAGCGCTGCGGCACCAATTGGTCCGAGCCGCCGCGTCCTTTCATCGGCGCCGCTGCGGGCATCGGTTTTTGTCCCGCCGCGAGCACGTCATCGCCGGTGAAGACGGCGATCACGCCCGGCATGGCAAGCGCCGCTGAGGCGTCGAGCGACGCGATCTCGGCGTGCGCCCGGTCGGAGCGCAGGAAGTGGCCGCAGGCCTGTCCCGCGAGGCTCCAGTCCGAGACGTAACGCCCGGCCCCTTTGAGCATGCGCGCGTCCTCGAGGCGTCCGCGCAGAGGGCCCTTGGCTCCGAATTTCTCCATAGGGCGCCGATTGTAGAAACAAAAAGGCCCGCATGTGCGGGCCTTTTCGAAATTGCTGGCTGCGGCTGCGCTATTGCGTCTCGGTCTTCGCCTTGACGTAGGCGCGCAAATCTGCGACGTCGGCGTTGTTCGGCTGGCGGCGCGTCATCTCCTCCACCACCGGCTTCATCTCGCTGTACAGCAGGTGATCCTGCAGCACCGAGTACAGGTACAGCTCCGGGGTGATGTCGTCCGCGGCCGTGCTGGCGCGCAGTTGCTGGTAGGTGGCCTTCGCCTGGCGCACCTCGGCCTGCTGCTGCGGGGTGAGGCGCTGCTCGCGGCCAATGCCGCGCACCGCCACGCCTCCGGCGCGACCGAGCTTGGCAATCTGGATCAGTTCCGGGGTCTGCGAAATCTTCTGCGGCACGCCTGCCGGCAACGTCGAAACCTGCGGCGCGGAGCCGCTTTGCACGCTGCTCGACTGCCCGCCCGCGGTGAAGCTCGCCGGACCGGCGAAACTCTCCTGGCGCCCGCCCTGGAAGTACACCACGCGCAGCTGCGCACCGGCGGGCACGCTGAAGCGGTCGCCTTCACGCACTTTCATGTAGGCCTGCGCCTTGGAACTGGTGGCGCCGCTGGAGTAGCTCACGTCACCGGCCAGGTGGTTGATCAGGCCGACGTCGCTCGCTGCATATGCCCCCGTGGCCGCGGCAAGTACGGCGGCAACGAAGGTCTTGCTGAATCTCGTCGCTTTCATGACTACCCTCCTCGTGTTCAGGACGTGCTCACGTTAATGCCGTCAAGCCCGCCCCGACAGGAACTTGATCACCCCGCCTGGGGGTAACTACCTGATCGAAGGTCAGAAAACGTCATTGCCGTGATCACTGCCCGGTGCGGTCGCGCAACCACAACTCTAGCGTTTTTACGCGCTCGGTGGCGGACTAGTTGCGCCGCATCGCGGCGACCATCGGCTGCTCAAACCTGCTCCTCAAGGCCGAGGATCTCGTGCACCACGATGCCCCGCGTCTTGCCTTTCACGGTGATTTCCTCCGAGCGGCCGGTTTTCACTCCCGATCCTGCCGCAAGAACGGTCTGGGCGCTCGCTGCGATGACGCACTTCAGGTCCTTTGTCACACCCTCCAATCGTGAGGCAGCGTTGACGGTATCGCCGATGGCCGTGAATTCTTTCCGCCTCGGCGTGCCGATGTCGCCGATCACCGCCTCGCCGGTGTGCATTCCTACGCCGATGCGGAATTCGGGCAGGCCGCGGTCGGGGAAACGGGTTGCCATCCACTGCTTGAAGCCCTCGGCCTCGCGCGCCATTCCGAGCGCGGCGCGCAGCGCGCGGCGCGCGTGGTCCGGGTATTTGACCGGCGAGCCGAACACCGCCATCACCGCGTCGCCGATGTATTTGTCGACGGTGCCGCCCTGCTCCAGAATCGGTTCGCATACGCGCGTGAAGTAGGCGTTGAGCATCTCGACCACCTCGTGCGCGCCCAGCTTCTCCGAGATGGTGGTGAAGTCGCGGATGTCGGAAAACAGCACCGTCACTGTCAGCGTCTCGCCGCCGAGGTCGGGGCGCCGGCCCTCGGCGAGCAGCTTGGTCACGACCTCGTCCGAGACGTAGCGGCCGAACATCTGCCGGATGCGCGCGCGCTCGCGCTCCTCGCCCGTGAGCCGCAAACCGAGCGCCATGAGGAAGGCTGCCGCGATGCCGAACTGCGGCTCCGCGACCGGTAGCACCCAGTCGGCCTTGAGGGCGAAATAGGCGGGCGCAGCGAGCCAGACGCCGATTGCGAAGCCCGCAGCCGCGCCCCAACCCGCGCGCAGGCCCAGGAACGCCAGCGCCGCGAGCGCAACCAGCGCCGCTACGTAAGCGACTTCCGCCGCCGCCGGCAGCGGCCTCGGGTAGCGGCCGGAGAGGATCGTCTCGACAATGTTGGCGTGAATCTCGCCGCCCGCCATCTGGTTGGCGGTGGCGCCGCGCGAATAGGGCGTGAAATGCAGGTCCGAAGTGCCGGCGTTGTTGGCGGCAATGATGACCAGCTTGTCCTTGACCGCCCGTACCGCCGGGTTGGCAAGCGCATCGGGCTGCAGCAGCGCGTTCATCGAGATCGTCGGCACCGTCCCCGACGGGCCGGTGTAGCCGATCCTGCGCTGGCGCACCTCGCGCGCAACGTGCTGCCCACCCAGCGCCCAGCCGTCGGCGGCCGGATCGAGCCCGGCCCCGCGCAGCGCGAGTTGCATGCCGAAGCCGATGCCCGCGGTCTTCGGGTCGGGGTCCATCACCGGGTAGAAGCGCCGCACGTGCTTGTCGTCGTCGGGGTGCAAATTGGCGATGCCCAGGTCGTGCAGCCCGCCGGGCAGGATCAGCAGCTGGTCGAGCGGCGGCAGGAGAAGCTCGAGCTTGCCCGACTTCAACTCCACCAGGTGCGTGATCAGGATCTTGTTGCCGGAGGCGAGCGCGGCGCGCAAGGGGGAATCGTAGTTGCGCGAGATCTCGCTGTCGGGCAGGTCGAGCTTCTTCAGCCAGCTCTCGGCGCTCACCTGGTAGATGAAGTCCAGGCCCACCACCCTGGCGCCGGCGCGGGTGAGCGTGTCCATGGCTTTTCCGAAATGCGGCGCCCAGAAGGCGAGCGGGTCGTCCTTCAACGCCACCAGCGTCTCGTCGTCCATGGAGACGAACACGGTGTGCTTGGGCTCGTAGCGCTTGCCGGACAGGAGGTGCCAGTAGTCGTAGTAGATGCTCTCGACCGAGCGCCCCCAGTTGGTCTCGGCGATGCCGGCGGCGAACGCAGTCGCGAGCGCCACCACGGCGAGAAAGCGCACGAGCTGTTTGCCCCCCATGGCGTCGCTCAATCGCCGACGAACACGAACGGCGCCCAGAAAAACGGGTGCGCGCGCGAAAAATGGTACTGGCCGCTGCTGTAGCGCGCCGAGAGCATCTGGCGCTGCGCCTCGCTCACCGCCGAGTACCCGGGCATGCCCTGGCGGATGTTGCGGAAGGTCGCGGTCATGAGCGCCTTGGTGGAATGGCTGTCCACGCTCCAGTGCGACACCAGCAGGCTTTTCGCGCCCGCGTACATGAAGGCGCGCGTCAGGCCGGCGAAGCCCTCGCCGTTGTTCGCCTGCACCGATTCGCCGGCGGTGTTGCACGCCGAAAGCGCCACCAGCTCGGCGTTCAGCTCCACGTCCTCGATCACTTCCTTCATCGTCAGCAGCCCGTCCTCGCCCTTCAGGTCGCCCACCAGAGTCAGCGCGAGCGACGGCTGCGCCTGCGGCCGCCCGGTCGCCCGAGACGGCGCGTTGGCGTCGAAGGGCTGATCGCTCGCCAGGAACTCGCCGCCGAGAAAGCCGTGGGTGGCGAAAAGCACGAAGCGCGCCGCGCGCAGCTCGCCCGATTTCGCGATCCGCTCCTGCGCCTGCTCGCCGATGTAGAGCTGGCTCGTGCCGCCGAGCACGGCCGCGATCTCCTTCGCCTCGTCGGCGGTCTCAGCCAGCCGCGGGATGAGCGGCGCGCCACCCGCGGTACGCCCGAAGCCGACGTTGAGCTGCGCGAGCGCATTGCGCGTGGCGCCCGGCATGTCGCGACCGGCGCTGGGCGCGAACACCGGGTCGGCGAACGCCACCAGGTCGAGGCGCTGCAGCGCAGCGCCTTTCGGGTACAGGCGCTGCGAGGCGAGCGCCGACAGGCTCGGCAGGTAGGCGAACTGGTGCTGCTTGCCGAGATACTCCAGCGCCGCGTATTCGCCGAGGAACGGCCGCTCGTCGGTGCCGTCGTTGGCGCGGCGCGCATCCTCGAACGCCGCGCGCTGCTCCGGCGTGTACTGCGCCAGCATGAATTCGAACGGGATGGTGTGCAACGGCCCATCGGCGACCACGAACACCTTCTTTCGCCCGGTGAGCATCCCCGCCACCGGCGCCACCAGGTCGCGCTGCAGCGCATATAGCGTGTCGGGGTCGATGTCGCGCAGGAACAGCACTGACTCGCCGATTGCGACCTTCTCGATGGCGCGCCGGATGCGCAACACGCGCGCCGCGATGTCGGCGCGCCTGGCCGGCGTCACCGCCATGAAGAACCGCTCCTTGGTGAGCGCGAACACCACGGTTTCGTTCGGCAGCAGCACGTAGGACAGCAGCGCCTCGTCGGGCTTGAGCAGGCGCTGCTGCAGATCCTCTACGGTCACCGGCCGCGGGTTGGCGAGCTCCATGAAGCGCGGGTACTCGCGCCACAGTTGCTCCTCGGATGCCGCGAGCTCCTTCGAAGAAGCGGCGATCTGCGCGTCGAACTCGGCAACGCGCTGCGCCGCATTGGGGAGCGTCACCGGCACCGTGGCGCGCGCCTGCCGCAGTTGCGCCAGGCTCTCCTGCAGCGCATCGCGCCGCTCGCGCAGGCGCACGAACGCGGGCTCGCCGGAGAAGCGCGCCACGTCGGCCTGGCGCATCATCTCGGTGAAGATGCGGCTCTGGTTGCGCGACGCGATGGCGAGCGCTTCGCGGTCGAAGCCGCTCGCGCCCGCGACGCGGTGCAGCCGGATCAGGATCTGGATGGTCTCGCGGTAGATGGAGGAGAACTGCGACAGGAACGCGGCGCGCGTTTCTTCCGAGTAGCCGCGCGTCTGCGAATAAAGGAAATCCAGCGTCTCGACCGCCTCCTTGTAATAGGGCAGCGCGTCGCGGTAGCGGCCGCGCGTCGCCAGCATCGAGCCCAGGCGCCCGGCGTTGATGAGGAGGTTCCTCGGGTTGCCGGTGTTGCGCGAAATCTCGACGGCGCGCTTATAGGACGCCTCGGCATCCACGATCTTGCCCTGCCGATCGAGCGCGAAGGAGAGCGCGGTGAGCGCGCCCGCAGTCTCCGGGTGCTGCTCGCCGAACACTTTCTCCATGGTGGCGAGCGCGGCGCGGTGCATCACCTCGGCCTGCGCGAAATCGCCGCGCAGCGACAGCGTCACCCCCAGGTTGTTGAGCGAGGTCGCGGTGGTGGGGTTGTCGCGCCCGAGGGTGCGCTCCTGGATCGCGAGCGCGCGGCGGCGCATCGCCTCGACATCGGTGAGCGCGCCCACGCGCCCGCCCGCCTCGAGCCGCGCGCGCTGCTCGGAGATGCCCACCTGCTGGTCGCGGCCGAGTTCCTGGCGAGCGTTGGCGAGGTTGTTCAAGCTGGTGGCGACGTCGGGATGGTTGTCGCCGAGCTGCTTCTCGCGGATCGCGAGCGCGCGCATGTATATCTTCTCCGCCTCGGCATGCTTGCCCTGCAGGTACAGCACGTTGCCCAGGTTGGAGAGGCTGGTGGCGGTGGTGGGGTGCTCGGGGCCGAGCGCCTTTTCGTGGATCGCCACCACCTGGTGGTGCAGCGTCTCGGCCTCGGCAAATTCGCCGCGGCGCAGAGCTTCGTTGGCGCTCGCAGCGAGTCGCGCCGCTTCGGCATCGCCCGCCGCCGGCTTGGCGCCGGCGTACTTGCCCTGCAGGTCGAGCACCCGGCCGAGGTTGGACATCGTGACCGCGGTGTCGGGATGCTCGCGGCCGAGTTTCTTCTCCAGGATCGCGAGCGCGCGCTTGAGCAGCGTCTCGGCGCCCGGATAGTCGCCGAGTTTTTCCAGCACCAGCGCCAGGCTGTTGAGCGCCGCGGCGGTGTATTCGTGCTCCGGGCCCAGGCGCCGCTCGTAGATCGCGAGCATGCGGCGGAAATACCCTTCCGCCTCGTTGAACCTGCCCATGCGCAGGCTGGCGGCGCCGAGCAGGTTGAGCGCCACTGCAACGTCCGGATGGTCCGGGCCGAAGGTGCGCACGCCTTCGTCGAGCAGCTTGAGCGCCGCCGCCTGTGTCGCCGGATAGTCGCCGCGCTGGTAGGCGCGCTGCGCCTCGTCGAGCAGCGCGCGGAACTGGCGGTCGTCGGCCTGCTGGGCAGGCGGCTTGACCTGCTGAGCGGGTGGTTTGGCCGGCGGCGCGGCGGGTTTCGCCTGCGCGAGCAGCGTGTCGGCGCGCGCAGGCAGCAGCGCGGCGGCGCAGACAAGCGCCGCAGCCGCTACGAGCAAGCGCATCTCAGGTCTTGGAAAGCGCGATCAGGAGGCTGCAGGGTGCGTAATCGAGCAGCGAAGCGCCCACCGAGCCCTTCCACCAGCGCGCCGCCCAGGAAGTGTTCTGGTTGTGCCCGACCACGATCAGGTCGGCGCCGATGTCCTTGGCGACGCGGCAGATCTCCTCCACCGGCTCGCCGACCGCGAGCTGGCCGCCGGACTTGAAGCCGCGCTCGGTGAGCGACTTGATGCCCTCCTCGAGCACCGATTGGGTGCGCTTCTTCTCCTCTTCGAGCAGCTCCTCGGGAACGAAACCCTCGGTGAGGAACAGGCTCGGCGGCATGCTCGCCACCGCGAGCAGGTGCGTCTCGGCCTGCAGGAAACCGGCGAGGTCGGCGCATTCGAACAGCGCGCGCTTGCCCTCGTGCGAACCGTTATAGGCAAGAAGGATCTTCCGGTACTTCATGGCCGCCCTCCTCCAGTCGGACGGGACGATTATAGCCCCGGTATTCATTCGCGCACGTCCTTCCCGCGGCAAGCGCTTTCCGCTACATTGCCGCCAGCAGGCCGCAGCGCATGGCGCACAATCCTTACGAAGACGAGATCATCATCTCCTGGGTGGAGCTGCACCGCGATACCCGCTACCTGTCGCAGGTGCTGCACGAAAAGGGCCCCTGGAAAGGGATCGTCGCGGTGACGCGCGGCGGCCTGGTGCCGGCGGCGCTGATCGCGCGCGAACTGGACATCCGGCTGGTGGACACGGTCTGCGTCACCAGCTACGACTCCGGGGAGCCGGGCGCGGCGGCGCAGCTGCAGGGCAAGGTCGAAGTCCTCAAGGGGAGCATCGCCGGCGACGGCGAGGGCTGGCTGCTGATCGACGACCTGGTGGACACCGGGCGCACCGCGCAGATCGTGCGCAAGCTGCTGCCCAAGGCGCATTTCGCGGCGCTCTATGCCAAGCCCGCCGGGCGGCCGATCGTGGACACCTACGTCAAGGAATTCAAGCAGAACAAATGGATCCACTTCCCATGGGACATCGAATACCGCTTCGCCACCCCGATCAAGGAAGGCGGGCGCGTCGCCTCCGGTCCGAGTTGAGCCGATGCTGGACATAAACCGCGCCGACCTGGTCGCCGCCGTCGCCGGCAGCGGCACCATGGGGCGCGGCATCGCGCAGGTGCTGGCGCAGTGCGGTGTGCGCACGCTGGTGTTCGACACCATGCCCGGCGCGGCGAATGCCGCCAAGGTGTCGATCGCGCAGTCGCTCGCCAAGCTGGTGGAGAAGGGCCGCGTCAAGCAGGCCGAGCTCGACGCCGCAATGGCGCGCATCGAGATCGTGGACGCGATCGACGGGCTCGCGCCCGCGCACGTCGTGATCGAGGCGATCGTCGAGTCGCTTGCGCCAAAGCGCGAGCTGTTCCGCGCGCTGGAAGGCGTGGTCAGCGAAACCTGCATTCTCGCTTCCAATACCTCTTCGCTCTCGGTAACGGCGATGGCGGCGGCGTGCAAGCGCCCCGGGCGCGTCGCGGGCTACCACTACTTCAACCCGGTGCCGGTGATGAAGATCGTCGAGGTGGTGGACGGCGCGCTCACCGAGCCCTGGGTCGGCGATGCGCTGGTCGCGCTC